>CABTWE010000027.1 GCA_902488465.1 uncultured Tissierellia bacterium | reverse complement strand
AGCCAAAATTATTGACGGCACTCTTTACTTTGATATAAATTACCTGAAAAATATTTTCGCATTCAAATATGAGCTCGACCCGATGAAAAAAGAAATTACAATCGACTCAAACGGCGAATTTAATAACGATTTAAAGACAATCTACAACGATAACTACGACAGCATTGAAGACCTGTTCGAAGTGAATTTTGGAAAATAGTTTTTGGCACACAAAAAGCTCCCACACAGCGTGAGAGCTTCTTTTTTACATATTTATTTTGTCCAGCCCACTACTCTGTCGACCGGCATGACAAACATCAGTCCCACGCCCGGCTTACTCATGTCGCCGAGTATGTCTTCGACTGCGGCGATTGCGTCGTTTAAAACTTCTTCGTCTTTAACAACCGAGAAAATGACTTTGTTGAACGGTCTGTTGTTGTCGAGTACCGTTCTTAAAAATCCGCCAAACATCGGCAAGTTCGATTCACTTAGCGCAGAGCCCATGCCTTGAGAGTCGACAACTGTCGCCCCTTTGATGCCGACTTTTACATATGCTTCGAGCACGTCATTTAATTTTTCCGTTTTATTTAATATCAAAAACAATGCTTTCATTATTTATCCGACTCCTTTATCGCATCAAGACCGTTCACTTCGCCGGCCTTTGTTATAGAAATTTTTGCAAGTATCGGTCCTGAGATTTCAAAAACCAATACCGAGAATAGTATAACTGTGATTATTTCTTTGCTGTACATCGGAAGCTCCCTTGCAACTATCATAGAGAGTCCGATTGAGATTCCACCTTGTGGAAGGAGTGCAAGTCCAAGCCACTTCACAATTGTCTCCTCTGCTTTTACCATTTTTGCCCCGAGAGTTGCTCCGGTAATTTTCCCTGCCGCTCTTGAGAACGCATACACAATTCCGAGTCCACTGATCGATGCTAAGACCGATAAATCGAGGCTCGCACCGGCAAATGTAAAGAACAAAAGGTTGATCGGCGGTGCAAAATCGTTTATAGTTTCAAACACTCTGCCTGCTCTGTTGTTTAAATTTACGAGCGTCGCACCAACCATCATGTTACTTAGAAGCGGCGAAAGTCCGAAATGGTTCGCAGCTCCGGTCGACACAAGAATCGTGAGTATTATAACACAGAGCATGTCCTCTTTGTTTTTCAGTTTTTTCACGATATATGTGAATACAACTCCAATTACCGCGCCTAGTGCTATCGAAAGTATTATTTCCTTCGCCGGGTCAAATATCATTGCAAAAATCGAAACGTCGCCCGCACCTATTGAAAGTTTCGCAAGGCTGAGTGCGATTCCAAACGCCATAATTCCCAATACATCGTCGAGTGCCGCAACAGGAAGTATTGTCTTTGTGAGCGGTCCGTATGCTCTGTACTGCCTTATGACCATTACAGTTCCGGCAGGTGCTGTCGCTGCCGACATCGATGCGATTATAATTGAAAACACAAAAGATTGATTGAGTAAAAAATACATCGCACTAAAAACGACGAGCAAAACTCCTACAACTTCCATTATTGTTATAACAAAAATATCTTTTCCGAGCTTTTTCAAGTCTTCAAGAAAAAATTCCCCACCGATTGCAAATGCAATTATGCCGAGTGCAAATTCATTTACAAATGAAATAATCGGTGCCGCTTCAGACGTGACAAGATTAAAAAATGATGGACCCAAAAGAAGACCCATCACGATGTAGCCCGTAACATTCGGCAAATTCAAGCGTCGTGCAATCTTTGCCCCGATGACACCGAATAAAATTACAATACTGATATTTAAAAATATGTTCAATTTACCCCTCCTACCACCCAAAATTTATTATCTAAATATAGTATAGCAGATAAAAGCGAAAAAGTCAATGTGAGCGCGCGTTCATTGCCTACTTATGGCTCTT
>CABTWE010000026.1 GCA_902488465.1 uncultured Tissierellia bacterium | reverse complement strand
TTTCTTGAAACGCTTTTCTACCGGTGAGTGGTCTTCAAACCATTGTGCATTTTTACTGATGAGTTGGGTGCGCTTGGTAGCCTCTAAATCCTTGTATTCTACAAGCCCCTCCCATGAGCCTTTCAATCCTAACGGATCGCCATAAACTTCTATGAAGCCATTGATGAAATCGACATGCCCATCTTGTTCCTTCAGCCACTCTATGGAGTATTCGTCGAACAACTTCAAGTCGCCCGTTTCATAATATCGTATCAACAGCGAGATTATCATCTTTTGCTGTTCGTTTTCGGCAAATTCTCGTGCCTTGCCCAACCAGTAAACTATTCGTTTCAATTCCTTTTGGTACAGGCAATTGGTCGTGTATGGTATCTCTTTGATGACATCATCCTCTTTCACCAACTTGGTATTCAGTCCATAAGAAACAGGCTCATTATCATGAGGCTGTTTCTGGGCGGCGTAAAAGCGTTCAACTTCCTTTTGACTAACGCCTTCATAATAATTACAAGCCGATGTCAACACTAAGTCTTCTCCATCGGTCTTGTTCACACGCTTGGGCAAGATGTTGGGGTCGAACATCACCGGAACAAGCTCATCAAGCAGCTCTTGTATCGTTTGACGGTGTGACAATGGCAGGTGTGAGGCATCTATCCCGGACACTACTTTTCTAAAAAAGCCTTCCGAAAACCCAGGAATCATCTTTTCACTGCCATAATGATGATAGATGCCATTAGAAAACCATATCCTCTTCAGATAAATTTCCAGATTCTTGAAGTCATTACTGTCCCTCGAGCCAGCATATTCCTCATACACTGCCTCAAGCACCTTTCTTATCTTCAAGTTATACTTACCAAACTGGTCGGTCGTGATATCTCTTCCCGCCAATGTGGCCTTTGCCAAAAAATAGATGTAAATCTTTTGTTTGAGCGTCAAGTTCTCAAACCCTTTCAGACGATACCTCAGCATTTGCAAATCAGCAAATCGCTCGTCTGAATATTTAAATTCATGTGTCATTCAGCGACAATAGGATTATTACTTCTTTTTCTTCTTCGAACTAGATTTCTTTTTTCCCTTCTTCGGAGGCAATGCATCTGCTGGAAGCATGGCCAGGTGCTGCATCTTGTAATCGCGGGGCGTGCAACCATTCAACTTGTAAAAAGAAGCGTAGAACGATTGCCGATTCGAAAAGCCTACCATATCTGATATTTGTTCCATATTCAAATCTTGATACCTCTTGTCGGTCAGCAAGGCCATTGCCTCTTCAATACGATACTTGTTGACAAATGATGTGTAGTTCATGTGGAAACGCACATTGACGACGGCCGAAATATACCGCGTGTTGGTGCCCAAGTCCTCTGCCAGTTTCTTTGCCGAATAATTCTTATCTTTGTATTTCTTTTGGATGAGAATAACATCTAATATTTTTTCCTTCAGCTCATCCATCAACTCAGGACTGACTAGGGAACGATAAGCAGCATCCTTTTCCTTTTTCTTAACAATGTTGTATTTTGCCATATCACCCAAATTAAAAAAATCCGAAACTGTTCTTTCTTTTGCAAATATATGCATATTTTTTCATTTCATCAAGTTTTTCAATAAAAATTTGATAAGATTTTACGATAAAAAAAGTTTTTTCCGACATTCACCATCGGGTGTGCGTGAAAATGATTAATATTGGCGCATAAAGAAGATTCCTAAGTACTTATATTTCGTGTGATGAAAATGCTGTCTTGCAGAAACGAACAAAACAGCCGTGTTTTTGACGAATGGATTGTCAGCATTCATGACATTGCATAACGGGTTAGATGAATGGGTATGATTTGCGTCTAAAAAAGACATGATTTCAATAAGAAAAGTTAACTTATTTCCGATAAAATATAGTCTACCCAGTATGTAAAAATCTAGAGTGATGGTAGAGATTTAAGTTTGAAAATCAATCTCTATGACTTTATCCCCCAAACCCATTGAGATTGAAGGGCAAACCCATTGAGATTGGAGTCCAAACTCAATGAGTTTGGACACAAGTGGCAAAAGATTAATATAGTCAGTGCTATTTCGTATTCGGCTTATTGCCTTTTTTCAAAATCGTGATACCTTCTTCTTTTTCGGTAATCTCGATGAGTTTCTCGTAGGCATAATTGCGAAGTCGTTCGTATTCAAGTGCTTCTTCCAGTTCTTTGATGCGTTGGCGATATTCACTCTCTGTCAAACTTTTCTGTTTCATGCCTTGTAGATATTTTTCTGAGACGGCCCATAGATTCTATTTATTAAATAAGGTATAGTCTCGCAATTGATCAATTACTTTCATCACTTGGTGAGAAATTTGCAAGTAATGCTTCATTTCATCAACCTGATGGGCGTGATAAATATCACGAAAATGCTCGAATTCAAAAGCCA
>CABTWE010000025.1 GCA_902488465.1 uncultured Tissierellia bacterium | reverse complement strand
CGAGTATCTCTGGAAAGATACAACGCAACAATTGCTCGGTCTTCATGATGCAAAGATAACAAATTCCTATGAAATTATGTGCATGAGAGGAGGGGGTGCAACTGGGTTTTACGACTGACCCCTTTTTGCCCCACTTTTTGCCCCACTTTTTGCCCCGGTTTTTGCCCCACTTTTTTCTCCGAAGAATAATTCAGCATGAAATATTTTTTATTTGTTGTAAAGTATTTTCATAATTCACATATTACTGATAATTAAAGATTTACAATTTTATTAGAAGGGCGGAATCGAACCTTTGTTTCAAATTATATCATTTTTGCCATTTTGGTATCAAAAACTGAAATGTTAAAATCGTTTTTTCCGTGTACTGCGCCCATGCTCGCAACACTTTTTACAACAGCCCTAAGTCTTACAGCCCAATACCGTGAATTTGAAGCACTTGATACAAAAGGCATAAATGCGCTTTTCACAGTTGAATATAAATAGGTTTGTCCTATTGCTTTTTTCCGCGAGTGCCAAGAATAATAGTTAAAAATGATTATAATATAGATAATAATTAGTTATCAATTTTGATAATCGAAATATTTATCGTAATTTTGCACACAAATAAAAATAACATGGCTGAATAATATATATGAACATAACAAGTGAAGACGAGGCTTTGTTGGAACTGTTCGAAAATGGAAAGACATCTGACAAGAAGTATAAAAGACTTCCTATAGCCGCAATCAAGGGTTATGTTAAGGCTGTCAACAAAATGAGAGCTGCAACAAGAATTGAAGACATTATGCGTGATCATGGCTTGCGCTACGAAAGATTGCATGGAAACAGAAAAGATCAAGAATCCGTAAGATGCAATGATGTCTGGCGATTGATTTTCCAAAGCTCTCCTGCCGATGGCAGTATTATCATTACCGAAATAGAATTAATTGAAATATCACATCATTATGACTAAGTTTAGTTTCAATCAGACAGTCCCATTTGAGGCAACTCATGTGGGCGAGGTGATTAAGGACGAATTGTCTGCTCGTAATATGAAGCAGAGCGAATTGTCCGAACTCACTGGCATACAGAAATCCATTCTGAATGATGTCATAAAAGGTAAACGTTCTCTGACACCTGAAATGGCATTGTTGTTGGAAAACGCTCTCGGCATTTCTGCGACATATCTCATGAACATCCAGACGCAATACGAATTGGATTGCGCCAAACAGAGCGAAAGGGTTGTGTTGCAGACTAAAATGCTTGAGATTTGGAATGTACTCAAAGACCAAGTATCAATTCCCTTTTTCAGAAAAGTCGGTATCGTTAGAGGAAACATCATCGAGGATGTAAAACGCATCTTCGAGGTCTTTTCCGTGGATAACTTGGATGATTTCTTTGGTTTGAAGGCAGAAGAAATGGAACTTTCTTATTACCGCAAGTCAGGAAAGGTGAAAACCAATCCCGTGGACATTCTGTCTTGGAAATATTATTGCTATCATCTCTCTAAAAATGATGATTCAACTTTATGCACATTTGACAAGGGGGCAGATACAGAGATGCTGGCAAGAGAGCTGAACAATGTGTTTAAAGAAAACAAGAATACGGTGAACAAAACCCAAGAGGTTCTTAACAAGTATGGCATTCGTTTTCTTGTAGTCAATAAGGTTGGGCAAGTTCCTGTTGATGGAATGTCCTTTTGGATAGGAGATACACCAACGATTGTCATCACTGAGAGAATAGCTTCCATTGACAATTTTGCTTTCACCACTTTACATGAGGTCGGTCATGTATTCAAGCACATTACCCAAAATGGTAAGGCAATGATTAATCTCATGGAGGACAAGAAGAACATCGAGGAGTCTGAGGCTGACGAGTTTGCTTTAAATGCGGCCCTACCAAATGCGGAGTGGAAAAAGTTCATGGCAAGGACTCGTGATGTTGTACCTTATAAAATAGCACCATATATTCAGACAGAAGCAGAAAAACACAATGTCAATCCACAACTTCTGTTCGGACGCTATAAGCATGATATAGGTATATACAAGATAAAGAATTTCTTTGAAACGAAAATTCTATAACGATTCACAAAGCACCATTGGTTACACATTTCATAGCCAATGGTGCTTTGCATTTTCATCTCCTCTCTCTCCGCTTAAAAAAATTTGAGAAAGCCTTTAAGTTTCAATAACTTAAAGGCTTTTTTAATGCTCTTGATTTTTTTTGACCCACTTTTTTCTCCGAAGAATAATTCAGAATGAAATATTTTTTATTTGTTGTAAAGTATTTTCATAATTTACATATTACTGATAATTAAAGATTTACAGTTTTATTAGAAGGGCGGAATCGAACCTTTGTTTCAAATTATATCATTTTTGCCGTTTTTGTGTCAAAAACTGAAATGTTAAAATCGTTTTTTCCGTGTACTGCGCCCATGCTCGCAACACT
>CABTWE010000024.1 GCA_902488465.1 uncultured Tissierellia bacterium | reverse complement strand
TAATCTTGTTCCCTACGATGAAACCGCTTGCAAAGGACCTTGCTGAAAACGGTGAAGAACCAAAGCATGACGAAGCACCGAAAGCTGCAAAGAAACTCGACTTGTCGAAAGTAAAAGTCGAACCTCTTTTCGAAGATTTTGTTGACTTTGAAAAATTCTCAGAATCAGACTTCAGAGTTGTTAAGGTTAAAGCATGTGAAGAAGTTCCGAAGTCAAAGAAACTTTTAAAGTTCACTCTTGACGACGGAAGCGGAAAAGACAGAACAATCTTGTCAGGTATCAAAAATTTCTATAGCGCAGAAGAACTTGTAGGAAAAACACTTCTCGCAATAACAAATTTACCGCCAAGAGAAATGATGGGAATCGAATCTTGCGGAATGCTTCTTTCAGCTGTCTGTGACTATGATGGAGAAGAACTTTTAAATTTAATAATGCTTGATGGAAATATTCCGGCAGGCGCAAAAATATATTAATAAATTATAAAACAACCATGATATGACTGTCATTTTTCGGTTGTTTTATAATTTTACTTAAATAAACTTATAGAATTATTATTCTGCTAAATTTATTTTTATAAGATTAATTTTTCGTTAAAAAATACAAGTTTATTTTTATAAAGAGCAAATTAGGGTATAGAATAAAAGAAAAGGATATCTACATTATATTTAGATTAAATCTAAATATTTAAACAAGTGAGATTATTGGAGGATGTAAGATGGATGAAAAATTAAACAAAAAGGGATTTAATGAGTGTAAAATTGTAATCCCGATGTCTGATGAAACTATAAAAAACATCAAGGCGAATGCAACTAAAATTGTTTTAGGTGCATCTATCGCCGGTTTTATGATGTTCGGAGGACAAAGTGCAAAAGCGGAATCTGTACATGAACCGCAAGCAATCATACAAACAGCCGAAACTCAAAACGAGGCGGAGAAGAAAGAACTCTATTTGGAAATAGATAAACTTATGTCGTTTAATAAAGCTGCGAGAGTTGAAAATGACGAACAAAAGTTTGCTAAAAGGAAAATTCAAAATGCGAATACGGCATCCGTAGATTTGGAAGAAAATTTACATCAAAGCAGTGTGAGAGATGAAGCTTCTGCTGATACTGTTATTGAAACAACTTCTATAGCAGAAAAGGGACAATCCGAATCGAATGATGAAACCATTAGCGCTATTTCGAGCAAGGAAACAGATGAAGAATCTGTATCAAATAATGCAGAAAATAAAAAAGATTTTGAAGCGGAAATTGCATCAGTAGCATCAATCGATGAAAAAGAAGCTGAAACTAAAACTGAATTTTCTAAAGTTTCAGAAGAAAGTGATGTTAAAAAGGCTGTAAGCTTAGAAGATGACAAAAATCTTGAAACAGTGAGCGGCGCTGAAGCTGACAAGAATATAGAAGAAAAAGTTCAAACTGACGAAGCAAAAGAAACAATAACTGAAGATAAAACAGTAGAAACTTCAGAAGTACAATCTGAAGAAGAAAAAAATCATCCGGAAGAAGCTGGACAAACAGAAAAAACCGGAGAAAAATCTGAACTTAGTCTTGATGAATTTATTAACAACAAGGGCATTGATGATTTATTTGATGTTGACAAAATATCAGAAGCAGAAGAGAAGCCGGAAGTTACAGAAGAAAAAACACCTGACGCACAAAAAGCTCCGAAAGAAGCTAATGAACCCAACTATTCTGATGAAGAAAAGAATATAAAAGACTATAGTGACAGCGAACGTTATAAGGAAACCGACCTTACACCGGGATCTACAATAGTCGAAAATGGGATTGCAGATGAGGGAAAAGAAAAAGATGGGTTTAAGTTTGATACCTTAAACCCGTCAGCAGGTTCCCCAGACAAGAAGGCATACGGTTACGAGATTATTATCGACAAGAAAACCGGCCAAAGAACCTATACTAAAATTTTTGTAACAGATTCCGGCCGTGTTCTTGTAAATACAGGGGATAAGCCAATGATGGGAGAGGGAGAAAAACTTACTCCTGATTCTCCTGATGTTACCTACAAGCCAGATGAAGATGGTGATATATCAGGAAAAAAACAAAAATTATACAACTACGAGGCAAGCGAAGAAACCCTTAAACATATCAACAGCAAGGACAATTCCTCCACTGTTATTGGTATGAAGGATAACTACACCGAAGATAATCCAGGAATCAAGTACTTTGGAAACAGCTTTAACATAACCTATAAGGTCAACCCATGGCCTAATGAAAATGACAAGCTTCAATTAATGAAGCTAAATGGCGAATACAATGAAAAGGTATTTGTCCAAGGTCAAGACATCAATACTGGTGTTAAGGTAGATAATATCGATGACAATGCCAAGGATCGACTGGTAGGTCAAGTTTATAATCCAATTACAGGAGCTATTGTTCCAGGAGCAAGTGCTTATATTGCAGATGATGGCAATATCCATGTAAAATTGCCAGAAGGAGCTCTAAAGAAGGATGAGAATGGCAAGACAGTCATTAATGAAGACTCAATCTTCAACACACCTGACTTTAAGGGCATCCAAAACTTAGATGTTAAATTCTTCGCACGTCCAAGAACTAAGGCTGAATTTGAGAATGTTGCTGCTAGTGGTGAAGATGAATATGGAAATCCAGTAGTAGGAACTTATACAGAAACAGGAGCAGGATCTGATGTCGTAAACCACAAGGGAACTGATGTCACAATCGACAAGCAAGGCATCGATCGCTACGACCACTACAACTTAATCGGTAAGCTTAAGAT
>CABTWE010000023.1 GCA_902488465.1 uncultured Tissierellia bacterium | reverse complement strand
TGAGATGAGATAAAAAGGTGTATCGCCGCCAAGAGGGAAGAGAAAGGGATAGATCTTGAAAACACACAATGATGAGTGGATTTAAAATATGACATAATAGTTTGGTTCGATATTTTATTGGAATAACGTTGTTGGTTAAGATACAAATTCTATTTACACAAAAATATGGCGGCACCCTTCCCGTGCTCAAAAACGAAATCATAGATTTCTTTTTCGCACGGTTGGGCACAGGAAGGACATCGTTGTTCCTTACGTCGTAACGTATGCCGTCCCGCTACAACGCGTACACATGCATATACAATCGAACAAATAACCTATTCTCCATTCAATCATCTTTTTTATTGTTTGAAAAAAACCGGATTTTAATATAAAATATAGGTTGGAGGGATAGATATGATTTATGTTATTAACAAGAGCGTTGATCCTTCTTTTAATCACGCACTTGAGGAATATTTTTTAAAAGATACACGCGAGTCGGTTTTTATGATTTGGCAAAATGAGCCGACGGTTTTGATTGGTAGAAATCAAAATTTAGAGCTTGAGATAAATACAGATTTTACAAAAGAGCACGATATGCATATTGTGAGGAGGCTTTCGGGCGGCGGCACTGTTTATTGCGATTTGAACAATTGTCAGTACACTTTTATTACTAATCGCGACGACAATGATGAAAATCTTTTTAAGAGTTTTGCGCACCCGGTTGTGCTTGCACTTAAAAATTTGGGGCTTGATGCAGATTTTACAGGCAGAAATGATATTATGATCGGCGACAAAAAGGTTTCGGGGAATGCACAGTACCGTTATAAGGACAGGATTATTCACCACGGAACTCTTCTTTTTGATGCGGATATGGAGCTTTTGGCGGGTTCAATGAAGGCACGCGAAATTAAGTTTATAGATAAAAATGTTCATTCGCATCGTGCGCATGTTGGTCTTATAAAAAATTACGTGGACATGGATGTGCATGAGTTTATAGATTATATTGCTAAGAATATTGTGGAGTATCATGATATTTCTGAAATTCGTGAGCCGTCAAGCGAGGAACTCGATGGTTTGAAAAAGTATTTGCCGGACTTTCCTGATTTTAACAAGACAGGTTACGACAAGGAGCATTCGAGGAAATATATGGCGAAGAAGTATCCTTTCGGGCTTGTTGAGTACGGTCTGGATGATGAGAATGGCAAGATTAAGAAGCTCAAGATTATGGGCGATTTCTTTTTGAGTAATGAGTTGGAGCCTTTTTTGAGTTCGATTCGGGGTATAAATATAGAGTCAATGGAGGACGAGCTCAATCTAAATATCGGAGATTATATAATTGGCATGAAAAATGAAGAGTTGATTTCTGATTTAAAGGATTTACACAGAGGAGAATAGTTATGAGTGAGAAAAAATCTAAACATTTAAAGAAGCCGGAGTGGATAAAGGTTAAGCTTCAGGGCAACCAAAATTCAAATACGGTTGAACATACACTTTTAAATTATAATTTGAATACCGTTTGTACGGAGGCGAATTGTCCGAACAAGATGGAGTGTTACGCTGCGAGAACTGCAACTTTTATGATTCTTGGAAAGAATTGTACGAGAAATTGCAGATTTTGCAATGTTACGACAAAGAAGCCGGAGCCTGTGAACAAGTTTGAGCCGCAAGAGGTCGCTTTTGCTGTGCAGAAGCTGGGGCTTAAACACGCCGTTGTGACGAGCGTCGACAGAGACGATTTGGAAGACTACGGTGCTGAGCATTTTAGACGTGTGTGCGAGGAGATTAAAAAGGTGAACCCGGGCACGACGGTGGAACTTTTGATTCCTGATATGCATGCGGTACACGAGCATTTGGACACGATTTTCAGTGCGAAGCCGGACATAATAAACCACAATGTTGAAGTTGTGCCGGAGTTTTTTAAAGAGATTTGTCCGCAGTCAAATATGGATTGGAGTCTCGAGGTTTTGAGATATGCAAAGGAGAAGGGTTTTATCACGAAGTCAGGCATGATGGTCGGTTTCGGTGAAACGGAAGAAATGGTTGTAAATCTTATGAAAATGCTTAGAGATGTCGATTGCGACATGCTTACAATCGGGCAATATCTTCAACCTTCAAGAAAGCATGCCGACGTGGTTGAGTATGTAACTCCGGAGCAATTTGAAAGATACAAGAAACTCGGTTTGGAACTTGGCTTTAGAAGTGTTGCGAGCGGCCCGTTCGTTCGAAGCAGTTATCACGCACAAATGTTGGACAAATAAAATGAAAAGAGTTAGAATTTTTTTGAATGAATATCCGGCGTCAATTGAGGTTGCGGATGAATTGTCGGAACGTTTTCGCTCGCTCGGAATGGAAGCGGAGCAAGTTTATATAAAGTCGCTCGACAACAAGGGCGGCGATTTTGACGTAAACATTGTCGTGGGCGGCGACGGCACATTCCTGCAATCCGTTCGACTTAGCGAATTTCATTCGGCACCGTTTATCGGGATAAACACCGGAGGGCTTGGATTTTTTCAGGAAATTGGAGTTGATGAAATTCCGACACTTGTGCACATGCTGAAAAAAGAGGAATTTATAACCGACGAGATGAAACTTATAAAATCCGTCGCAACCACAAGGGATGGCAGTGAATTGTCGTTCTATGCGATAAATGAAATTCTTATAAAGGGAATAAATTCAAAAGTAATCCACATGGATGTGTATGTCGAGAGAAATTTCTTGCAAAAATTTTCAGGCGACGGCATTATAATTTCGACTTCAGTCGGCTCAACCGCATACAACTTTTCAGTCGGAGGAGCGATTGTCCACCCAAGCATCGAGACCATGCAAATGAGTCCGCTTGCACCTATTTCAAGTGCAGCGTACCGTTCGCTTTTAAATCCGATAGTCATGCCGGGCAACTATACAATCGACATCTATCCTGAAACCAAATACGAAAAATCCGTTTTGATCGTCGAAGACGGCGTTGAAAACTTTGTGAGAGACATTAGAAAAATTGAAACCACAATCAGCAACACATTTGTGAATAGATTGCATTTGGATAAGGATATTTATTGGAAGAATCTAAAAGACAAATTCATCTAAAAAATTTGCGGTCTATTTTGCGATAAACGGCTGATTTCGTGTTTTAGTCGTTGCGACGTACTTGCCAGTACGCCTCACTCCGAAAACACTCCATGCAACCGTTTCTCATCAAAATATCCTCGCAAATATGTGTTGCATTTGCGGGCCTTTTCGCGATAAACGCTTGATTCAATATTTCAGTCGCTGCGACGTAC
>CABTWE010000022.1 GCA_902488465.1 uncultured Tissierellia bacterium | reverse complement strand
TTACTGAAATTACAGGTCTTGTAGACGGACCAATAAGTGCTGAAGTAACATCATACGAAACAGAAGGAATGGTAACTGAAGCACGCGAACTTGCAAAAATTCATGAAAATATTATAATCAAGATTCCTATGACCAAAGAAGGTTTGGAAGCAATTTCAATTCTTCACAAAGAAAACATCAGGACAAACTGTACATTGATATTCTCTGTAAATCAAGCAATTCTTGCCGCAAGTGCCGGTGCAAGTTATGTAAGCCCGTTTATCGGAAGAATTGATGATATAGGTTATGACGGAATGACACTCATAAAAGATATTATGAAAGTTTTCTACAACTATGGAGTTGAAACTGAAGTTATTGCAGCTTCTATAAGAACTGTTGGACATGTTAAAGAAGCAGCTCTTGCAGGAAGCGACATTGCTACAATTCCATATAAAGTATTTAATCAAATGCTTAAACATCCTTTGACAGACAAGGGAATTGACGCATTTAAAAAAGATTGGGAAAGTTATCAAAGAAAGTCAGGCAATTAATGGATAGAAATTTAGTTTTAAATTTGGCACGTGTTACCGAAGCAGCTGCACTTAACGGTGCAAAGTGGCTCGGACGTGGAGATAAAAATGCTGCAGACCAAGCTGCAGTTGATTCAATGAGAAAGATGTTCGACACAATCGACATTTCAGGAACTGTTGTTATCGGTGAAGGTGAAATTGACGAAGCACCGATGCTTTATATCGGAGAAAAAATAGGTCAAAGACATGAGGATTCTCCAAAGATTGACATTGCAGTCGACCCACTTGACGGAACTAATGCCGTTGCAAAAGGGGGCACTGATGCAATCGCAGTTTTAGCTGTTGCACCGGAAGGACATCTTTTAAACGCACCGGACATGTATATGAACAAGCTTGCTGTCGGTCCGAAGGGGAAGGGAGTTGTTTCAATTGAAAAACCGATTGAAGATAATCTTGTTGCGCTTTCAAAAGCTTTAAACAAAGATATGTCTGACATCACTGTTGTTATGCTCGATAGGCCGAGACATGATGATTTTGCAAAAAGAATCAGAAAAATGGGTGCAAGAATCAGATTTATTCAAGACGGCGACGTTTTAGGAGCAATTGCAACTTGTTTCGACCATGTAAGCGGCGATATTTTAATCGGTTCAGGCGGAGCTCCGGAAGGTGTTCTTGCAGCTGTTGCTCTAAAATGTTTAGGCGGACAATTCGAAGGAATTCTTTTACCTAAAGATGACGAAGAAAAAGCAAGATGCGAAAGAATGGGTGTTGAATGCGACAAAGTTTACACTATCGACGATCTTGTAAAAGGAAATGAATCCGCATTTGCTGCAACGGGTGTAAGCCATGGAGAACTTCTTGATGGAGTCAACTTTATAAGTAAAAACGTTGCAACTACTGAAACCTTGGTGCTTCGTCAAGAAACAGGCACAGTGAGATTTATAAAGGCTGTTCATCATTTAGATAAAAAGCCGGAATATGCAAAATAATACTTGACAAGTTGTATATAATTATGATAAAATAATCAAGTTAAGAGTGAAGAGAGGTGAAATCAATGAAAAAGGGAATTCATCCTGAATTTAAGGAAGTAACTGTAACTTGCGCATGCGGAAATACTTTCCAATCTGCATCAACAAGAGATGAACTAAAGGTTGAAGTTTGTTCTGAATGCCATCCGTTCTTTACAGGTAAGCAAAAATTTGCTGAACGTGGCGGAAGAGTTGAAAAGTTTAAAAAGAAGTACGAAAAGAAAGACAAATAGAACGGCTGCAGCTTTACGCAGCCTTTTTATTTTAATATTACAATATGAATTTATTAGAATTGCTGGCATACGGACAAAAAAAGTTAATCGGTGTGGACAATGGCGAAAACGAAGCCATGATGTTTATCGAAGATTTATTCGGCTTTAAAAAATCCGATATTTTTTTGATGTCGGAATATAATTTTAATGACGACGATGTAGAAAAATATAAAAAAGCTATTCAAAATAGACTCAAAGGGGTCCCTTACAACTATATTGTAGGATTCAAAGAGTTTTACGATAGAAAATTTTTTGTCGATATGAGAGTTTTGGTTCCAAGACAGGAAACTGAACTTATGATAGATTTCATTGAAAAATATTATGCTAAAAATCCTACTCCTAAAAGGATTTTGGATTTATGCACGGGTAGCGGTGTCATTGCAATTACCCTTGAAAAAATTTTTAAAAGTGATACTTACGCATCCGATATCTCTTTAGATGCACTTGAGGTTGCAAAGATAAACGCAAAAAACCTTAATTCAAATGTGCATTTTATACACAGTGATTTATTTGACAGTATCGAAGGTAAGTTCGATTTGATTACTATTAATCCACCGTATGTGCCACGTGAAAGAAAAAAATTTCTTTCGAAAGAGGTCAGAGATTTTGAACCCGACACAGCAATTTTTACAGACGATGACGGTTTATATATTATAAAAAGATTTTTAGATGAGTTTATAAATTTTGTAGAATCTCGTTTTTTAGTTATAATAGAGATAGACGAAACTCACAAAGATAAAATTATTAATTACTTAAAAAATAGAAATTTAAATTACAGTTTTTTGAAAGATTTTCAAAGTATGGATAGATTTCTTGTTATTGAAGGGAGTGATAGAAATGATCGATAATAAACAACTTGAAAGCATTAAGAAAAAGTATAAAGAATTAAATGATCTCATTATGGATCCAAATCTTTTAAACGATATGGAAAAATATCAAGAAACGATGATTGAGCATGCAAATTTAAGTGAAATTTATAATAAGGTTGTTCAATATGAGTCTTTGCTCTCTGATTTTGAGGCGAACAAGGAGTTGTTACAAGACGATCTTGACGATGAGCTTAAAGAGATGGCAAAAGAGGAACATAAAACATTAGAAGAAGAGCTTGAAAAAACTGAGCTCGAAATAAAAACTCTTTTGATTCCAAAGGACCCTAACGATGATAGAAACGTTATCGTTGAATTAAGAGCGGGCACAGGTGGAGACGAAGCTGCACTTTTTGCCGGAGACTTATATAGAATGTACACAAGATATGCCGAAAGAAAAAGATGGTCTATAGACATTATGAGTACAAATGAAATCGGTATCGGTGGATACAAAGAAGCGATTTTCATGATTAACGGTAAAGGTGCTTATTCAAGACTTAAATATGAATCGGGCGTTCACAGAGTTCAACGTGTGCCTGAAACTGAATCAGGCGGAAGAATTCACACTTCAGCTGCAACAGTTTCAGTTATGCCGGAAGCAAAAGACGTCGAAGTAAATATCGAAGAAAAAGATTTAAAGATTGACGTTTATCGCTCGAGTGGACACGGTGGACAATCCGTAAACACAACCGACTCCGCTGTTAGAGTTACACATATTCCGACAGGACTTGTTGTCGCATGTCAAGATGAAAAGAGCCAACTTAAAAACAAAGACAAGGCTATTAAAGTTTTGAAGACAAGACTCTATGAAATGATGTTAAGAGAGCAACAAGAAAAGCTTGCTGCTGAAAAGAGAAGTCAAGTCGGAAGCGGTGACCGTTCTGAAAGAATTAGAACATACAATTTCCCACAAGGAAGAGTTACCGACCACAGAATCAACAAGACGATTTACAAGTTGCAAGAATTTCTCGACGGTGATTTGGACGAAATGATCGACGCACTAAACACCGCCGCACAAGTTGAGCAAATGACAGCAACTGAAGAAGAATAATGAAAGTTGCAATTGTTGGAGGAGGAGTAAGTGGCATTACTCTTTCTATTTTGCTTGCCGATTTTTTTGATGTAACGGTATTTGAAAAAAATAACCGTATATTAAAAAAGCTTTTGGTTACCGGAAACGGCAGGGGCAATTTTTCAAATAAAATTATGACTC
>CABTWE010000021.1 GCA_902488465.1 uncultured Tissierellia bacterium | reverse complement strand
ACAATCGTATATTTGTCCATACTCCATGCGTCGGGATGTGACCCGACGCTACTTAAATACGTCGCTATACAAAAACAATCCGCAAAACTGAAATATTGAATCAAGTGTTTATCGCGAAAAGGCCCGCAAATAACCCCCACCAATTTGCGAGGATATTTTGATGAGATGCGCCGCAAACTCAATTTTTGATTGCGTAGGTGTGCTCAAATGCACTCCGAGCAATCAAATAATTGAAGTTTGCAAGCAGGTCGCAAAATAGACCGCAAATTTAGATGAAGTCCGGAATCTCTCCTCCTCCACTCGCCTCCGCCACTTCCGCCGGTGGTGCATCACCCGGTACGTTTTTCATGTCGAGGAATTTTGTATTTTCGCCTTTGTAGACAAGTTTGATGCTGCCTGTCGGTCCGTTTCTATGTTTTGCAATGATAACTTCGCCTGTGCCTCGGTCTTCGGACTCTTTGTTGTAGTATTCATCTCTATAGAGAAACATTACAACGTCGGCATCCTGTTCGATTGCTCCGGATTCTCTAAGGTCAGACAAGATTGGTCGGTGATCGCTTCTCATTTCCGGTGCACGAGAGAGTTGCGAAAGTGCAATAAGAGGAATGTTAAGTTCTTTTGCAAGTCCTTTTAATCCTCTTGATATTTTCGAAATTTCCTGTTGTCTGTTCTCAATTTTTCCTCCTGCTTCCATGAGTTGCAGGTAGTCGATTAATACTAGGTCGATCCCATCCTGTTGTAGTGCAAGTCTTCTTAGTTTTGCACGTATATCTGTGATTGAGACGCCGGATGTGTCGTCGATAAAAAGATTTTTCGATGAGAATTCATTAGCACTCATACTGATTCTTTTCCAGTCGTCCATGTCAAGGTCGCCCTTCAGGATTTTAGTAAGGTCGATGTTTGCAAGTTGTGAGTAGATTCTCATTGCAAGTTGCTCTTTGCTCATTTCGAGCGAGAATATTACAACGGTTTTGCCTTCTTTTGCCGCTGAAACCGCAAAGTTTACCATAATTGCAGATTTACCCATGGAAGGCCTTGCTGCAAGAAGTATGAGGTCAGATTTTTGAAAGCCCGAAAGCATTGCGTCAAGGTCTTCAAATCCTGTTGAAAGTCCGGAGATACCGCCCTTGAGTTTCGAGCGGGTCACAAGTTCTTCGGCTGCGTTTTTAAGTATAAAGTTTATTCTTTCCGGGTCATTTTGTATTGAATGAAGGCCGATATCTAGGATTCTTTCTTCGGTTTCACTTATAATGGATTTTATATCAGTATCCGCTTTTAGTGCTTGTGCACGTGTTTCAGTTGCAACGTCATATAGTCGCCTGAACAAATATTTATTGTGTACGAGTGTTGCAACTTCTTTTGTGTTGTCACCCGAAATATAGTTGTTTGCAATATTTACGATATTACTGACTCCACCGGCTTTGTCAAGATTGCCCGATGTCATAAGGCAGTCGACAAGGTTTACACGATTTATCCCCTGACCTCTGGAGTTTAGAGAAATCATTGCATCAAAAATAATCCGATGAGCACTGTAGTAGAATTCATCGGATGAGCGAACTATTTCAAGAGCTGTGTCAACACTTCTCGCATCTTGTATCATGTTCCCGAGAAGTGTCACTTCGGCGTCAAGAGACGCCGGCAATGTCAACTCAGTTTGCATCTAGACCACCACTTCTATTTTAACATTTGCCTCAACACTGCCGTACAGCTTGATTTTTACGTCATATATTCCGGCTTCTTTGATTGCTTTTTTCAAGTCAATTTTTCTTTTATCGATTTCGATTCCCTTTTCTTCACTGATTTTATTTGCAATATCAATGTTTGTTACAGAGCCGAAGAGTTTGCCCGTCGAACCGCCTTTAAAATGAAGTTTTATAACTTCTTTTTCAAGATTTTTCTTCATTTCTTCTGCTTCCAATGTGTTTTGTTCGTCGAGTTCCTTCAAACGTTGTTGTTCTGCTTCCCATTCTTTCAAATTTTCTTTGCTTGCTTCTATTGCTAAATTTTTCGGGAGAAGTGAATTCCTTGCAAAACCCGGTTTTACTTCTTTTATTTCTCCCTTTTTGCCTACATTTTTAACGTCTTCTAATAATATAACTTTCACTTAATTCTCCTTTTCATAATCGTCAATTGCATTTTTAAGGCTTTCCTTTGACGTCTCCAAATCAAATGCGATTCTTGCACCCGCCTGTGCAAGGTGACCGCCGCCTCCAAGTGATTCTGCAATGAGTTGTACGTTTATATCTCCGATACTTCTTGCGCTTAGATGTGTTTCGTTTTCTCCAATATCCGCCAACACAAAACTTGCTCTGACCCCGTCAATTGTCAACAGGTCGTCCGCAACTTGTGCGGCCGTAAGAATTGCACTCGGTGAATTTCCTACAGTTGCAATCGCATATTTTTCATCGTATATTTCTGTCGTTTCAATTGCTTTTGCTTTATTTATAAATGTGTTATAGTCATCTCTAAATAGCAACTTCACTTCTTCAGGATCCGCACCCATTCTAACAAGAAGTCCTGCTGCTTCAAACGTCCTTATGCCTGTTTGCACGGTGAAGTTTTTCGTATCGAGCATTATACCCGCCATGAGTGCACTAGATTCGAAGTGAGATAACTTTTTATCTTCAATAATATATTGAAGAATTTCACTAACAAGTTCACTCGCACTCGATGCATGCGGTTCAAGATAAGTAAGGGATGGATTTTTTATAAATTCATCGGCCCTTCTGTGGTGATCGATAACAACAACATTGTCAGCCGTTTCAGAGAGTTCCGTGCTTGGACTTAGACTCGGCTTGTGATGGTCAGTCAAAATCAATAGGTCACCCTTTTTATAATTTTTCAAAGCTTCCTCAGGTGTAACAATTGATTTATAAATATCCGGCGACTCTTCCTTCATCAAATCGAGTATATTTGAAATAGCAACCGTATCATTTCCTAGAATGAGAGAAGCACTTTTTCCCATAAGTTGAACGACAGCCATCATTCCAACAGCACTTCCGATTGCGTCCATATCCGGATTTTTGTGTCCGGAAATATAAATATTGTTCGCCTCTTTTATAAGTTCCTTTAGAGCGTAACCGATAACTCTTGCCTTAACTTTTGTTCGCTTTTGAGTCGCCTTTGTCTTGCCGCCGAAGTAATCGTACCCATTTTCAAGGACAACAACGGCTTGGTCGCCTCCTCTTCCAAGTGCAATGTCAAGTGCACTTCTGGCCTTACCATATTTTTGAAGAGGTGTTTCTCCTATGTCCGACACTCCGATTGAAAGAGTTACCGGAATCGTATTGCCGACTTCAATCTCTCTTACCTTGTCTAAAATGTCAAACTTTTTATTCTTTATTTTATTGAAGTTTTCTCTATCAAGTCCGATTAAAAATTTATCCGGTTCATACTTTCTCACAAATCCGTTGTGTTCGCTGAAATAATTTGTGATGCCGGTGTCTATTACGGATTGTATTTTCGCACGATATGATTCGTCGCCAAGCCCTTTCACCTCGTCGAGATTGTCTACGAAAAGATAAAGTGCAACAAGGCCTTCCTTTGTGTATTGCTTTTTAAGATTGTTATACTCAGTAATGTCCGACATATAAAGAACATATCTGTCAATTTCGCCGTTTCTTAAAATCTTGTCGGTATAACCCTTATACATTCTGTCCTTGAACGTAAAAGTGAACTCGTCCTGCTCCTTTTCAAATTCGGAAATATTTATTGCAGGGATCATCTCATTTATCTTTGCATTTCTCGGAATCTCTCCTAAAATTTTTGAAAACGGTTCGTTTTGCCATGTAATCACGCCATTTGAATTAAGCATAGCCATCGGATACGGCATATTAAAAATCGCGTGAGCGGTTACACTTTTAAGTTCCTCTTCTTCGCGTTTTTCTGAAGTCGTCTTCTCTTCAACTCTCTCCTCGTGCAAATTCACATCTCGCGAAATCAAATAAGCGAGTGCCAAAAGAGCGAGTCCTCCGAAAATCGGCTGATAAATAAATGCCGGAATCAGAACTATTATCATCAAAATCACATACGGATATGTGGTTTTAAAATATCTCAATATCCAATTTCTTAAAGCTAATAAAAAATCTTTCATATAGCCTCCTTAAAGAGTATAAAATCTATATATGATTATTATACAACAAATACTTTATCTATTCAACTTGAATGATAAGGGGTTTTATTTGCGTGCTAATTTGCGATAAACGGTTTATTCCGTGTTTCCGTCGCTGCGACGTACTTGCCAGTACGTCTCACTCCAAAACCACGTCATACAACCGTTTCTCATCAAATTATCATCGCAAATAACGGTGAAGATGGATTGTAGAAATTGATAAAGTGTGCAATGAGAGATAAAGGCAGATGTAAAATTTCATAAATGGTTTTATGTTTTAGAACGATGTTTTATAAGGTCGGCATTGTTGGTTGGTGTTGTTAATTATATAGGCATGATATATATATATATAAATATGCACACGCCGCACGTAGCGGCGACCAGTTTTTTTGCGGGTGAGGTAGAAATCTTCGATTTCGTAACCGAACGCGTAAAAAGGTGTATCGCCGCAAATGGGTGTGAGGTTTGGTGAAGATATTTTATAAACACAACGTTGTTGGTAATGATACATATTTCACGTACACAAAAATGGGCGGGAGGACACACAGTGCCATCCCGCTACGGATGCGTACACACGCATATACAATT
>CABTWE010000020.1 GCA_902488465.1 uncultured Tissierellia bacterium | reverse complement strand
AGGAATTTTCGATGAGAAACACTTAGATGAAATATTTTAGGAGTGAGGCTTTTTTAGGCGGGAGGACACACAGTGCCGTCCCGCTACGTTTGCGCCTAAAAATCATACATTCAAAAACTTTATCGCGAAAAGGCCCGCAAATAACCCTACAAGGTGTCGGTATAAACTCTCTTTGCCCCCATCTCCAATATCTGATTTGCAAGATTTTGTCTATTTATTGTGTGGACAAATATCGGGACACCTATTTGAATGAGTCTATTTCCAAGTCCTTTTTCAAATTTTGAGAGTGACATTGTAACTGCATAGAGGTTATGACTCGTTGCAAAATCTGCAAGTTGATCGGCGGTGTAGTTTGACATATAAAGTGTCAATATTATTTTTTCAAATCCCATTTTTTTCACTGGTTCATATTCGTCAAATTTATAAATTTGCGGAATTATTCTTGCTTTCAAATCCGGTGCAAGCTTTGAGATTTTTTCAAGCACTTTCACATTTTCTGTCTTTACATCGGTTATAAGATAAGCATCTTTATGATTTCTAAACCATTCGACAGTCTTTTCCATATCCATTTGGGTATAACCATGACGTGACTTCATGCTGTCATATTCAGCTTTCGTGTAAGTCGTTTCGCCCTCAATATATTTTGCCCCATAGAACTTCGTGACAAAACCTTCCCATGAGTGAATATTTACAGGATGTCCGTCACTTGTCAGCATGAAATCCATTTCAAAATATCTTTTTCCTGCACTATAATTTTTGTCGAGTGCCTCTTTCATATTTGTGTAAGTCATACCGCAAAGTTCTCCACCAGCATGCATAATTGTTTTATCGTTATCGAGTTTTAAGATCTTTTTATTTTCCGCAAGTTCTTTTAGCTTGTTTAGAAACACAAGTCCGTATGAAAGTTCAGAATCTCTGAAGCTTTTTCTAGTGACAAGTTCGTATGCACTTGCGTCAACATAGCCAAGACCATTTCTATTGTATGCATCAATTTTAAGTCCACCGTCGGCATTTTTTATGTCAATTGCAATCGATTTATAAATTGCAATTCTATTGTTCATATCATATTGAACGGTTGCCATGTCCATGTCCTTCTTTTCTTTTGAAAATACGTCCATTCCAAACATCGGATAGACGTTTTCATAAAGTCCGAACATGTTCAAAAGCGTTGGAAGAATATCAACAGAGCCTATTGTGTTCAAATATTTTTTGGTTTGAAGTCCGTTTACAAATATGAGAGGACAATTTACCTCGGCAAGTTTCTTTTCTTTTGTTAAAACTGTTTCAACCGTTTTTTCCTTGTTTGCTAAATCGTTGTATACATTATTTTTACCAACTATAAGAAGTATTGTATCCTTTGCTTTGGAGCTATTTTTAAAATTCGAAATAAAATCTTTCAACGAGTTGTCGAGTTCTCTAATTTTTTGAACAAATAGTGTTCTCTCCTCTTCAAGGGCCCCGCCCTTAAAAGCCGTCATCGGATTTTCAAAAGGAAGTGTTTCAGCATAGATAAACTTTTTGCCCGGCTCTTCGATTTTCTTTTGAAGACTTTTTAGTACAGCAGTATTTCCGCCCTTTTCATTAATGTTAACTTTGTCAAAACCCAAAGTCAAATAGTTTACATATTCTTCGCCGTATTCCAAATTTCTTTGAGCAATTGTCGTATAACCTGCATTTTTAAAATAATTTTGAAGTCCCTTGATGTCTTTGTTATAAATTTGCTTGAATCCAGGATATTTTTGGTTCGGCATTATACTGTAAAGTGTTGAAAGTGTTATATCATCAGGATTCTTCGATGCACTTCCAAGAAAATAATTATTAAAATAAACTGCACCGCTGACAAGCAAAGTCATAAATGGAGAGAGTTGAATATTGTTGTAACTTCTTCCGATTGCACTTGTCAAAAGTCCGTCAACTTCCAAAACAACCAAGCTCTTATCTTTATACACTCCGGTCATCTCGTTTTCCTTATGTTCCATCAAAAACGCATAATCGCCCTTGTCTACACGTGTCATTTCTTTCTTGACCGGATTTACAAAGTCCCCATATCCTTCTGCTTTTATATATATAAAATTGTTTGCTGCAATAAGCAATGCAATAAATAAAGTTAAAAGTTTTTTTCTCATAATCTTACCTCATAATCAGTTCTATATATATCATAACATAAAAACCCGTGTATTTCATCGATACACGGATTTTGTAATACAATTTTAATAAGATTAGTTGGAACTTACTGAAGCATTATAAATGCTGTCAATCGATTCCCCTAAATGTCTGTCAAATTCTTCTTCTGTCATTTTTACATTTAGACCTTCTGTGAGAGCTCTTGAGAAACTTGCACTAACTCTATCGTTTTCAGCAAGTCTTCTGTTTGACTCCTCTCTTGAATAGCCGCCCGAAAGTGCAACAACTCTTATTGTAGCCTTGAAATCATAGAGCGGAAGATAGAGATTATTCTTTTCAGGAAGTGTAAGCTTAAACATGACAGGTTTTTCTTGATTCCATTCTTTCAAATGTCTTAAAAGTGATTCCAGCAAAACTTCTTCTGCTTCAGCTTTATTATCCATAGTAATTGTGATTTCCGGTTCGATTATAGGAACGAGTCCGTGTGAAGCGATTGTTTTTGCAAAATCAAATTGTTGCGAAACAATTTCTTCGATGCCTTCTTTTGAAAGTTTATTTATAACGGATCTCATCTTAGTTCCGAAAATATTTTTCTTTACAGCGTCTTCAAGTCTTGCATCTATGTTTGGAATTTCTTTCATCAAACGAACTCCGTCTTTTTCATCTGCAAGGCCTTTATCTATTTTAAGAAATGGCACAACGTTTTTCTTTTCCCAAAGATAATCCGCTGTCGGCATGCCGTCAACTTCGCTGTTCATCGTCTTTTCAAAAAGAATTGCTCCTACAATCTTGTCTCCTGTGAACGCCTTTGATTTCACAATTCTTGTTCTCATCTTGTGAACCAAATCAAACAGTTCTTCTTCATTATTGTACTCATCTTCACCAACACCGTAATTCAAAAGAGCCTTCGGAGTTGATCCGCCACTTTGGTCCAAAGCAGCAATAAAACCTTTTCCATTTTTTATCTTTTCAAGCATTTCAATTTTCATAACATACCTCCAATTAAAATCATTATTTTTACCTATCTAAACTATACCATATCGCACACTCTCTTTCAAGCTTTTTTCTTTACATAAGCCGCTTTTTAAGATATAATTAAATTGAAATAAAATCAGGATTGGAGGTAATTATGAAATTACAAGAACTATTTAAAAAATTACCGATTGAAGAAAAATATAATTTTGATATAAATAAAATAACTACAAATACAAACGAAATAGAAAAAGGCTCACTCTTTATCGCCATAAAAGGAACCGCCGTCGATACACACAATAGAAAATACATCGATGAAGCATACAAAAAAGGGGCACGTGCTTTCATCACAGAAGAAGAGGTTCGAATTCCGAAAGACGCCGTTCAATTTGTGGTTTCTGACACGAGAAAAACCGTCGGACTTATAGCGTCAACATTCTACGGGCATCCCTCACAATCGCTAAAAATCATTGGCATTACGGGTACCAAAGGAAAAACTTCTTGCACATTTATTTTAAAAAGCATGCTTGAGAAACTGGGCAAAAAATGCGGAATAATTGGAACATCGGGAGCATTCTTCGGCTCTGAACACATAGAACTTAAAAACACAACGCCGGATCCGATAACACTTCAAAGCCTTTTAAGAAAAGCTGTCGACATGGGACTTGAATACATCCTTATGGAAGTGAGCTCACAAGCTATGAAACAATGGCGAGTTATGGGCACAAAGTTTTTGATAACAGCATTCACAAATATTAGTCCAGACCACATCGGGCCTACCGAACACAAGGACTTTGATGAATACATGAGTTGGAAAAGAAAATTCCTTATGCTATCAAAAAAAGTAATCATGAATAGCGATGATGAACACTTTGCTGAAATGACAGCACCTATGAAAAATAAAATCATAACAGTCGGCGAAACCGGAAAAGACTTTACAATGACCAACGTCAGTGAAAATTCTTTTGAGTTAAATGGAAGATGTATTGAGACGAATCTCATGGGAAAATACAACATGCACAACCTCGCTCTCTCTATTGCAACTCTAAACGAAGTTGGCTTTAGAATGGACGACCTCGTAACTGCAACTTCGAACATCTTTATTCCGGGGCGAATGGAGATCATTGAGAAAGACGAAAGAAAATTTGTCATTGACTATGCACACAATAAACTCTCACTTTTAAATCTTTTGGCTGAAATAAAATCTTGGAACCCGGAACGCATAATTGTTGTTGTCGGCACAGTCGGCGAAAGAACATTTGAAAGACGACACGAAATTCCGGAAGCAATCAACCAACATGGGAATGAAGCAATCTTTACGGCTGACAACCCAAACCACGAAGACCCGGAAAAAATCGCATCCGAAATGGCATCTCACAGTCTTATCCCTACAAAAGTTATCGCTGACAGAAAAACCGCTATTGAATCCGCATATCGCGATTCAAACCCAGGCGATGTCATAGTCGTCGCAGGCAAAGGCGATGAAACTCATCAACTTATAAACGGTGAACGAGTACACTACTCTGACCGAGAAATAATTGAAAAACTTTAGAAAAAAACTCTTGTGTTATTTGGCACAAGAGTTTTTGTTTGGGGTGGGATAGTTTTATTTGCGGTCTATTTTGCGATAAACGGTTGATCTCGTGTTTTCGTCGTTGCGACATATTTATCAATATGCCTCACTCCAAAAACACTCTATCTAACCGTTTCTCATCAAAATATCCGGGCAAATCGTGGAGGGAGATAAGAAATATTTTATTGGCACACAATGATGGATGGGGTGGAATATGATAAGAATGTTTGGGTTATATATTTTATAAACACAGCGTTGTTGTTAAGGTTTCTACATATGCCGATTGTCATAACTGGCGGGAGGACACACAGTGCCGTCCCGCTACGTCGCGTACATATACATATATATTTGTAAAAACAGAATAATTTTATGAACGTAAAGATAATAAATTATATATAAATACGGACACACCACAGATAGCGGCGACCAGTTTTTTT
>CABTWE010000019.1 GCA_902488465.1 uncultured Tissierellia bacterium | reverse complement strand
TCGCAGATAAAATTGATGAAAAACGGTTAGTGCGAGACTTTTTTGGAGCGAGGCATACTGGCAAGTATGTCGCAGCGACTAAAAAGTCGAACAACCGTTTTTCGCAATTTTAGCAAGAATCAACTTGTTATTTTAGCAAGAATATTTCTCCACCTTTAACAACGCATAATACACCCCAAAACCAACCAGAGCCACCGCGTATATATATTGTGTCATTATGCTTCCATATTCTTTTATTACAAATGCTCCTGCAAAAGTTCCTAAAGGAATTATTGCCGAGATAATGCTTTCATTTATTGTCTCAACTCTCCCCAATATATTCACCGGAACAGTTGATTGGACAAGCGATATAAATAAAATATTCATAAAGCTTATAAAAGCACTGCAAAAAAATATTGAGATGCAACACAAAACAAAAATCCTATTTATTGTTATCGCAGTTATTAGTTTAAATATCCCGGATGATATCAAGCACATTGCGACCGTTTTTCTAAGATTCGCTTTTTCAATATTTTTAAATTGTGTAAATGCGCCACCCACAATTGACCCAATTGCACTGATTGATAGTATAAGCCCATAGCCTGTGGCTTCATCTGAAATATATTCGCTTGCAAGCCTCGGTAGCCCTATATCCGCAATTGCAAAAAAGAAGTTTATTATCATAAGAGGTATTATGAGTTTTAGAAGTTCATTTTGTTTTCGAAGTTCCACAAATCCCTCTTTTAAATCCGCTATATATTCTCCTACCGTTCCCTCTTCTTCATAGTCTTCAATCTCTGAAAAGTCAAAATTTTCATCATAATTTAACAGCGAATATAGTTTTATCCCAATTAAAAAAACTACCAACGAAATGATCAGATTGAAGCTTATATTAAAAGATGAGATTAAAAGTGTTGCCCCGGCATTAAAAAGCACGTCAAATATTTTTTCAGAAACATTAAATATTCCGTTTACTTTAACCAGAGGTGTCTCACCTGCTACCATCGGTATCATTTTTGTCTGTAATGGATAAATTATTGTGCTTGCGAGAGTGGTTATAGTTAAAGAAAGAACCATTATAATCGAATATATCACATTACTTTTGATTCCAAAAGTAATATTTATCACACACAAAATCAGAACATTTATTATTTGTACTGCGGAACATTTAATCAACAATTTTTTGCTGTTCGAATTATCAATCAGCGGTCCGAATAAAAAACTGATTACATCTGCCCCGGATTCAATCGCAAATATTACACCCAACAAAAAAGGTGACTTAAATGTCTCGTTGAAAAACCAAAGAATTATCATATATTGAAGTGAGTCCGCTATATTTGTGGCAATTCTCCCTCCAAGTAAGTATTTTGTCTGTTTGTTATACATATATTGTCTCCCGTTTTAATTGAATTTATGTATGTCATTTTAATTGAAGTACATCAAAATTTATAGCTTTTAATAGTATTATAACATAAATATTAGTTTGCTCCTAATTGATGTTATAATTATAAATTTTCTATTTTCGTTATAACCAAATTTGTTAGTTTATCTACATATTCTAAATACACAAAAATTGGCGTCGCAATGTAATGCGACGCTACTTTTTGGGAAGCGTACAGAGCGAAAATACGTTTATAAATTATAAAATAGATGTGGTTTATATATTTTATATGCACAACGTTGTTGCTTTATCTACAAATTCAAAACACACAAAAATGGGCGGGAGGACACGCAGTGCCGTCCCGCTACGTCGCGTACACATACTTATACAAAAAAATACCTTGGGACGATTTAAAATCAATCTCAAGGTATTTTTATTATATAGTTCACACCACATTCTTCGCTAAAATGGATGAAAAAGACCCTTTGTAATAAATAGCCTTATATCTCACCCTAATTCGCAGATAAAATTGATGAAAAACGGTTAGTGCGAGACTTTTTTGGAGCGAGGCATACTAGCAAGTATGTCGCAGCGACTAAAAAGTCGAACAACCGTTTTTCGCAATTTTAGCAAGAATTTTAAGCTAGGGAGCCCATTGGGTCCCAAGGTTTTAACTCCTTCGGCTCTTTCTCATAAGCTTTTCTGAGTTTTTCCGGCAAGTATTTTTTGTTGACGACGACTTGGTAGACGTATTGGTCGAACCAGTCTGAAGTCATGACGAAGTGACCTTTGTAGCCGAATTTTTCTCCCCATGAGTTTTCAACTTTGAATCTTAGCGGTTCATTGCCATTCATTTGAACTCCGGTGAAGGTCATTGCGTGTGTCATCATCGAGTATCCGTAGTCGAGGGCGTCTTCTTTTGAAAGTTTCAAGTCGACGTCGAAGAGGGATTCGTAGTCGACAGCTTTTGTGTCGAGCATTGCTCTTTCATCTTCCACTACAGATGAGCGTCCTACGTCGCAACCGAACCAAACAGGATATCCGTCTTTTAATTGTTTTACGGCAGCTTTTTTAAGTTCTTCGATAGGAAGATTCAAGTGCTTTACAATTTTCCCTTCAATAATATTTCCAAGATATTTTATGGTATATGTTTGGTTGAAAGGTTTATCTTCTGTCGGTGAGTTGATTAATGAAATATATTGGTCAATTTCTACGCCGATATATTTGTCAAAGAAGCTGTGTGCGTCCATGCCCTTGTCTTCAATAAGTTTTCCGTCTTTGTCGTGAAGAACCACGTCAAATTTTTCCGGCATTTGTCCAAGTGTTGAAGTCAAAACATTGTAGACGTCTTTCAAAACTTCTTCTTTTAACTCTCTTGCCTTTTTCACGCCTTCATTTTGCACTGCGTCTCTAAGTTCAGTTGTATATTTTCTCAAAATTTTGCAGAGATATTTGTTCAGTTGAACAGTTGCAGATGAGGTTTGAGATTCAGGATATGCATATTTTGGAACAAGTCCGTATTTTTTTACAATGTTCACAAACATATCCCATTGTCCGCCGTCCGACAACAAGTCCGACATAAGATAGTCCATAACTCTGTCTTCAAGTGGTTCATTTGCCTTTTCGATAACTGCTTCCATATAGTAGTTGCATCTTTCGAGTTTATCCCAAAACAATGTGTAGCTTTGTGAAAGTTCAAAGTTTTCAAGATTGAACTTTTTAATCACGATATTTCTCAAAACATTCATCGAAGCAAACATCCAGCATCTGCCTGATTGCTTTTGGTTTGTAACTTCGCCGTTTTTAATATCCACATTAAAAGCGAACGGTTCATTTTTCAGCGCATTCACATCTCTTGCAACCTTTTGAACTCCGTTGTATGTTGCGGCGTTCATTGCAACGATATTTCTCTTGTCTTCTAAAAATTCTTTTTCATATTCATTTATTTTATCAATACTTAATCTCGTCATAATTTCCTCCTAGAGTTCCCAAGGTAGTAGTTTTACAGGTTCTTTGTTAAATGCAGCAAGTTCTTCCTTGTTAAGGAAAGACTTTTTAGGAATGATTTCATAGGCATAGTTGTCAAACCATGCTTCATCCATAACAAGATATCCTGCAAGTCCTGCCTTTTCACCCCATGAATTTTGAACCTTAAATCTGAGTCCCTTTGAAGAATTGTCATATCCCACAATAACCATAGCGTGTGTAGCTTCGGATTCGCGAGTTATCATTCTTTGAACCTTGTTTGTCTTTGTGTCCACACCGAAAAGTGAATCTCTGTCGAGAATATTGTAGAGCATAAATCCTGTGTCAAGACCGTCTCTTGAAATCAAAGAATCCTTGCCCACGTCGCATGCAAACCAAACAGGTTCGCCGGCATCAATCATCGACATAACAATTTCCTTCATTCTTGCAATCGAAACATTTACATATCTCAAGCTGCCACCGATTCTTTGTTGAATGAAAACTCTTTCATAAAGAACATTTTCTTCTTTGTTTTTGCCCGGATAATTTCCAAGTTCAACATATTCCGAAACATCTTCTTTGAAAAATTCATTGTAAAATTCAATCGGAGAAATATTTCTTCTTTCAATCAATTTATTGTCCTTGTCTTTTACGCAAAGATCAAATCTCTTTGGCGGAACGCCCAATGAAATCGCAGTAATTCTATAGACATCCTTCATTGCCTTTTCCTTGATACATTCGATTTCGGATTCTCTGCCGTCTTTAAAAGCATCTCTTATATCCTTTGCCGCAATCTTTAATCTCTTATCAAGATTGTCAATCAAATCATTTGTGCGACTTACATTCTTTGAATCCGGATATGCATACTCAGGAACAATTCCGTATTTTGAGACAAGACGTTGGAAAGTTGTCCACCATGCACCGTCATCTGCAGCATAAAAAACAACATTTCTATTTAATCTATCATCCAAATCTTTATCTTTCAACTCAATAACATCGTCCAAATATTGGTTTGCACGTTCTAGCTTGTCGAAGAAATAAAGATAATTGTGTGAAAATTTAATATCTTGAAGATTGAAATTCTTCAAAACACTCACCTTTAAAGTATTTAAACCCGCAAACATCCAGCATCTGCCCGATTGCTTTTGATTTGTAATCTTTCCGATTTTCAATTCCTTTGAAAAAACATTCGGATTTTTATTTACCAATTCATAATTTATGGACGCATCCATAATACCAACCGATGCAACCGCATTTTGAGACATCTTGCTGAAGTTCTTATCATAATTTTCTTTGAACTCTTTGAGCATGTCTTTCGTAATTTCTCTATCCATAAAATCCTCCTTATATCATTTTGAAAGCTCACCTTTCAAATTTATTCTACAACTTTTATTCTAACACTTTTAAAATGTGATTACAAGCATAAAACTTACATCAAAATAATTAATAGATTGATATTGGGGTGTGGGAGAGTTGCGAGATTGTTTTGTGAGGTGTTAATTGTTTTATATTTTCTATATTCTCCATTGCGGCGATACACCTTTTCACACGAAAAAAACCGGTCACCGCACAAACATCGGTAACCAGTTTTTTACAATTTACATTCAATTTTATTTGCGAGGGATAAGCGATGAGAAACGCTTAGAAAAAGTATTTTGGATTGAGGGATATTAATTTCGTTGTTATTACAACATACAACCACCGATGTGTATATAAAATATTTCCACCATAAATACAAATTCACATCACATCCTAATCTCCGCTGTTATTTGCGAGAGATTTTCGATGAGAAACGCTTAGATGAAATATTTTAGGAGTGAGGCGTACT
>CABTWE010000018.1 GCA_902488465.1 uncultured Tissierellia bacterium | reverse complement strand
TGAAACCGGTGTGGTAACAGCAGTAGTCCCTGAAGATGCCGACATTAAGGGCGGAGAAAACCTCAATGTCAATGTCAAGGTAAATTACAAGGATGAAAAAACCGGCGAAGCAAAAGAAGAAATTGTAAAGGCGCAATTTATAGCTAGGCCGAAGTATAAAAATGAAGTATCTAAGACTTTCAATAGTAAAATACCTTTTGAAACCAAAGTAATTTACGATGATACTTTAGAAATAGGAAAAGTTGTAAAAACTGAAGGAAGAGTTGGAGAAACTGAAACCACTTTCAAACAAGTAGTAATTAACGGTGAAAAAGGAATAATCGACGAAAACGGTAATTTTGTAAAAGACAAAGAAGCTGTAGAAACTAAAACTATAACCGAAAAAGTTGACGCAGAAATTAGAATCGGTACAAAACCAGCAGTAACTACTGTAACAATACCGCCTGATACTGACTATGAAACTAGTGACTCTTTGGAAAAAGGCACAATCCAGTTAGATAAAGCTGGTGAAGAAGGCGAAGTAACAGTTACTACAAGTAGAGATCCTGAAACAGGAGAAATAACTACAACTGCATTAAGAACCAAAGATGCTAAAAACAAAAAAATGCTTATCGGAACTAAGACAGCAAATACAATAGTTCATGAAGAAGAAATTCCATTCGAATATGAAGTTACCTTTGACCCTTCATTAAAACCAGGGGAAAAAGTGGTTGATCAAGAAGGTAAACCTGGTAGCAAGACTACTACTTATAATATTGTAAATTCAAAAATTGTAGGAGACCCAGTAGTTAAAGAAACCACACCTATTAAGGCTATAATAAGAGTTGGAGACCAAAAATTCACCGGTGAAACAAGTCATGAAGTTACAGAAGAAACAAAATATATAACAATTGTAGAAGAAGACCCAACTTTACCGGTAGGAGAAACTAAAGAAGTTCAAGCCGGTGTAAGAGGATCTAAGACAACTAAGTACACACAAAAATTCGAAAATGGTGTCCCAGGTGAAGTCAAGGAAGAAGTTGTAAGTGAAACAAAACCTGTAAATCGTATTGTTAAAGTAGGTACTAAGACTGTAACAGAACATATATCTAAGGAAATCACAGAAGAAATACCATATAAGGTAGAAATAAAATACGATGATACTATGGCAGCTGGAACAACTCGTGTAGAAACTCCTGGACAAGCAGGCAGTAAGACAACTGAGTATTATAGAAATCTTATTAATGGTAAGTTTGATGGCGACTTAAATACAAGAGAAGTAACAGACAAATACAAAGCTCCTGTTAACGAAGTCATAGTTGTAGGTACCAAGGTAGCAGAAAACAACAAAGACTATAACAACGATGTTGATGTCGAAATTGAATATGTAAAAGACGATACTAAATATGTTGGATATGTTGAAAAAGGCGAATTGACAAAAGGCCATGTTGAAACAAAGATTGTTAATAAATTTGACCCAGCAACTGGCAAAATTATTACAACAGAAGAAGAAGTTGTGACACCAGCAAAACAAAAGATTACTGTCGGTACAAAGGACTTTACTGGAGAATTTAGCCACAAAATAGAAAAAACTCTTCCATTTGAAACAGAAATTCAATACGACGACACCATGGATGCGGGAACAAAAGAAGTTACCCAAAAAGGTGTAAACGGAAATGCCGAACAAACCGTTACTCAAAAATATACAAACGGAGTATTAGCTGACAAAGAATACACTGACGAAGTAAAAACAAAAGAACCGGTGAAGGAAATTGTTAAGATTGGTACAAAACCAGTAGAAAAGACAGTTGAAATTCCATTTAATACAGAATATGTCTATGACAACACTATTGATGCTGGAACTGTTGTAGAGGATAAAGATCATCCGGGCAAGGCCGGCAGTGTAAATGTAAAAACTTACTTTGACAAAAAAGCCGGAAAATTTGTAAGCGTGGAAGATGCTGATAGTAAAGTAGCTCCAGTTAATAAGATTGTAAGAGTTGGCACTAAGCCAAATGATAAAATGTGCCCAGTTCCAGATAAACCAGTAAATCCAGATAATCCAGACAAACCAGTGAATCCAGACAAACCTAATGACACGGGCGAAGAAGAACCTGGCAAACCGAATGAACCTGGCAAACCGGACAAACCTGAAAAACCGGTTACACCGGACAAACCGAATGTTCCTGATGAACCGAAAGTTCCGGGGGAACCAAGTGTTCCTGAAACACCGACTGAACCGAACGGTGGAGGAACGATTGTGACGGAAGAAAAGCCGAGTGAAAAGGAAGAAACTCCTGAGGAAAAATCTGAAACGCCTGAAGAAAAGAGTGAAGAAAAGGACAAAGATTCTGTTGTTGAGTCAAAAGAAGATAAAGTTGATGAAACAGAAGAAGTTGTCGAGGATGATATTAAAAATTCCGAAGGCAATAATGATTTAGACGGTGCGAATGAAAATAAACGCTTGCCTAAGACGGGGGACGGTGTTAACAGATCACTCTATGCATATATGATGGGACTTATGGGCTCAGCTATGATGGCAATTGGCGTCAGGAAAAAGAATAAAAAATCTTTAGATGAAGAATAGAATTTTTACAATTTTAGGTGCACTCTTAATAATTTGTTCGGCTTTGTGGATTTTCAGTATCAAGCAAAATGAGAAAAAAAAACGAGCGAATGCTTTGGAAGCGGAGAAGCAGTTTGAGCAGTCGATTTCACTTGATGAAAAGAAAGATGAGTCTCAGGAAGATGTTAATCTCACTTCGGACGATATTGAAGAAGATGACGTAGAACAAGATGACATTAAAAGCGATAAAGCAATCGGCGTTTTAAGAATTGACAAGTTGAATTTGTTAGCTCAAGTTTTTGACAATACGGAAAGCGGCAGTTTGTATGACGGAGTCGGCGTTATTGAATCGACCGATCTTCCGTCGTCAAAGCCGGGCACTACGTGTGCGATAGCCGGTCACCGCGGAGGAGTCAATGAGGAGCTTTCGTTTCTCAATATTGATAAGCTTGAAGTCGGAGACGAAATCAAGATAACCACAAAGGACGAGGTTTTGCTCTATAAGGTTACGGGTTCCGAGATTATCGAGCCTGACGATTGGAGCAAATTTACAAGAGAGGAAGACAAGTCGAAGCTTGTTCTTATGACTTGTCATCCATATCCGACGGACAAAGAGAGGCTGTTGGTGTACTCAGAAATTCAATCAAATGAAGATTAATAAATTAAGCAACTATATTAATTCGTATAGTTGCTTTTTATTTTGCGGATAGCCATGTGTATTTTGATTGATAAAGAGTTCGTTTAATGTTATAATTATTGTAAAGAAATTAGATTTTGTGTGGAGGTATTATGTCTAGATATTTGATAGGAAATGCAAGCGATCAATGGCAGTTTTCAGCCGCATTTAATGCATGCAAAGATGGGGATGTGTTAGAATTTGTTGAAGGATTGAATCTTCACCTTGGAGAAAATGCTTGTTTTATAGATAAGAGTATAACTATTGAGGGGAAAATAAATCAGCAGAATCAATTCACCAGCTCGATTACCGGCTTTATTAAAGTTGTGAACGGCGCGAATGTAACTATGTCAAATATTGTGCTGTTTGGAGAGAAAAATATTAATAATATTTTTGCTGTAAAAAACTCTTCAAGCGCAACTTTGTCAAATGTTATGATTGAGCAAAAAGAAAATGTCCTTATTGGAGAAGATGTTGCTGTGTATCCGGAAATTTATGTTGCAGAAAATTCTAAAATCGTTATGGAAAGAACATTTATGTCTGAAAAATTTAATTATTTTACAAGAATTTGGTTAAATGGGGCAAGTGCGGAGATAATAAATTCGACATTAAACACGTCGATTAAATGCGAAATAGGAGATTTGGCAATAACGAATTCCACAATAAAAAAATACAACACAAATACACTTTGGCTTGTAAAGTCTGTTGCTAAAATTGAGAAAACATATATAGAAGGAGGGTCAAATGAAAATGAATATCCCTGTGTTTTACTTGATAGAGCTAATATGGAATTCAACAGCTCGACAGCAGTTCAAAGAAATTACGGATCTTGTGTAGCTTTAATAAATAATTCTTATTTCGGTTCGGACCATTCTACAATATCATCCCTAAGCACCAATTTCAGCACTGCCGATTTGTTCTATACAACAATAAATGAAGGAATTAGCGGATATTCAAATGCAAAGATTATTTCAATTGAATCACTCGATATAAAGGGAGAAAATCCGGAAAAGGTTGATGTATTTTTGGACACGACTTCAACTTTCAAGGCAAAGAATCTTAATGTGAACAGAGTCGTCGATCCAAATTTTAGAATAATAAATAATTCTATGTTTTATGCGGACTCAATATCATATCAAAATGACTTTAACTCCGATGCTTTAAATCAAATTTTAATTGAATGTAAAGATGGCGGAAGAATCAGGGTTGAGTCTTGGGAACAGGGACAAGACCAGCAAGAAAGAGTTGAAAGTAATGACTTTGGTGATCAGTCCGACAATAGTTTTGATAAAGATTTTGAGGTTAAGGTTTCAGATGATCCACAAGGCGAACTCGACAAGCTTATCGGGCTTCATTCTGTAAAAGAAGAAATAAATAAGATGGTAAGGATGGTTGAATTCAACAAGAAAAGAGTTGAGCAAGGCTTTAAGCCTGAAGAAAACTCGCTTCATTCTGTTTTCCTGGGAAATCCTGGAACGGGAAAAACGACGGTTGCAAGACTTATCGGAGAAATTCTATTTAAAAACGGAGCGCTCCACAATAAGGAAAAGTTTATTTTTGTTGAGGCGTGTGAATCAGACCTTATTTCGTCGTATGTCGGAAAGACTGCAGAGCAAACGTATGAACTTTTGCAAAAGGCAAAGGGTGGGATTTTATTTATAGATGAAGCATATACTTTAAATAAGGGCGATTCTTCTGTAAATTTCGGACAAGAAGCAATAAATACGATTCTTAAATATATGGAAGACCACAGAAATGAAATTATGATTATTTTTGCCGGTTATACAAAGGAGATGGAGCAATTTCTCGAAACAAATCCCGGTTTAAAATCGAGAGTCGCAAACAAGTTTGTTTTCGAAGATTATACAGGAGACGAAATTGTGCAAATCGGCGAAAATATTTTAAAAGATAAACAGTATGTTCTTGAAGACGAAGAACATTATAAAAAGAGTGTAAAAGATGCTTACGAAATGTCAATCGACAAGTCGAACGCAAGATGGATAAGAAATTTCAATGAAAAACTCTTAAAGGTTTTTGCGAAGAGAGTTGTCGAAGAAAATTCTGATGATATGGCAACTATAAGGAACTCTGACATTGATGAAGTGTTTAACATTGGAAAATATCAAAACTATGAGGGTAAAGACGAAGACGCTTACGAAAAACTTGACAAACTTATCGGCATCGAGCAAGTTAAGAGTCAAGTTGCGGAATTCATTTCGATTGCAGAGCTTAATAAAAAAAGGAGTGATCAAGGTCAAGCAAATCAAACATTTTCATTACACTCGTTATTCCTTGGAAATCCTGGTACGGGAAAGACTACAGTTGCAAGAATTCTAGGAGATATTTTGTATCAAAAGTCGATCATTAAGGACAATAAGTTTATAGAAGTTTCAAGAAGCGACCTTGTCGCCGGATATGTGGGACAGACCGCTATTAAAACAAGACAGGTTCTTAAATCGGCCTTGGGCGGAGTGCTTTTTATCGATGAAGCATACAGCTTATGCCAAGGCGGAGCAAATGATTTTGGAAACGAGGCAATCGATGAAATTCTGAAATTTATGGAGGATAACAGGGACAATATAGTCATTATTCTCGCGGGATATAACAGAGAAATGGCTGAGTTCTTAAAGATGAATTCGGGACTCGAGTCGAGAATACCTAACAAATTCACATTTGAAGATTATTCGATTGATGAAATTGTAAATATCGGACTTTTATATTTGGAAAAGTTCGGATATGTTGTCGACAAGGATTTATACAGAGATGTTGTTGCCGAAAATTATGCAATGTCAAATGACAATTCGAACGGCAGATGGATAAGAAATTTAAATGAAAAGCTCATAAGAATTATGAGCCAAAGAGTTGCACAAACGAATACGGACGATCTTAACACGATTGAAGCCGAAGATTTGATGAAGATGAGGACGAGATAATGAGTGACGATTATGTAAAGCCACCTTCAAAAGACAATGACTATGTTAAACCGGGCTCAAACAAAGACGATTATGTGAAACCTACTCCGAAAAGAGAAGATGTTGTTAAACCGGCTTCAAATAGCGATGACTATGTAAAGCCGCCGTCAGCAACAAAAAACAATGCACATGACGATTATGTCAAACCTCCGCAAAAAGGAAGTCCGAATCATAATGCAGAAAAAAACAGCGACAATAAGAGAGCCTGGATAATTAAAGGCGATATAAAACCAAGTGAAAATAAGAAACCGACAAATGGACCGACACCGAAAAACAATGAAAAGAAATTGGAAGACCCTTATGACAATCCATCGTATTTTGGCACGCCAAAAGTAGGAATTGGATTTTATATAAACTCTTATATAATAATTTCTATACTGTATACTTTATTTATAAGTAAAGGGGACTTTGCCTCCAATATATTTGCGATTATTTATTTTTTAATTTCGAATTACACTTATTCGTGGTATGCGGATTATAAAAGATATAAAGGTGAAATGCTCTGGCTTTTCAACCCTTATGGAACTGTGAAATTAGCAGGCGCTGCAAGTTTATTTATGGATCCTAGAAAAGGGACCGTTAAAAAGGGAATGTTCGGCAACCTTAAAGTCGACAGTTCACGAAGTATCACAAAAACGCTATTAATTTTTATAGTTGTACTTGTTATTACTGAAATTTTAAAGTATTTCATAAATTTCTTTGTCGCATTTGCATCTCTGTTTTTTCATAAAAGCACAATCAGTAAATATAATGAAGCAGTAGATCTAAATAACAGATAAAACTGTATAAATACTGTATATTAAAATAAAAAGCTTTTCGAAAGAAAAGCTTTTTATTTATATTTTTTTCAAAAAATAGAACAATTTTATAAAAGAAAAATATAAAAATATGATATAATACAGATAAATAATGACTCGGATTTGATACAGCTTTTTTATAATATAAAAAAGTAGAAACTCCGATGCATATTTAAATTATTTATTCAGGAGGATAGTATATGGATAAAAATAATAAAAATGCAAGATATGGAATGAGAAAACTCGCTGTAGGATTTGTTTCATGTATGTTGGGACTCTCGATGGTTTTCGCATCAGTCCAAGGGACAGTTGCAAAAGAAGAAGCAAAAGGCGACAAGAAAACAGAAATTGTTGAAGTTGCTGAAAAAGAATTGACTAAAGAAGAACAAATAAAATTGGCCAAAGAAGAATTAAAAGCCTATCTTGACACTATTGATGAAAGCATTATTGATAACCCTGCAATAAAGTACGAAGACGAAAAAGTTAAAGATGAAATAAAAGCTGCAATTAAAAGAGCGAAGGAACTTTTGGAAGACAAAGATATTGATGATGCAAAGCTTGAAGAAATTAAAAAAATTCCATTTAAAAAAGTAAATGGTAAAAAACAAGGACTCTTTAGAGATTTTACTAGAAAAGCACTTGTAGATTTTGAAGTTGCAGGTGAAAGAGATACTGAAAATCCACATAATAAGAAAAAATATGTAAGTTTAAAAGACAACAAATTTACAATAAAAACAAGCTTAAAAGATTTGAAAAAATCAGGAGAAGACAAGAGAGTTTACTTCAAGATAAATTATGTAACTGATGAACAATACAAAGAAATCAAAGTAGATGCAATGTCTTCATCAACACCAAAATACAATAAACAAGAGCTTCCTGCAGAAGACTACACATTAAAAGCAGTCGACGGCGGCTATGAAGTTGAAATAACAAAACTTCCTGAAAACACAGTCCTTGTTAAACCTATTGTTATTATAGAGCTTGCAAAAGGTACAAAGTTTGAAAATGGGGATATAGTTTTTGTAAAAAAAGCAAATCCGGAAGTTAAAGAAACCAAAGAAGAAAAGAAAGAAAATGTCAAGGAAGAAAATAATGAAGCAAAAGCAACTTTTAAATTCTTCATTGACAAGAGTGAATATGTAAAGACAGTTGACGGCAAAGAAGAAACAGTGCAAATTGATGTCGCACCTTTCATTCAAAATGACAGAACAATGTTACCGTTAAGATATTTAGCTGAAGCTATAGGCGCTGAAGTTAAATATGAAAAAGAAACTAGAACTGCATCATTCACAAAAGATGGAATTGTTGCATCAATTCAAATCGATGGTGACAAAATAAAATTATCAGATGGTAAGGAAATTACTATGGATTCGAAACCTATTAATAAAAATGGAAGAATCTTTGTCAGCCTTACAAATGTTTCGAAAGTATTTAATTTAACAAATGGCAATACTGACGATGAAATAGAACAGGACATCGAATGGAATAAAAAAGAAAGATCGGTAACTGTTATTGCTAAATAGCGAATAAAAGAGTCTCTTTATGAGGCTCTTTTATTAATATTATATGGAGATTTTATATAAAATAAAAAAATTTAAAAAAAATACTAAAAAACACTTGACACGATATATTATTTATGCTAAGATATAAAAGTTAAGTCAAGCAGGACAAAAAAATTAAAAATTTATTTAAAAAAGTTCTAAAAAAGACTTGACAAATAAAATATAGTGTGTTAAACTATATAATGCACCTCAAAAGAGGAGCAAGAACCTAAATAATGAAATAATGTAAAAAGTAGACAAGAATCTAACTACAAAGTTAATTCAAAAAGTGGAAGCAAAACCACTAAAAAAAAGCGAATAACAAAGAGCTTGGCTCGAACTTTCACTTGAGAGTTTGATCCTGGCTCAGGACGAACGCTGGCGGCGTGCTTAACACATGCAAGTCGAACGATGAAGAAAAGAATTGAAGCTTCGGCAGAAATTCATTTCGGATTA
>CABTWE010000017.1 GCA_902488465.1 uncultured Tissierellia bacterium | reverse complement strand
GATTTTGTCAAATCAAAAAGCACGGGTTAGGGCTATAATATCCCGCCGCCCATTTTTGTATATATGGAATATGTATTTCCACCAACAACGCTGTGTTTATAAAATATCGAACCAAAAAATACCGCACTTTCGTTGTTATGACAACATACAACCACTGGTGTGTTCGTATATATACATAAATTATTACATTTACATATATATAATTATTTCGTTTATACAATTGTGAATGTTCATGTACGCATCCGTAGCGGGACGGCACTGTGTGTCCTCCCGCCCATTTTTGTGCACATAGAATATGTATTTCAACCAACAACGCTTTGTTCATAAAATATCGAACCCAAAATCTATATCCCAAGCTCACCTAAACATTTGCGATGACAATTTGATGAGAAACGGTTAAGATGAAGTGTTTTTGGAGTGAGGTATATTGCAAAATATGTCGCAGCGACGAAACCACGAAATCAACCGTTTATCGCAAATTGGCGCGCAAATAAAAAAACGTACAAAATCTTGTACGTTTTAAGACCCCTATTCAATATCCGCACCTCTAAATCCACGTCCGCGAATTTCTTCGACGTCGCTGATTCCTATAAATGCATCGTTATCGATTTTATTTATTATGCTTTTTAAAATTGAAATCTCACTTCTTTCAACATAGAGGTAAAGAACTTGTCCCTCTTTTTTACTCCAGCCCCCAACTGATTTAAGTGCTGTGACACCACGGCTCATTCGAAGGTTTATCGCTTGTCGAATCTCTTCACTTTTTCCTGAGATGATTGTGACGCTCTTTAAATTGCCCTTCGACATTTGAATTTTATCGAGCACGTTGTATGAGATAAACATTGCGATTATGGTGTACGCCCCTTTGTCAATTCCGAATAGATAACTTGCAATTGAGATAACAACTGCATTTAGAAGAAGTAGTGCTGAACCAATTTGCATATTGTACTTTTTCTTCATTACTGCCGCCACAATGTCGAATCCACCTTGACAGCATCCGTTTTTAAAGAGTATTCCCATTGCTGTTCCGTTTATTATACCGCCGGCGATTGCTGAGAGCATAGGATCTTTGAAAGTTATAAAGTTACCGACTTCTTTAAAGATTATCATCGTGATGGATTGTATGATTGTAGAGATGAATGCGTAGGTTAAAAACTTTTTAGAAAGTGTTCTAAGTCCGAACAAAAAGAGCGGCAAGTTTAGGAAGAAGACGGAAATACCTGCGGCGATGCCTGTGATGTATTGAAGCATGACGGAGATACCGCCGATTCCTCCGGAGAGGAATTTGTGTGTTGTATAAAAAGCATTTACACCAAATGAGAATATCAGGTTTCCGATAACTATTGCCATTAGCTTTCTTCGCATTTCATATTTCGAGCCGAAATATTTTATAAGTTTTTCGTTTGATCTATAAGTTTTTATATTATCTTTCTGCACTTTATGTCCTCTATAAAATTTCTCCAACGAATATCATGTGAGCATCTTCATCTTCTCTGAATTTTTTCGAAATTTCTTCGTCAAGAAATTCAGCTTTGCTTGAATCAAATACTGCGATCTTTCTCATATAAATATTTTCGAGTGCGCCTTCTACTTTTTCTCTTCCGTTTTCCGAGACGATTTTAAGACCGGATTTTTTTATTTTGTCCTCATCTCTTCCGGTGACTGAACCAAAGTAGTTCAAAAGTTTTTCGTCGTCAAACTTTGCGGTGAAGAAGTGGTCTGAGTCCATCAAAAATTCGTATGTGTAACGTGATTTTCTTACAAAGACCATCTTTACATTTTTGTTCCAAAGTATTCCGTCTGTGACCCATCCGCAAGTCATTCCGTTAATTTCTCCATTGTTCTTTTTGGCGAAAAGAATAAAATCATTATTTTTCATATTATTACTCCTCCAAATCATATTGTAGTATATAAATTATAGCATAGTTTATTTCATTTGTCACTTGAAGAAGAATGGTCATTGTGATAAAATATATATATGAATATATTTAGAAACGACTGGCATGAAACACTTTTGCCTATTACAGAAACAGAATATTTTTCAGAACTTTTGCAAAAGCTCGAGACGGAATACAGAACTCACAGATGTTATCCACCATCCGATGAGGTTTTTCGTGCGTTTTATTTGACACCTTTTAAAGATGTCAAGCTTGTATTTTTGGGTCAGGACCCATATCATACGCCGGGCATGGCAAACGGACTAAGTTTTTCTGTAAATGAGGGAATGAGGGTTCCGCCAAGTCTTATGAATATTTTTAAAGAGATGGACGATGAGTTTGGTCATCATCCTCAAACGACAGATTTTTCAAAGGTCGCTCGAACCGGTGTTTTGTTTTTAAACACCGCTCTTTCTGTGAGAAAGGGCGAGCCGATGAGCCATGATTTTTTGAATTGGAATCGCTTTACGGATTTTGTTATTGAAAAACTTGGCGAGAGAGACGATGTTGTGTTTTTGCTTTTGGGAAGAAAGGCAATGGACAAGATGCCTCTCATAAAGCACAAGGAAAATATTGTGACTGCGGCACATCCGTCGCCATTTTCCGCATATAAAGGCTTTTTCGGAAGCAATGTTTTTAAAAATGTCAATGACAGACTTCAAAAAATCGGCAGAACTCCTGTCGATTGGTCCTAGCATTTGGAGGTGAAGAATTTTGGAATTTGAAATAAAGATCAATGGAAATCCTCTTACGGAACTTACGCCGATTCAAAGGGCGAAGACGGCTATTATTTATTATCACGGCTTCAGCTCTTCAAAGGAGAAGAGTTTATTCAGAGCAAGAATTCTTTCTTCGCTCGGATACTATGTGCTTTTACCGGATGCTTCGGGTCATGGTCTAAGGGCGGACGAGTGCAATCCTGATTATGAAAAGCCGGATATAAATTTCTGGGATATTCTTGTAAAAACGATTACCGAAAGTCCGGATTTGATAAATTATCTCTGTGAAAAGAAGGGTTTTTCTCCGAATGATATCGTATTTTGTGGACATTCAATGGGAGCGATGGCGGCTGCCGGGGCATTTGTAAAAATTCCTTTCGGAAAGCTTGTAATGTTTAACGGTACACTCGACTATGAAGCCTTGAGCGAATATTTCAACAAAATCTTTTTTAATGATGACGAGGCCTTAAAGAAAATTAAGGATACTATTAGATATTATAGTCCGAGTGAGCATTTGTCGAAACTTGAGAATCGTGATATTCTGATGATTGATGGGGACAAAGATATAATCGTGCCTGCAAGATTTAACGAAAAGGTATACAATTCTCTTGTGCCTTTTTACAAGGACAAATCTAAATTGAATCACACAATTTTACCACGTACCACTCATGAGATGACTGTAAAGTCTATGGAAATCATGGATGCGTGGTTAAAAAGTAGGGAGGGAAACAATTAAATGAGAAATAAATTTGCGAGAAAACTTGCAAAATATTTGGCTATTATTCTTGCTGCCGCAATGATTGCCGGACTTTTCTTTATGTTTATGCCGTCACTACTTGCGGAGGGTGAAACTGACGAAACGCTTAAAAGCAAAGAGCGAGATGAAGAGGAACTTAATATCAAGGAGATTGCAAACAAATACATCTACCAAATTGAGGAACTTATAAGAAGATACAAGGACAGACCGGGTTATCACAAAGCTGTAAAGGCTCTCAAGGACTATATGATGAAAATAGATTTAAACAACTTGAAAGTTGATGAGCTCAAAAGCCTTATAGACAATTTCGGCATAGACAAATCTGAAATGAAAAAAAATCCTGTTTTTGTAGGGGACAGCTCCGAACTTTTCAGACCTGCGGACAATCTTAATCGTGCGGAATTTGCGACAATTGTTCTGAGACTTATGAAAGTGGACTTCGACAAGAGTGAAATTTGGTATGATGCTGTTATGAAAAAAGCTAAGGAAGTCGGGTTTATGAAAGGTGACGAGTTTGGAAACATGAGACCAAATTACAATATCACTCTTGGGGAAGCAATTACGGTTTTGGCTCGATTCAAAAATATTGGAGAAGCAATCGGTAACACAGTCGGTGTTCCGGAAAAACATTGGAGTCGAGGATTTATGCAAAAAGCCTTCATTGAAGGTTGGCTTAAAAGACTCGAAAATGTGAAAAATCCGGACAGAGCAATAAGACGTGATGAAGTTGCGGCTCTTATGACAAAGGTGAGAGGTCTTAAAATTGACAAGAACGATATAGATCAAAACATTGCAATTTATAAGACATACAAAGATGTAGGGAAGAAAAATCCTTATTATTATGATATTATTGAGAATTCGAATTAATGGGTAAATTTATAGTAATAGAAGGACCGGACGGCACAGGCAAGTCAACCGTCATAAATGGTCTAAAGGAAACTTTGCCGAAGGATTTGAAGGTTAAATATTTCAGAGAACCGGGCGGAAGTTATGTTGGAGAAAAAATAAGAAATATATTGCTTGATAATGACACGGTCATAGAACCGGAAACGGAAGCACTACTATTTGCGGCGATGAGGTGTGAAAACTACTCGATGCTCAAAAAGGATTTGCCGAAATATGATTTGATAATCGCAGACAGATTTCTTCCGTCAAGCATTGCATATCAAGGTGGAGGACTTGCACTTGGTATGGAGAGGGTTGAAGATTTAAACGACTTTTGTCTTCATGGCTATAGACCTGACTTAACGATTTATTTAATGTTAGACTTTAAAGAAGGTCTAAGACGAATCGAAAGAGAGAGAGGTTTTGACAGATTGGAAATGAGAAATGAAAGTTTCCACCATGCTGTTTTCAGAGGTTATGAGAAACTCTCAAGAGGTCGTAATTCAAAGGTTGTGAACGCAGCTATGAACAGAGACAAAGTGCTAGAAGAAGTTAGAAAATATATTTTGGACTTAATAAAGGAGGAATAAGCATGAAATTATTAGTTGCTATCGTTCAAGATGCCGATGTAAATCCGTTGGTAGATGAACTTACAGAGAAAAAATTCAGATTGACACGTCTTTCAACAAGCGGAGGATTTTTAAAAGCAGGAAATACAACACTTTTAATAGGTGTTGAAGACGATGAGAAAGATGAAGTTCTTTCCATAATAGAAAAGAATTGTAAACAAAGAGAAATTACAACATCGCTTTTAACTGTGACGATGCCGGGAGATGCATTCATCCCATATCCGCTTGAAGTAAAAGTTGGCGGTGCTACTGTTTTCGTAGTTGATGTTGAACAATTTGTAAGAATTTAATGGCGATTGTCGGTCATAAAAGAGAAAGGGAGGAGCTTTCGGGGCTTCTGTCTAGGGACGGCCTCTCCCTTTCGTTTAGTGGGAAAGAGGGCACAGGGAAAAAACTTGTGGCTCTTTCTTTTTTAAGAGAACTCTTGGGAATTTCAGAGTCTGATGATATAAGAAAGAATCCGGATTTGTTTCTTATTGAAAAAGAGGATGAAATGATAAAAGCGGATGATATTCGTGCACTTATAAATTTTTCGGGAATCAAAAGTTATTTGGGCGGGAAAAAAGCTGTTCTCATTGATAATGCAGAAAATATGAATAAAAATGCACAAAATGCACTTCTGAAAATTCTCGAAGAACCGCCTAAAGGTGAGTTTATTATTTTGATCACAAAAGATTTTGAAGAACTTCTTCCGACAATAAGAAGTCGTGTTACAAATATTCGCTTTCAGGATTTGAAAGATGAAGAAATGCGAGAAATTTTTCCGAATATTACCGAAGAAATTCTTTCGGTTGCAGACGGAAGTGCAAAGAAAGCAGATTCGTTTATTCATGCTGACACAAAGGTGATGAATGCCTTTGCAAAAAATGTAATTCTTTCAACAGGTGACGCATTTCTCGAGGGGAAAGAAATCTCTTATGTAAATCTAATAATATATACTGAGTATACACAAAAAATATTATCCGACATGATTCTTGAAAGAAGTGGTGGTGAGCCGAAACTTGCTCTTTCAAAATATTTGAATGAACATTATGATTTTTCTATTGATTATTTGATTGAAAAATCGAGACGACTCGATAAGACTGCGAAACTGTATGCCGGAAATTACAACAAAAAACTGCTTCTAGCAAATTTACTTTTCTAGAAGTTACAAATAAATTGAAGGAGGTGAACAAATGAATGTAGTTGGAATAAGATTCAGACAGGCTGGAAAAATTTACACTTTTGATAGCTGTGATTATGATATAAAGCTTGGCGATGCAGTTATTGTCGAGACAATTCGCGGAAAAGAAATGGGTTTTTGTGCGAAAATGACAACTGAAGTGCCGGATGGGGAAGAAACTATTAATTTAAAACCGGTAATTCGGGTTGCAACCGAAGAGGACAAGGAAAGATACAGAGAAAATGTCATCAAGGCAACCGAGGCTTTTGAAGAGTGTAAAGAGCTTATAAAAAAACACGAACTACCGATGAAGCTAACGGATTGCAATTATACATTTGATAATCACAAGCTGCTATTTTACTTTACAGCCGACGATAGAGTCGACTTTAGGGAGCTTGTAAAAGATCTTGCGTATCTTTATAAAACGAGAATTGAACTTAGACAAATCGGGGTTCGCGATGAAGCAAAAATTTTGGGCGGAATCGGTCAATGTGGTCGCGAACTTTGTTGCAAAAGTTGGATGTCGAACTTTAACAATGTTACAATTAAAATGGCGAAAGACCAAAATATTGCACTGACTCCTTCGAGAATCAGCGGAATGTGCGGAAGGCTTCTTTGTTGTTTAAACTATGAACAGGAATTTTACCAAGAGAGAATTTCTGAAATGCCGAAGATTCGTTCTAGAGTTATGACTCCGAAGGGTCCGGGAACTGTTATATATGTAAATGTTTTGACAGATGAGATTACAGTTTCACTTGAAAGTGAAGATGGAAGTTATTCACAATCAGTTTTTAAACTTTCAGATGAAATATATGAACAAAAAGCACCGAATCAAAAGAATGGCTGTAATTGTCCTCTTAAAAAGGTGGACAAGATCGATGAAGCCGAAGAACTAAAAAATGAAGAGGAAGAGTTTGGCGAAATAGTCGTTGAAGAAGATTTTACTGAAAGTCTCGAAGACGAAGAGTCTGACAAAAAACCTGAGAATAAAAAGCAAAAGTTCGATAAGAATAAAAAATGGAACAATAAAGATTCGAAGGATAAAAAGCCGTTTAAAAAGAAACCGTTCAAGCCGAATGAAGATAGAAAAAAAGATGGACCTAGAGATAACAATAGAAGCTTCGAAAATAAAAGAGGTTCATACAAAAAGGATAATCGTCGTGACCAAAGTGAAGATAGACGCAGTAAGCGACTAATTGACCGTGAAAAAAGGGCGAAGGACAAGCAAATTAAAAATGAGGGTGACGATTCACTCTAGCTTTTATGAGGAGGAAAAATGGATAGAATTAAAAATATTGAAAAAATGGAAAAAATCATGAATGATCATGAAGCACTTCTCGAGGAAGTGAATAAAGTTTTGGACAAGCTTGAAGCACATCAAAAGGACTATGCGAAGTTTAGTGCATATTATAGTTCGGAAGCTTGGTTTGATGATTTTGAAGCGTTGAATAACGGAGAATTGCCGGAAGATATTTCAGCAGGAATCCTTTCTGAAGATGGGGCATACGATGTTATAGGAGAACAATTTCAAACAGCTGTTCGATTGATACAGCTTGCCAATATGATGCTTCAAGAACACACAAATCCTGGAGGCGAAGAATAGTTTAGATATCTATGGGAGAAATCTCATAGATATTTTTTTATAATTTTTGCCTTTGTGTTATAATATAATCAAAGGAGTGATTTTGTGGACAAGTTTTATCCGAAATATATGTACACGCCGATGCCTGAAATGCACAACGAAATGGTACCGGTGACCGCCGGTTGCTCATTCAAGAAATGCATTTATTGCGATCTGAACTATAAGCAGAAATTTCACATCTTCAAACTCGACGAGGTCGAAAATTTTTTGATTGAAAGAAAGACAGAGCTTCAAAAAAATAATCGCATGCCGAAAAGGTTCACTTTACTTGAGGGCAATCCGCTTTGTGTTTCAACGGATCATTTAATATCCGTGTTTAAACTTATTCACAAATATTTTGAAGTGGAATATATTTCGATGTTCGCACGTGCGACCGATGTTTTAAGAAAAAGCGACGAGGAGCTTTTGAAACTAAAAGAGCTCGGCATGGACAGACTGTGTCTTGGACTCGAAAGCGGCTCCGACGAAGTACTGGCGTTTCACAAAAAAGGACATACGGCACACGACAGCATCCTTGCGACAAGAAAGCTCGACCGACTTGGAATAAAATATTCCGCATATTTTATGTTGGGGCTCGGTGGGAGATATATGACCATGAGTCACAGACGCGAAACTGCGAAACTTTTAAACGAGATACATCCGTTCGAGGTTGTGTTTGTAACTACTGTCATTTTTAAACGTGCACCGCTCAAAGATTATGTAAGAAATAAAAGTTTTATTCGAATGAGCGTCAAGGAAATTTTGGAAGAAGAAATTTATATAATTGAAAATCTAAATATGGACACAATAATTAAAGCTACGCACAAGACGAATCCGATTCCACTACAGGCGAAATTTCCTGAAGGAAAAGAAATTTTTTTAAGAAAACTTAGGGACTATTGTGACTCAAACGACGAAAAATCACTCGTGAAAAATGAAATGAAAAAATGGAAAATATGGGATAAAGAATAACAACCGGAGCTAAATTTGCCCCGGTTGTTTTTGTTTTTGAAGCTTTTTTGCGATGAGTCGATTTCTCGTACGCAAACTTACATAAAAAATCATTGCGAAAACAAATGTCAGTGCTTCGGAAATGAGCGATGAGAACCAAATATATTCCGGATTGATTTTCGTCGTTACAAAAAGTGCGAGTGCAATAAAAAGAATCGAGCGGAAAACATTTATTAGAATAGAATATTTAGGCATTATAAACGAAACGCAAATTGCAGCGATTAAAACATTGAATCCCGCAATAAAGAACGAATAGGTAAACTTCATCATCGCCGTCACTGAATAGCTTATGTGTTCAGGATGTTCACCGAGGAAAAGTCCGAAAATATTGTTCGAATAAAGATGGAAAATCAAAAAGAAAATTATCGCAGTTGCCATGACCGTGACAAGTGCTTTTTTAAAAATCTTCTTGCATGACTTGAAATCCTTTTGACCGTAATAATAACTTAAAAGTGGTTGAATGCCCTGTGTAATACCTGAAAACACCATTAGCACCAATTGGTTTAAATAGGATATTACTGTGAATGTTGCAATCTCATCTGTTCCTAAAAACTTTATGATAAATAAATTATATAAAAATATAATTACACCGACGCCGACTTCGGAAACAAAATCTCCGATGCCGAGAACGAAAATATTCTTTAAAGTTTCGAAATTGAATTTAACCTCAACGAATTCCAAGTTTGATTTGCCGACTGTGAAGTGAATCAGATAAACAATAGTTGAAATCAGTTGAGAAATGCCGGTTGCAATCGCTGCACCCTTGATGCCCCAACCGAGAACACCGACGAGAAGATAATCGAGTGCGACATTTGAAATGCCGCATGTTAAAACTGTTTTCATTGCAAGCCTTGGAAAACCGTCGACTTTAACGAGAATTTCCATATTATATGAAATCATAAAAAATGGAACAAAGTAAATAATATTACCGAAATAATCCATTACATACGGGAAAAGCTCACCGGTCGCTCCAAGAAAAACAGCAATTTTTTCTCTGAAAATATAAAATAAAACTGTTAAAATAAGTGACAGGATTGAAACGGTCATTATATTAAAACTAAAGATTTTGTTTGCTTTTAAATAGTCTTTTTTTCCGATAAAAACGCCACAAAGCGTTTGGCTTCCGACGGCTGCAATAATGCCGATCGCAAACACGAGATTTATAAAAGGCATTGTAATATTTACAGCAGAAAGTGCTTTTTCACCGACATATTTAGCTACAAAAAAGCCGTCAACCATTGAATAGAGCGAAAAAACAACCATTGCTCCAATCGACGGAATAACGAATCTGAAGAACTTCTTTGATAAACTGGAAATAATAAAACCCCCTTAAATATATCTTACCACAAAAAAATTAGCAACTCAAATATAACAAGCCTAAATTTGCGGGCCTTTTCGCGATAAATACTTGAGGATGTATGACGTTGTAGACGTAACCGTAACGGCTGGCATACGTTACGACGAAAGGCGTAACGATGTCCTGCCGCAAAAAACCTCACTCCTAAAATTTTTCATCTAAGTGGTTCTCATTGAAAATTCCTCGCAAATTGGTGAGAATATTTGCGGGCCTTTTCGCGATAAACACTTGATTCAAAATTTTAGTCGTTGCGACATATTTTGCAATATGCCTCACTCCTAAAATTTTTCATCTAAGCGTTTCTCATCGAAAATTCCTCGCAAATT
>CABTWE010000016.1 GCA_902488465.1 uncultured Tissierellia bacterium | reverse complement strand
CTCTTCCGATCTTATTTTGCAATATGCCTCAATCCTAAAATATTTCATCTAAGTGTTTCTCATTGAAAATTCCTCGCAAATTACGGTGTTTATGAAAGAATCGGTATATCCGGGTCTTTTTTTGTGAATGTATTATGTTGTAAACGCCGTACGTAGCGGCGACCAGTTTTTTGCGGGTGAGGTAGAAATCTTTGATTTCGTTTCCGAACGCGCAAAAAGGTGTATCGCCGCCAACAAGGAGAAGAGGTGGAGAAAAAACACAATTATGGGTAAGTTTATAAATTATAAATGGATGTTGGTGCTATATTCTATTTACACAGCTTTGTTAGTATAGCTACATATTTCACATACACAAAAATGGGCGGCACCCTTCCCGTGCTCAAAAACGAAATCGAAGATTTCTTTTTCGCTCGGTTGGGCACAGGAAGGACTTTCACAGAACCGTCCCGCTACAACGCGTTTACGAATGGATACAATTGAAAATTTATCGGCGTGGATAATATTTATGTGTGGAATTTTTGGTTTCTATATTGTACGGGCACAACGTTGTTTGTGATATTCCAAATTCAATGCACGGCATAACTGGCGGCAGGACATCGTTGTTCCTATCGTCACAACGTATGCCAGCTGCTACAAGCAGCGATTGTGAAATGATACAATTGTATGAATATATCATCGTGGATAAAATGGCGTGTGCTATTTTTGATTATATATTTTAAATATACATCGTTAGCTGTATGTTGTTATAACAACGAAATTTATATATTCTATTCTATTATACATTCATCTTTGACTGTATGTTGTTATAACAACGTACGTAAAAAATCGTAGCGTACACAGGAACAAACGATTATAAAAAAACACACACCCAACCCCACCCCTCATATTTGAATTTCTCACCCAAACCATGTATAATTTAAGTAATTGGAGGGATGAGATATATGAATATCGGGATTTTAGTGGCGGTTGAATTTGACGCTTTTTACAATATATACGGTGAGCCGATTGAGAAGTTTAAGCACGGTTATTTGGAGGTTTTTAAGTATCATATTCACGGCAAGGATGTTTATGTTGCTGCATCGAATGCGGGGCAGATTAGGGCTTCGATTGCGATGACGACGCTTGTTGAGATTTATCATTGCGAGATTATTTTAAATTACGGCGTGGTCGGAGCACTACGCGAGCAAGAGGTTGAGGAGCTTGCAGTTGTGCAAAATGTTGTGCACTACGATTGGGATGTGAGCGAAGTCGATGTAATCGAAAAGGGCAGGTATTCAATGTTTGATTCGACGATGATTCCGGTTTCTAAGAGGCTCGTGGATTTGGCGGTTAAGCTCGACCCGGATCTCGAGAAGGTAAATCTTGCATCGGGCGACAAGTTTGTCGACAGACGCGCCGACAGAGAGAAGCTTTACAAGGAGTGGAACTGCGACATTGTCGATATGGAAGGCGCATCGATTGCACTTTGCAGTTATCTTTTCGGGGTAGAATGTCTTATGATTAAAGCGGTGAGTGACACTCTCGAAACGGAAGGTCAAGGTTTTTATGAAAATTTTGAGAGAGCAAGTAGAGTTGCGGTGAAACTTATCGACGATTTAATTTTGAATTTGTAGATGTAAAAGCAATCAAAAGGTTGCTTTTTTTATTGCAAGTGGTATAATTTAGTTAAAGGTATTTTATATTATATTAAAGCTTTAGGGGGGGCAAGCGTGAAAGCTATTTTTAATACATATCGCTTGGTGCGAAAACATGCAGGGACAATTTATGCTCTGATTATATTAGAAAGTATAATAAGTGCACTTACAGATCCGCTTATTATTTATGCAACAAAGCTTTCGGTCGATTCGATTGTAGGGTTTGTAAGCGGCGGTGCAGATGTAAAACCGGTTATATTTTTGGTTTTGTTGTTTGCGTGGAAAGAGTTGTCGAAGTTTTTTAGAAATATTTTGGACATAAAGCTTGAGCAAAGGCTCGAATTAAATTTAAACAAATCGCTTATGAACAAGCTTTCTTTAATTGCGGTTGATGAAATAGAAAAGTCGGAGTTTCAGGATAAGTTAAATCAAATCAAGGACAGACCGCATTTTGCACTTATAGAGCTCTTCAATTCTTCTATTTTAATCTTGTCGACAGTTATTAAGGTTGTCGGTATTGCGTTTGTGTTTTTTAATATTTCCGGAATTCTAGGAATATCTTATTTGATTGCTGCAATTTTTGATATTTTATTTACGTTTTTGGCTGTTAACAAGATGAATAAAATGTTTGAAAACACTTCAAGAAATGAACGCGAGATGGAAAATGTAATAGATATTTTGAAAAATAAGGATGCTTTATATGAAATCAAAGTGTTTAAGATGAAAAATTTATTTTTAAACAGGTTTGAAAAGTATTCGTCTGCGGTTTTTAAGGAAAGGCTCGACACGACTTTAAAGAGTCAAAATTATCTTCTTTTAAGTTCTGTTGTTAATATTGTTTGGATGGGGCTTGTCATTTTATTTATAGTTTCTAAGCTCCTTGCAAAAGCGATTGGAGCAGGGGACCTTACGGCGATTGTGACATCTGCGTCGAGTACTTTGGATATGGCGGAAGATTTTGTTTATGAGGCTTCAACTGTTTCGAACAATGGATATATTGCAAATACGTTATTTTTTATTTTGAGTTATGACGAAAGAAAGGTTGAAAAGAGTTCTAAATATGGGGATGAGATAGAGTTTTCGCACGTGAGTTTTAAATATCCGGGGACTCAAAAGACAGTTCTTCACGATTTAAGTTTTAAAATAAACAAGGATAAAGTGACTGCAATTGTCGGGGAGAATGGAGCTGGGAAAAGTACTATAATAAAATTGGTGGCAGGTCTATACGAGCCGACAGAGGGTTCTGTGAGAATTTCAAATATGAATCCATATTTAATGTCAAATGAGGATATTTCAAATGAACTTTCGATAGTTTTTCAAGATTTTAAAAATTATGAATTAAATTTGCGTGACAATATTCTTTTTGGAAAAGTTGGTGATATAGCTGAAGATTTGAAATTGTTGGAGCTTGATAAGTACAGCGAAGACACAAATATAGGAAAGCTTGAAGAAGACGGAGTGTATCTTTCGGGAGGAGAGAACCAAAAGCTTGCACTTGCACGGGCTATTCAAAAGAAATCGGATTTTCTTATATTTGACGAGCCGACAGCCTCGATGGACCCGATGGTTGAAGCTAAGATGTATGACAATATTTTGAAGGTTTTAAAGAGTCGCGGTGCAATAATTATCACTCACAGGTTGGTTCTTTCAAAATTGGCGGACGATATAATTGTGCTTAGTGAAGGAAGAATTATAGAGCGCGGAACTCACGATGAGCTTATGAACAAGGGCGGTATTTATAAAAAAATGTATGACGAACAGTCGGGTTGGTACAAGGAGAATTAAAATGTTTGAAGTATTAAAAAAGATATTCAAAATTACCCCTTTCGGAACTGCATATGTGTTTTTATATCACATTGTTTCAGGAGTTTTGGTTGCACTGAAACTCAATTTTACGATGAATATTATTGAGTCGGGATATCAATATATCGTTCGATACGAAGATATTAATTCAGTAATAAAATATGGAATTTATCTTTTGGCTTTAATTTTCATTGAAAGGGTGATGGAGTATTTTTATGCTGTTTTCATGAACGGATTTTTATATGAAAAGTCCGACAACAAATTTAAATATGATGTCGCACACAAACTTACTGAGATTGAGATGATAAAATTTGAGGACAGGGAGTTTCTGTCAAATTTGGAAAGGGCTTCAAATGCGGTCGACGATGAAAGGATGAGCACATGTGTACATTTGATGGCGAGAATTTCGGGAGAGGTTGTAGAAGTTGTTTTAATTCTCTTAACGCTTCTTTCATACAGCAGATATTTGGTATATCTTGCACTTCTGACAGTTGTTCCGTATTTTGTGACTAGAATAATTAGAGGAAAGGCATTTTATAAGTTAAAAAATATAGAAATATATGATGAAAGAAAATTGAATTATTTATACAGCATTTTTACAGATGCAAAAATCAACAGAGAGATAAAATTAAACGACAGTTCAAAATTCTTTGCGGACAGATATGAAAATATTTTTGCGGATGTGGGCGACAAATATTACAATGAAAGATTAAAAGATGCAAAGTCACTTTTGTTTTGTGATATATTGAGCGTGATTTCTTATTCGTTTGCGGTAATATTAACTATAAAACTTGCATTCAGTCGCGACATTGCCATCGGGATGATGGGAGCGGCTCTTATTGCTTTTAGAAATATGCAGTCAAGCACGAAGGAAATGATAACATCAATTGGTAATTTGCCTAAAAACTTGATGTTTGCAAATGATTTTATAGATTTTATGAACACGGAAGAAGAGAAAAGATGCTTTGATTTTGAGTTTGGAAGTTTAAAAATGAAAGATGTTTCATTTACTTATCCAAATTCAGAGAACGGATTGAGAAATATTAATGTTGAAATTAAAGAAGGGGAATCGGTTGCAATTGTCGGTTACAACGGTTCCGGGAAAACGACATTTACAAAGGTCATAAGCGGGATTTATAAATCCGATGGAAAGATAGTTGTTGGCGATTCAAATATGATTTTTTCGGGAATTTCTTTTGATGATTATACAATTGTGCCGCAGTCAAGAACTGAAACCAATCTGACAGTCGGTGAACATATTTCGTCGAAAGAGCATTTCGATTCTGAAAAAGTCTGCGAAAAACTTAGATTCGTTGGGCTTTCAAAGTTATGCGATGAAGAAATTTTGAATACAAGAATCGGAAAAGAGTTTGATGGAATTGAACTTTCGGGTGGAGAAAGAGAAAGACTTGATATTGCACGGGCGTTATATGAGGATAAAAAGTTAATCATTATGGACGAGCCGACCTCAGCGCTTGACCCAATGGAAGAAAGTGCGATTTTAAAGAAATTTATAGAAATATCAAAAAATATAACGTCTATAATTGTTACTCACAGACTTGGCATTACAAAGTTTGTGGACAAGGTTATAGTATTTAAAGACGGCGAGATTATCGCAAGCGGAACACACGAAGATTTGATGAAATGTTCTGAACATTATAGAAATATGTATAACGAGCAAAGTCGTTTTTATTTGTAAAAAGTTTACAGAATCCCTTTATGTGTGATATAATATAATAAAGTGGGTGCTTTTTATGTGGAAAAAATTTCTCGTTGGAACATTTGTTATAGTTTTTATTTTATTCATGATGTCAAAGGAGTCGGTTTCTTTTGACGTGGTGGACGACGACGGAAAGCCGGTCACACTCACTCTTCGAAAGAGACGATTTCAGAAATACTACAACGAGGTTACTTTGAGCGACGACGAGAATGTTAAGACCCATGTTTTTAAGGACAAGTACACTTTAAATATTTGGAAGTGGAAGACGGGGCGAGTGAACAATGAGAACAACGAGGATGTTGTTTTCGGGGTTTACAATATCGCACCGCACCACAGAATTATGACTAAACGCGTTTTTATTTATACGGTGAAAGATTTGGAGCTACAGCCGAAGTTTCGCGCGTCGAGGCTCACTTATCCGATTTCGGATTTCACGCTTTATGACATCGATGGCGACGGTTATGACGAGGTTGTGGCGATTGAAAAGTATAAGGGCGACTTTTATATAAGCGCGTACAAGGAATATGATTTAAAAATTGAGAGAGTTTATTTCGGCAAGTTTTCGTTTGAGATTTCTCGATTTACTCACGACGAAGAGAATTTGTCGGTTGAAACGGAGAAAGGCAAATTTAATGTAGGACTGAAAAATAAGGAGGTTTATTTAAAATGAGGAAGAAGTTATTACTTTTGACGGCGTTTATGCTTACGCTAACTGCGTGCAAACCAGGCGTAAAGGACGGCGATACAAAGACGACCGACGACAAGAAGATAGTGTCCGAGGTAGACAAGGATGAACAAAAAGAGAAAGAAGAGTTAGAAAAGGATAGCGAAAAGATTGCGGAGCTTATAAGTTTTAATGTGAAAAGGGAAGATGCGGCTCCGATTTATCCGGAATTTAAGGATGTGGAATACACTGCAACTTCAAAGCCGTATGATTTCGCAGAGTTTTTTAAGAGTCTTGAAACAAGCAACGACGAAGACATAAAGTGGGTTCTAAAAAATGAGCGTTTGAAAAATTCGTTAAAGGAAAACGGTTTCGGTGTTGTATATGGAATTTTTGAGCAACCGTTTGCAATTTATGATCAAAATCAATACACATATTCGAATTCGTTTATCACGACCGATTCGGCGATGCATCTTTTTCACGTAATTTATCTCGGAATGATGGAAGAGCTTGAAACCGGAACGCTTCGTGACAAGCTTACAAATCTTTCGATAAGGATGTATGAAAACAGTCTTAAAAATTACAATGAAGGAAGCGAAGAAACAAAGCCGTATGCTTTGAAAAATGCAGCTCTCTTTTATACGGGACTGAAGATTTTAAACGACGGAGCGGGGATTGATGCTCCGGCGGAAGTGAAGGAACTCGCATCAAAAGAACTGCAAAATATTGAGGGAGAAGCTGCTGCGGTTTCCAATATTACCGGAAACGAAGTTGACTACTCTCAATTTAAACCGCGCGGAAATTATACGAAGTCGGAAGAGCTGAAGACATATTTCAAGGCGAATATGCTTTATTCCCAAAACAAGTTTGTCGTTCGAGACAACACGGGAGCGGTGAATAAGGAAAATTTGAAATCGACAATAGTCATGACTGACGGAGTTTTGAAGGACAAGAAGAGTTATGATTTGTGGCTTCAAATATATAATCCAATATCTTTTTTGGTTGAAAACAGCGAAGATTTGACACCGATAGGGCTTTATGAAATGATTTCGAAGCATGCGTCGTCGTTCGATTTGAACGAGATGTTAAAAGACGATGTGATTGAAGGAGTCTCAAAGGAAATTCAAGCGATGGAAGGTCCGTCAATTAAACCGCAGGACGGTGTGACATTCGGATTTTTACCGCAAAGGGCGGTCATCGACAACGTGTGGCTCCAAAATCTTTTGGAAAACACTCCGGATAGCAGAAGACCGCTTGCATCGGGTCTTGATGTGATGGCGGTGATGGGAAATGAAACTGCGGAAAAGAAAATCACAACCGATGAAAAGAACCTTTTGTGGCCGGACTTTTTGGACAAGTTTGAAGAGACAAAGGCTGCCGCATCAAATATGGGCGACAAAGAAAAATCAAACATTTACAGGGCATGGCTCTGGATGCTACGTGCAAATAACCAAGACTACAAAGACGGATATCCTTTCTTTATGCAAAGCGATTTGTGGAAGATTAAAGATTTGAATTCGTCGCTTGCATCATGGGCGCAACTGAAACACGACACGATTCTCTATGCAAAGCAATTCGGTGCGGAAATGGGCGGATTTGACGAAAGAAAGACCTATAACTATGTCGAGCCGAACATTGACCTTTACAATCGTTTGATTTGGATTACGGATTTCACGCTCGAAAATTCGGATAAATACAATTTGTTGGATGAGAGCAGAAAAGAGGTCTTGAAGTCGTACAAAGACATGCTTCAATTCTTTATCGATGTCAGCAAGAAAGAACTGAATGATGAAAATATAACCGACGAAGAAAACGAAAGAATGGCGACAATTGCGGGCGAGATGGAAAATATTTTCATCGCATTCGACAAGGCACCGGAAGAAGAATTTAGCGTTCCGGCATCTGAGAGAAACATGACGAATGTTGCTGACATTCAAGACGTCGGTAAAAACTCCGTCGGCATTCCTGTGGGCCACAAGCTCGAAGTTGGCTCCGGCAGATTCTCGACAATCTACACGATTTATAGATTTAACGGCGAGTACAAAATTGGCAGCGGTGCCGTCATGAACTATTATGAGTTCTTGAGTCCGACGAGACTTACTGACGAGGAAATGAGCGAAAAAATTGAAAAGACATTTTTCGGTGATAATGCGAAGGACGAAGAGGTGAACCCGTTCTTTAAAGATCTTTTCATTCCGGCTGCTTATTAATAAATTGAATTTTAAAGTCCCCGGGCGTTCGAAAGAAGTCCGGGGATTTATTTATGTAAAAAGTTGATGAAAGTTGATGAGCGTTTAAAAATATTTTTTAAAAAAGAGTTTTTTAACTTTTTTGTTGAACAAAAACTCAAAATATGGTATATAATAGTTCTAACGAAGGGAGTTATCTTAAATGAAAAAGATTATGGCTATTATGCTTGCGGCAATATTAATAATCTCTTTTGCCGGATGCCGAAACGTGGAAAATAAATCGACAGAGACATCGAAAGATGCCGATGAGCCAAATAAAGAGTTGATTAAAAAGACAATTATTCGTCTTTATGATCAGGTTGAGCTTTTTTATGAAGCAAAGGGGGATTACAATTTATTTTTTTCAAATTCTCATGACTTTATAACACAAAAGAAGCCGGGAGAAAATAAATTCCAAAAATATATTTCGGATCTCGACAAATATTTTGATTCCGATTTGCTTACAAATCTTATAAACAAGGGACAAATTCCGAGCGATGAATACGCAAAGGCGGGATACAACAAAGCTGAAGTCACGATAAATTCAATCGACAAGGAAGATTCACAATATGTCGTGAAATATTCTGTGAAATACACAGGAGTAAATGAAGGTACTGTCGACTATGAGGTGAAGGTAGAAGTTGAGAACGGCAAGATTAAGACGCTTGATGCGCAAAAGGGAATTGGTCTTCCAAATTTAAATACTGTAAAAAAAATGAGCCAAGCACATTAGAGCGCCGGCTCTTATTTTTTATCTCATAGCCATAATAACGTCGATTTCATCTTCATTTAATCCAACCATCGCTTCTCCAAGTCCGGTTTGTGCTTCGAGCACTTTTTTCGGATTGTCAAAGTTTTCGACAGCCATAACTATTCTTTTTGCACGCACTTCCGGGTCACTCGATTTAAAAATACCGGAGCCGACGAACACGCCTTCCGCACCAAGTTGTCTCATGAGTGCAGCATCAGCAGGAGTTGCGACTCCGCCTGCACTGAAGTTTAAAACCGGGAGCTTGCCGTTTTGATTTACATATTTTACAAGTTCATACGAAACACCTATTTCCTTTGCAAAGTTGAAAAGCTCATCTTTTCTCATATTGTGAACTTTTCTGATGTCGGACATGATCGCTCTCATGTGGCTGACCGCTTGAACTACATCGCCGGTTCCCGCTTCGCCTTTTGTACGAATCATCATCGCACCTTCTTCAATTCGCCTTAGAGCTTCGCCGAGATTTCTTGCTCCACACACAAAGGGCGTTTTAAATTTTGTTTTGTCAACGTGGTAGACATCATCAGCAGGGCTTAAAACTTCGGATTCGTCGATGAAGTCGATTCCGAGTTCTTCGAGAATTTGTGCTTCGACAAAGTGACCGATTCTAACCTTTGCCATGACCGGGATTTTTACGGTGTCCATAATTTCTTTTATCATCTTCGGGTCGCTCATTCTTGAAACACCGCCGGCAGCTCTGATGTCCGCAGGTATTCTTTCAAGTGCCATGACTGCAACAGCTCCGGCATCTTCAGCAATTTTTGCTTGTTCAGGATTTGTGACGTCCATGATGACTCCGCCTTTTAAACTTTCAAGTAATTTTTTTAATTCCATAATAACCTCCAATAAGTTTTAAATAGATTATAACATCAAATCTGTTACCATTGAAGACACAATATTTATAAAAAATATGGATATAAAATATAAAATGTGCTATAATAAAATCGGAGGGTATGCTTATGAAACTATATGAAAGTGTCTATAAAAAAATTGAAGAAGATATAAAAAGCGGCTTTTATAAAGAGGGTGAAAAGTTGCCTTCAATAATTGGATTTACAAAGAAATACGGGGTCAGCAAGAACACTGTTTTAAAGTCGATGGAACTTTTGGAGTATGACGGGCTTATTCATGCGAAGAAGAAAAGTGGATTTTATGTGACGGATAATTTGTACCCAAAGATTCAGGTTACAAATTTGCATAAACGTGAGTTTCAAAGAAGCGATGATTTTGAATATGATCTTTCGCCAAATGCAGTTTCATACGATCAATTCCCAATAGCAATTGTAAAAAGATTGATGACTGAAGTTTTAAACAGCGACTACAGAACACTGTTTAGCCCGACCGAACCACAAGGTTCGCTGGAACTAAGAGAATCAATTGCATATATATTAAATCGGATAAAGGATATAAAAGTTGCACCGAAAAATATAGTTTTGAGCTCCGGGATGGAATATTTATATCAAATAATTCTCGAACTTCTTCCGAATGATTCAATTTTTGCAGTTGAAAATCCGGGATATGACATTGTACCGACACTCTTAAATGCAAGAAAGTTTCCTTATATCGACATTGATTCGAAAAATGTTAAAAACGGCATAAATACACTTATAAACTCAAATGCAAATGTGCTTTGCACGACCTCTATGCACCAATTTCCAATAGGAAGAACAATGAGTTCGACAGAAAAAGAGACTATAATAAATTGGATGAGATCTTCGAAGAGCAACTACATTATTGAAGATGACTATGACAGTGAATTCCGTTATGCACCGGTCAGAAGTGACAGGATTTACACAATGTCAGGGGCGGAAAGAACCATTTATATCGGAAGTTTTTCGAAATCTATCGCACCGTCAATTAGATGTAGCTATATGATTCTCCCGGAAGAACTTATGGAAAAATACAATGAGACATTGCCGTTTATGGCATGTCCGATTCCTTCGATTTGGCAGAAGTTTTTGACCGAATTTATAGATAAACACTATATTCGTCACGTCAACAAAATGATAAAACTATACAAAGGCAGACGCGAAAAAATGATTGAACTACTTGAAGCGTCGGGAAAGGTTAAGAAAATAATTGCCGAACCTGTAGGGACAAACATATTGGTTGAGATAAAAACATATAAGAGCGATACGGAAATCGTGAAGGCTGCACAAGAAAAAGGAGTGCTTGTTTTTCCGTTGAGTCGATATCTTCGAGGCAGTAAACCGACCGGAACATATCTTTCACTTGGATTTGCGGCACTTGACGACGAAAAGATGGAAAAGGCTATTTCGATACTTTTGAGATGTTGTTAGAGAAATATTTAAACATTGACACGTGTTCTCACGTGTCTTTTTATGTTGCAATTGTATTTATAAATATTCAAAATTACAAAACCATAACTGAATTTTAATAAATATTAAAATTAACATAATTTCATTGAATACATGTAAAATTTATGTTATAATTCATCTGAAAGAGGTTATTATGAAATCGAAATTTAAAAATTTGACAACTTCATTTTTGCTAATTTTAATATTGTCATTCCTGCTTGCGGGTGTTTCGTTTTTCTTTGTAGACGTGGATTATGATTTCAATGACATAAAGCCGTTTTTAGAAAACACAAAACTATTTGTTTTGAATTTTCTTCCTATTTTAGTCACGATGCTCGTGCTTTTTTCCATTACGGGAAAGCTGAGCGCAAGCTTTTTGATTACGACGGTAGCGGTGTTTGCAATTGGAATTACGAACACGACAAAACTTTTTTACAGAGATGAACCGTTCAGATTTGCCGACATCTTTCTTGCGGGCGAAGCAAAGGACATGGTTGAGGCAAATTTTAAAATACAGACACCGGATTGGCTTGGAAGTGCTGCAGTAATTGTACTTGCGGTATTTTTTGTGCTACTTTATTTGGATAAGGATATGAAAAAAGTATTCACGAGAAATATGTTTTTTCATCTAGTTACACTCAATTTATTTCTCGGTTTCATTATGTCACAAGCGATTTTCAGTAAAGAAAATTACGATTCTACATCGATTGAGGGCTATAACAAATGGCTTGAAAGTGAGATTGTAAAGTCAAAGGGCATGATTTATCCATTCACATATTCAATAAAAAATATGTTTGAAACGGCACCGAAAGACTATTCGAAAAAAGCGGTCTATGAGATTTTAAAAGATTATAAGGGTGCGCCGATTCCTAAGGATAAACGTGTTAATATAATTGCAGTTATGCTTGAAAGTTTCAATGACCTTTCGAGATTTGAGGGAGTGAATTTCAAGGAAAATCCTTATGAATACTATAATCTCGTGAAAAATGAGAGCATTCACGGAAATCTTGTAGTGAACATTTTCGGAGGAGGCACGATAAACACAGAACGCTCGTTTATTTCTAGCATGTACAAACCTCCGAGATATGAAAATCCACAAAACTCGATCGTAAGATATTTGAAGGAAAACGGATACTATGCTGAGGCATTTCATCCGAACACAGGAAAGTTCTACAATCGTGCGGAAACAAATAAAAATGTCGGCTTTGACAACTTTTGGTGCGATGAAAACATGTTCGAAGGTGTTGTGAAAAAAGGTGAGATACTTCCGGACGAAATCTTGAAAGACTATATAATAAAAGGATTCGAGGACAATAAAAAAACCGGCAAGCCATATTTCGGATTCACGGTTACAATGCAAAATCACGGTCCGTATTATTTTTATGAACCGCATAAATACTACTATGACAACGTTTATAATGTCGAAGAAAAATATTACTACACCACGAACAATTATCTTAGAGGTGTTGAGAAAACTTCGAAGTTTATGTACGATATGACAGAGCATTTTAAAAATGAAAGTGCTCCGACAGTTCTTGTGTTTTTCGGGGACCACAACCCGGCTCTCGGTCCGAACGATGAAGGATTTAAATCGCTCGGCATAGACATGGATTCGGACAATATCGAAAGCTTCCTAAGAAAATATGAAACGCCGTATATAATTTGGGCGAACGGTTCTGCAAAGGAAATTCTTGGAAATGACTTCGTTGGAGAAGGACCGGATATTTCCGCAATGAACCTCGCACCATATCTATTTAAGGAACTTTCATTCCCGGGCGACGACGTCTTGCAATTTAAAAAAGAAATGATGGAAACCGTTCCAGTTTATACGAATTCTTTTGTAAAAGTTTGCGGCGAGTATAATGCAACAGATGAGCTGGATGAGGAGTTGGATAGGAAGATAAAGTTTGTGGACTATTACTATAGAAATACAATTAAAAAGTAATGGGACTATTTGCGGTTATTTTCGCGATAAACGCTTGATTCAATATTTTAGTCGTTGCGACATAT
>CABTWE010000015.1 GCA_902488465.1 uncultured Tissierellia bacterium | reverse complement strand
AATATATTTTATTTACACACCGTTGTTGGTGGTGTTGTACAAATAAATGAACGGCATATATGGCGGGAGGACACACAGTGCCGTCCCGCTACGCCGCGTACATACGCATACACAATTATAAAAATTTAATAATTTTATGAATGTGAAGCCGGTAATTCATGTATAAATACGTATACGCCGGACGTAGCGGCGACCAGTTTTTTTGCGGATGAGGAAGAAATCTCTGATTTCGTTTCCGAATGCGCAAAAAGGTGTATCGCCGCAAAAAGAGAAAGTTTGCATAAGAATATAGGTTTCTATTTTCTTTGGCTCGATATTTTATTTACACAACGTTGTTGGTGATAAAACATATTTTTAATACACAAACATGGGCGGCGGGACACAAAGTGCCCTCCGTTACATTTTAGGTAACACATTCTGAATATAAAATTTATAAATAAAATTTATTTTTACAATTACAGTTATTTTGTTGAATTTATTATATAAACTATTGATATTGTCGATGATATGTGATAAAATAGTTGATAGGTAATTTTAGGAACGGAGGTGATTTGTTTTGACAACGGCATTATATGTAATCGTTTTTCTAAGTTCATTAGCATTAATCGGACTTATGATGATTCAAGAAGGAAGCGACCAAAGTAGTGTTCTTATGGGAGTAGCTCCTGAAGCACTATGGGGAAGAAATAAGTCAGCATCAAGAGAAGCAACTTTGAAGAGAATGACAGTAATTTCAGCTGTTATTTTCTTTATCTCAACATTGTTATTAGCAGCATTAAGCTAGGAGGAAGAAATGGAAAATGTTTTATTTGCCGGAGTCATTATCGGACTCTTGGCACTTGTTTTTGCTTTTATAAAAGCATCATTTATTAGAAAACAATCTGCAGGAAATGCAAGAATGGTTGAAATTTCAACTTATATTCACGAAGGTGCTATGGCATTTTTGAAACGTGAATACAGATCACTTATATTTTTCGTTGCAGCATTATTTGTAATTTTAGGTTTTGTTATCAATTGGATAACAGCTATTTGCTTTATAGCAGGGGCTATTTTCTCAATTATTGCCGGTTATGTCGGTATGAGAGTTGCAACTATGGCAAATGTAAGAACTGCAAATGCAGCTCATGAAAGCGGTATGCCGAAGGCTTTAAATGTAGCTTTTGCAGGCGGTACTGTTATGGGTATGTGCGTTGTAGGTCTTGGTCTTCTTGGTGTTGCAGGTGCTTATTTGATTTTCAAGAGCACTGATATTATCACAGGATTTGGTCTCGGCGCTTCATCAATTGCACTTTTCGCAAGAGTTGGCGGCGGTATTTATACAAAGGCTGCTGACGTTGGAGCTGACCTTGTTGGTAAGGTTGAAGCAGGTATTCCTGAAGACGACCCGAGAAACCCGGCTGTTATCGCTGATAACGTTGGAGACAATGTCGGAGACGTTGCAGGTATGGGAGCTGACCTTTTCGAAAGTTATGTAGGTGCTATTATTTCTGCATTTACACTCGGCGCTCTCGCTTATGGAGATAAGGGTATTTATTTTGTAGCTGCTATTTCAGCAATCGGAATTTTATCATCAATTATTGGAACTTTCTTCGTAAGAGGCGGCAACAATGATCCGCAAAAGGCTCTTAATACAGGAACTCTTGTAGGTTCAATTATTACAATTATTTGTTCATTCTTCCTTGCAAGATATTTCTTTGAAGGAAGTATTAAACCATTTATTGCAATTGTTTCAGGACTTGTTGTAGGTCTTATCATTGCAAAGGTTACAGAAATTTATACATCAGATCACCACAAACCGGTTCAAAAGATTGCAGACGAATCCGAAACAGGAGCTGCAACAAATATTATTTCCGGTCTTTCAGTTGGTATGATGAGTACAGCTGTTCCTATTATTGTTATTGCAATTGGTATTATTGTGAGTTATTTCCTTGCAGGTGGAAGCGAAGATGCAGTTTTCGGTCTTTACGGTATTTCACTTGCAGCTATCGGAATGCTTTCAAACAGCGGTATGACTATTGCTGTTGACGCTTACGGCCCAATCGCTGACAACGCAGGTGGTATCGCAGAAATGTGCGAACTCCCTGAAAATGTTAGAGAAATCACAGATACTTTGGACTCAGTTGGTAATACAACAGCTGCAGTTGGTAAAGGATTTGCTATCGGAAGTGCTGCTTTAACAGCTCTTGCACTTTTCTCAAGTTATACACAAGCTGTAAGTTTGTCTTCAATCGACCTTACAAAGCCGACAACAATTGCCGGTCTCTTTATCGGTGGTATGCTTCCGTTCCTATTCAGTGCTCTTACAATGGACGCTGTTGGAAAGGCTGCAAATCAAATGATTGAAGAAGTTAGACGTCAATTCAGAGAAATTCCTGGAATTATGGAAGGAAAAGCAAAACCTGAATACGACAAGTGTGTTGAAATTTCAACAGGCGCAGCATTGAAAGAAATGATTGTTCCTGGACTTATGGCTGTTTTATGCCCGGTTCTCGTTGGAATTTTACTTGGAACTGAAGCACTCGGCGGTCTTTTAGCCGGTGGTCTTGTAACCGGTGTTCTCATGGCTATTTTCATGAGTAACGCAGGTGGTGCATGGGATAACGCTAAGAAATTTATCGAAGGCGGCGCTCATGGCGGAAAGGGCTCAAATGCTCACAAGGCTGCTGTTACAGGAGATACTGTCGGTGACCCGTTCAAAGATACTTCAGGACCGTCACTGAACATTCTTATCAAACTCATGACTATTGTAAGTCTTGTATTTGCAAGTTTGTTCCTAAACTTCAACGGCGGTTCAGGATTATTGTTCTAATATAAGGAGCTGACCGGAGGCTGATTGTTCCTTACAGTCAGCCCTGTCGGCTCTTATTTTATAGTGGTGATTATGATGAAAATTGACATTGATGGACTTCAATTGAATTATTTGGAAGAGGGCTCACTTGAGAAGAAGACTGTTCTCATTGTTCACGGTTGGGGAGCGAATATCAAAACCGTTATGCCGATTGTGAACATTTTAAAACACGATTTTCATGTGATTGCGCTCGATTTGCCGGCTCATGGAGAGAGCGACGTTCCGACAGAAGTGTTTGGAACGGCGGATTATGCAGATGTGATTTCGAAGTTTATGGAAAAGCTTTCCATAACAAATTGTTATTATATCGGACACTCTTTCGGCGGCAAGTGCGGCATTTATCTTGCCGGACACAATCATCCGTCAATTGAAAGGTTGGTTCTTGTGGACGCTTCGGGCATAAAGCCTGAGCTTTCAAAAAAGACCAAGTTCAAGGTGAAGATTTTCAAACTCATGAAAGCCATTTACATAAAGTTATTTGGCGAAGAGAATATCGACAAGTTCTACAAACGTTTCGGCTCTGCGGACTACAAGGCTGCGGACGGAATTGTAAGAAATATTTTAGTTAAGGTTGTGAACGAGGATTTAACGCATCTTTTTTCGAACATTGGAGTTCCGACACTTCTTGTTTGGGGCGAGAGAGACGGCGACACACCTCTTTATATGGGGAAGATCATGAATGAAAAGATTTCAAATTCAAAGCTTGTCGTGCTTGACGGCGGGCATTATTCATATCTTGACGACTCGATAAATTTTAAAAAGGCAGTTTTGGACTTTTTGTCCTAGTGGAGGTAAAAATGGACATTCTTGAATTGATACTTTTGTGTTTGGTTGGCGCGTTGGGGCTTATGCTTATGTATATTCGCTCCAATTATTTCATTCACATGGCGCAACAAATCGGATATATTTCGAAGGAATATCGCGAGTGGATAAACAATCACCCGAACCGTGCTTTCACTTTTAAAAAGAGCAAAGACGAGTTTAAAAAGCCGCTTGTTTACACTCCGCGTGTAAAAAGACTCATATTCACACAAATGCTTTTGAACTTTTTGATTATTGCACTCTTTGTAGTATTTTATTTTATAAGAAAACCTGACGGCATTACATTCTATTTGCTGTTGTTGGCACTTATTTTTGCGGAAATCGTCATGATTTTCTATCAAAATGCAATCACATATATTGCGCTCAATGTGAACAGACCGATCGAGGCGTTGATTCACAGAAAGTTCTACAAACAAGCACAATCAAAGATTAAGTCTTTAAAGAAGAACGGACTCACAGTCGTCGGAATCACCGGTTCATACGGCAAGACTTCGACGAAGATGATTCTTTATAACATTATTAAAGATTATATCCCGACATACACGAGTCCTGAGAGTTTTAACACTCCGATGGGGCTTTCAAAAGTTATAAATAACGAGCTCGACGAGACAGCACGAGTTTTTATCGCTGAAATGGGTGCGAGATATGTAAAGGAAATTGAGGAGCTTGCAAAGCTTGTAAAGCCGGACATCGGTGTTATCACAAATATCGGTCCATGTCACCTCGAGACGTTCGGAAGCATTGAAAACATTATAAAGACAAAGTTTGAACTTGCGGACGCAGTAAAGAAAAACGGTTATCTTATTTTGAATGTGGACAATGAAAATATTAAAAACGAGATGATAAAGAGAAATCTCAATCCGGGTACAGTTTCGGTAAAAAGCGAAGATGCGACAATAAGCGCAAAGATTCTTTCAGCCGATGAAAACGGAACGAGTTTTGAAGTGCATTTTCCGGAAGAGGTTCGCGTTTTGAAGACACCGCTTTTGGGCGAGCACAATATTATAAATATTTTGATGGCGATTTTGGTCGCAAGGCGTTTTAATATTTCAAACGACCAAATCGAGGCTGCGGTTTCAAAGCTGCCGCAAGTTGAGCACAGACTTAATGTTATAAAAAATCCGTCGGGGCTTATCGTTATCGACGATGCATTCAATTCAAACCCTGACGGAGCAAGGGCCGCTCTGAACGTCTTGAACAGTTTTAAGTCCGGCAAGAAAGTCATTGTGACGCCGGGCATGGTCGAACTTGGGGATATGATGTATGATGAGAACTATAAGCTTGGTCAAGAGATTGCAAGGATGACCGACATAAGCATTTTGGTCGGTGCGGAAATAACAAAGCCGATTCAAGACGGCGTTCGTGATGAAAATATCGAGACACACAAGTCTTTTGTTGTGAACAGTTTGAAGGAAGCGACAGCACTTTTCCCGAATCTGCTCGCACCGGGCGATGTGGTTTTGTTTGAAAACGATTTGACGGATATATATTGATAAGGAGATTTTATGAAAAATATTGTTGTGATTTTCGGCGGAAGAGCCGTTGAACATGAAGTTAGCGTTATAACGGGGATTCAAGCCGTTGAAAACTTGAACAAGGAAAAATATAATGTCATTCCTGTTTTTATTGACAAGTCGGGCGTGATGTTTACGGGCGATTGCTACAAGGATTTTAAGAATTTTAAAAACAACGAATTCCCGGACAGCAAGCCGTGCCATTTCAGCACGAGCTATGGCGACCACAATCTTTACATCGAAAACAAGGGACTTTTTAAAAAAGACGAAGTTGTTGAAATTGACTGTGTAGTTTTCGGAGTTCACGGTTCGCACGGTGAAGACGGAGCACTACAAGGCATTTTTGAAACAAACGGCATTCCGTTTACAGGACCTTCCGTTATGGCAAGTGCCGTCGGAATGGACAAGATTATAATGAAAGACGTTTATAAGTCACACAACATTCCGGTTGTTAAGTACACATGGGTGTTCCGTGACAGATTTAAAGTTGAGCCGAACGAAACGCTCGACTATGTCATGAGTAAACTAGAATTCCCGATTTATGTAAAGCCGGCAAGTCTTGGTTCTTCAATCGGTATAAAGGTTGCAAGGACAAAGGAAGAACTTCGCGAAGCAACTGAAGTCGCATCGAGTTTTGACAGAAAAATTATTTTTGAAGAAGCTGTTATTAACGCAACTGAATTAAATGTCGCAGTTATGGGTAGAAATGGTGATGTAGAGGTTAGTAGCGTAGAAAGTCCTCTCGGAGCCGATGAGGTTTTCAGCTATCAACAAAAATACATGTCGGAAGACGGCAAGTCAAAGCTGATTGGCGGCAAACACAATTTTATTCGCGATGAAGACACCGTCTACAAGGCAACTGAGCTTGCAAAGTATTCGTTCAACGTTTTAGACGTTCGCGGAAATGCAAGAATCGACATTTTGATGGACGAAGCGGGAAATATGTTCGTTAACGAAATTAATACACTTCCGGGTTCATACGCATTTTATTTATGGGAAGATGTCGGATATACATTTAAAAGTTTGCTAGATCGCATGATTGAGATTGCAATATCTGCAAAAAAAGAAGAAGAAGAAACAAATTATAGATTTGATTCGGATTTGTTCCATCACACAGGTTACGGCTCGAAATTATAGAGCCGTATTTTTTTAAGGAGGGACCATGGGAATTAAAGAAAAGATTAAGGAGATTTTGTCCACAAAGAAGAATGTTACGGTGGATGATCTTAAATTTTTCCTCCGAATATCGAAATACGAAAAGAAAGAATTCAAGCATATTTTAAGGCAAATGCGTGAAGAGGGGACTTTAGACATCGACGAGAGGGGATTTTTGACTCTCTGGCAACTAAAGCCTCTTTATGGCGTGTTTAGCGAAACAAATTACAATTACGGCTTTGTGAAAACCGAAGACGGAGTGGAGTATTTTATTCCGGGCAAAGATAAAAACGGTGCGCTCGAAGGCGATGTAGTTTTGATTGAAAAGCTGAACAAAGGACCGGGACGAACCGTTGCGCGAGTAATTAAGGTGACCGATAGAAAGGAACGCTATGTCGTTTGCGATATAAAAAATAAAAATCGAAGAATGATTGTCACGCCGAGCGGGAATTTCGACGCGTTTATTCATCTTCAAACTCCGCCGAAGGGCAGAAAATACAAAGACGGCAAATACAAGGTCAGGCTTCTCGATTATGACAAGAGAAAAAAGAAATATATGGGAGAAGTGGTTGAGTTTATCGGAACGGACGATGACAAGTATCTAGATCTAAAAACACTTGTGTCTGAGTACGATTTGCCGATTGATTTTCCGGAGGACGTAATTGAAAACGCAAACTTTGTCTCGAGGGAAAAGATTATGCCGACTGATCGTGTGGACTATCGAAATATTTTCACAGTCACAATCGACGGTGACGATGCAAAGGACTTCGACGACGCTATAAGTGTCGAAAAAACGGGAGAAAACTCATATTTTCTTTATGTTCATATCGCTGACGTGAGCCACTATGTGAAAGACGGCTCCGCACTCGATGTCGAAGCGAAGAACAGAGACTTTAGTATATATCTTCCGGGGCTTACGATTCCAATGCTTCCGCATGTGCTTTCAAACGGTGTTTGTTCGTTAAATCCGAATGAGGACAGATACACGATGTCCGTTAAAATGGAAATCAAAAACGGCGGAGAGCCGAGGATGGTTTCGATTGACAAGGCAATTATAAACTCTGATTTTAGACTCACATACGACGGAGTGAGTGAACTTTTTGAAACGGGCGACAATGCTGAATATAGCGATGAACTAAAAGAATTTTTAATGACCGCAAGGGAAGTTTATAACATCTTAAAATCGCAGTCAGAAGCAAGGGGCACAATAAGCTTTATGTCGAGCGAAGCGAAGTTTATTATGGATGACATGAATCGAATTGTCGACATTCTTCCGCGTCCGCAAAGAGAGGCGGAGGAGCTTATCGAAGAGATGATGATTGCGACAAACAGAGCTGTCTCGAAGAAATACAGAGAGATGGAGCTTCCGTTTATTTACAGAATCCACGAGGAGCCGACCGACGAAAAGCTCGAAGGCATGAGAACGCTTTTGAGACCATTCGGCGTGAAAGTGCCGGAAAAAGTTTCGGCGAAAGACATACAGAAACTTTTGGAAGATTTAAGCGAACACGAATCGTTTGAAAGAATAAACGACATCGTTTTGAGGTCGATGATGAAAGCGAACTACAGCGACGAAAGCATCGGACACTTTGCGCTTGCACTCGCCGACTATTCGCATTTCACCTCGCCGATAAGAAGATATCCGGATCTTTTCATTCATCGTATCATTTCGCAAAAAATGTCAAACCGACTCACCGTGAGAAATGAGAACTACTTTAGAAACAAGGCGAAGGAAGTGGCGGAGGAAGCGTCGAACCGCGAAAAACAAATTGTAGATCTCGAAAGAGAAGCAGACACCCTGAAAAAATGTGAATATATGAAGGACAGAGTCTATGAAATCTACGACGGTAAAGTGAGCGGCATAACGGATTTCGGCATGTTTGTAAAACTCCCGAACACAGTCGAGGGACTTATTTGCAACGAGGAATTTATGGACAACTATCTCTTTGACGAAAAGGAAATGACCGCAATCACGACCCACAACAACAAAAAATACGAAATCGGCACGCCGGTTCGTGTAAAAGTTGTGAACGTGAACATGAATAGACGCGAAATAGATTTTATGCTTTTGGAGGATGAAGATGGCAGATAACAACGAAAAAATTCTTGCACAAAACAGAAAAGCGCGCCATGAGTACTTCATAATAAAGACATACGAGGCGGGCATCGAACTTCGCGGAACCGAAGTGAAGAGCATTCGTGCCGGCAAGGCGAACCTCAAAGAGGCGTACTGCATGGTTAAAAACGGTGAAATCATTGTTGTCGGCATGCACGTGTCGCCGTACAAAGAGGGAAACCTTTTTAACAGCGACCCGATTCGCGACAGAAAACTTCTTTTAAACAAAAGGGAAATTATTCGAATAACGTCGGAGGTAAAAGAGAAGGGGCTCACGCTCATTCCGATTTCGATGTACACGAAAGGGCGCCTCATAAAGATGGAAATTGCACTTGCACAAGGGAAAAAACTCTACGACAAGCGCGAATCCAAAAAGGAACGAGATGTGAAAAGAGCACTCGACCGCATGAAATACTGATTGAAAAAAGCGGAGAAATGTGCTATAATAAAGGTGCGAGGGGATGTATTTGGTTTCGACAGGAATACGGATGTATCAAGAAGCGAGTCGTAGTTCGCGAAACTACGTTAAAAAAGAGCAACTAAATTTAAACGCAGAAGAAAATAATAATTTTGCATTTGCTGCTTAATTAAAAGCGGCGCGTCTCGAATCCTATCTCTCGTGTGGAGGCTGAGACCTTAACAACTTACGAGCTGATTTATTTGGTGATGCTTTTAGCCATATAAATTAACAAAAGCTACTTCGGACGGAGTTTGATGTTTTAGAAATTTGAAGGAAACTTTAAAAACATCTGCACTCGGAGATGCTTGATGCATAGTTTTTTTGGACAGGAGTTCGACTCTCCTCATCTCCACCAAAACGAAAAGGAAGTTGAAATACACTTTCTTTTTTTGTACTTATAGCGTTGGAATTGCAAATTTAAATAAATGTATTATGATTAGAGTGAATAAAATGGGTTACATAAGTAAAAATGGTTTGGGGGCAAAAGTAATGAAAAAATGGATTAGGACGATTATTTTTATTTTATTGATTAATCTGATTTTTAACTAAAAGGGAATTCTCATTAGACTAAGCGTTAATAATTACCTTAAAAAGAACGATATCAACAGCTATTCTATTTTTTATATTGAAAAATTTCCTGCGCAAGACGGCTATTTGATTCACTTAAAAAATAATCTTGGACAAGAAAGAAATATAACTGTCATTTCTAAATTGCTGCCGTTCAATGTTATTCATGACTCTATGTTGGGTAAAGAATATATGAAATAATAATTATAGGAACTGAAGGAATAAAGGGAGCATTTATTAAAGGTTTATAGAATGAAAATTAAGGAATTGATTAATAGGGCAATTAACAAAGAATGTATTACTTAATATGATAAAAACAAAATCTTTAATTATCTTAGACATATTCCAAACGCAATGAAAACAGATAAAGAATAGAAGCTTTACTGTGAGATGGCAAAAGATAAAGGTTTGCCGGTAACAGAAAGGCATTCAAAAGTTAGACCATTAGAAGAAGATTTGCATAAATGAAACGAGGTAAATATAAAATGAAAACAATAAATGTATTTCAATCAGAGCTGAATAAAGAAATCCCTTTAGAGTATATTGGAAAAGTAATATATATTGGAGCTAGTGGAGGATATGATTCATTAACAAATAATGTAAAATATATTATTGTAAGAGATGATCTGGGAGATTTAAAAGTCGTTGATGATAGCGAAGAAGATTATTTATATAACTTAAAAAACCCTAGAAACTTTGATAATGAAAATGATGGACAATTTTATTACGTAGATGATCCTCAGAACATTTTACAAAAACTTGGTATTAAAAAATATATACCTAATTTTGAATAGAGTTTAGAAGAGGAATAGCATGAGTAAGAAAAAGTTAAGTAAAGAGGAGCGTGAATTTTTATCTAAAAATAGATTTACATCACCTTTTAAATGTGAAGTTGTAGGAAAATCTGAAGTGCGTGAAAAAGAGCGAAAAGAAACTAAAGAATTTTTAAAACGAATGCATGCTGAACAGGATGCCATAAAGAAGAAAGATAACTAATATATACTTTAAGGTTGCTTATATTACTCAAGTAGTATTATTGCATAAAGTTGCATAGTATTGCATAATTTTTCTCATTATGCTATAATTTAAAAAAGGAGGGGTGAGTTATGTATAGTGCAATGGATATTGCTAAATATATCCTTTTTAGATTCACGGAAATGGGAAGACCAATCACTAATTTAAAACTACAAAAGTTGTTGTTTTTTATTCAGCGTGAATCATTAAGAATAAATGACGAACCAATGTTTAATGAATTGATTGAAGCATGGCAATTTGGCCCCGTTGTTCCAGCTGTTTACTACAAGTTTGCGGCAGCAGGTGCTTCAGAGTTGTTTGAATTTACAGATCCATTAATTGAATTTGATATGTGTGCTAAAGATATAATTGAAAATATAATTTTAAAATATAAAGACAGTAATCCATGGGTTATGGTTGATGAAACTCATAATGAGAACACTTCTTGGGATAGAGCTATGAGGACAGGTGTATATAAGCCTATTATTGAATGGGATGATATAAGAAAATATGGATAACAAGGAAGAATTAATATGCTCAATTCTTGAGAGGTTGACAGAAGCTCCAAAAGAAGGAGCTAAATCATTTTTTTATCAGCCAATTATCAATGATATTATTGAGTTATATAGGGATGATTATCGCCATCAATATAGCATAATAATGAAGATTATAGCAAGCATACATGAGGCAGACAAGGGAGAGGACAAACTTCAAAATATAATTTACAATCTTGGATATTTGTATAATTCTTTAGAATCATCTGGCTATCAATTTAGCAATGTGAATGATTTTGAAAAGTTGAAAAAATCTTTATATAAATTTCAAGATCATGTTAATTTAGAAGTGGCTAGAATTGAATATACTAGAGGAATGATTGAAAGACAAAATGCAAATAACAGGCAGTTATTTGCAGATATTGAAAATCAAAAGAGTGAACTTAGAACGTTTAACATGGATTTGTCTAGTACAAAGAAAGCTATGGAAAAAACTAATATTGATATTATAGGGATTGCATCGTTGATTTTTTCTGCATTTACTTTAATAACTACAAATGTTAGCATTTTTTCAGCTATTTCTAGTAGAAAGGATTTATCAATAATTAAAATCTTGGCAATTGCTGTTTTATTTAATTTAATTGTTGTATCGGCTGTTTTTGTAATTTTTAAGATGGTTAGAGCTAGCTCACGTATTAATGAGAGTAAAAACATTGGTATATATGTTGGAGTTTTTATTGGGATTTCTATTTTGCTAATATTATTACTCATTATTCTAGCATCGAAATTTAATATTTAATGGTATTTATAAAATGTAATGCTATTTTCAAACGCATCTAATATAAATTAGATGTGTTTTTTATTCGCTTTTGATCGTGAGTTAATCGTGCGAAAAGTCATGAAAAACGGCTATATAGATAGATTTAATCGTGAGTTAATCGTATAAATAAGTTTTAAAAAGCAGTTGTAGACGTTTTGTCGATAGCTGCTTTTTAAGTATAATTTCGAGACAAAAATCGTAAAAATGTGATTACCAATTATTAAAATTACATTTAGATTAATAATGGTGCGTTTGAAGCTTGTTTTTTAAACTATGTCATGATGAATGCGAAGGGATTATGGGTAATAGATAAATAGGATTTATTTATCCGGATAAATTTTAAGCTTGGCTATTTTGTATATAAAAATATGGAGGTATTATGAGAAACAACGATTTTAAAGATATTGTATTTAACAGACATTCGATCAAGTCATTTGATGCGAGTTATAAGATTCCAAGAGAGGAGATGATTGAGATTTTGCAGGAAGCAACACAGGCACCGTCTTCGGTGAATTTGCAGCCGTGGAGATTTGTGGTTGTGGAGTCGGACGAGGGAAAGGAAAAGCTGCGTCCGCTTGTAAAATTTAACACCAGGCAAAACGACACGTCTTCGGCAATGATACTCATTTTCGGCGATATGAAGTGCTACGAAAAAGCTGAGGAGATTTACTCCGAAGCGGTGAGACGTGGGGTTATGCCGCAAGAAATCAAAGAGCGCGCGATGGAATTCTTCTTGCCGGCGTACAAGAGTTTTTCGAGACAAAAGATGAACGACGTTGTGAAGATTGACTCTAGTTTGATGGCGATGCAACTTCAATTTGTCGCAAGGGCGCACGGCTACGATACAAATGTGATCGGCGGTTTCGAAGAAGATATAATCGCTAAGGAGTTCGGACTCGACCCGGAAAGATATGTGCCGGTCATGATTATCGCAATCGGCAAAGCGGACTATGAGTACCACGAATCCGTCAGACTTGATGTGAAAGACATTTCGAAATTTGTTTAAGAATAGACTTTGCGGTGTGGAATTGTAGAACCCAAACATATTGCGAAAAGAAAATGAGAAATTTCGGAGAGAATTTTGAATAGTTAAAGAAAAGCGAAGGAGAAATCTTTCGCTTTTTGTACGGAAATGTTGTAGGAGTATCGAGAGTTTTAGTGTTAAAGCCGGAATTTAGTTAGAGTAAATGTGTAAGTTAATATGGGGTTGAACTTCGAGGTTGTTTGGATTTAGATTAGAGACTCGGTGAAAAAATATATTTTTAAATGTTGAAAATATTTGATTTAATAGAATTTAGATATGCATGAAAACTATAGACTACATGGGAAATTTGGGAGAGAGATTTTAGAGAGAATGTATTTTGTATATGCTTTTTTTGAAAATTAAATAGATTGAAAGGAGAAAAATTTGTAAAGATATAATGATATTAAAAGACTGGTGATTATTATATGAAAATTGATTGATTATATAAGTT
>CABTWE010000014.1 GCA_902488465.1 uncultured Tissierellia bacterium | reverse complement strand
GTAGCGGCGACCAGTTTTTTTATCCATCGAACAGAAATCTTTGATTTCGTCGTGAGATGAGATAAAAAGGTGTATCGCCGCCAAGAGGGAGAATGGGTAGAAGAAATATAGGAAGCGTGTTGAGCGAAGATATGTATTTATAAATAGCAAAAAAGAACCGGTGCAACCGATTCTTTCATAAACAACACAATTTGCGAGGATATTTTGATGAAATGCGCCGTAAATGCAATTTTTGATTGCGCAGGTTTTGCGGGAGGACATCGTTGTTCCTTACGTCACAACGTATGCCATCCCGCTACGGCGGCGTTTGCTATTTTCTACAAAACAATTCGCAAATTAGACCGCAAATTTTAATACCTATTTTTCAAGCAGGTTTTCCATAGTGTGCCAGCTCAACGTCGCACACTTCACCCTTGCCGGGAGTTTTTTTATGCCTTCAAAGACGCGGGCGTCTTTAAGTTTTTTGAGTTCATCTTTCGTAAGTTCTTCACCGCGGATCATGTTTAAGAAAATGGAGATGATTTCTTTTGCTTCGTCGACGGTTTTACCTTTTATGACGTCAATCATGAGCGAGGTCGAGGCTTTACTAATTGCGCAGCCTTCGCCGGTGAAGCTTGCGTCTACAATTTTGCCGTCATTTATTTTTGCGTAGATTGTGAGTTCATCACCGCAAGACGGATTATGTCCAAGTTCTTCGATGTCCGGATTTTCAATTTTTCGAAAGTTCTTTTTATCCGAAGATGCGTGAAGTATCAGTTCGGTGTATATGCTATCTAGTTCCAAGTTGCAAGACCTCCTTAACATGTTCTATTCCCTTAACGAGTTCGTCGATTTCATCCATTGTGTTGTAGATGTAGAATGACGCTCTTGCGCTAAAAGGTCTGCCGAGATATCTGTGGAGCGGTTGCGCACAGTGGTGGCCGCTTCGAATCATGATGTCTCTCGAGTCGAGGATTGTTGCAATGTCATGTGGGTGAGCACCTTCGATGTTAAACGACAGCACTGCCGATTTCGATTCGTTTGAGGTTGTATAGAGCTGTACGCCTTCGATGTTGCTAAGTTTTTCATAGGCATTTTTTGCAATTTCGAGTTCATATTGATGGATGTTGTCCATGCCGATTTCTTCGAGGTATTTGATTGCCCTTGCAAGTCCGACTGCCCCACCGACGTTTTGTGTGCCCCCTTCAAATCTGAAAGGTGCTTCGAGGTATGTGGCTTCATTTTCATATACATATTCAATCATGTCGCCGCCGAAAAGTAGTGCCGGCAGTTTGTTCAGTTTTTCAAGTTTTCCGTAGAGTACGCCGATGCCCATCGGAGCGAGGAGCTTATGTCCGCTGAAAACAAAGAAGTCACAGTCCATTTCGGAGACGTCTGTTTTTTTGTTCGGAACGCTTTGGCTGCCGTCAACTATTATTGTGGCGTCGCATTTTTCGCGAATTTCTTTTATAAGTGCTTTCGCATCGACGATGTATCCGGTAACGTTTGACGCTTCTTGAAATGAAAAGACTTTTGTGTTTTTGTTTATTTTTCCCATGAGTTCATCGAGGTTTAAGCTCCTGTCTTCATTTAGATACGATATTACGAGTTTTGCTCCCGTTTTTTTCGCAACTTCTTGCCAGCTTACAAAGTTTGCATGATGTTCTGCAATTGTAATCAGAATTTCGTCGCCCGGTTTTAATGTGTAGAGAAATGAGTTCGTCAAGATGTTTAAAGCTTCTGTTGCATTTTTTGTGAACACAATTTGTTCTACTTTTTTTGCGTTTATAAAGTTTCTTACCGTTTCCCGTGCGTTTTCATAGTCTTCCGTTGCCCTTTGCCCGAGTTTGTGTGCCGAGCGATGAGGGTTTGCATTGTCCATAAGGTAATATTTCACAAGTGCGTCTATAACTTGTTGCGGCTTTTGTGTGGTTGCGGCGTTGTCAAGGTAGTGGATTCCAGTTTGTAATATTGGAAAATCCTTTTTTATTTCAATTGGATTTAAACTCATTATTTATCACCTAAAAATATATCTTCTAGTCGTTCAAATATATATTCTCTACCCTTGTCGTTGAACATGTCGATTGAGTTCGAAAGTTCCGCTTCGACGACCATAAATTCAGCCATTTTTTTGTCGATTCCTCTGGAGTAGATGTAGTCGAGTTTTTCCGGATCCGGCTCTGTGAGTTGTGCACCGTGTTCCGCTTCGATCATGTCTTCGCCTACCAAAAGAACCGGCACAACTGTGTTTTTAAAATTGTCTGAGAGAGCTGTCGTTTTTTCGCTTTCGATTCCCTTTGAACCCGATGAGCCGCGCGGAAAGTCAATTGTGTATTTGTAGTTCTTTTTTGCACCGTCCATCAAGATGCCATTCATGTTAAGAAGGCTGCTTGTGTCTTTGTGGTCGTGCTCCGCATACATGTTTATGTCCATGTCGCTGTGGCTTCCGACAACATATCCGCCTTCCATGTGAATTTGTGAATTTTCACCTTTTAAGTGGATTTGGATGTCCAGAATTGTGCGTGCACCTTTCAAAAACACCGGTGCAATTTCGAGCTTTGCATTTTCCCCGATTTCAATGTCGTAGTTTCCGACAAGGTCGCTGTTATACATATCATATAACAGGTATACTTTTGCACGTGCATTTTTTTCGAGACGAATTTTGAAATTGTGTGCTTGGTGCATTTCACCCATCATGATCATTCCAAACTCCATCGGATTATCTTCTTTTATAACAAAATTGTCTCTGTTTATGGCAAAGCCGTTCATTTCATCGTACTCTGTCGTAATTTGAGATTTATCTTTGAGAACTACTTCTTGTCCGAAGTCACCATCCAAAAACTTGAGCACTTTGACAAGTTTTTCGTCCTCAACTATTTTTTCATTAACACCAAGGTAGTTAAATGTTTTAAACTCCAGTTCATTTACTTTTATCGCTTCTGTCATCTAACCCACCGTTCCTTCCAATTCAAGATTTATAAGGTTGTTCATTTCAACCGCATATTCAAGCGGAAGTTCTCTTGCGATAGGATCTGCAAATCCTCTGACAATCATCGCTCTTGCCTCAACTTCGCTTATGCCTCTGCTCATCATGTAGTTTACAACTTCTTCATCAACTCTTCCGATCGATGCTTCATGTCCGACAACGGCATCTCTACATTCATTTACAATTACAGGAATTGTGTCCGCTCTCGATTGATCGTCGAGCATCAAGCTTTCGCACGAACCTGAGCTTTTTGAGCCGGTTGCATGCGGAAGAATTTTAACAAGTCCTCTGTATACACTAACACCGCCCGATTTTGAAATGGATCTCGAGTCGATATTACTCATTGTGTTTTTGGCATTGTGAATGATTTGTGCGCCGTTTTCAATATTTTGTCCGCTTCCTGCAAATGTGAGTGTGACGTTGTCTGTGACAGCACCTTCACCGTTTAAAAGCGTTCCCGGATAAAGCATGCTGACTTTTGAGCCAAACGAACCGCCGACCCATTCCATTCTGCCGTTTTCTTCTACAACTGCACGTTTTGTGTTTAAGTTGTACATGTTTCTTGACCAGTTTTCAATCGATGTGAAATTTAATTTTGCGTTCTTTTCAACAAAAAGTTCGACCGAACCGGCGTGAATATTTAAAACATTGTATTTCGGTGCGGAACAGCCTTCTATGAATCTGCATGAACCGCCTTCATCGACAATTATCATTGTGTGTTCAAATTGTCCCGCTCCCGGAGCATTGAGTCTGTAGTATGTTTGAAGAGGCACTTCAACATGAACGCCCTTCGGCACATAAACAAATGTTCCACCGCTCCAAACCGCATAGTGAAGTGCGGCATATTTGTGGAGTTTAGGAGAAATTGCTTTTTGAAAATATTTTCTTACGATATCCGGATATTCTTTTACAGCCGTATCGAAATCTAGAAAGATTACACCTTGATCTGTGAGTTCTTTTTGAACGTTGTGATAAACAACTTCCGAGTCATATTGTGCTCCGACTCCGCTCAAAAGATTTTCTTTTTCCGCTTCCGGAATTCCAAGTTTGTCGAACATGGATTTTATTTCGGTCGGAACTTTTGACCAGTCGTCTTCCATTTCCACATCCGGACTTATATATGTGACGATATTTTCGAGGTCGACTTCAGAAAGGTCCGGACCCCAAACAGGATTTTCCAGTTCATAGAAAATGTCAACCGCTTCTCTTCTCAAATCTCTCATCCATGTCGGCTCGCCTTTTTCAGCGCTTATCTTATCTGTGATTTCTTTGGTAAGTCCGGCATCGAGTTTCTTTTTGTATTTAACATCGGATATAGTGTCGTATATACCTCTATCTATATCATCGACTTTTGTTCTCTTAGCCATATTACCTCCTATATTCTTGAAAGCCTTCCTTGTCAATTTTGTCCATCAAGCTGTCGTCGCCGGTTGTAACAATTGTTCCGTCGACTATAACGTGAACATAATCCGCTTTGATATATTTCAAAATTTCGTGATGGTGTGTAATTACAATTATACTTTTGTTTTTATCTTCTGTGAATTTTTTGATGCCTTGACCGACAACGTCAACTGCATCGACGTCAAGACCCGAGTCTGTTTCGTCGAGAAGTGCAAGGTCAGGGTTTAGCATTAAAAGTTGAAGGATTTCACTCTTCTTTCTTTCACCGCCTGAAAATCCGACGTTTACATATCTGTCTTTGTAGGACTTGTCCATGTGGAGCTCGTCCATCATTTCATCCATTTCATCTCTAAGTTCAAAAAATCCCGGAGCTTCGCCGTCTCTTTGTGTGAGGGCAGCTCTTATAAAAGATTCCAAAGTTACACCAGGAATTTCAACAGGTGCTTGATAGCTCATGAAAATTCCCATGCGTGCTCTTTTATCTGTTTCCAAATTTGTAATATCTTCGTCTTTGAATATAATTTTTCCGGAGTCAACAGTATATCCGCCGGTGTTCATGATTACATTTGCAAGGGTACTCTTTCCGCTTCCGTTCGGTCCCATTATTACGTGAACTTCACCTTTGTTTACATCGAGGTTTACTCCGTTTAAAATCTTTTTATCCTCTACTCCTGCGTATAAATCTTTAATAGATAATAACATATAATTCTCCTTATCTTATTCTTGAACGAATTTCTTTATAAAGTCCAAGTCCTTCTTCTTGTCCGAAAGCTTTTATTAAGCTTTGATATATTGCATTCAAATCGCCGTTTCCGACTTTGTCGAGGACGCTTTGAACTTGTCTTCTTTGCTCTTCCGGCATTTCAATATCCATTACAAGCCTTCCGCTCGGAAGCGGTTTTGCCTTTGGCATTGTGCCGGTTTTTATATATTCTATCACCTGTTCAATGTCGGAAATGAGAAATATTTCCGCTTTCTCTTCCCAAAATTTCACAAGCGGTGTATAACCGTTATCGCCACTTAATATAATATGAACTTTTGCGTCATCGATTTTGTTTCCAAGCTGACTTGAAAGTACAAAGTCGAGAGCGTTGTCTCCGGTCGATGCCGGAAGAAGTATTATATTTGCGCTCGCATTTCTTATAAGATCCAGCTTTCCAATATCAAGCCCTTTGGAATTTTTAGTATAAAATACATATATAGTATCGTTCTCTTTCAAATATGGAAGAACGTCAACCCAATTGGCCTCCATGTTTTCTGTATCTACATATATTAACATTAAATCACCTCATTTGCATGATTATAAAAATCATTTTTTTAAATTTACTAAGTTTAATTAATTCACTTTATTATTATACCCACTATTATCATTATTACCCTTATTTTTTCTCATTTGTTTAAACTAATATTACAAACTTCTTAACTTTCCGAAAAATTGAATTTTCTTTACTTTTAAATGGATTTAATATACAATATAAATATAAAATTATTGGAGGTAACAATGAAAATTATTGATAAAGAAGGTAAATTATTTGGTCTAATAAATATTTTGGACCTTATTATTGTTTTGGTTTTAATATTTGCAGTCGTTTTCGGTGCAAAAAGATATTTCACAAAGCCTGACGAGTCACAGATGATGCATGACGCCAAGCTCACGTTTGAAGTCGGCGATGTTCGCGACTTGACTGTTCAAATGCTACACAAAGGCGACATGCTTTATTGGGCAGACAGAACAAGACCGATCGGAAAAATTGTTGAAATCGAATCAACCCCGACTGAAAAGCCGCTTGAAATTGACGGCGAGTGGGTGAACAAAGTTGTGCCCGGAAAATACGATGTTAAATTTACAATCGAAGCAACTCTTAAAGACGACGGCGACGCTTATTGGGCAACCGGCGAACAAGTAAGAGTTGGAATAAAATACATCGTAAAAACAAAATACATGAACATGGAAGCATATTTAGTAAAGCTTGATGTATATGAAAAATAGTATTATAGCAAATTCTTTCAACAAGTTTTTCACGCTTGTGCGAAATGTTTTTGAAAGTTCAAATCTTTATAGGATTTTTAATCCGAAAAGGAAACCGTCGAAGTCGAAAATTATTCGAAAATCGATTGATGACGACATCATAAAATATTCAAAAACATACAATATAATAAAAAAAATGGAGCCCGATTCAGCTCCTTCCAATTTTGACTCAAAGATTCTTAATGCTTTGTTTCTTGACGAGCAAGCACCGTTTGTTTTTCTTACGGCTGCCCTTCTTTTCTTTGTCGGAGTCGTAATGGGAGCTCCTCTTAAACTTAGTATAACACTTTTCGTACTTTGTAATTTAACAAAATTTACCCAAGATTTGATAAGAAATGGGTGGTATAAGTCCTCAATCATCGTGAGATTTTTCACCTACGCATACAAGTTGGAGGCAAGAGATGGAGATAAATAGTACAAAAAAAGATAATATGATAAGTATGAATCTTCTCTATCCTATCATTTCAATTTTTGCGTTCGCGTCAAGTCTTAGATTTCTCGGATACAAAATGGCATTTCTTGTCGCCCTCATGATTTTGGCGGCCCCGTTTTTTGCGAAGCGAAAATTTTTAACGCTCAATCTGTTTTTGATCGGGTATCCTTTTTTGCCGGATATGATAACGCTATTGGGTGCATTTGCAATTTTATTTTTGTATATTGTGGACATCTATGTATATAAGAGAGAAAAAATTTTTTTGAGCACCTTTTATGTGCCTGTGGCGCTCGTTTTTGTTTTTATTTTTATAAACACATTCACGTCGCTCGACATATTCGGCTCACTTCGAGACTTTTCGATGAACGTTGCCGGGATTTCAATCTTTCTGGCAATTGTAACATCGATAAAAACAAAAGAGGACTACAACAAAATCGCAACGAGCCTTGCAATTGGCGCTGCATTTGTTTGTCTTTGGGGCATTTTGCAATTCAAATTTTTCGGAACTGTTCAAAGAGAATGGGTCGACGCAGATGTTTCAAGCCAAATCTCCGCAAGGGCATATTCGGTTTTTATGAATCCGAATGTTTTCGCAGAGTACATCGTGCTTCTGACTCCGATTGTTGTGAGCCTTTTTTGGGCACACAAAGACGGCTTTAAGAAATTTGTGTTTTTGGGGATAACGGGACTTCTACTTTTGTCGATGCTCCTCACATTTTCACGTGGCGGCATTATGTCGGTCGGAGTGAGTGCACTCGTATTTTTGTTTTTCAACTACAGAGCGCTCATTGCACTTGCGATTCCGTTTGCACTTCTCGGGATGAACTTTCTTCCGGAAAGCATCAGAAACAGAATTATGTCAATCACAAATGTCAAGGACAGCTCGACGAGCTATCGCTTTAAGATTTGGTCGATCACAAAAGATGTTGTGAAGGATCATCCGCAAGTTGGAGTCGGTTTCGGTCATAAGCCGTTTAAGGAAACTTTTGAAACATATATTCGCTCAATGCCGATTTTCCACGCGCACAACACATATCTTCAAGTTATGGCCGAGGGTGGCTACACCGGATTTATAACATTCTTGGTTGTGGTTGTCGTGAGCATTGTGCAAACCATAAGAGTGATTTATAATACTAAAAGTTCAATCGTTAAAACATTTGCATGCGGTGTTCTTGCATCGATTGCCGGAATTCTCGTGCACGGAATGTTTGAAGATATAATTTATATCAATCGAATAATAATGATGATTTGGATTGTGCTTGCACTTTCGACATCGTTAACAACGATTGCAAAACAAGAAAATTAATACAGTTGGGTGTGAAAGTCTTTTTTTCAGTAATTCGAACGGATTCGATTCTTTTTCTTATTACGTTTTTTATTTTTTATTCACGATTTAATTTACGATCTATTTATACTTTCACGGGGACTCTTTGAGTTCAAAAACTTTTTTCGCTGAAGTTTCGCCTTTTCACGCGAAGTACATAAGGAGTTGATAACAATGAAGCGTTTTTTAAATTTGAAGCCGAGCGAGATGGTGAGTCTATCTAAAAAAGAACTTTTGGAATCCATTTTTGCGTCGGAATCTAGAATTGTTATGGCGGAATCAATTGTAACAAAGACACCGTCAGATGGGATTACCGGAGCGGAGGTCGCACGTGCTTTTGGAGCAGATCTAATTTTATTAAATCTTATCGACGTATTCGAGCCGAAAATCGAAGGGCTTCCAACGAGGGACAATCCTGTGGAACTCATAACCGAGCTCACCGGGAGACCGATTGGCCTGAATCTCGAGCCGATTGATTTAAATCATGATATGATGGACAAGAGAATCGAGATTTCAAAAGGCAGAATCGCAAGCGAAGAAGCGCTCGAAGCTGCGGACAAATTGGGATTTAAATTTGTATGCCTTACCGGAAATCCGGCGACCGGAGTTACAAATGACGAAATTGTCGAAGCGATAAAAAGAGCGAAGAAAAACTTCAGCGGAGTTGTTATCGCAGGAAAGATGCACTCGTCCGGTGTGAATGAAAAGCTTGTAAGTGTTGAAACGACAAAGAGTTTTATCGACGCGGGTGCAGATGTAATCCTTCTTCCGGCGCCATTTACAGCACCGGGCATTTCCGAAAGCGAACTGCGTGAAAATGTCGAGCTTATAAGATATTGCGGAAAGCTTTCGCTCGCATCGATCGGAACGAGTCAGGAGTCATCGGACACTTCGGTCATTGAAAAAATTGCACTTCACACGAAGTCAATCGGTTTTGATATTATGCACATCGGCGACAGCGGATACGGTGGCATTGCATATCCTGAAAATATTTATAAAATGAGCAGTGCAATTCGCGGTGAAAGACACACTGTCTCGATGATCGCACGCTCAATAAGGAGATAAAATGGAAAGAAAAACAGTTTTGGCAGGCGCAGGACCGGGTGACATCGAGCTTGTCACGCTAAAAACTTTAAATGCTGTAAAAGAAGCTGACGTCATTTTGTATGACGCACTTATTCCAAAAGAGCTCTTGGACTATAAGAAGCCGGGAGCGGAGCAAATATTTGTAGGGAAACGTGCGGGTAAACATTCGATGAAACAGGATGAAATAAATGAACTGCTTCTTGAGTGCTCGAGAAAATACAATTACACTTTGAGGCTAAAGGGCGGCGATCCTTTTGTGTTCGGTCGCGGTGGCGAAGAGTTTTTGTATCTCAAGGAACATGGAATAACTCCTCTTGTCTTTCCGGGGCTTTCGAGCTCAACGTCGGCGCCTCTTCTCTCGAACATTCCCATCACGCACCGCGGTGTTTCAACATCGTTCACTGTGCTTACGGGACACGAGATGGCAGGTTCGACTGTCGACTTCGACGCACTTGCAAAACTTAACGGAACGATTATTGTCTTGATGGGCATCGGAAACACCGAAATCATTTCCGAAAAACTTATAAATGCGGGGAAATCTAAAAATACACCCGTCGCATTTATCGAAAAGGCATCGACAAAAGATGAACGGCTCACCATAACGACTCTCGAAAATGCGTACAAAACAAAAATCGAAAAAGACATTCAAACGCCGGGCATAATTGTTATCGGCGACGTTGTAAATGTGCTTAAATAAAAAAACTTGAGATATCCCAAGCTAAAAAAAGGAGGCTAATCAAAGCCTCCTTTTTATTTACTTTTCTTCCAAATATTTTTTTACTCCAGGTCCGACTGCAACAAATTTTTTGTCGTCGTCCAAAAGAATCGGTCGTTTCACAAGCTTGCCGTCAGTTGCAAGGAGTTCATACTTTTCCTTGTCCGTCATATTCGGAAGCTTGTCCTTTAAATTGTTGTCTCTGTAAATCATGCCGCTCGTGTTGAAAAACTTTTTGATGTCAAGCCCCGACTCCTCATGCCATTTTTTAATTTCATCGGCAGTCGGATTTTCCTTGTCGATTTCTCTGTATACATAATTTATTTTCTTTTCGTCGAGCAAGTCTTGAATCTTTTTACAAGTGCTGCATCTTTTATAAGCGATATAAATCATAATGTCCTCCTCACTGTTTTATTTTGCCATTCCGTATGTTTCTCTAACATCTGTCACATACAAAATTCCGTTGCCCGGTTCTTCGATTTGAATCTTTTCCCTTATAGAATCAACGATGGCTCTTGTCTTATCGACCTCCGAGATAACGAGAACTATTTCCTTCTCAGGCTCAATCACCATGTTAAAAACCTTTTGTGTTTCATGAGTTCCGGCACCTCTTGCATTAATAACTGTGCCTCCCTTTGAACCGGCCTTTTCAGCCGCTTCAATAACTTCGTCTGCCCTACCTCTTTCAACAATTGTATAAATAGCATTGTACATAATTTCACCTTCACCTCTTTCTTCGCCTTCGCCGTTACTAAAATGCGAACCGTAAATATTCAAAACATTTTCAATGTATGCAATACCATGGTTCGGTTTATTAAATTCCATCTTTTCGGAAATATGTTCCGCAGCTTTTATAATCAAATCTCTCTCGCCGACAATCAAAATGAGTGCCTTCTTTTTGTCATTTAAACCGAGATAATCGAAAATAGTTCTGCTTGCAGTTCCAACGCCGTGAAGAATTGTGCCGCCTTGCACTCCCACTTCCCTTGCAACTGCCAAAACTTTGCTGCCCTTATCCTGTGCAACAATTGCAACAAGCATATCCAATTCTCTATCGTTATTTAACATCCTATACCTCCGTCGTTTTCTTTTTAACAAAGAACAAACCCAAAATTTGCAGTGCAATGAGCGGTGTCATTGCGACCATTGCAATAGTTCCAAAGCCGTCCAAAAGAAGGTCCGCCGTCGGGACTGTGTTTGCAATCCCTTGAGCATACGCAAGAATAAACGTTGCGGTCATCGGTCCCGATGCAACCCCGCCAGAGTCAAATGCAATGCCTACAAAAAGATTTGGAACCTTTCTCATCAAAATAAAAGTCAAAATATATCCCGGAAGCAGCACGTGCCATAGTTGCATGCTCGGAACTAAAATTTTTAAAACTGAAAGTGCAACCGCAATGCCGACTCCGACCGACAAAGTCATCAAAACTACTTTTTTCTTTATAGAACCGCTCGTAACGCTTTCGATTTGATTTGTAAGAACGTGTACAGCAGGTTCCGCTAAAATTGTAAGTACTCCCATCAAAAATGCGATTCCGACAATTATAACATTGTTTCCTCTTAAGGCCAACTCATGTCCGATGTGACGACCAACGTCCATAAAACCGGAGTTGACACCTACTAGAAATATTACAAGTCCTATAAATGTGAATGCGATACCTGTGAAGATTCTCGAATTTGCTCTCTTTGAATTTTTAAACCATTTAAAATTTGCAACAATATAAATTATAATGATTGGTAAAAGAGCAAACAGAATTTCCTTTGAAACAATAGGAGCTTCATGAATAAAATGTGAAAAAACCCCGACCTTTTGAACTGCTTCAACCGGCGGCATATCGCCAAATGAAACATTTGAAAGAAGTCCCAAAACAAGAGCCCCGATAATTGCACCCGCAGAAGCAATTCCGACAAGCCCGAAAGAGTCTTCTTCGGATTTCTTACTGTCCTTGTTCATTGATGACGCACCCGATGCGAGTGCGAGTAAAAACGGAACTGTGAGTGCTCCGGTGGTTGCACCTGACGCATCAAACGAAACGGCGAGGAAAAATGAATCGCCGAAAAATGAGAGTGCAAGAATTACTCCATAAACAATAAGTAAAAATAATTTCAGGGACATCGACTTTACAATTCTCATAAGCCCCAATGAAATGAGAGCTGCAACCCCGACAGATACGAGAATTACAAGAGAAGTCTTTGAAACAATCCCGTTTGTGATCTGTCCGACTTGATTTGCCAAAATGTGTAAATCCGGCTCTGCAATTGAAATTACAAAACCGAGAATAAGGCCCAACAGACCTATTATATATAAGCGGTTACTTTTTACCGCAGTATTTCCGAATGAATCGCCGATAGGTGTTATTCCAAGATCGACCCCGATTAAAAAAATCGTGAGCCCGATAATAATAAATAATGCTCCTAAATAAAATCTCCACATCATATCCGCTTCGAGAGGCACCAATGTCAAATGGAGAATAAAAACTAAAATCGAAATCGGTAAAACCGTCGATAAAACTTCTTTAAACTTTTCCTTAATCAAAAAATCAACACCCTTCCATCTAGCGTGTCAACGCTTATTTATATTATACTAAAAATAAAATTTTATTACAAATAATTAAAAGTTTTGCGAATAAATTTTTGTGTAAAAAAATAACCGGCGCGTGCCGATTAATTTTACAAATAAATTTTCAATATAATTTTTATTAAATACTTTTTACCATTTTTATATCACTATACCGACTTCCATCCTTTAAAATGATGGCATTAGGAGTTTCTCCCACCGTGATGTATCCAAGCTTATCATAGAGAATCCTACCCCTTTCATTGCCGGAGTAATAATCCAACTCCAATTGGGAAAGCAACAATTTTTTTGCATATCCTTCAAGACATATAAGAATTTTTTTCCCTATACCTAAGTTCCAAAATTCTTTTAACACAGCTACAGCAACATTTCCACGATGGCGCATCTTCTTTCTTCTGAATCTCGTGACCGTGCCGTTTGCTATCAACCTTCCATCTATTTCGACAACAAGCATAAGAGTACCCTCAGATTCAATGAAGCCTTTTATCATTTTTGCTTCCTCGTCAGCAGTCATGGTGATTTCTTCCGGATAAGAATTTAAAAAATAAGATTCTCCCATAATAGTTTTCAGATATTCAACCATTTGGGCAGCATCTTTTACTTCAATCTCCCGAACTTGGCACACTCTGCCATCTTTTAGTTTGAACTTTTCAGGTGTAAACTTCATAAAATACCTCACATAGATTTTTTTAAATAATATTTTTAAATTGTTTATGCATGTGTGTTAACATATATCTCATGCGTCGCAATGTTATAGCCCTAACCCGTGGGTTTTTTTTTTTACAAAAACAAAAAATACGTCGTAAGAGTTCTTAAAAAACAACCCGAGCTGTCTTTAAATCACAGGGGCAAGAG
>CABTWE010000013.1 GCA_902488465.1 uncultured Tissierellia bacterium | reverse complement strand
TTTCTCATCGAAAATTCCTCGCAAATTTGTGGAACTTTAAATATGAACCGGCAACACCGGTTCTTTTTTGCTTTTACAATTGAACGCATCTGTAACGACAGGCATACGTTGTGACGATAGGAACAACGATGTCTCGCTGACAAATCTTAATAATCGGATTTAATATGTAAAAATAAAATCTTATAAACACTTTTATTTTTTATAAACACGAAAAAAGCTCCGGCACATGCCGAAGCTTTTGTTTTGGTGCGGATGAAGGGATTTGAACCCCCACGTCGTGAAACACATGGCCCTCAACCATGCGCGTCTGCCAGTTCCGCCACATCCGCATATTTTTTATTTCTAACACGTTATGCCGCTTAAAATCGCAATCAAATGGGCATATATTAGGTAGGTATGAATTTCTTCAACCAACATTTTTAATTGTAGCATAAGAAATTTATTTTGTCAAGCTTTTTTTAAAAATATTTTAATTTTGTAAGGAGATTTTATGGATAAACCAGATTTTGTTATAAATTATATAGAGAGCGGCGAGAAGCCGGAGACTGAAGAAAATCTCGGAGTTGAATGCGAGCACTTAATTTTAAAAGAAGACGGAAGGGCGGTCGGTTATTTTGACAATGGCGGAACTCAGGATATTTTTAATGATTTGGTGAAGAATCAAGGTTTTGAACCACACATAGAAGAGGGCAAAATTTTGTCGTGCAAAAAGGGCGAGTTCAGCATTTCGACTGAGCCGGGCGGACAAATCGAGTTTTCTTCAAAACAAAAGAGGTGTGTTAAGACTATTGAAGCCGGAATTTTAGATTTTTATGATTTAATTCTTCCGGAGATTGATAAATATGGAAACGGGCTTTACACTGTTCCGTTTCAACCGGTGAGCAGAATTGAAGACTACGAGATTCTCCCTAAAGAAAGATATTATGCTATGTTTGATTATTTCAAAAAGCATGGGAAATTAAGTCACCTTATGATGAAGGGCACGACGAGTCTACAATGTTCGATTGATTTTCACAATGAGAGAGATTATTCCAGAAAATACGGTATGGCAACAAGGCTTACAAATATTTTATATACTCTTTTTGACAATGTGGCTTTCAAAGAAAATCGTCCTTTGGATATTTATGCATATCGTGCTAAGATTTGGGAAAATACTGATCCGGCAAGGACAGGAGTTTTGGAACGTGCGTTCAGACCGGATTTTTCTTACAAGGATTATGCGAATAAAATTCTTGCAACCGATGCGATTTTCACTTTGGAACAAGGTGAGTTTAAGCGTTTTGACGGAACAATCGGCGAGGCAATAGGCGATGATTTTGATTTGGAGAAGCTGGAACATCTTTTAACTATGGTGTTTTTTGACGTTCGAACGAAGAAATTCATTGAGATAAGGATGATAGATTCGCTTCCATGGCCATATAATGTCGGGGCGGTTGCACTTATAAATAATATTTTTTACAACGACGACAATCTTGATCGCATGTGGAATCTTTTGGGAGATATGACTTACAAGGAACATTTGCGTTCAAGAGAAGAAATATATAAAAAGGGTCCGCAAGCAAAGTTAATGGGCAAGAAGATTTCAAGATGGGGAGAGGAGATTCTTTCGGCACTTGATGTGAATGATTATGATAGAAAGGCACTTCAAAAGATTGTGCCTTTGATGGAAGGAAATACTTTAAGAAACAAACAGCTTGAGATTTATAACAGAACTTATAATGTAAAAGAAGCGATTGAGATAAACAGAGTTAAAACGGTTCCGCACACTTCAATGAAGGAATTGAAGACAGGATGTTAGGATTGAGGGGATTATATGTATAGCGATAAAGATTTAAAAGATTATTTGGATGCGGCAATGTCAAAAGACGAGTATGTTTCGGATTACAAGCGTCTTTTGGAAGAATGCATAAAGAGGAAGTTTTTGTATAAAGGAAAGCCGATTCCGTTTGAATATCAGCCGCTTTTGATTTCTGATAAGGATGAGGAAGTGTTCAGGCGAATTGCAAAGGAGACTATGTCGATTGTAAAGAAGGTCACGAAGAAATATGTCGAAGAAGAGAGCTACAGAAAGCTTTTCAATTACGGTGATTTTGTAGAAAAACTAATTTTACATGACCCAGGCTATAGTATGCCGGTTCCGATGTCGAGGTTTGACATTTTTTACAACGGATATGAGGATTTCGGATTTTGTGAGATAAATACTGACGGTACTTCTGCGATGCTCGAGGACTATGCGGTTGCAAGCCTTCTTTTGGAGTCTAAGATTTTCGAAGATTTAAATTGGAATTTTTCGAGATATGAACTTTTTGACACTTGGGTAAAGAAAATAATCTCACTTTACAAAGATATAAAGGGCATAATGCCAAAGAATGTTTTGATCGCAGACTTCAACGATACCGGCACACCGGACGAGTTTTTGATGTTTAAAGATCATTTTGAAAAAAATGGAATAAAATGTATTATTGAAGATATTTCAAATTTGGATTATGATAGAGAAAAGAACAAGTTGATCGCTGACGGTGAGGAGATTGATCTTGTCTACAGACGCGTTGTTATGAGTGATTTAATGAGAAGACGAGACGATTCGGCTGCTTTTATCGAAGCATATTTAAATGACGCTGCGGTTTATGTGGGTTCTTTTAGGAGTCAGGTTGTTCACAATAAAGTGTTTTTCAGCGTTGTTCACATGGATGAAACGAAAAAGATTTTAACAGAAGAAGAGAATGAGTTTGTAAAAAAACACATTCCATTCACTGCACGCTTTGAAGGCGACGAACAATTTTTTGAGAAAATTGTAAAAAATAAGGATAAATATATTTTTAAGCCGACTGATTTAAATGCTGCAAGAGGTGTTTACACCGGAAGAAGCATGAGTGAAGAGGAATTCATAAAGACGGCAAAAGAAAATTTCAATACGGATTATATTTATCAAGAGTTCGTTACACCGAAGGAGCTTCCTTATTTAAAGATTGACGGCGACAAGTTCAGCTTGACTAAGAGGCGTAATATGATTGGACTTTTCTGTTATATGGAAGAGTTCAGTGGAGTTTACGCAAGGATGGGACTTCATGATATTATCGGTTCGGCAATGGAATATGTTGCGGCACCGGGGATAAAGTACAAAAGATAATTTGGAGGCAATAAAATGTTTGCTGAAGTAAAAGATATAGTAAAGACATACGGAAAGGGTGAGAGCAAGATTTATGCGAATGATCACATTTCTTTCGGTATAGAAAAGGGTGAGTTGGCTGTTATTGTCGGACCTTCAGGTGCAGGGAAGTCGACAGTTTTAAATATTTTAGGCGGAATGGACCGGGCGGACAGCGGACAGATTATTGTTGACGGTGTGGACATTTCAAACGCCACCGACAAGGAACTTACAAATTATAGAAGATATAAAATTGGATTTGTATTTCAATTTTATAATCTTGTCACAAATCTTTCGGCGAAGGAAAATGTAGAGCTCGCAAGCCAAATTGTAAAAGACTCGATACCGGCAGAAGAAATTTTGAAATCCGTAGGTCTTGAAGGCAGAATGAACAATTTTCCGTCAGAGCTTTCCGGTGGAGAGCAACAAAGAGTTGCAATTGCACGTGCATTATCGAAAAAACCGGCAATTCTTCTTTGCGATGAACCGACAGGTGCTCTTGATTATCACACAGGTAAATCTGTTTTGAAACTGCTGCAAGACATGTCAAGAGAATGGGGTACGACAGTTGTAATCATAACGCATAACACAGCCATAACGCCTATTGCGGACAGAGTTATAGAGATTTGGGACGCAAAGACGAGAAATATAACTGTTAATAAAAATCCGGTAAGTATTGATACTATAGAATGGTAAAAAATATGGATACTTCAAAAAAAGATGATAAAAAGTTAAGAGGCGGCACCAAGAACAAAAGTCGTTTAAAAAATGCTCATCTAAAGGATATTTTAAGAGAAATCTCAAATACGTGGAAAAGATTTCTTTCGATTCTTATTATGACTGCACTCGGAGTGTTTATTCTTGTTGGCCTAAAGGTAACGGGCCCGAAGATGCGTGACAGCATCGAGCACCATATTGTAGATCAAAAAATGTATGACCTACGTATTTCCAGTCCGGTAGGTATAAATGAAGAAGATATGGAAGCACTCAGAAATATCAAGGGCATAAAGGAGATGGAGACGGGATATTACACCGATATAAGTTTAGGTCATGAAAAAATCAACTTTAGAGTGTCGAGTCTTTCCGATAAAATTTCGGTGCCGGAGATAAAAGAAGGCAGACTTCCGGAAAAATTCGGGGAAATTGCAATTGAATTCACTCCGAAAACAGACGGAATTAAAATCGGACAAAAGATAAAGTTCGAAAGAGAGTCGGATAAGCTAAAGGAAGACAAAGACAGAAATGATTTGAAGACATATGAGTTCACAGTTGTCGGCAAGGTCATTTCCACCGATTATCTTATTCAAGCAAACAAAGGTGTTTCGGAAATTTCAACAGGGACAATCGAGACTGTTGCTTATGTCACGAAAGAAAACTTCGACAAGGATGTATTTTCATTTGTAAAATATACATTCAAAAACACCGAGGGAGTGAATTCGGATTCCGACAAATACGAAAACATTACATCCGTGAAAAAAAGTGATGCGATTGAAATTTTGGAACCGAGAGCAAGCATCAAGTTTGCAGAAATAAAAAATAAGAATCAGAAGAAAATAGATGATGCGTCAATGGATATAAGAAACGGTAGAAAAGAACTAAAAGACGCTGAAGACAAGCTTGCCGACGCAAAGAAAAAGCTCGAGGATGGCAAAAAGAAATTGGCGGATGCTGAAAATGAACTGAAAACAAAGACGGCGGATGCGAATAAAAAATTGGCGGACGGAGCAAAGGAAATTGAAGACGGCAAAAAGAAACTCAAAGATGCAGAAGATAAGTATTTAACGGGTAAAAAAGAATATGATGACGGCCTTCAAAAATACAACGAAGCTGTAAAAAATAGCGGTCTTCAAGAAAAGAAACAAGAACTCACTGAAAACAAGGAAAAAGTTGCAGCAGGTCTTCTTGCAATTACGGAAAACAAGACAAAGCTTGAAGGTGCACTTGCCGAGATCGAAGGAATTGAATCACAATTAAACGATGCAATTCAAAAGAAAACGGAAGCAAATCTTTCACATGTTGAGGAAGACTATAAGCTTGCTGAGGTTTTAAAGAAAAAAGATGAAGCTACAGCAGGTTTAGAAGAAGTTAAGTCAAAGGAAGCTGAGCTCGAAGTAAATAAAAATAAAATAGAAGAAGGTCTTTCGAAGATTGAAGCGGCTGAGGTAGAGCTAAATAGTAATAAAGAAAAGTTGGATGACGCAAAAAAAGAACTCGAAAAAGGGAAAGCTGAAATTGACAAAAACAAGGACAAGCTGAAAAAAGCTGAACTGGACCTTGCAGACGGCAGAACAACTTTGAATCGTGAGCTCAAAGATGCAAATGAAAAAATTCGAAAGGCGAAAGTCGAGCTCCAAGATGGAGAAAAGAAATACAACGAAAACAACGAAAAATTTATTTCAAAAAAAGAGGAAGTCCTCAAAACTCTAGATGACGGCGAAAAGAAAATAAATGACGCAAAGGAAATGATCGACAAGTTGAAAGAACCGAAGTTCAAAGTTGAAACGAGAAAGGACAACGACAGTTTGTTCTTTATGATCGATTCATCGCACAAGCTCGACGTGGTCAGCTGGATTTTCCCGCTCTTCTTCTTCTTTGTTGCAATCCTTGTTTCGCTCACCACAATGACGAGAATGGTCGAAGAAAAGAGAATTGAAATCGGCACATATAAAGCACTTGGATTTTCGACAGCAAGCATATCGATGAAATATATTTCGTACGGTCTTATTTCAAGTCTTGTCGGCGGTATCATAGGAGCGACATTTGGCTCGATACTTCTTCCGAAAATAATCTATCACGCATACTCAGCAAGTTTTGTTATAAAAGAACTGACCGGAATTGTAAATCCGTTCATAAATATAGTCGCGATACTTTTCGGAGTTATGGTAAATATGGTTGCCACATTAAGTGTTGTGCTCTCTTCATTAAGAGAAAATGCGGCATCTCTTATGCGACCGAAACCACCGAAAAAAGTTAAAAAGATGCTTATTGAAAGAATCAAATTTATTTGGGACAGGCTTGGTTTTATCGGCAAAGTAACGATGAGAAATGTCTTCAGATATAAATCGAGAATGTTTATGACAATCTTCGGCATTGCAGGATGTACGGGCCTTTTATTCCTTGGCTTCAGCTTGAGAGAAGCACTCGGAGGAATTGAATCGCGTCAGTTTGATAAGATTATGAAATACGATTTTCAAATTGTTACCGACGAAATGCTCGGGGATGAAGGAAAAGATGATTATGTAAAATTCTTAAAGAGCGACGACGTGAAGGGGTATATGAACGCATACACTCAAAGTTTCACATACGAAAACGAAAACGGACGTGATCAACAAGTAGTGCTTGTAGTTCCGGAAAATGAAAAAGAATTTACTGAATATATCGACTTATTTGTAGAAAAGCAATTCAAAAAGGATATACATTATAACCTTGACGGCATAATGATTACAAAGAAGCTTGATGAAATCAGGCCAAAGGATAAAACAGACATTGAGCTTCGCGATTCGGACCTTGTAGAAACGAGAATTAAACCTGACGGAGTTGTGGATAACTATATTGGTCACTTTGTATTCATGACAAAAAAGACTTACGAAGAAACTTTTAACAAAAAATATGAAACCAATTCGTACTATATCAAATTAAATGACGAGTCGAAAAAAGATGAGCTCATTGCGGGTTTGAGAAAGAATAAATCCATTTTGAGCGTTGTCGATTTCACGGAGGGCAAAATGGCTATAGATAACTGGACGGCATCAGTTGCGGCGGTTGTTTATATAATCATCATCTGCTCCTCGATTCTTGCGATGGTTGTTCTATATAATCTATCGAACATTAATATAGAAGAAAGAAAAAGAGAACTTTCGACAATTAAAGTCTTGGGTTTTACAAACAAAGAACTTTCCGAGTACGTTTACCGGGAAACTTATATATTGACGGTTATAGGCATACTTGTCGGGTTCCTCGTGGGATGGGGAATGCTAATTGCAGTTGCGGAGATCCTTCCGCCGGACAATATAATTTTAAACACAATCATATCATTCAGACCGTATATGTACTCGGCACTAATAAGTTTCTTCTTCACATTCGTTGTAGAGTTTATTGTAAGGAAGAGACTGAAGTCAATAGATATGGTAAGTTCACTAAAAGCTTACGAATAAGTTAAAATTTATTAATAAACGGTACAAACGTGTAATTTGCGTCACGTGATCGGGGTCACTAAAATGATTCCGATTCTTGACATCAATTGCATTTTGTTATATAATTACTACTTGATGGGGGTATAACCCTCAAAATAAAAAGGAGGAACATATAAATGTCCAAAAAATTTTTAGCAGTATTAATTGCTGCAATCCTTGCACTTAGTGTACTCGCAGGATGCGGAAAAGATACTGGAAAAGAGTCAGATAAAACAACTGACACAGAAACAACAGATCAAAAAGATGATCAAAAAGATGATCAAAAAGAAACAACTGATGACAAAGCTGATGCTGATAAAACAGAAACAGCTGATGCAGAAGCTGATGAAGATCAATTCATCAACACATTCATCGGTTCATGGCCAAACACATTCGACCCTGCAACAGGCGACGATATGTATGGTAACGGTGTACTTATCAACACACTTGAACCACTTATTCGTGTAGACGAAGATGAAAACGGCGGTTCAGTTTATGTACCAGCAGGTGCAGAAAGTTGGGAAGTAAGTGCTGACGGACTCGAATACACATTCCACATCAGACAAGGAATGAAATGGAGTGACGGCAAAGATTTAAATGCACAAGACTATGCTTATGCAATTCGTCGTTCAGCAACTCCTGAAACAGCTTGCCCATTTGCAAACCTCGTATATCTTGTAAAGAACGGTGAAGCTGTTAACAAAGGTGAAAAACCTGTTGAAGAACTCGGAGTTGAAACACCGGATGATTACACATTAAAAGTTACTCTTGAAAACGAATGCCCATACTATTTGGACACTGTTACACAAAGAGTTTATTTCCCACAAAGACAAGACATGGTTGAAGCTTTAGGCGACCAATACGGTTCATCTGAAGTTGAAAACATCCCTGTATGTGGACCTTTCAAGATTGCTGATATGACAATCAACAACGAAATCGTCTATGAAAAGAACGAAGATTTCTGGAACGCAGCAAATGTTAAACTTCAAAAAGTTAACGCTCAAATCTTAAACGACCCTAACACAATCAACAACGCTTTATTGACAGGCGAACTTGATTTTGCAGGTGTTGGTGACCCTAAATGGCAAGCACAACTTGCTGAAACAGGTGAATACACAAGAGTAACAAACTTGAACCCATGGACAGGTTACTGGCTCATGAACTTCAACGAAGGTTCAAACGTTGCTAATACAAAGATTACAAGAGCTATCGCAGCTGTAATCGACAGAGAACAAATCATTGAAACAGCTTGGAACGGAAATCCTGTTGCAGCTTATGCATTTGTTCCACCGACAGTAAGAGTTCAAGGTGAAGAATTCAACAAAGAAGGCGAAGGACCAGCTCTCGATCTTAAGAACGAAATCAAAGATCCTAAAGCATTATTTGAAGAAGGATGCAAAGAATTAGGAAAAGACCCTGCAACTGTAACAATCAGATTAATGGGTTCAGATATTTCAAATGAAGGACGTATCGCAATCGAAGGATTCCAACAACAAGTTGAAAAAGCTCTCGGATGCAAAGTTGAAGCTTCAAACCACGAATGGAACGACTTCACAAACCGTCTAAAAGCTAATGACTACGATATCGCATGGCTCGCATGGGGTGCAGACTTCAACGACCCATCAAACTTCCTCGAAACAAACTACTCAAAGACACGTGCTTATCCAACAGCTTGGACAAACGAAAAGTTTGACAAACTCCTCGAAGAAGCAAGAGTAACACTTGATGCAAAGAAGAGAGGAGAACTCCTACACGAAGCTGAAAGAGTTCTTATCTATGAAGATGCAGCATTAGTTCCAATTAACCACGCAGTTTCAAACGTATTCAGAAGAAACTATGTAAAGGGAGCAAGAAACAACTACTTCGCAACAATGGGATTCCAAGTACTTTATACAGCAGGAAGAGACAAATAGTAAAATAATAGCTAAATAGCTATAAACAAATAGGTTTTGGGAGGGGTCTGTGTTTATTACACGGACTTTTCCCTATAATCCTACATAAAGGAGGAAATATGACAAGATATATGCTTAAGCGTGTAGCGTTTATGGTTTTGTCAATAATTGTGGTTTCTGCCGCGACTTTCTGGATGATGCACTCAGTACCTGGAAATCCGTTGGCAACAAGAGCACGTAAGAACTTACCTGAACAAGTTCTTGCAAACTACAATAAAAAGTACGGACTTGACAAACCGGTTTCAACACAATATGCGCTTTTTGTTAAGAATGCATTAAAAGGAGACTTCGGAGAATCAATTATCTACCCTGGTCAACAAATCTCAAAGACAATAGCAAAGACTGCACCTGTCAGTGGAAAATTAGGACTTATTTCAATATTTTTTGGCTTTACAATCGGTGTTGCATTTGGATTTATTGCCGCACTCAACAGAGGAAAATGGCCTGACTTCTTAGTTATTACAATTGCTATTTTGGGTGTAACGATTCCATCATTCGTTATGGCAAGTTTGCTACAATATTTCTTTGGAGCAAAACTCAAATGGTTCCCTATAACATATAGAAAAGGAAACTGGAAGAGCTTTGTTATGCCTATTACGGCACTATCTTTCGGTACAATTGCAACATACGCAAGATATATGCGTTCATCAGTACTTGAAGTTATAAATTCGGACTATGTATTAACAGCTCGTGCAAAAGGTGTTACCGAAATGGGAATTCTTTTCAAGCACATATTAAAAAATGCTATGATTCCGGCTGTTACAATTTTAGGACCACAAATTACAGGGGTTTTTGCCGGTTCATTTATTATTGAAAAAATATTTAATATACCGGGATTAGGTCAATTCTTAGTAAGCTCCATCGGAAGCAGAGACTACCCGTTCATCATTTCAACTACAGTTTTATTCGGATTTTTATTTGTTTTATCACAACTTATCGTTGATATAGTATATGGATTCCTTGATCCGAGAATCAAGTTGGCAGAATAGGAGGACCATATGGAAAAAGAAATAAAAGATACAAATCTTAATATAACGCCTGAAATGTTTAAAAGAATTCCAAGAGACGATATAGAAGCTGAAAAAATCGCTAGACCTATAATCACTTTCTGGGAAGACGTTTGGCGCAGATTAAAAATGAACAGAGCTGCAATGCTATCAATCGGAATCATAATTCTTCTGGTATTCATGGTTATTGCAGGTCCACACTTTAATAAATTTTCTTTTAAAGAACAAAATGCACAAGCACTAAATATTTCACCGAACGGAACATATTGGTTCGGAACCGACACTGCAGGACGTGATATATTTACACGTGTTTGGGTTGGTGGTAGAGTTTCTATCGTAATCGGTCTTGTCTGTGCATTCATAGCAATGATAGTCGGTGTTGCATACGGTTCAATTGCAGGACTTGTAGGCGGAAAAGTCGATAACATTATGATGAGAATAGTTGAAATTATATCATGTTTACCATATCTTCTTATTGTTATCCTCGTCTGCTTGTGGCTCAATAAGACAAACTTGGGATCAATACTCCTTGCACTCTCACTTACGAGCTGGACCGGAACCAGCCGTATGGTTCGTGGTCAAGTACTTTCTGTTAAAAATGAAGAATACGTACTTGCTGCAAGAACACTCGGTGTTCCGACTTGGAAAGTTATTATCAGACACATAATTCCTAACGTACTTGCAATCGTTATTGTTGGACTTACATTTGATATTCCAGGATTCATCTTCTCTGAAGCATTCCTTTCATACATGGGTATCGGACTTCAACCACCTGATGTATCATGGGGTATTATGTCTTCGGAAGCACAAACACAAATGATGTTCTACCCATATCAATTGTTCTTCCCGACACTTATGATTGCTCTAACAATGTTATCATTTACACTATTGGGTGACGGTCTTCGTGACGCACTTGATCCGAAGTTAAGAAAGTAGAGAGAAATATGGAGAATAAAACAAAGAATAATGATTCAAAACTTTTGCTCGATGTTCAAAATCTCAGCGTTTCGTTTCATACTTACGCGGGTGAAGTAAAAGCTGTCAGAGGGCTTAACTTCCACTTAAACAAAGGGGAAACATTGGCATTTGTAGGTGAATCCGGATGCGGTAAATCAGTTACGGCAAAAGCTCTTATGAGAATACTTCCAAAGGATTCATCAGAAATAAAAAAAGATAGTAAAATAATGTATGACGGTGAAAACGTCATGGATATGAAGGGAAAGAGACTTACACAACTTCGTGGTGGAGAAATTGCAATGATTTTCCAAGACCCGATGACAAGTTTAAACCCTGTTTTAACAATCGGCTTCCAAATTACAGAAGCTCTTAAAATTCATAGGAATCTTTCAAAAGCTGACGCAAAGAAAGAAGCTGTAAGACTCCTTGACATGGTTCAAATTCCTGAACCTGAAAAACGTTTAAAAAGTTATCCGCATGAACTTTCAGGTGGAATGAGACAAAGAGTTATGATTGCTATGGCTCTTTCATGCTCACCGGAACTTCTTATCGCAGACGAACCGACAACAGCTCTTGACGTAACAATTCAAGCACAAATCCTTGACCTTATAAAAGAACTTAAGGAACAAATGCACACTGCTGTTATACTTGTTACACACGATTTGGGTGTTGTTGCAAACTTTGCAGACAGAATTCAAGTAATGTATGCCGGAAGCATAATTGAAGAAGGAACTACAGACGAAATATTCTACGAATCACGTCACCCATACACTTGGGCACTTCTAAACTCAGTTCCGAAAGTTCACCAAAAGAACGAAGAACTTAGAGCTCTTGGAGGAACACCTCCGGATCTACTTCTTCCACTTCATGGATGCCCATTTGCACCGAGATGTTCACGTGCGATGGAAATTTGTAAAAAAATTGCACCACAATGCACACACCACTCAGATACACACCGCTCATGGTGCTGGCTTGAACATGAATATGCCGGAAATATTGATTGGCAAGATATGAGAGAAGGTGGATATTAATGGATAAGAAAAACGTATTAATAGAAGTAAAAGATTTGAGCAAACACTTTAATGTTGGCAGAAACCTAGTCCTTAAAGCAGTTGATGATGTCACATTCAATATCTACAAAGGAGAAACATTCGGAGTAGTTGGAGAATCAGGATGCGGTAAAACAACATGCGGAAGAACTGTCCTTGGAATGTATGATGCAACAAAAGGACAAGTTCTTTATGAAGGTAAAGATATTCACTCAATGAATAAAAAAGAAAGATTCGACTTCAAAAAGAAAGCTCAATATATATTCCAAGACCCGTACGCATCACTTGACCCGAGAATGACTATCGGAAGTATTATTGCTGAAGGTATGGATGTCCACTTCAAAATGACTGAAGAAGAAAGACAAAATAAGATTGACAGACTCTTAAACATTGTCGGACTTAATAAAGAACACGGAGCTCGTTTCCCGCACGAACTTTCAGGGGGACAAAGACAACGTGTAGGTATCGCAAGAAGCCTTGCTGTTGAACCTGAATTTATCGTTTGCGACGAACCGATTTCGGCTCTTGACGTATCAATTCAAGCTCAAATCGTAAACCTCTTGAACAAATTGCAAAACGAAATGGGATTAACATACATGTTCATATCTCACGACCTTTCAATGGTAAAACACATCAGTGACAGAATCGCTGTAATGTATCTTGGAAGCGTTGCAGAACTTGCTCAAGCGGACATGATCTACGAAGACAGCTTGCACCCATACACACAAGCATTGATCTCTGCAATACCTGTTCCGGATCCACATGTCGGCAGACAAAATAAGAGAATCAGAATCGAAGGCGAAGTTCCGTCTCCGATTAACGTTCCACCGGGATGTAAATTTGCAGGCCGTTGCCCGAAATGCATGGACATCTGTAGAAAGGAAAACCCACGTCTACGTGAAGTTAAACCTGAACACTTTGTGGCTTGCCATCTTTATGATGGAAAAGAATTATAGAACCTACACATTTGCGGCCTATTTTGCGATAAACGGTTGATCTCGTGTTTTCGTCGTTGCGACGTACTTGCCAGTACGCCTCACTCCAAAAACACTCTATCTAACCGTTTCTCATCAAAATATCCGGGCAAATCGTGGAGGGAGATAAGAAATATTTTATTGGCACACAATGAT
>CABTWE010000012.1 GCA_902488465.1 uncultured Tissierellia bacterium | reverse complement strand
ATTTGCGAGGATATTTTGATGAGATGCGCCGCAAACTCAATTTTTGATTGCGCAGGTGTTTAGGTGGGAGGACACACAGTGCCATCCCGCTACGGCTGTATTTTCAATTTTATACAAAAACAATTCGCAAAATAGACCGCAAATAAATCCCCAAAACAAAAATGTTGCATATCAATTTAAAAATCAATACGCAACATCTTTTTATTCCGAAATTTCTTGAAACAATTTCAAATATTCCTCTGCCGTTTTTTCCCAACTGCTGTCCTTCATGAGCGCATTCTTTCGCATTATATCAAGAGATTCAGTGTCGTCCTCATAAAGTCTTTTTGCTTCATCAATCGCTCCTCTGAAGTCCTTTTCTCTCATGTTTTGAAAAATTATTCCGTCGCCTTTTTTGGTAAATTTGTTATATTCTCTTACGCCGTCTTTTAGTGTGCCGGTACTTCTGACGATCGGGATTGCTCCGTATCTTTGTGCAATCAAATGGTTCAGCGCCTGTATTTCGGTGCGTGACGGCATAAGGAAGAAATCACTTCCCGCCATAACGCGAATCGCTTCTTTTTCGTTTACATATAGTTTCACCGAAACATTTTGCGGATACTCCTGCTCTTTTTCCAAAAGTTTATCCTCGTATGCCGGTTCGCCAGTACCCATAATGATTATATTAAAGCCCGCCTCGACCATATAGTCGATGTTTTCGTAAACAAAGTCCACACCTTTTCTTGTAATCAGTCTACCGATAACCGAGATTAAAGGTCTTTCAAAATCGGAAAGTGAGTAGTAACTCATGACGCCCTGTTTGTTTATCATCCTTTCCTCAAGTGTATCTGTGCTGAAGTTTTGGAAAATTGCAGGATCTTTTTCCGGGTCATATCGTCTGTGGTCAATTCCGTCTAAAATCCCTGTCGCCTTAAACGAGTTTGCAGTCAAAAGTTTGTCGAGATTGCTGCCGTAGTATGGGCTCACAATTTCCTCTTTAAGTGACGGCGCCGGAAGCGTGATATAATCTGCGGAATCAATTCCCGCTTTCAAAAAGTTTACCGCCTTAAAATATTTGTACTCACGATCCTCCATAAGCTCCAGCGGAAGACTCGCAATCGAGTCCATGTCCTTAGCCGGATAAATGCCCTGATTTCTGATATTGTGAATCGAAAGCACAGTCTTTATGCCGTGATAAAAACTGTCCACTTGCCTTTTCGTCTTGATGCACGCCGGAATGAGGCTCGTGGCATAGTTGTTCACGTCGATGATGTCCGGTTTAAAATCGATTTCCTTCATCATAAGGTTTACCGCTTTGTTAAAGAAAATAAATCTCTCTGCATCGTCCCTCTCTCCATAAATTCTCGGTCTGTCGAAATACACGTCGGAGTCAACAAAATAAAACAAAACTCCCTCTACATCGAGACTCAAAATTGTTGCAGTATGCACCTTGTAGCCCAAATCGACTACAAAACTCTTCACAAATCTAAGGCTTGGATTGTAGTTTGTCTTTATGGATTTAAAAAGCGGCATGACAAGCCTTACGTCGGTGTTCAGCTCTTTAAGTTTTCTCGTTAAATTGTATGTGAAGTCCGCCATATTTGAAGTTCTTACAAACGGCAGTGCTTCTGTTGTTACAAATAAAATTTTAAGCTTTTTCATATTTATCTCCAAACGGTGTTTCCGTTTTTTTATAGTAGCCCTCTCCGGATTTTCTGTCCAAAAATGCGATGAGTTCTTTGCTGTCCATGCCCTTTCCGGATTTGCTGAGCTCGGTCATAATGATATTTAAATCGAGCACTTTTATCGGGAGGAATCTGTCCAAAATTTCAACGATTTCCTCGTCCATCGACTCTTTCATCATGCCCAGTTCATCGAACGGGTTTTCACTCTTCGGTTGATGGCTGATGGCTTTTCTTATTCTTATGAACATCGTCCTTCCCATGACGGCACTCGAGAAGAACACATTCCCACTTCTGAGATAAGGAAGTCTTGCCGATTCGTCCGGCGAGATGTCCGTTTCTTCCTTAATCGTTTGAATGTCCGTCTGTCTCGTGGTCCTGAAAATAAATTTCGAATTCAGCTGTGCGGTCGTCGTGTCGTCTAGAATCGACGGTCTTTGCGTCGCAAGTGCAAGAAAAACTCCGTACTTACGTCCTTCCTGTGCGATTTCACGTATAATCGCCTTGGAAGGTCTCGGGTCGCCCTTCGGTGCAAAGTTGTGTGCTTCGTCTATAACCGACACAAACGGCGGAAAGAAATGCTCAGCACTACCGTTGTGCTCGTCTTTGTAGGTGCGTCTCATGTAATAGAGCGACCTTAAAATATAACTCATATAAACGAGCAAAATTCGCATCTCACCCCTGATGACAACAGTCTTCGATTGCTTCAACGCGTTTATTATCTCGCGGCTCGTAAAGTTAAAAATGCCGGTCGATTCAATTCTTTTAAAACGCCATCTTATGGCTTTTATGACCGACAGATTTGACGAGCGTACAAAACGTTTATATATCTTGTACAAAGTGCTTATTCTGTTTCCTTCAGGCCCCGGATTTTCAGCTATATATTTTTCGATGTCCGCAGACGTTCCGATTTCCAACAGCTCTATAAGCGACTCGATTTTCGTGTTGAAACTGTCAGCGCTTTCATTTTTTTCGAGTGCCATTTCAATAAACGACGACTGTGCATCGCTCAAATCTCCGGCGGATTTCAAAAGATAAATCAAATCGAAACTCGAAAGGTCCTTAAACTCGATTCCGGCGTCAACGCCCACATTGAAAATTGTGTACTTGTCCTTAAATCTGTCGTCGTCCGATTCAAAGCTCATTTCGTTGTGCGGATCGCTCACGATTGTCGGGATATTAAGTCGCATAAGCTCTTCGATAAATACCCTGATTCCGTAGCTTTTTCCCGAACCGGAACCGCCGAAAATACCGATGTGCGGATAGTCCTTCATCGACCATAAATCAAAAATCGCCGGAAGCTCGTATTGTTCCCTATCCTCTTTGTCCTCAAACATCGTGAAAAGGTCTTTATACTTTTCGTCGGCATATTTGTAAAGCTCATCGGTGTTTTTGATTGCACCGAGCACAAGTCCTTTTTTGTCGTCGGTTCGAATGAGTATGTCCTTGATTTCGTCAAACTCAGGCACGACAACTTCGGAGCCGGTCTCAATCGGATAAGGTGCTTCACTCAAAAGGCGCACCTTCGCGATGTAAATTTTTTCGTTGTCAATGTCGTATCCAAGGTCCTTTAAAACCTCAAGCACGTGCGTATCCGCCATATCGCTGTCCGGCTTCAGCGGCATAAATCTGTTGTATGCGTGCGTCTTCGTCGTTTCGCAAATCAAATCCCCCTGATTTTTGTCGCGAATCTTCAGATATTCATTTATCCTTATCGGATTTTCCCTCTCAACGATATATGCCTCGCTGCTTGTAGTCATTCCAATAACTTTCATTACATCCACCTCTTTTGTCTTGCCTCATCCAAATAAAGCCTTTTAACGTCCTCTGAAATATATTTTTTTATAAAATATTGCATGTCCTTGTCGGTCACTTTCGCATATTTATCCACAATGTCCAAAATAAACGGAATGCCGCGACTCATGTCCGGCGTAAGCGTCCGAACAAGATTTGTTATGAGTTCCCTTTTGTCGCCCAAAAAGTTTGGAAAGTCAATCGAAATCGCCATCGGGTCGTTTCCCGGTCTAAGATAAATCGTGCTTATCGAGCTATCTTTTTTTAGGTTGAACTCGTCATGAAGAAAAAAAGCTTCTCCCGGAGCGAGTTTTCCAAAAAGTAGTTCCCTGTCGAAACCATCGACATCCAAAGCATTCGAAATCGAGCGGCTCTTCATATCCTCAATCACGCCCATAAAAAGCGTGTCCCTCTCTTTCACGAGTTCAAGTAGCTCGTTGTACTCGTCTTCCGCATCCAAAATATATCTTATGAATCCTCCATCCATCAAAAGTGCTTTAGAATCGTATTTCTCAAGGCCCTTCACTGCTGCTATAAGTTCGAGTTTTGAAAGCTCGGACTTCGGCGAGACCTCAACGTCAACAAGCGGACTTAAAATTCGCACTTCTTCAACACGGTCGCGTTTCATATCCGGAATATAGCATGCGCGAAGAAAATGGATAATGTTCGGATCCGCTCCACCGTACGAATTGTTTGAGCCATCGACCGCTGCAATACCTTTCGGAAGAAAACTATTCATCTCTGCATCCGTCAAGTGTCGCGACATATAAAACTCGCCCAATGTCGAGAGTTTTTCCTTTGTCACTTCTTCTTTCAGTTTTTTGTGTTTATCGAGCAACCTATCGTTAAAAGATTTAAATATTTCTTCTATTTCCATAACACCTATTCCTTTGAATTTTTTAAAACAAAATCATAGACTTCATTTCGTTTAATTTCTTCATTTTTGTACTCTTCTTTAATCTGTTTCAAAATGCTCTTTGCACTCATTCCGTTCTCCGTTAGTTCGCGGACTCTCGGCCAAATGTCGACCGCCTTTTCCTCGCCCCCTTCAACCAAAATCACCATCTCTCCTTTGAACGTGATCTTGTCGAATGGAATTTCTGAAAAGTTGAAGCGCACAGTCTCCTCATAAATTTTTGAAATCTCCCGGACGAGAGCTGCATTTCTCGTTTTAAAAACCGTTTGCATGTCAAGAAGCGTTTCCTCCGCTCTGTGCGGCGATTCATAAAAAATGAGAGTTTGAGTCATGTCCGCAAGGCTTTCAAGTTTTTTTATGCGCTCGTTTTTCTTCGGCGGAAGGAATCCTATGAATGTAAATTCGTCTGTTGAAAGTCCGGAGTTCACAAGTGCCGGAACAAATGCCGTTGCACCCGGAAGAGTTCGAACGAACTTTTGATCGATTTCCCTAACCAAAATGCCGCACGGGTCGCTGATGCCCGGAGTTCCCGCATCACTTATGACGGAAATCGTCTTTCCTGAATAAACGAGATCAATTATCTCGTCGACTTTCGAGCGTTCATTGAACTTGTGAAAAGAGCGCCTTTCGGTTTTTATGTCGTAAAAATTCAAAAACACTGCGCTCGTCCTTGTGTCTTCGCAATAAATATAATCACTCGACTTCAAAACTTCAATCGCCCTGTAAGTTATATCCTTGAGATTTCCGACCGGAGTCGGAACTATGTAAAGCATTCCTTCCACTTAAATCCCTCCACTTTTTATTATACCACATTTCGGAATCCATTTCTCGAAATTTATTATAGTAATTTAAATCACTATTTTTGTACAAATAAAAATAGATTTATGTTATAATAGTTTCAGGAGGTATTTTTATGACTAAAGAAACAAACTTAACATTCGAAGAGTTTAAATACGAAAGACCTGACTTTGACAAAATTGTAAAGATTATCGGTGAGGAAACTGAAAAGCTTGAAAAGGCTGCAAATAAAGACGAAGCGATTGAAACATATTTCAACGTTTCAAAAGTCTTGGACGACCTCGATTCATACGGCACATTGGTTTCCATAAGAAACTCAATCGACACAACTGACAAGTTCTATGACGACGAAATGAACCACTTTTCGGAAGAAGGCCCGAAGATTGAAGAAGCGACCGTAAAATATGAAAAAGCATTTTTGGACAGCAAATTTAAAGCTGACCTCGAAGAACGTTTCGGCTCATATTTAATCAAAAAATACGAAAACGATTTATTAACATTCAAGCCTGAAATCATGGAAGATTTGGTTGAAGAATCAAAACTTTCAATAGAATATCAAAAACTTATCGCATCCTGCCAAAAAGAATGGGAAGGCGAAAAGCTCAATTTGACACAACTTGGCAAACACACTCAAGACAAAGATAGAGAAACGAGAAAGAAAGCTACAAAACTCGTTGCAGAATTTTTCGAAGAAAACCTCGATAAGTTCGACGAAATTTATGACAAGATGGTCAAAGTAAGAGATAAAATGGCAAAGAAACTCGGCTACGAAAACTATGTTGACCTCGGATACAAGAGAATGGGCCGCGTCGACTACGGCAAAGACGAGGTTGCAAGCTACAGAAAGCAAATCATCAATGACGTCGTTCCTCTCGCAACTGAGCTTAGAAAACGTCAATCCAAGAGAATCGGCATCGACAATTTAAAATTCTACGACGAAGGACTCCAATTCGAAAATGGAAATGCAAAACCGCACGGCGACAGAGCATGGTGTGTTGAACGTGCAAAGAAAATGTACGCTGAACTAAGTCCTGAAACCGACGAATTTTTCAACTTCATGCTCGACCGTCACCTCTTTGACCTCGATGCAAAACCGGGCAAAGCGGGTGGTGGATACTGCACATATTTGTCAAAATGGAGATGTCCGTTCATCTTTGCAAACTTCAACGGCACAACCGGAGACGTCGAAGTCCTTACACACGAAGCAGGACACGCATTCCAAGTCTACAACAGCCGTGACTTCGAAGTGAGCGAATACTTGTGGCCGGGAATGGAAAGCGCTGAAATCCACTCAATGAGTATGGAATTTTTAACATGGCCATGGATGAATCTTTTCTTTGAAAATGAAGAAGATAAATTCAAATTCCAACACCTTCAAGGTGCAGTTCTCTTCCTTCCATACGGTGCTTTAATCGACGAATTCCAACACTTCGTCTATGAAAATCCTGAAGTTTCACCGAAGGAAAGAAGAGCGAAATTCCGCGAACTAGAAAAGAAATATCTTCCACACAGAGACTACGACGGCATAAAAGTTCTTGAAGACGGCGGATTCTGGCTGAGACAAGGACACATTTTCGGAAGTCCGTTCTACTATATCGACTACACACTCGCACAAGTTTGTGCATTCCAATTCTGGGAAAAAGACAGAGAAAACCACGAAAATGCTTGGAGCGATTATTTGAGACTATGTAAAACAGGCGGCAAAAAGCCTTTCACAGGTCTTCTCGAAGTTGCAAAACTCGAAAACCCGTTTGTTCCGGGAACGATTAAAAAAGTTGTCGGACCGATCAAGGAATATCTCGATTCAGTTGACGACAGCAAATTCTAATATTGAATTTTTACAAACGCTTATTCATGTGAATAGGCGTTTTTGTTTGCAATAAAAAAGGAAGCGTGCATCGCTTCCAGTTCTATCTTTTTGTAACATCAATAACTTCGTCGCCGATATTTTTCAAATCGACGTCGTGCGTTGAAATCAAACACGTCTTATTATGTTTTCTCAAATCCGAAATTATATCTATAATCAAATCAGCGCTCTTTTTGTCAAGCGATGCCGTCGGTTCGTCAAAAAGCATGACCTCCGCATCATATCCGAGGAAAAGTGCAAGACAAAGTCGCCTGTGCTCGCCGCCCGAAAAAGTCGATTCGGAATTTTTTACATATGTTTCGAGTCCGTCTTTCGAGTCGAAATAGTTTTTAAGTCCCACCTTTTCCAAATGATTCCACATCTTTTCTTCCGAAATATTCGGATTTATCATCTTAAATAGCTCTCCGATTTTACCGTCAAAAGTGTTCGGCGACTGCGGAAAATATGCCCAATTGCCGCTCCTGATAAAATCGCCGCTTGAAAGAGTGTCGTGAATTTTTAATTTTTCATCCGTTTCGAGCATTCCTCCGACAATTTTAAGAATTGTCGACTTTCCCGATCCGCTCTCGCCCCAAAGCACCGTCGTCTTTCCCAAACCTATGTCAAAATCTAAATTCGACAAAATATTTCTGTCGGTGTTTTTATATTTGAATGTGAGATTTCGAGCGCTCGCAAGACTGTCGCTCGCATAATCAAAATCGCTCTTTTGTTCTTTTCTGTCGGTGAACGCATCGAGTTTTTCAAAGCTCACACCCGCCTGGCTGATATCGGTCGAAATGTTCACAAGGCGCATAATCGGATTTATGAGAAAATTTGTGAAATTTGAAAACACCATGAGCGTTCCAAGCGTTGGATTTCCCGTCTTTATCATCCACATACCGCCGATGCCGTAGAGAATTGCTTGATACGGCACCATGATAAGAACCCAACTTGCCTGCGAGCGAAACTCGCCGATGACCATGAGCCGAACTCTCGACTTCTCGAGTGCTCTAGCCTTTTTCATAAATTCATCAGAAACCGACTCGAGAAGATTGTACGACCAAACCTCGTCGCGACATTTGACCGTGTCGTCAATCGCCTTCAAAACATCCTGCCTTCTGTCGTAATAGACGTCCTGCTCCTTGCTTATAATCTTTTGCAACATATTGTTCACGAAAATCAGAAGCGGATAAACGAACATCGAGATAATCGTGAGCCTGTAATCTATATAAATCATCACGCCGACGATGAGCACAATCGAAATTATCGACGAAATCATCATCGGAATCCCAGAGCTCAAAATATCTCCGAGCGAATCAATGCTGTATGTAAGCACATTTGTGACCTCGGACTTGTCGATTGTCGTCGCATCCTCGTAATTCATCTTGAGATAATGATTGAAAGTTTTCTCTTTAATTTTCAGCATACACTTTGCCGCAACAGTATTAAAAACTTTCGCACTTAAAATCATAAAAATCGCACCGAAAAACACAACACCCATAAAAACAAATTCAAGCGGCCACAACCACTCCGCATTGTTTTTCATCAAAACATCGTCGATTAAAATCTTCAGAGAATAACTCGACAAAATCCCGAAAGCCGTGTTTAAAAGCGAGAGAATCACCCCGTAAACAACCTTCCATCTATGCTCTCTTAAATATGAATAACTTCTTTTTAAAATATTTCGCATATAAAATTTAAGGGCAGTCAAGCTGCCCCTACCTCCTTAATTCTAGTTCCCTCTATTAGGTCTGTTACAACAGTAACCGGAAGCACAACAGTTTCCACCATGTTGTGTACAATCAGATTCATTTGAGCCAATCTCATTGTAATTAGTCCTAATAACTATAGATTTTTTATCATCCAAGATATTTTTATTACTAGTTTTCATAATCACACCCCCTCTCTAATTCATCTATGAATTTAGCAAATGAATTTTGAATGCCTTGTATAGTCCAATAGCATTCAGGTTCTTTGTTAATTCTATTTCTCATGCATCCACCGTAGCAGATTGGCAATAATTTACATTGAATACATTTTGTATTATGTTCACTATTAAAAATATTCCCATCCGGTTTATTTATTTTAGTTCCATTAATTAAATCTTTTAAATTTCCATATGAATTATCATCACCTGTAAGAGTGTCGCAGAAAAACAAATTACCATTTGGTCCTATTAAGAAGAAATTCTTTAATTCCGCAGCACACCAGCTGTTAGTAGGTAATGGAAGAGGATTAAATAATCTTCGTTTACTAACTCTTTTTGTAACTTTTTCTGTAAGCATCGACATTTGATTTTGCATTTCTATTCCCTCGTCCATGTCATATAATTCATTTACCATAGATTTAATTTCATTGTTTTTTGTTTCATAATTATAAACTGGTCTGAAGTATATTCTAAATCTTCTATCATCTGAAAATAAATTATCAAACAAATGTATTAGAGATATTGCTGATTCGTGATTTGCTTTTGTGACATTGCACCTTATATCAAATTTAAAATCATAATTATTTCCTATAGAACTTATAGCCTTTAGATTATTTATGATTTTATCAAATGTAGGCTTGAAGCCTTTCAAATATCTCATTTTGTCATGGGTTAACTTATTTCCATCTAGTGTTACTTGAAATTGTCTTATTCCAGATTCGTACATTCTAATAAAATTATCTTTATCTAATAAATATCCATTTGTTATTATAGAAGAGTATAATTCTATGTTTTCTTGTTTGCAAACTTCTTTAGCTGTATTCATAAAAGAAATTATTTTTTCAGTTGCTAATGTCGGCTCACCCCCAAACCAAGAAATAACCACCCTTTTCAGCTTATTAGACTTTAATTCAATAAGTTTTAATATGTTTTGGTATGTTTCGTCACTCATAACATTGCAACCTTTTTCATAAGAAAAACAATACGGGCACGCAAAATTACATCCATCTGTTGGCATAATAGTTAAGTGCAAATTCTCTTCACCATTGATGTTTTCTAAATATCTATTTCTTACTTTTTGAAACTCGTCAATATCATCTTCTAGCATCATTTGCATATTTAGAAGATTATTCTCCGTTTCATAGTCAAAGTTTTCAATATCAGAATCCATTATAGAGTTCCAATAATTCTCATCATTTATATGTAGGATTGCCCCAGTGTTAGTATTATAAATATATCCACCTTTAATATTTGACTTTTCATAAAAATTGAATTTGCTTAATTTCATATTTTATATCCTCCACACATCTTACTAATGTTAGTATATCACTAATTATAATGTTTGTCAATATTTATTATCTATTATTACAAATTTCAATAATGCATAAAAAAGAAGCATTCATCGAACACTTCTTCAAAAATCTACTCTTCAGTTAAAAAATCGTGTGCCTTTTTTAGACCCTCAATAATTTCGAGATTTTGCGGACAGAGTCCTTCGCACTTTCCACAAGCGATACATGCGTCCGCTGCGGTCTTTCCGTCTTTTAAATAGTCCGCATATGCCTTTTTCGACTTTTCTTCTTCGTCAAAAATAAACGCATTGTTCCAAAGTGAGAACACCTTCGGAATATTGATTTCAATCGTGCACGGCATACAATACTCGCACGCGGTGCAACCGATTTGCTCTTTCGCCTTGAAAAATTCGCATGCCTTTGAGAAAAACTCTTTCTCTTTTTCCGTCACTGAATTCGGCTCAACACTCGACGCCATCTCAATATTTTCATCAACTTGCTCCTTCGCGCTCATGCCCGATAAAACAGTCATAACATTCGGAAGATTTAAAGGATACTTCAAAGCGACTTGCGACGGCGTGAGCGGCTTAAACTCATCCGAAAGCTCTCTGATTTCCTTCGGCGGATTTGAAAGACGTCCACCCTTTAACGGCTCCATAATAACAACCGGAATCCCGAGCTTCGTCGCCAACTCATAACCTTTTTGCCCCGCCTGATAATCCACATCCAAATAATTGAGTTGAATTTGACAGAAATCCCACGGAAAACTGTTTACCATCTCTTCGAAAGCCGGGAACTCATCGTGAAAACTGAAACCCATATGACGAACCTTGCCGCTCGCCTTTGCCTTCTTTATAAAATCAAAAACACCCAAATCCACAATCTTTCTGAACGTCTTTATATCGAGCGAATGTAAAAGATAAAAATCAATATGATCCGTCCTCAAATTCGAAAGCTGCTCCTCCATGAGCCTTTCGAAATCCTCGGTCTTTTCGACAAGCCACGCCGGAAGCTTCGTCGTCAAAAGAACCTCGTCCCTCAAAGAATTTTCCTCAACAAACTTCCCGACAAAACTCTCGCTCATCTTTCCGTGATAATTGTAAGCAGTATCTATGTAATTTACGCCGTTTTTAATTGCTCTTTTCAAAAGTTCAGCCGCCTTCGCCTCGTCAATCTTGCTATTGTCTCCGTCAATAACCGGAAACCTCATGCAACCATAACCGAGTCTGCTGACATTCGTCCCTTGAATATCAAAATACTTCATAAAATGACCTCCTCTAATATTTCGTCAACCGAAATACATGTTTTTATTATAACATAGAGACTATTAAAATTGCAAGAAAGTGTGGTAAGAAATAAGAAAAAGAGTTTTTTGTATATTTCATTTAAAAGTCATCCCGGCTCTTTATTTTAGAGAGGTATTTTTATAAATATACTTGATTTTAAGTTTTCATTCCTATAATCATGCGATTGATATATCTAACTCAATATTAGAATATGAAAATATAACAAATGCAAAAAAGATTTAACTATAAATTATTAAATAGAAGTCCAATTTTAGCTTAACAGATTTTTTGATAATGAATGATTAATATTGGATTTTGAATGCACATTTTAAATTTATCTTTTCACAAACAAAAACACCGGAATTTCCGGTGTTCTAAGTTACTTATTTTGTTTTGTCTTCTTTCTTTTCGTCTTTTTTATCGTCTTTTTTATCGTCTTTTTTATCGTCTTTTTTATCGTCTTTCTTTTCTTCCTTCTTTTCTTCCTTTTTATCTTCCTTCTTTTCTTCAGCCTTTACTTCTTCTTTCTTTTCTTCAGCCTTTGGTTCTATTTGAGAAATAAATGCATCGTAAATCGTTGGATAATATTCTTCGAGTTGTTCCTTTGTAATTTCGCCATCCTTAGGAATATTATGCTTTTCAATATATTCATTTTCTACAATGTCCCACATTTCTCCAAATGTTTTTCCAACTTTCTTTCCATCTTTGTCTAAAATAAACATTGTCGGGAAATAGAAAATTGAATTTTCATCTAGTGCAAGAAGTTTATTCAAATATTCATATCCTTCTTTTGTTCCGCCAACTTCTGTCCAAGGAACTTCTTTTCCTTCGAAGAGATGAGCTAAATCTTTGTTTGAATAATCTTTATATTTGTTTACAACACCATAGATTTGAACATTCTTTCCTTCAGCTGCAAGTTTTTCGCTAAGTTTAACCATGAAAGGAACTGAGCGTCTTGACCATGGGCACCAAGGGCCCCAGCTGTAAACGATTGTGTAGTCGTGAGCTTTTACGCTTTCATCGAATTTTTCTTTGTTAAATGCTTCGATGTCTGTTTGTTCAAAATCGATGTAGTTGATGGCTTTGTCTCCAGGATATGAGTGGAATCTCAAATTTCCGAGTGCAGCAACAAGTCTGGATGTCAAAACATAGTTTTCGCCGTTTATAACGACACCTTTGATTTCTTTTTCTTCGCCGTTAACCATAAATTTGAATGATTGTGCTTCAATTTTTGCATTTTCCGGTACACCTTTTAATTCAGTTCCGTTTGCAACATATTCTGCGCCCGGTGTAAGTGTAACTATACGTGTGTCTTTGTCATAACCAATGCCGAATTTTCCTTCAGTTTCTTTTAGAGCTTCAGCAAGGTCACGGATTTTAATAACGTTCCATTTTTGGAGTTGAGGTTTTTCACCTGATTTGTCATAGAATTGAACTTGAACTAATTTGAGTTCAGGAACATCTTTTCCACCTACTACAAATTGGAAATCGTTTTCTCCCAATTTATATCCTTCAAAAACTTCGTCTTCTGCTTTCGCCACATATGTAAACGTGGTGAGTGCCATTACAATTGCGAGCGCAATAGCTAAATATTTTCTCATTTACGAGATACCTCCTTAAAAATTATATTTCAATTATATCACATGATAAAGTAGAATTCAAGTATAACGAAACTGTAGTCAATAATTTATAGGTTTTTTAAGAAATATAAACATAATGTTTTTTTTATAACAAAAAAGAACCGGCGTTTGCCGGTTCGTATTCAATGTTCCACCAATTTGCGAGGAATTTTCGATGAGAAACACTTAGATGAAATATTTTAGGAGTGAGACTTTTTTAGGCGGGAGGAGACACAGTGCCGCCCCGCTACGTTTGGGCCTTCAAAATCATACATTCCAAAAACTTTATTGCGAAAAGGCCCGCAAATTAACCCCCACAATTTGCGAAGATAATT
>CABTWE010000011.1 GCA_902488465.1 uncultured Tissierellia bacterium | reverse complement strand
TGCTACTGTTCCACGTCCTGTGATTGTGAAGACGTCTTCTACCGGCATTAGGAATGGTTGGTCGATTGGTCTTTCCGGTGTTGGGATGTATTCGTCAACTGCATCCATGAGTTTCATGATTTTGTCGCCCCATTCTCCGTCAGGATCTTCAAGTGCTTTTAGTGCTGATCCAACGATGATTGGTGTGTTATCTCCGTCAAAGTCGTATTCTGAGAGCATTTCTCTTACTTCCATTTCAACGAGTTCAATGAGTTCAGGGTCGTCTACTTGGTCTTCTTTGTTCAAGAATACTACGATTTTTGGAACTCCAACTTGACGGCTTAATAGGATGTGTTCTCTTGTTTGTGGCATCGGTCCGTCTGCTGCACTTACTACTAGGATTGCTCCGTCCATTTGTGCTGCACCGGTGATCATGTTTTTAACGTAGTCAGCGTGGCCCGGACAGTCAACGTGTGCATAGTGACGTTTTTCTGTTTCGTATTCAACGTGTGAGGTTGAGATTGTGATTCCTCTTTCTCTTTCTTCCGGTGCTTTATCGATGTGAGCGTAGTCTACAAATTCACCTTTTCCGCTTCTTTTTGAGAGTACGAATGTGATTGCTGCTGTTAATGTTGTTTTACCGTGGTCAACGTGGCCTATTGTTCCGATGTTAACATGCGGTTTGGTTCTTTCAAATTTTTCTTTTGCCATTATTTTTCCCTCCTAAAGGATATTATTTTTTCGTTAATTCATCTGCTATATTCTTTGGAACCGGTTCATAGTGATCGAATTCCATTGAGTAGTTTGCACGTCCTTGTGTGCTTGATCTTAATGCTGTTGCATATCCGAACATTTCTGAAAGTGGAACGTATGCGTGAACAGTTTGTACGCCTTTTTCAAGTTCCATTCCTTCAATTCTACCTCTTCTACCGTTCAAGTCGCCCATAACATCTCCTAGGTATTCATCAGGAGTAACGACTTCAACTTTCATCATTGGTTCAAGAAGTACAGGTTTTGCTTTTTGAAGTGCTTCTTTAACAGCCATTGAACCTGCGATCTTAAATGCCATTTCTGAGGAGTCGACTTCGTGGTAACTACCGTCAAATAGTGTTACTTTTACGTCGAGTACAGGATATCCTGCGATAACACCGCTTTCGAGTGCTTCTCTAACACCTTGGTCTGTAGGTCCGACAAATTCCTTTGGAACTACCCCGCCAACGATTGCGTTGACAAATTCATAACCTTTACCAGGTTCTTGAGGTTCAACTCTAAGTTTAACGTGTCCGTATTGACCGTGACCACCTGTTTGACGTACAAATTTTCCTTCAGCTTCAGCTGTTCCTTGAATGGATTCTTTGTATGCAACTTGTGGATTACCTACGTTTGCTTCAACCTTAAATTCACGAAGAAGTCTGTCAACAATGATGTCCAAGTGGAGTTCGCCCATTCCGGCGATAATTGTGTCGCCTGTTTCTTGGTCTGTGTAAGTTTTGAATGTCGGGTCTTCTTCTGCAAGTTTCATAAGAGCAATACTCATTTTTTCTTGTGATGCCTTTGTTTTCGGTTCAATTGCAACTGCAATAACCGGTTCCGGGAATTCCATGTTTTCAAGGATTACCGGAGCTTCTTCCAAACAAAGTGTATCACCTGTTGTTGTGTATTTTAAACCAACAACTGCAGCGATTGCTCCTGCTTGTAGTTCATCAACTTCTTCCCTTTTGTTAGCGTGCATAAGAACGAGACGTCCAACTCTTTCTCTCTTGCCCTTTGTTGAGTTGAAAATATAAGAACCGGATTTTAAGTCTCCTGAATAAATTCTAATATATGCAAGTTTTCCAACAAATGGGTCAGAAACGATCTTAAATGCCAAAGCACTTAGCGGTTCGTCGTCTGATGCGTGTCTTTCAACAGGGTTTCCTTCCAGGTCAACACCTTCAATAGGTGGAACATCCAAAGGACTTGGTAGATAATCTACGATTGCGTCCAATAACAATTGAACACCTTTATTTTTATATGATGAGCCGCAAAGAACAGGAGTCATTTTATTAGTAATTGTAGCCTTTCTTATAGCAGCTTTTATTCTTTTCTTGTCGATTTCGTTTCCTTCAAGATAGTCTTCCATGATTGTATCATCGAATTCTGACACAGCTTCGAGCATTTTTTCTCTATACTCATCAGCTACATCTCTTAAATCTTCAGGAATATCTTCATCTCTGATATCATTTCCCATATCGTCGTAGTATACTTCAGCACGCATGTCGATAAGGTCAACTACGCCCTTAAATGTATCTTCAGCTCCGATAGGAATTTGAAGTGGTACTGCGTTTGCATTTAGTCTTTCGTGCATCATTCTTACTGATCTGAAGAAGTCAGCTCCTGTAACGTCCATTTTGTTCATAAATGCAATCCTTGGTACATGATATTTATCAGCTTGTCTCCAAACTGTTTCTGATTGTGGCTCAACACCACCCTTTGAGTCATAAAGTGCAACAGCACCGTCCAATACACGAAGTGATCTTTCAACTTCTACTGTAAAGTCAACGTGGCCCGGGGTGTCAATTATATTTAATTGATAGTCGTGCCAGAAAGCAGTAGTTGCAGCAGATGTGATTGTGATACCTCTTTCTTGTTCTTGAGCCATCCAGTCCATTTGAGCAGCGCCTTCATGGGTTTCACCAATTTTATGAATTTTACCTGTATAGTACAAGATTCTTTCAGTAGTGGTGGTCTTACCAGCGTCAATATGCGCCATGATGCCTATATTTCTAAGTTTTTCAAGCGATCTCGCCATAATACCTCCTAGTATCTAAAATGAGCAAATGCCTTGTTAGCTTCAGCCATTTTGTGAACATCTTCACGTTTTTTAACTGAGCCGCCTTGTTCGTTTGCAGCATCAAGAATTTCTTTGGCAAGTCTTTCGACCATAGTTCTTTCGCTTCTCTTTCTTGAATAAAGAGTAAGCCATCTGAGTCCTAGTGTTTGTCTTCTTTCCGGACGAACTTCCATAGGAACTTGGTATGTTGCCCCACCAATTCTTCTAGCTTTAACTTCAAGTACAGGCATGATGTTGTTTAGTGCCTTGTGAAATACCTCTAATGGGTCTTCACCTGTCTTTTCTTTTACGTAATCAAATGCTTCGTAAACGATTTTTTGGGCTGTTCCCTTTTTACCGTCAAGCATAATGTTATTTATAAGTTTTGCTACTACCACGTCTTCAAATACTGGATCCGGTAGTACAATTCTCTTTGGAATGTGACCTTTACGTGACACTTCTCTTCCCTCCTTAATAATTATTAATTCTTTGGTACTCGTGGAAAAAATTCCACGCGGTTAGTACGTCTATCACATCCCTTTGATAAAAGGATATGAGTTAGACTTTTCTATCTACTTCTTTTTAGCGTGTTTTGCGCCGTATTTTGAACGAGCTTGTTGTCTGCCTTCTACTCCAGCAGCATCAAGTGTTCCACGGATGATGTGGTAACGAACACCAGGTAAGTCCCTTACACGTCCGCCTCTCAAAAGAACAACAGAGTGTTCTTGAAGGTTGTGTCCAATTCCCGGAATGTAAGCAAGAACTTCAGCTCCGTTTGTCAAACGTACACGTGCAACTTTTCTCAAAGCTGAGTTAGGTTTTTTAGGTGTAACAGTTCTAACTGCAACACAGACTCCACGTTTTTGTGGTGAATTTACAGGTGTGTTTCTTTTTTGAAGAGTATTGAAGTTGTAACCGAGTGCCGGTGTCTTCTTTTTCTTCTTAACATCCTTTCTACCTTGTTTAATCAACTGATTAATTGTTGGCATTTTATTTCCTCCTTTTCCTTTTATCTGCGGGTCGTTTTCCTTTTAAAAAGGGTCTTTCGACCACATACAGTTAATTTTAACACAAGCAAAAAGAAATGTCAAGCAAATTTATAAATTTAGCTAAAACATTTCTCTGAATTAAAACTTTATTTTTATGTTTATTTTGATCCGTTTAAAATATCAATCCATTCGGCTGTATCAAGGGTCCCTTCAATTATTCTGTCCTCATCAATTCTATATGTCGGAATAACTTTAACCCCGAGAGCTTCGGCTTTGTGGTTGTCGTCAAGAACTAACGCTTTTGTAGAATCCATATCTATGAATTCAAGCATTTCATCGACATCAATTCCAATTTCGCCGGCAATTTTATTTATTACCTCAATGTCGCCAACATCTTCCCCTTTAATAAAAGCCGCCTTCATGAGTTCTTCTTCAAATTCATGGTCCTTGTTTACGCTCTTTGCATATTTCATTGCGAGATGAGCAAGATGTGTGTTTGCAGCAATTGCATCTTCCATATTGTAATCAAGGCCCTCTTCTTTCGCATATTTAACAATTCTATTCATGGTGCCTTGCACCTCATAGTCATTCAAATTATGCTTTTCTTTTATAGTGTCCATCAATTTTTTATGCTCCGACTTTATGTTCGGATTCAACTCATAAGCCAAAAATTCTATCTCAGGCTTAACACCGGACTTTTCAATTGCTCTTTCAAGAGATTTTAATCCAATATAGCAATATGGACACATAAAATCAGAAAATATTTCAATTTTCATACTCTCACCTATTCTGCGTCAAATCCAACATTTTCAATTGCTTGTTTGAGTTCAGTGATATCAAAATCCCCGTCAACTTCGGCACATCCGCCTTCCAAGTTTACTTCGTATTTTTTAACGCCCTTAACTTTTTTTATTGCTTCTTCAACTGCATGTTTACAGTGGTTACAGCTCATTCCATTGATTCTAATTAACATAATATCCTCCTTAATTCTTTCTCATACTAATAGTATACCATAAATACTTTATGTTTAAAACTATTTATTCTTTAACCTCAAGCTATTCGTTACAACACTAACGCTACTAAATGCCATCGCAGCTCCTGCAATCATCGGATTTAGTATACCCAACGCTGCTATAGGAATTCCGACAACATTGTAGAAAAACGCCCAAAAAAGATTTTGCTTTATAGTTTTCATTGTCTTTTTCGAGACATCAATCGCTCTAGCGACAGACTTTAAGCTTCCACCTACAAGCGTAATGTCTCCTGAATCAATTGCTATATCCGTTCCAGTTCCCATTGCAAAACCAATATCTGCCGTTGCGAGTGCAGGAGCGTCATTTATTCCATCTCCAACCATTCCAACAACCTCTGTTTCCATGAGTTCCTTTACTTTTAAAACTTTCTCTTCAGGTAAAACTTCTGCATAATATTTATCTATGCCCGCACTGTTCGCAATTTTTCGTGCAACGGTGTCGTTGTCTCCCGTAATCATAACAGTTTTTAGACCCATATCGTGCAAAAATCGAATTGACTCGATTGAATCTTCCTTTATTTCATCGACAAGCCCCACCAGCATATTTAGTTCGTTTTCTTCAACAAGACCCACATAAGTTACTTCCGGTCTCATTTGTTTTCTAATATCCTCTTCGATTTGAATTCCTAATTCTTTAATGCTCTTAATGCTGAGTGCATAATAATTCTTGTCGAGAATTTGAAAGCCTACACCTCTTCCTTCGATATTTATAAACGAGCCGTTTATTTTTTTCGGCGGATTGTCGTGAAAATAATCCACAATTGCCATTGCAATCGGGTGCTCACTATTGACTTCCATCGAATAAAGAATCGAGCGATTTATTCCCTTATCGCCCTTTATATTTATCATGTCGACAACGTCGGGTTTGCCTTTTGTTATTGTGCCTGTTTTGTCTAGTGCCACCGCTGTGAGCTTCTCTGCATTCTCAAGTGCCTTTGCATCTCTAATTAAAATGCCTTCGTTTGCAGCCTTTCCCGTTCCCACCATTATCGCCGTAGGTGTCGCAAGTCCCAGTGAACAAGGGCATGCAATAACAAGAACCGATACTGCCGATATAAGCGACTTTTCAACATCACTTCCAAAAACTCTGTGGAGTAAAAATGTCAAAATCGCAATGCCAATTACAGTCGGCACAAATACCGAAGCAACTTTATCTGCTAGCCGTTGAACAGGTGCCTTTTGGTTTTGAGCCTCTTCAACCATCTTGATGATTTTTGACAACCCTGTCTCGGTCATGTTTGTAGTAACTTTTACTTCAATCGAACCGTTTAAGTTTAGTGTTCCTTGATAGACTTTGTCACCGACATTTTTATCAACTGGAATTGATTCACCCGTAAGCATTGACTCGTCAACCGTAGTCTTTCCCTGTACTATATCCCCATCTCCAGAAATATTTTCGCCCGGCCTTATTAGAAGAACATCTCCAAGTTTTACATCTTTTGCACTTTTCTTAAAAGTATTCCCGTCAACAATTACCGTAACTTCTTTCGGTGCTAAGTCCATAAGCTTCATAAGTGCTTCTCCGGTTTTAGACTTCGCCCTAAGCTCAAGCATTTTTCCCAAAAGCACAAGCGTTATGATCATTGCCGAGCTTTCAAAATAAAAATGGTCATGTCCCATATACCAATTGTAAATGCTATAAAAATATGCTGCAGACGTTCCCATAACTACGAGCACGTCCATATTCATCGCTTTTGATTTTATGGATTTGTATGCCCCCACATAAAAAGTGTATCCCACGTAAAACTGAACTATTGTCGCAAGAGCAAATTGTATTTCCGGTTTGTCCCAAAAGACACGAATGCCCGCCATATGAAAAAACATTATAGAAAATAGCGGCAATGTCAGAATTGCAGAAAGGATAAATTTTCTCTTAATTGAAGCATATTCCTTTTCTTTCAGCTTTTTGTCTTTCTCAGTATTTCTTTCACGTTCAAGCTCCGCGCCGAATCCTATTGACTTAACCTTATCCTCAATCTTCTTAGAATCAAGTTTGTTTTCGTCATATTTAATTCTCATCTTGCCCGTTGCAAGATTTACATTCACTTCGTAAACTCCGTCGGTCCGTGAGAGAACTTTTTCAATTCTCGTTTGACACGATGCGCAGTGCATGCCCGTTATTCTAAAATAATTTTCCAAATAATCACCTCTTTGTTATAATACCCATAAAGAGCATTTGTTATTCATTATTAAACTTGATATAAGTCCGCACATTTGGTATAATTTAAATATTATAAGAGGTGAAATATGTTAGAAAATATGGAAACATTAGTAGCTCTTGCAAAATCCAGAGGATTTATTTTTGCAGGCAGTGAACTTTATGGTGGATTATCAAACACTTGGGACTATGGTCCTGTCGGTGTACTACTTAAAAATAATGTAAAAAAAGCATGGTGGCAAAAATTTGTACAAGAATCCAAGTACAATGTCGGCGTAGATTCGGCAATACTTATGAACCCTGACGTTTGGAGAGCAAGCGGACACTTGAGTTCATTCTCCGACCCTCTAATCGACTGCAAAGCATGTAAATCGCGTTTCAGAGCCGACAAATTAATCGAAGACTATTGCAACAAAGAAGGCATCGAAGGTGTGAACCCTGATGGTTGGTCAAATGAAGAGCTCATAGATTATATTAAGGAAAAGAACATCGTTTGTCCGAACTGCGGAAAACTTGACTACACTGACATCAGGCAATTTAACTTGATGTTTAAAACTTTCCAGGGCGTCACCGAAGATAACACCGCTGAAATTTATTTGAGACCTGAAACTGCGCAAGGCATTTTTATTAACTTCAAAAATGTTCAAAGAACTTCAAGAAAACAAGTCCCTTTTGGAATTGCTCAAATCGGAAAAAGCTTCAGAAATGAAATTACCCCGGGTAACTTTACATTTAGAACCCGTGAGTTCGAACAAATGGAACTTGAATTCTTTGTAAAGCCGGGCGAAGATGACGATTGGTTTGAATATTGGAGAAACTTCTGTAAAGAATGGCTCTTAAAACTTGGCATGCGTGAAGAAATGATGAGATTAAGAGATCACGAAAAAGAAGAACTCTCATTCTATTCAAAAGCAACCACCGACATTGAATATAAATTCCCGTTCGGATGGGGCGAACTTTGGGGCATTGCAAACAGAACAGACTACGACCTTACAAAGCATATGGATTATGCAAAATCTGATTTAAACTATCTCGACCCGCAAACAAACGAAAAATATATTCCATATGTTGTTGAACCTTCTCTCGGCTGCGACAGAGTCACATTGGCATTCCTTGCCGATGCATACAGAGAAGAAACTTTGGAAGACGGCACAACCAGAGTTGTTATGAAATTCCATCCTGCACTTGCGCCATACAAAGTTGCAATTCTTCCTTTGACAAAGAAACTCACCGACAAAGCGGATGAAGTTTATTCGGAACTCATAAAATATTTCTCTTGCGACTTCGATGAAAAAGGCTCTATCGGAAAGAGATATAGAAGAGAAGACGAAATAGGAACACCGTATTGTGTAACAGTTGACTTTGACACATTGGAAGACGAAACAGTCACAATTAGAGATCGCGACACAATGGAACAACACAGAATAAAAATCGATGAAATTAAAAACTTCATAGAAGAAAAAATGGTATTTTAGATAAAACCCTCTCAGATTTGAGAGGGCTTTTTTTTAAAAAATAGATGTCTGACTAAGTCAAACATCTATTTTTTTATTGAATACTTATATTCCAAACATCGCCCTCGTACCATTTGAGGTTTTCCGAGTTGAATACATATCTTAAATTTGTTCTTATATAAGTTCTTGCAATCGGCGAACCAATTCCACGAACCCATGCGTTTTCGAGCAAATCCTCTGAAAATCTCCTGAACTTTTCAATTCTTTTTATTGTATTCATTGGCTCCATCGATTCAACATACATCTTAAATCTATTTTCTTGTGGTGCTCCCATAAATTCAGAACCGGTATATAACAGACCGTAATCCGGAACATCGCCGTTCCTGAAGTTTGAAATATAGATAACATTTGCCATCTCTTCTCTCATTGCGCTGATATCTTTTTTTATTTCCTCCGGCGTTCTAATAGATTTTTTCACAGAAATGCCGATTGATTTTAATTTATTTTCGATTCTTGTTGCAATAAAATCATTTAAACCCACATTCGAGTAAAGAAGAGTGATTGTGAAAGGTTTTCCATTTATAAAAAGCGTGCCGTCTACCTTGTTGAGATCCAGTTCAATCTTACCGTAAGGCATTTGAATTTTGCTGTAAAACATGTTTGAAAGACTTACAATTCCAACGTCATATTTTAAAAGCTTATATCTCTCAATCGTAAAATCTTCTTCATCAATTGCAGAAAAAATAAACTTTCTAATCTTAGGGTCAATCAAATCTCCCGACGGAACATTCATAAGCAAAGTAGAAGTGTTTTCGTAAACAGTGAACATATTGTAATTGTCCCGAATCATTTCATCAAAACGGATCTCGTTGTGCACATAAACATCAATGATATCAGCTTCACCATTGTATAGTTCAGTTTTTTTATCATTCAATGTTTCTTCTCGGATGAAAATGTTTTTAATTGCAGGCTTGTTGTAATAAAAATCTGACTTAGAGCGAAGATTGCAAAAATTGAGTTTTTCATAATTATATAGTGCGTATGCACCGTTTCCCATAGGCTTATCATTGAGCTTTCGGATTTCCGAAATTGGAACACTGCCATAGTACGCCTTAGAAATTGGCCTGAAATTAAATGCCGAGTCCATTTTAACATTAGGATTTACAAGGTGGATGAGAAAACTTTTTTCATCCAAAATTTTAAATCCACTTATTTCATTGCTCTTATTATTATAAAAATCCCATGCCCCTTCAATGTTAAACAAAAGACTGTTTCTCTCGACACCTGTGTAATTTTTATCGAGAAGTAATTTCAAAGAAAACAGCACATCATCAGATGTTACGGGAGTTCCATCCCACCAATTAATGTCTCTCAACCTAATTCTTAGATTTCCATTTATATTTTTAAAATCCGTAGAAAGTGAGTTGTTTGTAGTATAAGACAAATCTCTATTTTTAAAAACGAGCGGCAAGAACTGCAAAAAACTTATAGTTCTATCAGCATCAGAAATTGCATAGAGAGGATTAAACACTCCATCAATACCATTTTCAACAACTTTCAAAATGTTTTTCGTGATTGGAATTTCTTCACTTATGTCAATAACATTGACTTTGTTTTTTTTGATTATGTCGTCTTCCGTAATATCATTTTTGCTTTTACAGCCGACAAGAAAAATTATTAAAATTAAAATCGAAAGAACTTTACTTAACTTTTGCAATGTTAATAATTGTCTCTACAGCTTTTTCCATTTCTTCCGTCACTGCATATTCATAACGTCCATGGAAATTGTAACCACCGGTAAAAACATTCGGACAAGGAAGGCCCATATATGAGAGTCTTGCACCGTCTGTACCGCCTCTAACTTTTGTTACAACAGGAACAACATCAGCTTCTTTCATTGCAGCCATTGCGAGTTCAACAGGTCTCATGTCCTCTTCAATCTTTTCTCTCATATTGTAGTAGCTGTCGTTCATATCCAAAATGACCTTACAATCATGCTTCGACTCAATAAATTCGCAAGCTTTTCTCATGATTTCTTTCTTCTTTTCAAAAGAACTCTTGTCGAAATCTCTTATAATGAAACTCATAACTGTTTTATCGACATTTCCCTCTATAGTGTTCAAATGAATAAATCCTTCTGAGGCTTCAGTATTTTCAGGTCTATCAAACACTGGAAGCATTGAGAATAGTTCATATGAGTAAATGACTGAATTCTTCATTTTGCCCTTTGCGCTACCCGGGTGAACATTTCTGCCTTCGATTGTAACTTTAGCATTTGATGCGTTGAAGTTTTCATATTCGAGGCCGCCCAAATCTCCACCGTCAATTGTAAAAGCAAAATCAGCCCCAAATTTTTTAACATCGAACATATCTGCGCCTCTGCCAATTTCTTCATCCGGAGTAAAACCGATTTTTAAATTTCTTCTCTTTATATCAGGATTTGCAAGTAAATATTCAACTGCAGTCAAAATTTCAGCAATACCGGACTTGTCATCCGAACCCAAAAGCGTTGTACCGTCTGTTACAATCAAAGTCTTGCCTTTTTTATTTTCAAGTTCCGGAAAATCTTTCGGACTTAAAACATATTTCCCTTCGCTGTCGAGTTTTATATCTCCGCCGTCGTAATTTTCCACGAGCCTTGGCTTTACATTTTCACCACTCATGTCCGGAGCAGTATCCATGTGTGCAATAAGTCCTACTGTCGGTTCGCCTTCAACATTTCCCTTTAGCTCAGAATAAACATAGCCATGTTCATCGACTTCAGCCTCGAGTCCCATTGACTTAAGCTCGTCAACGAGCATGTGTGCCAAATCAAATTGCCTCTTTGTGCTTGGTATAGTTTCGCTTTCTTCATCCGACGTTGTGTAGACCTTTGCGTATTTTACCAGTCTTTCAACCACTTTAGATTTTAAATCCATAATAACCTCCAAAAAAATTTAAAATTTTTAAAATTTTCGTAAAAAACACTTGCATTTTAAAAATTAATATGTTACAATAAATAATGTTGAATGAAACACGTGCCATTAGCTCAGTTGGTAGAGCACTTGACTCTTAATCAAGGTGCCCAGGGTTCGAATCCCTGATGGCGCACCAACCAAAACGTTGTAATCTTATGATTGCGGCGTTTTTTTGTTGCATTTTTTAATTGAAATCACAACAATCCCCAATAAATCCAACAAAATAAATTCCATTTCCATTAAATATTACTTTCCTTGTAAATATATTATGCACGTTTTTAAAATATTAGTCAAGATGTTAATCTCACCCTTATATATTTATTCATATTTACATTTAAAACCTTCTGGTCCTGAATATATTTTTATGTAATGGATTAACAAGAACACTTATCCTCGAGTTGCTTGTTTTTCATAATAAAAAAACTGCTAATCATTTAGCAGTTTTTTTGCTTTTATGTATGTCTTATTTTCACCCGTAAAAGTTTTTCAAAATCTTTATTTCTAACATAAATATTTACACACATTCCTATCTTCAATTATTTTTTAATTGTATTATGCAAATATCTTCCAAAAATAAAAAGCACCTGTAATATCCTTACAGATGCTTTTTCCTTTATACGCATAAGCGCTAAAAAAAGGAGATAAAAAATGAAAAAAACAATGTCACCTTATATATATCCATTGTTTAGCATTTTAAACATTTATTTGATCGATATTTAATTTTTCTTTAATTTTTGAAACAATTTCATCGTAAGCCATTACATATGTGTTTTCGATTTTTCCTTCGTCAATGAATCTTCCAAGTTCCGGATCAAACGGAACTTGTCCCAACATATCGAGGCCCTCTATCGGTTCTTTCTCTCCAAAAAGATATTCTTTGTGCCCGCATTCTTTGCATTCATAGTAGCTCATATTTTCGATTTCACCTAACACATTTTGATTTAGTCTAAGTGCCATTTCATACGCTTTTATAACTGCAATAGATGCCATTTTAGATGGTGTCGAAACAACTACAACTCCATCCACAGGATAGTGTTGATAAATTGTAAGAGGAACATCACCTGTTCCCGGTGGCATGTCGAGAAGAAGAAAATCCAAATCTCCCCAATTCATTTTTGTCCAAAAATCGCTTAAAATGTTCGACAAAATCGGTCCGCGCCAAATTACAGGATCTGTCTTGTTTGGAAGCATGAGGTTTATACTCATAACTTTTATTCCTTCTCCGGTTTTATTTGGAAAAATTTCTTCTTCCGAGCCATAAACTTTTTCCTCAATTCCAAAAATTTCCGGAATCGAAGGACCGGTCAAGTCGCAATCGAGCACTCCGACTTTGTATCCTTTTTTATTTAAAGTAGTTGCCAAAAGACTTGTAGTGACACTTTTTCCAACGCCACCCTTTCCGGATGTTACTGCAATAACTCTTTTTATATTTGATAATTTATTTTCCCACTTTTCAAGCGGTGTATTATTTCCTCCGCATGCCATTAAATAACCTCCTCAATCAATACCACCGAAAAAACTTCTACGGCTTTTCCTTCTCCGACCGCGTCTTGCTTCTCATTTGTAGTCGCTTTCACATTTATAGAAGAAAGACTTATTCCCATCACTTCCGCAAGTTTTTCTCTTATAGGCATTATATAATCTTTAAGTTTTGGCTTTTCCATAACAACTGTCGCATCAATGTTCACAATTTTAAAGCCTTCATCCGAAATCATTCTCATAACTTCTTTTAAAAGTTCTTTTGAATCTACGCCCTTATATTTTATATCCGTATCCGGAAAATAATATCCGATGTCTCTTAATCCCGCCGCTCCAAGCAAACTATCCATGATTGCATGAATCAAAACATCCGCATCTGAGTGTCCCAGAAGCCCATTGTTATCTCTAATCTTTATGCCTCCAATGTAAAGAGGCCTGTCTTCTGCGAAGATATGAATATCATATCCGTGTCCAATTCTCATTTAACTTCTCCATTATCTATAAACAATTTAGCCAAAATCAAATCCTCCGGCGTTGTGAGCTTAATATTATCGTATGTCCCAAGAAACATATGCACGTCTATTCCAAGCTTTTCAACAAGCGACGAATCATCAGTTCCCTCAATTCCTTCAAGCTTACAATAGTAATACGCCCGTCTTAAATCCTCCGCAAAAAATACTTGCGGACTTTGTGCCGCCCAAAGAAGACTTCTTTTTGGCGTTATGTGTACGACATTTTTCCCGTCGTCATTTACACTTTTTATAGTATCCTTAACCGGAACTCCAACAACAACAGCTCTATTTTCTAAAACGTCAATAAGCGCTCCATCTATAGTTTCAACGTGAACAAACGGTCTTGCACCGTCGTGAGTCAGAACTATATCCGTATCGTCCGGCAGAAATTCGAGACAGTTTGAAATCGTTTCCTGTCTCGTGCTCCCACCCTCAACAACTCCAATTACTTTTGAAGTGTCTCCAAGCGGTAGTATTTCATTTTTTAAATAATCTATTTCATCTTTTCTTGCCGCAACTAAAATTTCATCAACATAGCTCGAACGTTGAAACTTATCAATCGTATGCATTATGACTGGCAGTCCATCAATTTTAATAAAAGTTTTATTTATAGACGACTTCATTCTGTTACTAGAGCCAGCCGCAGCAATAATTGCGGTCACTTTCATGTTATCTATCATTTTTTACCTTTGCAAAAATAAGTCTGCCGGCTGAGGTTTGAAGAACCGATTGAACAGAAACTTCAACAATCTCTCCAACCAACTTTGATGCCTTTTGAACGACAATCATTGTGCCATCATTTAAATAAGAAACACCTTGACCTTCCTCAGTACCAATACCTGTAATTTTTACCGACATATTTTCTCCCGGTAAAACAACCGGCTTCACTGAGTTTGCCAAATCATTGATATTTAAAACTTTAATCCCCTTAACTTTTGCCACTTTGTTCAAATTATAATCATTTGTAAGAACAACACCGCCAAGCTCATCCGCCATTTGTAAAAGCATAAGATCCACAGGCATCTTTTCCGGCTTTTCATATTCCATAACTTCTATATTTTTAGGATATTTTACTTGGAGCTCGTTTAATATATCAAGTCCGCGTCTCCCTCTATTTCTTCTCTCAGCATCCTCTGAGTCGGCAATATATTGCAGTTCCGACAAAACGAAACTAGGAATAATAAGTTCGCCTTCAATGAATCCGGTGTCCATAATGTCCAAAATCCGTCCATCGATAATAACTGACGTGTCAACAACCTTCAAACTTCCGGAGATATCACGGTTTTTTTTAACTCTTTTAACCCTTGTGTCAGGCTCGTTAATATTCTGCGGTTTATTTCTAATAGAATCAAAAATCCTGCGAAACTCTTCCTTTCTCCTTATAAAAATAGACATGCTCGTTGCAACGACAATTACATAAACAAAAATTGTAACGATAGTGGTTACAAGAGGAATTTCGATTTTTGAAACCAAAACACCAATAAGAGCTGAGATTAAAAGGCCGACTACCAGACCAACCACTCCTACCATAAAATCGAAAGCACCCAATTTTTTTATATCGTTGTCTATTGAATTTACAACCTTTATGACAAAACGCTCCAAGCTACCATATAATAAATAAAAAATAATTGCAAATAAAACTGTAGCAATAGCATAAAAAGCATAAATAGTTCCCAATGAAAAAGGTCCGAGTGATTCAATTAAAAACACGGACACAAACTTCATAGCGGTAAATCCAATTGCACCGCCTATAGCGGAGAATAAAAATTTTAATATTCCCCTGGCAAACTTACTCAATAATATCATCCCCCGTTTCTTCTTCACGACTTTCGAAAACATAAGAATTTATTCTTTTCATCGCTTCATCTTCATCAATATCAAAACTCAAAATAAGCTCCGACAAAAGAAGATTCGTTGCATTTGTAAGCATCTTCCTGTCGCCGCTTGCCAAATTCTTCTTTTTTGAAAGTAACATTAAATTTCTCACAACAGATGCAACCTCAATAATATCTCCGGTCTTGAGCTTATTGATATTCATCCTATTTCTTTGAGTCCAGCTTGAAGGCATCTTCGTTCTCTTTCCCTCAAGAGTCTCTATAATATCTTGTTTCATATCGTTTTTAACAATATCTCTGAGCCCGAGCTCTTCTGCATTGTCTACAGGAACCTTGACCTTAACTGATCCAACAGGAATACTAATAGTATAATACTTTTTCTCTTCCCCTAAGAAACTCTCTATACTTATGTCAACAATAGTCCCCGCACCATGCATTGGGTAACTCACCTTATCTCCAATTTCAAACATATTCTATCCTCCCTTATATATATTATAGCCAATAATTAGTTAAAAGTCAAACAAGGTTAATATCGGTTACAATTACATAATGTAATATTAATAAATTAAAAAAGATTTTTATGAATATAAAAATATAATTCACACGATTTTATATCGTAATTCATATAAAACAAAAAGACGATTAAACACCTAATCGTCTTTTTTAACATATAATAATATACCGCACTCGAAAAATTAAAAACTAATTATTAAATCCGTGACAATCCCACTTTATTTCTTCCCACTGTGCAGAATATGTGTATAAACACTTTTCACATCTTGCATAGTTTTGACATGTCCGCGAAAATTTTAAATCTGTGCCGTATGCTTTTTCTGTACATGCTCTTTGTTCTCCCAAACATATATACTCCAAATGCTTTTCGCCGATGTATTTCATACTTGCAGCTTTACATTTCGGGCATACCATAACTTTGAAAACGCTCGGAGTCACAGCATGAATTTCATCGTCTTTTCTTATCTTTCCGAACTCCTTAAATTTAGAAAGTTCCATATTTGCAAGCTTTGCCAATTTCTTCTCCGAAAAAGTTCTGAGCTTCTTAAACTCCTTGATTGCATCTTCATATCTTTCTGCCTCTGAAAACATATCCACCTTTCCTCCCGCAAAAATTACGGACGAAAAACAAATCAAGATAGCGACTATCGCAACCAAAAATACTTTTCTCCTCATAACACAACCTTCTTTCATAAAATCCTGTCGCACAAATGTATATGTATATTTATATTTCTACTTTTAGTATACCACTACCATAAATTAAATGCAAATTTATTTATGATAAAATATTATCTTGTGTATAAAAAAAGAGAAGATATAATATCTTCTCATAAACTGTGCGGCTTCGTCCTAATCTCCCGGGAGGTCGCCCTCCGAGTACCTTCGGCGATGCAAGACTTAACTTCTGTGTTCGGCATGGGTACAGGTGGATCCCTTGCTCTATTAAAACCGCGCT
>CABTWE010000010.1 GCA_902488465.1 uncultured Tissierellia bacterium | reverse complement strand
TGATTTCGTCGTGAGATGAGATAAAAAGGTGTATCGCCGCCAAGAGGGAGAAAGGATTGAAGGAATTTTGAAAACATAAAATGGTGGGTGTATTTATAAATTATAAAAGTTTTTGGGTTCTATATTTTATAATCACAACATTGGTTGTATGTTGTAATAACAACGAATGTCAAATATGGCATGAGGACACCGTTACTTCTTACGTCGTAACGTATGCCATCACGCTACAACGCGTACATGGACATTTATAATTGTAAAAGTACAAACACGTATCGCCGCCAAAATAAAAGTGAATAAAATTTTTAAATCAATTCATAAATTCGTTTTAAAATTTCGTCAAAATAATTTTCTTTTTCAAAGCCGCACTCTTTACAATTTTTACGGTTTATGGTATAATCTCTTGTGTAAAACTATATGATAAGGAGGTGTGGTTATGAAGAGAACTTACCAACCTAAAAACAGACAAAGAAAAAAGGTACACGGTTTTAGAGAAAGAATGAGAACTAAAAACGGCAGAAATGTACTAAAGAGAAGAAGAAACAGAGGCAGAAAGGTCTTAAGCGCATAATAATGCTTAAACCACAGAATCGACTTAGGCGCGATTTGGATTTCAAGGTTATTTTTAATCGCGGTGTAAAAAAATACAATAGAAATTTTTCACTTTATTATTTGCCGACGAACAGAGGCAAAAAAGTTGGGATTATCGTTTCTAAAAAGCATGGAAATGCTGTGAAAAGAAATCTTTTGAAGAGGAGAATTCGCGCAATTATGTATCCTTTGGTGCCGCAACTTAAATACGGCAACTTGATTCTCGTGCCGAAAGTCAACGCAGATGAGCTGGATTTTAAAGATCTGAAGAAAAATATTATTCACATACTGAATTTGGGGGATTTGTTAAAGTGAGACGGATTGCACTTGGAGTTATTTGGTTTTATCAAAAGTTTATATCCAAATATATTCTCACGGGCAGCCACTGTCGCTTTACCCCCACATGTAGTGAATATGCCAAACAGGCATTCACAAAATACGGATTTATGAAGGCTCTATACTTAACTATAAGGCGAGTTGGAAAATGTCATCCTTATCATGAGGGTGGATATGATCCGCTTCCATAAAAATTGAAAGGAAATATATATTGTTAAGCTTTTTAGGTAATATACTGGGCTATGTCATGCGATTTATCTATGACACTCTTTCGCATATAGGAACTGAACCTGAAAATTTCAGTTATTTTGCGATGAGTATAATTGTAGCCACTCTATTTATAAAATTAATTACATTGCCGCTAAATTTGAAGGCTGCAAGACAAATGAAGAAGACTCAGGAGTTACAGCCGCAGGCAAAAGAGATTCAAATTAAGTTTAAGCACGACCCGCAAACAGCAAATATCAAAATTCAACAGCTTTACAGAGAAAACGGAGCGTCAATGACCGGAGGATGTTTGCCGATTTTAATTCAGATGCCTGTTATACTTGCTTTCTTTAGAGTCATGCAAAACCCGGGACTTTATGTTTTTAATCAACCGGGACATTTTGAATCGATAAGTAAGACATTCCTTTGGATTAAGGATTTGACTCTTGCCGATCCATTTTGGTACGGACTTCCTTTACTTGTCGGAGTTACAACATTTCTTCAATCGTTTACAACTCCTAAGGTAGGAACACCTGAGCAACAAGAACAAATGGCGTCGATGAATACGATGAACTATATCATGCCGATAATGTTTTTCTGGTTCGCTCTAAAATATCCGGGCGGTCTTGCATTATATTGGATCACAAATACTTTGTTTACAGCAATACAACAGTTAATCACAAACAGAGCTCTCATTTTTAAAAAGAAAGGAGAATAATGATGGATAAAATAACTCTTGAAAAGAAGACAGTTGAAGAAGCAATTTTAGAAGGCTTGAAACTTCTCGGTGCAAAGAGAGAAGATGTAATTATTCATGTCGAAGAAGAAGGCCAAAAAGGATTTTTAGGTCTTATCGGAGGCAAAGACGCAAAGGTTACCATTGTTAAAAAGGGCACTCCTGATGCAGCTTTATTTGAAGACAACGAAAGTGAATCTATAACAAAAAATGCTGCAACAAATTTTATAAATGATGCGAAGGAAAGCATTGCCGAAAAATATGAAAATTCAGATTTTAAGGAAAATGTAGATGAAGCCAAAGAAAAGGTTTCGGATTTCGCAGATGATGCAAAGAAAAAAATAGAGAGTTTTACAGAAGATACAAAAGAAAAAGTTATGGAAGTAACTGAAGACGCTAGTGCGGCAGTTTCAAATTTCACAGAAGATGTGAAGGATTCTTTTGAAGATACAAAGGAAAAGGTTTCGGATTTTGCGGAAGATGCAAAAGAAAAGATTTCTGAAACAACAGAATCGGTAAAAGAAAAAGTTTCCGAAGTTAAAGAAGAAGCACGCGAAGATGTTGCAAAGTTTAAAGATGACGCTAAAGATTCTTTTGAAGATACAAGAGATAAAGTCAAGGATACGATTGACGATATAAAAGGCGAAAATACAACGTCTACCTTCCCGCAATTCGAAACAAAGGATGAAGCTGCAGAAGCTTCGAGAATTTTCCTAGAAGATATGATGCACAAGATGGGTTATGCCGGAGAGGTTGAAGTCATCCCACCTGTTGAAGAAGACGAAAACTATGTTTTAGACATTATTCCGGAAGATTTCAAGATGAATTCAAGATTTATCGGGAAAAAGGGAGACACACTTTCTTCAATCGGTTATCTTGTAAATGTTTTCCTTAGAAATAGATTCCAAGGCGACATGATGATCGAAGTCGACTGCGGCGATTATATTTATGAAAAACAAGAAGATTTGAAGAGTTTTGCAAGAATGGGTGCTGAAAGAGCACTCAATGAAGGCGAATATAAATTCAGACCTATGAACGCATACGACAGACGGATAGTCCACAGAGAAATCAATAAGATTGAGGGCGTCACAACACATTCTGAAGGTGAAGAACCGAGACGTCGAATAGTCGTTCAACGTGACCCGCAATAAAGGCGGGTTTTTTGTTATGAGAACTATTGCTGCAATAAGCACTCCTCCGGGAAAAGGTGGAATCGGAATAGTGAGAATGAGCGGAGAATCTTCTCTTGAAATTTTAAAGAAAATTTTCACGAAAAAAGAGATTCGTCCGCGTTTTATGCACTACGGAAAAATAATTTATGAAAACCGTGTGGTAGACGAAGTTATGGCGTGTTATTTCAACAAGCCGCACACATACACATGTGAAGATATGGTAGAAATATATTGCCATGGCGGATACGTGAGCTGTCTTTATATACTTGAAATTCTTCTAAAGCTCGGTGCTGTTCCTGCAGAAGCTGGAGAATTTACAAAGCTTGCATTTTTGAACGGAAGGATTGACCTTTTGGAAGCGGAAGCCGTCGAAGGGATTATCGAGGCTGAATCAAAAGAGGAACAGCTTATGTATGCCGACGTTTTAGGCGGAAAACTCACCCAAAAGCTTGAATCCGTTTTAGATGATGTGGTAAATCTTATTAGCGAATGCGAAGCGAAGATTGATTATCCGGAGCTTGGCGACGTAGATGATATGAAGGAAAAGCTCGAGAAAATTCACGGAGGACTTATCTCATTTTTGGACGACGAAAAGAGAACCACATATATTAGAGACGGTTTGAAACTTGCGATTATCGGGCGACCGAATGTCGGAAAGAGCAGTCTTTTAAATGCACTCACAAATAAGGAGAGGGCAATTGTAACGGAGATTGCGGGAACGACGAGGGACACGATTGAGGAGACCATAAATTACGAAGGGCTAACGATAAGACTCATCGACACAGCCGGGATAAGATCGACCGACGAGGTCATCGAAAGAGAGGGTATAAAACTTTCAAAGAAGGCTGCGGAGGATGCAGACTTTGTCGTGGTTGTTTTGGACGGTTCGGCGCAGCTTCAAGCTGACGATTTTGAGATAATGGAACTTGTGAAAGACAAAGAGAAAATTTTTCTTATAAATAAAGAGGACAAGGGGCTTGAAATCGATTTAAAGAGCGTCGAAAAATATGGAGAATACATCATTTCTTCGATAAAAAACGACAGCGGCGTGAGGGAACTTTTGGATGCAATCAAAAAGAGAATCGTGCACGATATCGATTTTAACGTTACAAGTATTTTTAATATAAGGCATGTCGATTTGATTGAAAGGGCGATTTCGGAAATCGAAACCGCGATAAGGGACATCGACATTATGCCTTTTGAAATTGTAGAGGTGAGCCTTCGTGAGGCGCACGAATATATTTCGATGATTTTGGGACGCGACACGTCCGAGGATATTATCGACAGAGTATTTAGAGATTTTTGCGTTGGGAAGTGATTTTATTGACTTATTTAAAAGATGAATATGACATTGTAGTTGTGGGGGCGGGTCACGCCGGAAGCGAGGCGGCAATCGCAGCTGCAAATATGGGGCTAAAAACTTTAATAATCACAATGAATCTTGATGGCATTGCCGCTCTTTCGTGCAATCCGAACATAGGAGGAACCGGCAAGGGGCATCTCGTAAGAGAACTTGACGCACTCGGCGGTTATATGGCTCTCAACATCGACAAAGTGTACCTTCAATCCAGAATGCTTAACACGTCGAAGGGACCGGCTGTCCACTCACTTCGTGTGCAAGCGGACAAAATCAGATACCATGAAGAGATGAAGAAAAAACTCGAGTCCACGGAAAATTTGACACTGCGTCAAATGGAAGCAACGGACATCGTTATTGAAGACGGCGAAGTGAAAGGCGTTGTGGTTCGTGACGGTAGAACGATAAAAGCGAAAGCGGTCGTGATTGCGACCGGAACTTATCTTGGTGGAAAAGTTTTTATCGGCGACTTGAACTACAACAGTGGTCCTGATGGACGTTTTCCGTCTATGATTTTGTCTGAAGGATTAAAAAAACACGGCATCACTTTGAGACGTTTAAAAACGGGAACTCCGGCAAGGGTAAACAGGGACAGTTTGGACTTCACGGAAATGGAAGTGCAACATGGCGACGAAGTTGTAACGCCGTTTTCGTTTATGAACGATGAAAAAGATATAAGACGCGAACAAGTGGACTGTTATCTCACACACACAAATGAGAAGATGCACGAATATATTAGAGAAAACATGGACAGAAGTGCCCTATACGGCGGACTTATTGAAGGTACTGGACCGAGATACTGCCCGTCGATTGAAGACAAGGTGAAAAGATTTCCGGACAGGAGCGACCACCAAGTTTTCATCGAGCCGGAGAGCGCAAGTACTAAGGAAATGTATGTGCAGGGAATTTCGACGTCAATGCCGGAAGATGTGCAGGAAAATATGTATAAAATGGTACGCGGAATGGCAAATTGCGAGATTATGCGTCCAGGTTATGCCATTGAATACGATGCGATTTTTGCAACGGATTTGAAGTCGACACTTGAAAGTAAGACCATAAAAAATCTTTTCTTCGCCGGACAAATAAACGGAAGCTCAGGCTACGAAGAAGCGGCAAGTCAGGGATTGATTGCAGGCATAAATGCGGCAAATAATGTCCTTGGTCACGAGCCGTTTGTGCTAAGAAGAGATGAAGGCTATATCGGAGTTTTGATTGATGACCTCGTAACGAAAATCTCGTATGAACCGTATAGAATGATGACGGCAAGGGCTGAGTACCGCTTGAGTTTGAGACAGGACAATGCGGATTTGAGACTCACAAAAAAAGGATACGATGTCGGGCTTGCAACAGAAGAAAGGCTTGATAGAACTCTAAAAAAAGAGGCACTTTTAAACGCTGCGGAAAATGAAATGAAGGGCATTGTGCTCACTCCAAAAGACGATATAAATGAAAAAGTTTCATCGTTTACAACGCCTATAAAAACTGCAACGACGCTTTTGGACCTTTTAAAAAGACCGGAAGTTCGTATCGATGTTCTTTTAGAAAAGTTTCCGATTGAAACGAAGCTAAACAGAGAGCTGCGACTACTTCTTGAAACGGAAGTGAAGTATAGCGGATATATTAAAAAGACTGAAGAGAGAATAAATAAGCACCACAAAGAAGAAAACAGAATTCTCGGTAATGACTTCGACTATGACAGTGTGCCCGGTTTAAAAAAGGAAGCCCTTCAAAAGCTTAAACAAATAAAGCCGGAGACTATTGCGCAGGCTTCGAGAATAAGCGGAGTGTCGCCAAGTGACATCAACGTTATTATGATTCACATGGAAATCGAAAAGAGGAAAAAGGAGAAGAGAAGTGAATGATATAAACTTCACCGAAAAAGAAAGAGAACAAATCGACCGTTATTTGGAAATGCTCATTTCAAAAAATAAAGTTTTAAATCTCACGCGAATCACGGACTATGACGAGATGTGGGTGAAACATGTTTTGGACAGTGCAAGCGTACTTCCGGTGTTGGATGAATTAGGCACGAAAAAACTTGTCGACGTTGGAACGGGAGCGGGATTTCCTGGCGTTATAATAAAAATTATGAGGCCGGACATCGAAGTCGTTTTATTGGACAGCCTTAAAAAAAGACTGGTCTTTCTTGATGAGGTGATTAAAGAACTTGGACTTAAAGGCATAACAGCCGCCCACGAAAGAGCGGAAGAGGCGTGCAATCCGAACAGAAAAGGCGGATACAGAGAAATGTTCGATACATCGATTGCGCGTGCAGTCGCAAGGCTAAACACTTTGATTGAATACAATTTGCCGTTTGTAAAACCGGGCGGTCACATGATTGCGATGAAGGGACCGGGAGTGAATGAAGAACTGGATGAGATAAATAACGGTCTAAACACTCTTGGCGGCAAAGTCAAAAAGACATACAATTTTTCCCTTGAAAACGGAGACGAAAGAAATATTGTCGTGATTGAAAAAATTAAAGCAACTCCGAAGAAGTATCCGAGAATGGGGAACAAACCGAAAACGCAACCGCTTTAATTTCTTGTATGTGATTAGAATCAATTTGGTTTTAAATACACCTTACGATTTATAAAATGTCTTATTTATGTTAAAATTATGCGTTATAATGTAGTTGGCTTAGATGGTTATCCGAGCCAATTATTTTTTTAAGGAGATAATTATGTCCAGAATTTTAATTTCTCTTGGAGGCAATGCTCTAGGAACTTTATATAATGATTTAAAACAATCAGTTGAAATTATTGCAGGACCGATTTGTGACCTTGTGAAACATGGCCATGAAGTTGTAATTTGTCATGGAAACGGACCGCAAGTGGGATATATAAAAAGCAATATAGATAGAGGTTCAAAGGAAGACAATACTGAAAACTTGCCACTCTTTTCGTGCGTTTCAATGAGCCAAAGTTTCATCGGTGCCGAACTTCAAAACGCAATCGACAACAAGCTTAAAGAAATGGGACTTAAAAACGAAGTTGCAACTGTAGTGACAAGAGTTATTGTGGATAAAGATGATCCGCACTTCGAAAATCCGACAAAGCCAATCGGTGCATTTTATACAAAAGAAGAATCCGAACAACTGGAAAAAGCCGGAAAGACAATGATTGAAGATTCAGGACGTGGATATAGAGAAGTTGTTGCAAGCCCTATTCCTATCGAAATTGTAGAAAAAAACATTTGTAAGACTTTATCAAATGCAGGAACTATATTGATTGCAGGCGGCGGCGGAGGAATTCCGACAATAAGAACTGAAGAAGGACTAAAATCAATTGACGCTGTAATAGACAAGGACAGAACCTCTGTTCTTCTTGCAAGCGATACAGATTGCGACAGCCTTGTAATTTTGACCGGTGTTGAAAAAGTTTCAATAAACTTCAACAAACCGAACCAAAAAGATTTGTCGCAAATGACACTCGCTGAGTGCGAAAAATATATTGCTGAAGGACAATTCCCTGAAGGTTCAATGCTTCCAAAAATTGAAGCTGCAATGGACTTTGTAAAGAGTGGAAAAGGTAGAAAGACGCTTATTACAAGTTTGGATAAACTTGTCGAAGGCATGAACGGTAAAACGGGAACGTTTATAGTTGAATAAAATTGACCGGAAGAAATTCCGGTTTTTTTGTGCAAATTTTTAGAATTTTAAAATATAAAACATAAACAATACTTTTATTTAAAACGATTTTCGTGTATAATAAAGAAAAGGAGGGTTTTATGGAAAACAATAACAACGGGATTTTATCCCTAATTTTAGGAATTTTTTCAATAATTTGCTCCATTTCGGGCTCGATGCTCACACTTCTCGGCATTCCGGTAGGAATTGTTGGAATTGTGGTTGCAAAGAAATCACTTGATTACGAACCTGGCAACTCACTTGGAAGAGCGGGGCTTATAACTTCAATTATAGGAATAGTTTTGTGTAGCCTCATTTTTATTGCCTGCACAGCTTGTATCGGTATTTTGGTAACCGGATACGACATGTTATAGATAAGGAGAATTATGAACAAGGATTTTGAAACTCTTAAGGGGACATATGAATATTTGCCCGCAGAGCAAACTTTGAGAGAAGAAATAAAACGAAAACTCACGGATGTTTTTACAATTTATGGATTTTCACCGGCTGAAACTCCGATTTTATGCATGTATGACTTGCTTGCTTCCAAATATTCGGCGGATGCAGACATTTTAAACGAAACATACAAATTGTCCGACCAAGGCGAAAGGGCGCTCGGTCTTAGGTACGATCTTACAATCTGTTTTTCGAAACTCATTGCGACAAACGGATCGATTGTTATGCCGTTTAAGAGATATGAAATCGGCAAGGTGTTCCGTGATGGTCCGGTAAAGCTTGGACGAAATCGTGAATTCACACAATGCGATGTCGATATAGTCGGAGTTAAGTCAATCATGCAAGATGCTGAATTTATGAATCTTACGCATGATGGATTTAAAAATCTCGGACTCGACGTTGAAATAAGATACAACAACAGAAAGCTTTTGACAGGTCTTATTCAAAAGATTTTCGGAAAACTTGATGCCGACATAACAAGAAAGGCAATTATGCTCATCGACAAGCTCGACAAACTAACAAATGACGAGCTTAAAGCAGAGTTTAAGAAAATTGATTTTGACGGCGAAAAAGTTGATGAACTTCTTCAAGTTCTATCACTTTCTTTTGATAAGATCAAAGAAAAATATGAAGCTGATGCGGAAGGAATTTTAAAAGAAGGAATCGATGAACTAAGCGAGCTCGTTCTTTATACAAAAAATACAGCTGCAAGTGATGATATGGTCTTCAGTCCGTATCTTGCACGTGGTATCGATATTTACACAGGAACTGTTTGGGAAATTTTCCTTAAAAATAGAAATGTAAAGGGCCACGACTTCAACGTAAGTTTGGGCGGCGGCGGAAGATATGACCACATCATAACGGAATTTGTGGGAACGGGCGAAGAATATCCGGCCATCGGTATGAGCTTCGGTCTCGACGTAATCTACGAAATTTTAAATAAAATGCACGAAGGTGAAGTAAAATCATGCGTGGATTTATTTATAATTCCAATTGGAACTGGTGTGGACAGCTTCAAACTTGCAAGCGGTCTAAGAAATGAAGGATTAAAAGTTGAAATTGAAAAAATGGATCGTCGTGTAAAAAAATCGATGAACTATGCAAACAAGGAAAATATTCCTTTTGTAATTGTAATCGGTGAAGATGAAGTGAAAAATGGAAAAATAAAATTAAAAGACATGCAGTCCGGCGAAGAGTATGAGTTCGGTATCGGCGACTACGTCAGCATGAAAAAAATCATAGAAAAATAAAAGAAAAATCGCTTATTTTTGAGCGATTTTCTTTTTTTATGTTGACTTTTTAATTTGTTTGTAATATTATATAAGTGAAGAGATATTTAGCGATTACGCACAAGGAATCCGGTTAGAATCCGGAACAGCTACCTCTACTGTATTTAAGTAATGTTCGGTCACATGCCACTTAACGGGAAGGCGATCGAATTTGAAGCTTATGAGTCAGGATACTTGAAATGTCTCAAAATATTTTCGGGTTAGGAAGGTATGACTTTTTAGGGAACCCGCGAATATACGCGGTTTTTTTATGCCTACTTTTCTTATCCTTACAACAAATCGCAATTTGCCGCATAGTTACTTCTAATAATATCGTCAATTTGGAACACATATTTGCAGCAAATTGTGATTTTAAGAGTTCAAGGAGGAATTATGAACAAGAAACAAAAAAGATGGCTGTTCAGTCTCGTATTATTTATGGGACTAATGCAAGCCTCGACCTCTTATGCCATGCACATTGCTGAAGGTTTTTTGCCTAAAACACAAGCTCTTATATGGTTTATTATTTCGGCACCTTTCATCGTTGTCGGTATGAGAAGTTTAATCAAAGTTACACGTGAACAACCGGAAAGAAAACTACTTTTAGCATTGTCAGGAGCATTCGTATTTTTACTATCGAGTCTTAAATTACCGGCAATGACAGGTTCCTGCACACACCCTACAGGTGTTGGTCTCGGAACAATCTTATTTGGACCGCTCCCAATGTTTATCTTGGGAACAATCACACTTATTTTCCAAGCAACACTTCTTGCACATGGAGGACTCACAACACTCGGAGCAAACGCATTTTCAATGGCAATCTGCGGACCGATTTGTGCTTGGGTACTTTGGAAAGTATTAAGAAAAGCTAAAGTGAATGAATTCGTTGCAGTATTTATTGCAGCAACAATCGGTGACTTGTTCACATACCTAATCACATCAATTCAACTTGGAATCGCATTCCCTGGAGATTCGTTTGTGGTTGCTGTTGGAAAATACATGGGCGTATTCATGCTCACACAAGTTCCTATCGCAATCATGGAAGGAATTTTGACCGTTCTTGTATACAACGGTGTAAAAAATGTTGAAGGAGGTCTATTAAATGAAACAAACAACTAAATGGTTATTAATAGTCCTTATGATCGCACTTGTTATTGTTCCGCTATTATTCATCGAAGGTGAATACGGTGGAGCAGATGACGCTGCAGGCGAAGTTATTGAAGAAAGCAACCCTGATTATGAACCATGGTTCAACTCAATCTTCGAACCGAAGTCAGGGGAAATTGAATCACTTCTATTTGCACTTCAAGCTGCAATTGGAGCAATAGTAATCGGATACTTTTTCGGATACTACAAAGGAAAAAAATCTGTTAAAGCACCGGCTAGAAAATAATGAACACAATTGACAGTCTTGCAACAAACAACAGACTGACAAAAACAAATCCCGTTTTAAAGGCAGGGCTTGGAATATTCTTCCTTGCCCTTGCCTTTTTTATCGATAGGTGGGAAATCCATCTTGCGATAGTAATTTTAACGTTAATTGTCGTTCGCTTTGTTGCAAAAATAAATCTAAAAAAATTTATAAAACTTTATAAAATTCCGGCGGCATTTATAGTGCTCGGAGTAATTTCTATATTGATTGGATTCGGCTATAATACCGAAAACTACACACACTATATAAAAATCGGGAACATCTATGCCGGATTTCAAAAAAGCATGATAAATGATGCGAAACTCATACTCTCTAGGAGCCTTGCAGCAATCAGCGCAACATTTTTTATAAGTGTCACAACTCCGATAACACAACTTGCACAAGTCTTGAAAAAAATGCACGCTCCGCAAGAATTTATCGAGCAAATGATACTGATGTATAGATTCATTCAAATCTTCTCGATTGAACTTGAAGCAATGCACTCAGCAGGCGAGCTGAAACACGGTTTTGAAAGTCCGAAAACATGGCTAAGATCTGTTTCTGAAATCACAAAAATGCTATTCTTAAGAGTCATGAGAAGTTATACAGACTTTAAGAACGCACTCGACCTTAAACTATTTGACGGAAACTTTTATTTTTAGGAGAAAAAATGCTTGAAGTAAAAAATCTTATAACAAAAATTGATGAAAAAACAATACTGAAAAGTATAAATATGAAAGTGGAAAAAGGCGAAGTGATTGGCCTTATCGGGCAAAACGGCTCCGGCAAATCCACACTCTTTAATTCCATCTTAGGTCTTGTAAAATTTAATTCAGGGGAAGTCGATATCGACGGAGAAAAAGTGGATTATTCAAAGAGCGGCAAAAGAAAGCTTAGACGTGACGTGACCCTTGTCATGCAGGACCCGGACAGACAAATCTTCTATTCAACAGTTCGCGACGACCTCATGTTTCCACTAAGAAATCTCAAAGTTCCGGAAGAAGAGGCGAAACAAAAAGTTGAAAACGTAATGCAAACCATAAATATGGAATATCTTGCGGACAGATTCGTTCAAAACCTTTCGTACGGCGAAAAAAAGAGAGTCACAATCGCCGGCGCAATGCTTCTCGAGCCGAAATACCTCTTCATGGACGAACCGACGGCAGGGCTCGACCCGCGTCTCACCCGTCAAATGAAAGAAATACTCTCCGACCTCAAAAAGACGTGCGGCATAGTTGTGTCGAGCCATGACATGGACTTCATCTACGGAGTCTCCGACTACATCTATGTTATAAAAAATGGAGAAATCGTCCTTGAAGGAGACAAGGACACAGTTTATGAAAACGAACAAATCATCATGGACGCCGGACTTGATATACCCGGCGGATTCAGAATAAAAAAACTTATGGAAAAATACGGAATAAAAGATGAGATATAAAATGAAAAATAAGAATATATTTTAAGCGGATGCGGGGCATTCGCTTTTTATATAAATCAAAACAAAAAGGGTATAAATAATTCAAGGGGGGAGTTTTATGGGATTTAATTTAATTATGGTTATTGCGGTGAGTTTTGTTCCGCTTATTATGATTATTTTCGGAAATATGTTTCTAAAAAATCCGCCGAAAAAGCCGAATTGGGCTTTCGGATACAGGACGAAATTTTCGGTGAAGAGCCAGGAGACGTGGGATTTTTCACAAAATCTCATCGGCAAGTATTGGAAGACTTTGGGACTTGTTCTACTTCCGCTCTCAAATGCGACACTCGCGATTATGAACGGCTGCGACATCGATACGATTGGAAAAGTAGTGGGCGTGATAGAAATTATTCAATGCACTTGTATGATTGGTGCAACATTTGCGGTTTCGTCGAAGCTTAAAAAAGTCTTCGATGCGAACGGTGTGAGAAAATAAATATGTAAATTTACCGGCAGGATGTCAGTTGTGACATTTTGCCGGATTTTTTTATTTTTGGGGTATAAATCATTTAGGTTAAATTAAGTTTTTATATTTATAATATTATCGGGGGTGTTTATATGCGAATTTTACTTGCTGAGGATGAAGTTTCTCTTTCAAAGGCGCTTAAAGTTATTTTGGAGAGAAACAATTATTCCGTGGATCAGGTTTATGACGGGGAGGAGGCACTCTCTTTTTTGTCTGCGGACAATTATGATTGTTTGATTTTGGATTTGATGATGCCGAAAGTCGACGGTATCACTGTTTTAAAGACTATGCGAAAGGAAGGCAATATGCTTCCCGTTATTATTTTGACGGCGAAGTCGGAGGTAGACGACAAGGTTTTGGGTCTCGATTCGGGGGCGAACGATTATCTCACAAAGCCGTTTAACAGTCGCGAGCTTTTGGCGAGAATCCGTGCAATCACGAGGTCCAAGGAAAACAATGAGGGCGATTCGATTTTAAAGATGGGAAACACGATTCTTATGCGCGATACATTTATTTTAAAGACCGACTCCGGCGAAACTCGTCTTCAAAGTAAGGAGTTTCAGATTTTGGAGCTTTTGATGCAAAACAAAAATAAACTCATTTCGACTGAAAGGCTTATGGAAAAGATTTGGGGTTTCGACAGCGAGGCGGAGATAAATGTGGTTTGGGTTTATATTTCAAATCTTCGTAAAAAGCTGGCATCGCTCGATTCGAATGTGGAAATAAAGGCAACGAGAAACGCCGGATATACTCTCGAGGAAAGAAATGATTAAGAAATTAAGGAAAAGATTTATAGTTGCATCGATGCTGTCGCTGTTCATAGTTCTTGCGGTCATCATGTCAATCGTTTCATTTATAAGTTACAAGAGAATTGTTAGGCGTGCGGATGAAACGCTCGACATTTTGGCGGACAACAACGGAAGATTTCCGAGCGGAAGTTATATGGAGGAGTATGGGCTTAACCCGAACGAGTCGATAGAGCTTCCGTACGAGTCGAGATTTTTTTCGGTGCTGGTCGGCGAAAGGGAGATTGTAATTTCGGTGGACACCGGAAAGATTGCCGCTGTGAATACAAAAGAAGCGGTAAAGTATGCGATTGATGTTTTAAAGAGCGGGAAAAGTCGCGGCTATCAAGGGGACTACAGATATAGAGCGGTTGCGGAAGAGTCGGGAGTGCGAATTATTTTTCTCGACATGGGGCGTGTGCTCGAAAATTTCAGGTCTTTTGTTTCAATCGGAATTTTGATTTCGATTGTCGGGCTCATAATCGTATATGTGCTCATTGTGCTCACGTCAAAACGCATAACAAAGCCGGTTTTGGAAAGCTATGAAAAACAAAAACGCTTCATTACAGATGCGGGGCACGAAATAAAAACGCCGCTCGCAATCATAAATGCGGATGCAGAAGTGCTTCAAATGGACCTCGGTGAAAACGAGTGGCTGTCGGACATAAAAACGCAAACGACAAGGCTCACGGAACTAAGCAGCAGCCTCACTATGCTTGCTAGAATGGACGAGGGTGCGGACAATTTGAATATGAGCGAGTTTAACATTTCGGAACTCGTTTCTGAAATGACGGAGTCCTACAAAGCACGTGCGATTCTCGAGGAGAAAAATTTGAATGCGGAAATTAATCCGGACATTATTTTTTGTGGTGACAAGAAAATGATCGAAAAACTTTTGTCGGTCATTTTAGACAATGCTTTTAAATATTCGAGTGTCGGCGGTGACATAGATGTGAAATGCGAAAAAGCGAGAGCACAGGTTATTATCGAAGTCACAAACAGCACCGAATATATTTCACTCGAGAACACAAAATATCTATTTGAAAGATTTTATAGAACCGATGAGTCTAGAAGCAGCAAGACCGGCGGATATGGTCTTGGGCTTTCGATTGCAATGGCGATTGTAAATTCGCACGGCGGCGAGATAAGTGCAACGACTGATGATGAAAAGTCTTTAAAAATTCAAATAAAACTTCCGATAAAATAAATTTTAAGTATAATTAAGTTAGATTTTAAGTTTTGATTAGGTTTCTCTCTTTATAATTTAGATATAAAGTTAAGGGAGGAATTAAAATGGACTTTAATGAAAAGGATAACAGACGTGAATATTTAGAATATGAAACTATGAACGGATATATGTATGAGCCGGAAGCAAGGATGGAGAAGCCGAAAAAATCTTCGCCTATTAAAAAATTTTTTGTGTCAGCGGTCGCCGCAGTGATGCTTGGAAGTTTTGCAAGCGGTTCGTTCTATGGAACGAAGATGCTTTTCTTCGACAAAAAAGCACCGACTGCAGTGGAAACGCACAATGTTATGACTGTTGCAAACAAGGAGCCGGTGGTTAGGGGCGTTTCGGCGATGTCAAAGGAAGCTTTGAAGTCGATAGTTTCAATAACGAATGTCGCCGTTCAACAAGTTCCGGACTTTTTCAGCTTTTTCCAAGGCGGCGGGGTTGAAAGGGAAGTGAAGATGAGCGGTTCGGGAGTGATTCTCGAAAAGACGAAAGATTATCTTTATATGATCACGAACCATCATGTAATCGACGGTGCGAAAGATTTGTCGGTCACATTCTCCGATGACAAGACATATAAAGCCGAAGTTGTGAAGTACGATGAAAACAACGACATCGCAATTATTCGCGTGAGAATAAAGGATTTGAGCGAGTCGACTTTAGCGGAAATAAAACCGATAAAAATCGGCGATTCGAATTCTCTTGAAATCGGAGAAAGCGTTGTTGCAATCGGAAACGCCTTAGGATACGGTCAATCTGTCACAACCGGCGTCGTCAGCGCTGTGAACAGAAACTTTGCACCTAAGGAAAGTCTCGACACAAAGACATATATTCAAACGGATGCAGCCATAAATCCGGGCAACAGCGGCGGGGCACTTCTTAACATGAAGGGCGAACTCGTCGGCATAAATACCGCAAAGATTGCATCCTCGAGCATTGAAGGCATGGGATATGCAATTCCGATGGCACGCGTTTTGGAACTTATTAAAGGTGCGAACATAGAAGAGTTTCAAGAAAATGCATTAAATTTATAGAATTTTAAAAATCTCGAATTTATTTTCGGGATTGTTTTATTGAATATTAATAATTATAAAGTGAAAAATTTAAAATTATAAAAAAATAAAAGAAAAAAATAAAAATATAGAAAAAAACACTTGCATAAATTTTATAATAGTGATATAATAAAAATAAATTCAGAATATGGTTTTTAACTAAACCAAAAAAGGATCCGAAAAACTTTGAATATATTCGAATTAAACTCACATTGACGGGAAACAGTACTTAATTTCGTCGCAAACTACTTAAAATTTACTCGCAAGAAAGGGAAAAATTATGGAACAAAATGGCAAAAAACTAGGGGACAAAGCGATAAGGCGCGCATACAAAGAGATTTTTAAAGCCGCACCCGTCGCTCTTGTATGTTATCTCTTGATGATAGCACTTTCCGGCTTGGCGCCGACTGCAATTGCAATTGTAACTGGATATGTCGTCGACGCAGCGATAAGCGCTGTTAAAGGAGCGGGCGAAATATCGGCGGTGATCGACAAGGCGATTATTCTTTGCACTCTTGCAACTTTCAATTTCGTCTCGAATCCTATAATCGAATGGCTCATGTCGGTCGTTATGGTAAATCTCGACGGCAATTTGAACGAGATGATTGTTGAAAAACATTCAAGACTCGCATATTGGCGCCTCGAAGATAAAGCGTCGCTCGACTTAATAAAACAGGTTGAAAAGAAAACATTGGATCAATTTAAAACCGCGCTTCAAGCGATGAACCATTTGGGTATAGTTTCAATCTCGGCAATCTCCGCACTCATAACAATCACGGTTTATGTTTGGTGGGTTGTGCCGGTAGTGATTGTTGTAATCTATCCGCTCATCTGGCTCGCAAAGAAAGGCGCAAAGGAAACATACGAAGAAGATAAAGCACTCAATGAAAAATATAGATATGTCGAAATGCTCGACGAAGTTTTACTTGGAAAAGATTCGGCAAAAGAGAGATATCTTTTCGACTATTCGGACCACTACAACGAAATCGACTATAAAACATATCGCGAAGTCACGAACGCAAAGTTTAAAGTTATGAAAAAATGGTTCAAACGAAGCAAGACATTCTCGTCGATTTTTTCGCTCATTGTGCTCGTTGTGGCACTCGTACTTCTTAAACCGGTAAAAGCGGGCACATTGACTTTCGGTATTTATACCTCGGTCATCGCACTTGTAAGCACACTTATAAACCAAGTTGGATGGACAATTCCAAACGCAATGGACGCATTCACAAGCACAAGCCTTTTCTTCAAAGACTTCTTCACATTCATGGATTTCGACGAAGAAGAATCTGGGCTCATAAGACCGGAAAATGTGCCGGAATTCGAATCGCTCGAATTTAAAGATGTGCGCTTCACATATCCGGGAACGGACAGAGAAATACTTAAATCAATGACTTTTAAAATCGAAAAGGGTCGCCACTACTCGCTCGTAGGTGAAAACGGCAGCGGAAAGTCGACCGTCATAAAACTCATGCTCGGTCTTTACGACCAATATGAGGGCACGATTTTAATAAACGGAGTCGATGCAAGGACGATGCCCCTAAACGTTCGTCGTTCGATTTTCTCCGCAATATTTCAGGACTATGTAATTTTTGGAACGACTATAAAAAACAATATCGCAATGGGTTATGCGGACAGAGAGGCAAAAGTGGAGGAAGTGATTGACGACCTCGATTTGAGAGAAATGGTCAATAAAATGCCGGAGGGAATCGAGACGGAAATCGGAAAGCTCGACGACAGAGGACTCGACCTTTCGGGCGGTCAACGCCAAAGAATTGCTCTCGCACGTGCGATTGTGTCTGATTCGCCGGTTGTAATTTTGGACGAACCGACAGCGGCGATGGACCCTAAAACAGAGTCGAAACTCTATGAAAAAATGGGAAAACTCACAAAGGGTAGAACCGTTATTTTCATCTCGCACAGACTCGGCTCGACATCTTTGAGCGATGAAATATTCCTGTTCAAAGCGGGAAAAGTTTTTGAACACGGCACACATGACGAAATGATGGCGCTTAAAGGCGACTATTTCGAAATGTACAATTCACAAAAGGAGTGGTATTCATGAAATCAATCTCGAAATTTTTCCAAACGATACACGATTTGATGCCGTTTGCGATAAAACCGGCGGTCAAACAAAATAGGGGCGAATTCATTTTGATGGTCGTGTCCTCGCTCATACAATCGACACTTCTTGGACTTAACGTGATTATCCAAGCATATTTCTTTCAAACGATCAATGAATATATAAACGGCGGAATGCTCTCGACAGCAATACTCGGCGCTGTGCTTTTCGTGTCGCTCTTGATTTTCGGACAAGTTATTAACGCCGTCGTTAACTACTCGATAAATAAATTTATATCGCTCGCCGGAAAAACTGCTGAAAACGGAATAATGTCAAAAGTGAAGAAGTTAAAACCGATTTACTTTGAGAATCCGGAAAATCTTTTGAAACTATCGAGAGCGCGTGCCGGAGGACCGGATGCAATGCTTTTCACAGGGCTTGCTGCGATGGTTGTGTCGGGATATTTGCCGTATTTTATAATCATGATATGGTATATGTCTTCGAAAAATGCATCGCTTGCACTCATATTTCCAATACTTTTTTTGCCGGCGTTAATCGGTTACATTTTTAAGATGAAAATCGTCGTGAAACTGAAAAATGAAGAAACGAAAATTACACGTGTGCGCGATGAATATAGAAGCTACATCATCGGCTCGGCTGCAAAGGAAATGCGCATGGGCGGATTTTACAACTTCCTCCACGACAAATATAAAACCGGATGGGACGAAGTGAAAAAAGTTCAAAAAAGAGCGAACAGAAAGACATTTTGGATTGAATTTACATTGAAAATCATAACCGCCGCCGCATATTCGAGCGTAATATATCTCATTTTAAGAGCAACGCTCATTGGCGACACCGATGCAGGTTTTCTTGCAGCGACAATCACCTCGATGGAATTTATGTTCGGCATAATGGAGGAACTTCTTCAAAACTCAATTGCACCGCTCGCCGAAAGATACGGCGGAATAGATTTCTACGTCAACATGATGCGTGAAGAAGAAGCCGATAACGGAACGGACATGACGCCGATTGAAAGTGTAAAAATCAGAAATCTTTCGTTCAAATATCCGAACTCTGAAAGATATGCTGTGAAAGATGTGGACCTCGACCTCGAAAAAGATAAACTCATCGCAGTCGTCGGAGAAAACGGAAGCGGAAAAAGTACACTTCTAAAACTTGTACTCGGACTTTTCGACACATCCGAAGGCGAAGTGAAATACTTTGACGAAAAGGGTGGGGAAATCGAAAATCCGAACCTTCGCGAAAAAACTTCCGCAATCTTTCAGGACTTCTACAGATACAAAATGCAACTCGATGAAAATATTGAAATTTCTGACTTAAATAAAAATGACGATTTCGGAATGGCTCTTGAAAAAGCGGGACTGAACTCGAACCTTCCGATATTTCCGAACGGAGGCAATACAGTTCTTTCGCGTGAATTTAACGGAACGGACCTCTCCGGTGGACAATGGCAAAGAGTCGCAATTGCCCGCGGAGTATATCGCGACCGCGACATCATCGCCTTCGACGAACCGACCGCTGCAATCGACCCTCTAGAAGAATCGGCACTTTACAACAAACTTCGCGAAATCTCAGCCGGAAAAATCTCGCTCTTGATCACCCATAGAATCGGCTCCGCTCGTATCGCCGACGAAATCGTTGTCATGAACAACGGGGAAGTGAGTGAGAGAGGGACACATGAAGAACTTATGAGTTTGAAGGGAGAGTACTTTGGGATGGTGGAAGAACAGTCCAAATGGTACAAGTAAATTTGCGGTCTATTTTGCGACCTGCTTGCAAACATCAATTATTTGATTGCTCGGAGTGCACTTGAGCACACCTGCGCAATCAAAAATTGAGTTTGCGGCGCATGTCATCAAAATATCCACGCAAATTGGCGGGAGATTCGCGGTCTATTTTGCGATAAACGCTTGATTCAATATTTCAGTCGCTGCGACGTACTTGCCAGTACGCCTCGCGCCTAAAATATTTCATCTAAGCGTTTCTCATCGAAAATTCCTCGCAAATTTAGGGGTGT
>CABTWE010000009.1 GCA_902488465.1 uncultured Tissierellia bacterium | reverse complement strand
ATGAATATATACTATTACTACAACAACGAAAGGATTCAGAAGAAAACAAAATGGATGCCGCCTACTTTGTATAGGTTAGCATCCATAGTGTAAACTAAATATTAATGTGTCCAGTTTTTTGGGTACACATCAATCTTGGCAGCATCTTTTTTTATTTTATAAAATTTTATTATAATAAAAAATCTCCCCTTAGCATTTATTTGCTAAAGAGAGATTGATAATTGTTCTAATCTATTCTTTCCTCGCCCCAGAAGAATAACGAAACAGTTCCGGGACCTGTATGAACTCCAATTTGATGAATGTCAAATATTTCAATTGATTTTACATTTGCAAATCTTTCTTCTATTAATTTTTCAACTTCCTTTGCTCCATCGATATAATCTGAATGAGATATAAATACTTTTTTATTGTAATCTATACCGCCCTCAGCACGCTTCTCCATAATGTCTACAAGTGTTTTAAAAGCTTTTTTGGAGCCACGCGTGTTTTTCTTTTGCACAAGCTTTCCTTCGACATCCATTCGCATTATAGGATAAATATTTAGTGCTGAGCCCAAAATCATTTTGGTTTTACTTACTCTGCCTCCCCTAAAAAGGTGAGAAAAATCACTTAAAGTAAACCAATGATTTACCTTCATTCTGTCTTTTAATATGCAATCATAAATCTCACTTGCACTTTTGCCTTCGTTTTTTAAGTCATTTGCGTAATCCAGAATAAGTCCTTCTCCCGAAGATGCTGCAAGTGTATCCGGCACATAAACCCTCTTCTCTCCCACTTCATCTTCTATCATATCGGCAGCCATAACTGCACTGTTATGCGTTCCTGAAAGCCCACTTGAAAGATCTATGTGAACAATATCATATCCATCTTCGACAATTTTCTTCCAATTTTCATAATAATCCATGGTTCCGTTACCGGAAGTTGTAGGAAGCTTCCCTTCTCTAATTTTATCGTATAAGAATCTTGGAGTTATTTGCTCATAGTCATCAGCATATTCTTCCCCATCAATAATAATTATAGTTGGAATTAGAAGTATGTCATTCTCATCAAAATATTCTCTTGTCATATCAACAGTCGTTGCTGCCGAAAGTTTTACCGGTCTCATAAATCCTCCTGATATTTAAAGTATGTCTCCCTCTTGTTCGCATTCAATTTTAACGAGTTTAAATATTTTAAATAGAAAGTAAAATACAATGATTGAACTAACAAAGTCACTCACTGTGTATGCATACCATACACCGTCTATTCCATAGTACATCGGCATTATATATACCAGAGGTACAAGTATAAGCAATTGACGAAGAAGCGACGTTGTAGACGCAATTCTTGGCCTTTTAACGGCTTGAAAAAATGAGGTCCCTGTAATAGAAACACCAAGAAAAATCGATGCATACATACTTTTTCTAAGAGCAGGTGCTGCCATTTGTAAAAGTTTTGGATCTGCATTTTTATTTAAGAATATGCTTGAAATTTGATACGGAAATATCATTATAATTAAAAATACAAATACACATATATATGTTGCATAAAGTGCACCGATTTTATATGCTTTTGATAGTCTTTCGTAGTCCTTTGCACCATAATTGTATGCAATTATAGGTTGTACCCCCTGATTTATACCGAATAGTGGCATAAAGAATATATTTGTAACAGAACCGACTATTGAAAGAACAGATATACCGAGCGTGCCTCCGTACTTTCTAACACTTAATGTAATTATACTCGTCACTATTGCATTTGCTATATTTATAAGAAAAAGCGGCATACCGTTTTCAAGTATCAGAGGTACAGCTTTTTTGTCGAGTTTCATGTATTTCGGATCGAGATTTAATGCGTGCTTTCCTTTAACAAAATGCATCAAAACCCAAATCATACTCACATATTGTGAGATAACTGTCGCACATGCAGCTCCCTTAACCCCCATTTTTAAACCAAAAATAAAAATAGGGTCTAGTATTGCGTTTAAAAATACTCCTATAAGTATCGTATTCATTGCTGCTTTTGAATCACCTGAAGCTCTAATAAAGTTGTTTAAACCGAAACCTATAATGATTGCCGGAGCTCCGAAAAGAACAATGTCAAAGTAATCCTTTGCATATTGGTGATTTTCCGGTGTGCTTCCAACAATGTTTAGTAAATTATCTGCAAAAATATAAAATAAAGTCGGCAATAAAATTGATAAAATAAGACATAGCAAGAATGATGTATTTAAAAATTGCTCCGCTTTTTTTCGATTGCCCTCGCCGAGACTTATACTCATAAGTGTGCTGCCGCCTACCGATGCAAGCATTTGAAAACTCATGATTATAAACATTAAAGGAAGTGTAACATACACTCCCCCTATTGCAATCTCATTAACGCCTTGTCCTATGAAAACTCTGTCTATAATATTGTATAATGCATTTGCAAGCATTCCAATGATGCTTGGTATCGAGAGTTTAAGGACAAGACTTTTAATATCTTCAGTTCCCAGACCGTAGTCTTTATTTTCCACTGATATCTCCTGTACAATGAGGACATTTTACAGCCCCAATAGGAATTTCTGTCTTACATAGAGGACATGTTTTTGTGGTAGGGTCTGCAGGTGCAGGTTGTTTCTTTACTTTCATCATTGCTTTTACCATCATGAATATACAGAAAGCAATAATTAAGAAATCTAAAACAGATTGAATGAAAGATCCGTATTTCAATACAGCTGCGCCTGCTTCTTCAGCTGCTTGAAGTGTATTGTAGCTTGTTCCGTCAAGTGAAACAAACAAATTTGAAAAGTCTAATCCGCCTGTCAATTTTCCGATAAGAGGCATAAGTATGTCATTCACAAGTGAACTGACAATCTTACCGAATGCACCACCGATTATAACACCGATTGCCATATCGAAAACGTTTCCGCGGTTAATGAAATCTTTAAAATCCTTTAACATAATTCTTCCTCCCTAAATATTTTTATATTTCTATTATACACGATTGGCATTAAAATTTCAATTGCTTTTCATTCCAATATATTATATAATTGAATAACTGATAACAGCAAAGAAAGGTTGATAAAATGAAATACTATGCCGTAAAAAATGGAAAGGTTCCGGGAATATATAACACTTGGGATAAATGCAAAGAAAATATTCACGGTTTTAAAGGCGCTATTTATAAAAAATTTGATACTGAAGAAGATGCTATTAATTTTATGGAAGGCTCTGATTTAAACGAAAAGTATATGAATAATTCTACAGAAATTGGCGAAGATGAAGCTATTTTATATGTAGATGGAAGTTTTAGACAAGCTGACAATACCTTTTCTTATGGATATGTACTAATTACAAAAGACGGCGAATTTGAAGGCTCACAAAGATATGACATTCCCTCTTTAATTTCATTCAGAAATGTTGCAGGTGAAATTTTTGGTGCAGTTTACGGTATAAAAAAAGCAATGGAGTTAAACATAAAAACCGTTTATCTACATCACGACTACAGTGGTATTAGGCACTGGGCTCTCAAAGAATGGAAAGCTAAAAACGAACTCACACAAAAATATCAGGTGTTTTTTGATACTATAAAAAATAATATCAATGTAGAATTTATAAAAGTTAAAGCGCACAGCAATATTGAAATGAACGAAAAAGTTGATAAACTCGCCAAAGATGCGAAAATATAAAAGCAGCAGTTGTTTCGTACAACTACTGCTTTTAATAATTATATTATTGCATATAGAATAAGTGCGAGCACAATTAGTCCTGCTGCAGCAATTAGAGAATTTCTAAGAGCATGTTCTTGCGGCTCAATGTTTTGCGCCAATACGTTTGACTTGATTTTTAAAACTCTGCTATAAAAAATAGCAACAAGTGCGGAATTCAAAAAACCTTTAATCAAGTTAAAAGGTAAAATTGCCGGTACCAAAAGCTTTACCACTTCAGAGCGAGGTTTATCCAAAAAGAATGGAGTAACAACCCAGTTCCATAAAAGCATCACAGCCGTCATAAGAAATGTACTTACAATCAATCCGATAACCACATTCTTTGCACTCTTTGATTTATGGAAGAAATAACTTGCCGGAATCAAAAATGCAAGAGTCGCAACAACATTCATCCAAAATCCGATAAAACCTGTGTCGGATACAGTAACCATTTCAATAATACTTACAATAACCGTAACAATTGTCGCAGGAATTATACCGAACATAAATGAGCAAATGACCAAAACGAAATCTTTAGGGTCATACTTTAAAAATAGTACGATTGGGAATCTCCCTACAACCATTAGTGCATAGGCAAGTGCAGCAAACATAGCCAAACTTGTCAAAGTTTTTACGTTGGATAGACCAACTCTTCTTTCTGTCTTACTGTTCATAAAAATAACCTCCTTTTGGGCAATAAAAAAACCCTATAAAAAGGGGATCTTCCTTTTCATCCGGACTGTACCGTCGGCTCAGGAATCAAACCTGATCTGCCATATTTGGCTCGTGGGCTTTACCACCGGTGAGGAATTTAACCTACCCCTTGAAGACAAATACATTATACACCAATTAAAATATAATTGCAACAAAAAAGAGAGAATTTCTTCTCTCTTTTAATCTTTTTTGTCATTATTTTTATCATCTTGGTTATCATTATTATTTTCCGGCTTTTCAATAACTTTTAAATCAATGGTAACTGGACTATTTAAAACAATATTATCAGGGTTCTTTTCAAGTTGAAGTTCATATTTTTGAACACCTGGAAGCGCATTCCCCATATCGCAGAAGAATTTCAAACCTCCTTCTTCAAAACTTGTAACCTTCTTTTCTTCACCGCTTATATCGACAGTATAAATATCTTGAATGCTTGATTCGTCAAGTTTCAATCCTTCCGGAAGATTAATAAAATGGATTTGCGATTTGCCAATTTCAACACGTCTAATAGCAAAATTATCCAATAATACACTGAGATTGTACTTCACTGTTTCATCCACAGGTGTCATACCCTCTGGTATATTTAGTTTAACCTCTTGGCTTGTGTTGCCCTTTAGAGTCGAAAGATCGATAGGCTCCGTTTCAATCGACTTTGGAACCTTCGCATCGTTTAGAAGTTTAAGAGTAATTGTCTTCGGTGTAATATCATACGACCTCAAATTTACAAGTGTCGGAAGTGCTCCTTTTGTCTTTAGTTCAATAGGTCTTATGACAGTTTTAAAAATCGGGACTGAGATATCTATAACGTTCGGCGTGGTTTCAATCGCAACCAATTCATCTCCATTTTCATCGACAGCTTTAACCGGATTAGAAACTGTAAAAGGTGCAGTTTTATCTGTTACATCAACAGTCGCTAGAAGATTTCTCACCTTATCCAAAACATGTTGTGGTCCCTTTATTTTTACATTTGGAGATGAGGTTGTTATATCTCCTATAATATAATTTTCGAGCGGACTACCGTTTGTTTCAATCTTTACCGCCATTTCACGAGTGATGACTCTGTCAATCGAAACAAGTACATCGCGCGGCGAAACACTTTCGACTTGAACTGTACCCGGATTTGACTCAAACCTTGTCTCGACTCTAACTCTCGAGTCACCGACGCCGTAACCTTCAAGGTCCGCTGTTGCATAAACGCTTCCCTGTCTGATTTTGTCCAGGTCATTTTTCTTTCCTGAAATTTTTATGTTTACAAACTGTTCACTTGGGCTCAGTAAAATCAAACCTTTTTGCTCAAGACTATCCATGTTTTGAAAGTTCACACGAACATTTCTGATTGTGATAGATTCATTCGGGTTTTCAACGCCCATTACATAGCTCCACAAAAGAATTGCAATGACAAGCGACAAGATTTTGGCAATCATATTGTTGTCTCTAAATTTACTTAGATTGATCTTCTTCATTCTTGTCATCCTCCTTTTCAGTTGTTATGTTGATATCTTTTGGTTCTTGCGATTTGAATTCATTTATGAATCTATTCAAAATTCCACCTTCTTCAGGTCTAGGATTATAAATATCACTCAATTTTTTTCGCAAAGTGTCTTCATCCAAGTATCTTGAAATTTCACCTGATTCACATGTTGAAATACCGCCTGTTTCCTCTGAAACAACCACTACGAATGCGTCACTTTTTTCACTTATGCCAAGAGCTGCTCTGTGTCTTGTTCCCAAATCTTTGGACAATCTGTTGTTGTCCGTGATTGGAAGAAAACAAGCAGCAGCTTTAATTATTCCTTTGTCTATAATTACAGCGCCATCATGTAATGGAGTGTTCGGGATAAATATATTTATTAAAAGCCCCATAGAAACATAACCGTCTATCTCAGTACCCGTTTCAATTACCTCTCCCAACCCTGTCTTTCTTTGAATTACAATAAGCGCCCCAATTTTTTGTCTTGAAAGAGATGCACATGCCTGTACAATTTCTTCAACGACCGGGTTAACTTGTCCATCTTCCAAAGTTTTAAATCTCGAACCTATAAATTGTGATCTTCCTATAAATTCGAAAGCACGTCTTATTTCCGGTTGGAAAATAACTACAAGCGCAATAAGTCCTGCTCCCAAAACCCAATCCAAGAGCCATCTTAGAGTGTATAGCTTGAACCATCCTGAAAGTTTTGTAACGATGAGAAGAACAACAAGCCCTTTTGCAAGTTGTTCCGCTCTTGTTTGCTTTACCAATTTATAGGTATTATAAATAATGACAGCAATTATAAGGATGTCGATAACATTATTAAATTTGAAATTTAAAACTGTGTCCTTTATGGAACTCAAAAATCTAGCTCCGTCCATTTTTGCTCCTTATATTTATATTAGTGTTTTAAATTCTTCCAAAAATTCCTTAAACATTTGAATTGCATCTTCAATAGGTTGCGGACTGTTCATATCAACTCCTGCTCTTTTTAGAACGTCGATAGGGTCCATTGAAGAACCGGATTTTAAGAATTGAAGATATAAATCTCTTTCCTTTTCTCCGCCTTCCATAATCCTCTTTGCAAAACTTAATGCTGCAGATATTCCCGTTGCATATTGATATACATAGAAATTATAATAGAAATGAGGAATTCTTGCCCATTCATATTTAATAATCTCATCTTTTTCCATTTCCGGTCCATAGAACTTTTCATTCAATTTTCCGTATTCTTCACTCAAGTAATCCGCTGTAAGTGAGCCACTCTTTTCGAATTCTTTATAAATCATGTCTTCGAAAATTGCAAATTGTGTTTGTCTGAAAAGTGTGCCCTTGATTGTGTCCAAGAAATGATTAATAACATATTTTCTTAAGTTCTTGTCTGTCCACTTTTTCAAAAGATAATATGTTAACATACTTTCATTCATTGTCGATGCAACTTCAGCAACGAAAATCGAATATCCGCTGTAAACATACGGTTGATTCTTACAAGAATTGAATGTGTGCATCGAGTGACCCATTTCATGTGCAATGGTAAACACATTGTCAAGTGTGCCGTGGAAGTTCAATAAAACGAACGGCATTGTGCCGTATCCGCCGCTTGAATATGCTCCACCGCGCTTACCCGGCGTTTCATAAACATCACACCATCTGTCTTCAAAGCCCTTCTTCAAGTTTGCAATATATTCATCACCAAGAGGTTTTAGTGCCTCCAAAACCAAATCTCTTCCTTCTTCAAATGTAAATGACAAATCGACATCTTTAACGAGGTTTGAATAAACGTCATACATGTACATCTTGTCGAGGTCGAGTGCTTTTTTTCTGACCTCCATATAATCATGAAGTGCCGGTAAATTGTTTATAACGGTTTCTGTGAGTTTGTCATAAACACTTATTGGAATAGCGTTGTTAAAAAGTGCGGCTTCTCTCGCAGAGTTAAAATTTCTAATTCTGGAAACCATAACATTAGACTTTACGGTTCCTTCAAGAGTTGAAGCGAGTGTGTTTATATGTTTTTCAAACTCTCCATAGAATTTCTTATAAACTTCTTCCTTGATATCTCTCGTTTCATTTTCGAGAAGTGGAACAAAATTTCCTTGTGTGATTTCAACATCTTTTCCGTTTATATTTACACTTGGGAAACCCATATCCGCGACTGTAAGCATGCTGAATGATTTTTCAGATGAATTGAAAACAGGACTTAATGTGGACATCATATTTTCTTCTTTTTCGCTCAAGGTGTGTGGTTTGAATTTTAAAATGTCATCTAAATACTTTTCGTAAATCTTTAGTCCCTTTTCTTCATCAAAAAACTTTTTGAAATCTGCTTTTGTATATTTTAAAAGTTCAGGATTTTCAAAGCTAACAGCTTGGCTATATTTTGAATAAAGCCCTTCAAGTCTTCCGTCAAGAGCTTGATACTTAGAATCTCTATTGTTTTCGTTGAAACGATTTGAAATATATGTGCCGATTTTTGTCAACAACATTTCAAGTTCGTCTTTTCTAGTCAAATAAGAGTAAAGTGTTTCAGCACTTTCCATAAGTTTTCCCTTATATTCTCTTAGCTCTGAAAGACCTGATTCAAACTCTTTCATAGCTTTCTCGAGAAGCTCTTCATTTTCATAAACGCTCTCTAAATTCCATTTGTAATCTTTTGCGATTTCTGATCTGTCATTAAATGTAAAGTTCATAATTCCTCCCTTTTTTTGTACAAACAATATTCATTTACCGGACATTGATTGCAGTTTGGATTTCTTGAATAACAAATCCGTCTGCCATGAAAAATAAGTACATGGTGCATCTGCGTCCAAATTTCTTCCGGCAATTTTTTCATTAAAACCATTTCGGTTTTTTCTACCGTTTTTTCATTTGAAAATCCAATTCTATTTGAAACTCTAAACACGTGTGTGTCAACTGCAATTCCCGGAACTCCGAAACAATTTGATAAAACCACATTTGCGGTCTTTCTTCCAACGCCGGGAAGAGAAACCAAATCATTCATATTATTTGGAACATTACCTCCAAACTCATCCACAATAATTCGAGTAGCCTCTATTATGTTTTTGCCTTTCATGTTAAAAAATCCTGCACTCTTTATATACTTTTTCAAATCAGCAAGTCCGAGCTCAAGCATTTTTTCAGGTGTGTCAGCCACTTTAAAAAGTTCTTTTGTTATAATATTAACGCGAACATCCGTACACTGTGCCGAAAGAATTGTTGCAATCAAAAGCTCGTATGGCGATTCATGCACAAGTTCGCAATGAGCATCGTGATGATAAGCCATAAGAATTTCAGAAACTTCTTGAATTTCATTTTTATTTAAAATATATCTCTTTCTCACAAAAACTCCTTATCAACATCTACAATTTCAAGCATAAAATTAGATTCTATAAAATTAATCACATTTTGATAAATTTCTTCAAGGTGTCTATAATCGTTTGAAACCGCTGAAAATCCTATTTCAAGAGTTGAAAGAGAATCCATGCTTCCGGTTTCGGAAATAGAAATATTAAACTTATTTTTAAGTCTATCTATAAGTTTTTTTCTAATACTTCTTTTTTCCTTCAAACTGAAAACTTCGTATAATCTAAAAATTATATTAACAGCAATAATCCTCATAAAACACCTCTGCCTATACTTTTATTATACCCTATTTCTCAAACAAATTAAAGCAAAAAACATATTTAAATAATTATGGTTATATGATATAATTGAATATAAATGAAAGGGGGAATAAATTTGAAAAAAATTCTAGATAAAGGTTATGTAAGACTTGTTGACAAAATGGGCTCTGACCTTACAATTGTCAATGCTGCCAGAGCAAGTTATGCAAAAGAAAGCATTGAGATGACTGAAAAAGATGAGAAATTAATTCAATATCTCGCTAAACACGATCACACTTCTCCATTTAGACATGCAATACTTCAATTTGAAATATTTGCACCTCTTATGGTTGCAAGACAGTGGTGGAAATATATTATCGGCTCTTCGCATCTTGAAGGCTGTCAAGATACAATGAATGCATGGAATGAAAGTTCAAGAAGATATATAACTCAGGAACCGACTTTTTATATTCCAAATGAGAATGAATGGAGAGGTAAACCTGACAACAATAAACAAGGCTCAAAGGAACCCGTTTCAGCTGAACTCGGCAAAGAATACACCGAAAAACTAAAAAAATATGTAAATGAGGGCGTGGATCTTTATGAAAAGGCCATGGAAGATGGCATTTGTGCTGAAGAAGCAAGATTATTTCTTCCTGCATACGGAATGTATGTCGGATGGTATTGGACAGCTTCTCTTCAATCCGTTGCACATTTTATAAAGCAAAGAATGGATTCACACAGCCAATTTGAAATAAGACAATATGCGAAAGCAGTGAAAGATCTTGCACTAGAAGAATTTCCACTCGGCATAAAAGCATTTTTAACTGAAGACGAAATGAATCAATAATAAAAATCCTTAATCCATCAAATCGGATTAAGGATTTTTTTTAGAAATTTTGAAAATTTACTTTTCTTGTAATTTCATTTTGTTTTAATTCTATAATTCCTTTGCTAACGACATCAACGATGTTTAAATCCTCATCAATCGAAATAAAGTCACATGAAAGTCCTTCTTTAATCTCACCTGTTATATTTGAAATTTGAAGTGCTTCAGAAACATTTTTTGATACAAGTCTTTGAGCCGTATGAATATCCACATTATAGTCTCGAACAAGAGTCTTTATATTTTCATAAAGCCCGGAAATTTCTGCAGCTTCAACTCGAACAACCTCTTTTTTGTCATTCCAAATAGGAATGCTCCCGTTGGAATCGCTAGACAATGTAATTCTATCAATCGGAGCTTTTTTCATTACATAATCCAAAATCTCCGGTGTTTCTTCTCCGGCAGTGAAGTCGGCATATCCACCCATATTCATAAATTTTATTGCATCGTCAACTAAATTGCCGCAGTGAGTCGGTCTAAAAACTTTTATTGGAATTTCCGATTCCTCAAGAATCTCAAAAACATCTTTTAACTTATTCTTTCCAAGTCTGCCTGTGTGCATGTGTAGCTCGCCCACTTTTCCGGAAATTAATCCACCCAAAAAACATTCACTCGCAAGTCTTAAAAGCTCATGTTTGTCAAGATAACTTGACCTGTGATCTGAAATTGCAATCTTTGAGCCGATAATCTCATTTATAAAAACTATGTCCCCTTTAACAGTTCCCGTTATTGTCGGCGATGGATAGTCATAAGCCCCGGTCAAAGCATAAGTTCTTATATTGTATTCAGAAAGTTCTCTAACCTTTTGAATCAGATTTTGAACGGAGCGTGTAGTGCTGTCGGTTCCAAGAAGCCCTACCAAAGTTGTTACACCTGCCCTTATAATCTTTTCAAATTTTATCGGTGGAACCATAGTTGTAAAACCGCCCTCTCCTCCACCACCTGTCACATGAACATGTCCATCAATCAAGCTTGGAAGCACAACTCTTTTTTCTAAATCATATTCCGGCACATTATAAAAATTCTCAATTTCATCTTCAATCTTAAAAATTTTTCCGCCTTCACATAAAATGTCGACAACAGAACCTTTTAAATTTGCATTTCTAAATAAAAACATAACTACCTCATAAAATTTCTTTCAAATGTATTATTTTTATAATCATATTTTATAACTTCACAATTATCAATCGGAACAATCGGCTCATAATTATGGATATCTTTAAGTAAGTGGTAAATCACAAATCCGTGACTCACAACTAAAATGTCCTTTTCATGATCGAGTTCATTAAAAAAATCATTTAACCTTTTAAGCACATCAATATATTTTTCCGGAACATCGCCCTTATAAAGTTGCGGTGAATTGTAAAAAAGTGCATAATCCGGCTCGTTCTTCCTGAGATAGTCGTAAGTCTTTCCTTCCCAAGTGCCGAGACCTATTTCACGAAGACGTCTATCGTTAATAACACCTCCGGTATCGTGAAAACGCGCAATGATTTCAGCCGTCTTATGTGCCCTCATCAAATCCGAAGAATATATCTCGTCAAAATGTATATCTTTAAGCCTTATAGAAGCTTCTTTCGCTTGGCTTATCCCCTCTTCGCTAAGAGGAATATCCATTTGACCTTGTAACCTTCCCTCCTTGTTGTAGGGTGTGGTTCCATGTCGCATAATATAAATCATAACACTCCTCCTAAAATAAAATACTACTCACCTTATTATATTAATTACAAGCATAAAAATCAAATTATATTTTTTAAATAAAAACATGTAGCTGTATTAAAATCCAAATCTGAAATTATTTCAAAATAAAAAACTTTAATATTTTATGCTCAGACTTTAATATAAAAAAATAAAACCACCGTTTAAAAACGATGGTTTTTTATTCTGGTGCGGGAAAGAGGACTTGAACCCCCACGCCTCGCGGCACTGGAACCTAAATCCAGCGCGTCTGCCAATTTCGCCATTCCCGCATATATGGTGACCCATCCGAGATTCGAACTCGGGACACCTTGATTAAAAGTCAAGTGCTCTGCCGACTGAGCTAATGGATCAATGGGGTGGAAGATGGGATTCGAACCCACGGTCTCCAGAACCACAATCTGGCGCCTTAACCAGCTCGGCTACATCCACCATACAAATACTGGAGCGGGTGAAGGGAATCGAACCCTCGTAGCCGGCTTGGGAAGCCGATGCTCTGCCATTGAGCTACACCCGCGATACATTTATTGTCAACATTTAATATTATATAATACTAATTTTTGTTTGTCAAGTGTTTTTTTAATAAATTTTACAATTTGTAAAAATATTTTTAGCGAACCTAAGCTTTATTTTTACCGACATATGCAACATATGCCCCCATAAATATAAGCAAAATTCCAATACCGCTCAACAAATCAATTTTATCTCCAAATATTATATATCCCAATATGCTTGTAAAAACAACTGTTGTATAGTTAAATATGCTTACCTTGCCTGCCGGTGCCATCATATATCCGAATGTTAAAAACCATTGTCCAAGCATTCCACACAACCCTATTACTGCAAGGCCCATAATTTCGTGTAGATTCGGCACCTTAAAGTTTCCAAACATAAGTGGAATCATACAAACACATGTTACAATCGCAAATGAAAGCATGATTGTGTGGCTTTCTTCTTTACCTTTTAGCATTCCTATGCATGTATATGCCATTGCAGCAAATATACCGGATAAAAGTGCAATAACTGCATAAAAATTAAATCCACTTGTACTTGGCTTTGTTACAAAAAGCACTCCTATAAAAGCTACAATCATAGATATTATATCCGCTTTACTCATAGGTTCCTTCATAGTTATATATGCAAATATTGCTACGAAAAAAGGACTTGATTTTTGAAGAACTGAAGCTTCAGCACTCGGAAGATATTTCGTAGCTTGAAAATATAAAAATACTCCAAGCATACCAAAAAAACCTCTTCCCAATATTAGCGGAAGATTTTTCTTTTCTTTATATATCGGTTTTTTATTCTTAATAACTACAGAACCTGCAACTAGAAGCATCACGAAATTTCTCATGAATACAAGTTCTGCAACAGGTATTGTTTGTGCTGTATATTTAACTGCAATCTGCATTATAGAAAAACTAAATGCAGAAAGCAGCATAAATACAGACGCTTTATGGGTTCTATCCATTAAAATTCAATACCTTTCTTTGCAGGAATTCCTTCTTGATAATGGTGTTTCACTTCAACAATTTCTGAAACCATTTTTGCGAGATCTTGGATTTCCTGTGGAGCATATCTGCCGGTTACTACTATTTCATGATCTTCAGCTGCTTCTTTTAAAGTTGCTATAACTTCATCCATCGGTAAAAGTTCATAGAACATTGCAACATTTAATTCATCAAGAACATAAAGGCCGAAGTCTTCATTTAGTTTTTCTTTAAAGAGTTCCCAAGCTGCCCTTGCTGCTTTTTTATCCTCTTCTTCTGCATTTCTCTTTATAAATCCCGGCCTTCCCATTGTATGGACTTCTGCTTCCGGGAATCTCTTCAGAGCCTTTATTTCAGAGTATTCAGTACCCTTCATAAATTGTATAAATAAAACTCTTTTTCCGCTTCCGATCATTCTGACCGTCATGCCTATTGAAGAGGTCGTCTTACCTTTTCCATTACCTGTAATACAAAATAACATATTTCCTCCATTAATTATTTAAATGTCTTCTTATCGACAATTTCAAGTTTTTCATTTAATTCATAAATTATAGGGCTACCGGTTGGAATTTCGAGGCTCATAATATCTTCATCCGATATGTTTTCAAGATGTTTTGTAAGAGCTCTCAAGCTATTTCCATGTGCAGCAATAATGACATTCTTGCCATCAAGTAAATCCGGTGCAATCTTATCTGTCCAATACGGCATTACTCTTTCAAGCGTAACTTTAAGATTTTCAGAATGTGGAATAGCATCCTTATAAATATAACGTCTGTCGCCGTCTTGACTCAAAGGATTATTATCTTTTATTTCCGGCGGAAGAGTATCATAACTCCTTCTCCAAATGTGAACTTGTTCGTCCCCATATTTTTCAGCAGTTTCCAACTTGTTTAATCCTTGAAGTGCTCCATAGTGTCTTTCATTTAATCTCCATGACTTCTCTTCAGGAATCCACAATTCATCACATTCTTCCAAAATAAAATGAAGAGTTTTTATAGCTCTTTTAAGCACACTTGTATATGCTTTATCAAATTGAATGCCTTCGGCTTTTAAGATTTTTCCGGCACGTTTTGCTTCTTCTACGCCCTTTTCGGACAAATCAACATCGACCCAACCTGTGAACTTGTTTTCAAGATTCCATAAGCTTTGGCCATGTCTAACTAGTACTAATTTCATACTTGCCTCCAAATTTATTCTATATTCATATAATACCACATTTTAATAAGTATTGAAACTATAATTATTTACAAAATGAAAAAGAGCAACATACTGTTGCTCTTTTTCACATAACATAAGTTATTTTCTCTTTGATTTTTTCTTTGAAGCTTTCTTTGAGTTAACAGCTTCTTTAAGTGCTTTTCCTGCTTTGAATACAGGTGCAAGTGATGCAGGGATCTTGATAACTTCTTCAGGATTTCTAGGATTTCTGCCTTCTCTTGCTTTTCTTTCTCTAACTTCGAATGTACCAAAGCCAACTAATTGAACTTTGTCGCCTTCTGTCAATGTTTCACTGACTGTTTCAAGAAATGCATTTAAAGCTCTTTCTGAATCTTTTTTTGTCAATTCTGATTTTTCAGCGATTGCTGAAATTAATTCGGATTTATTCATAATTTTCCTCCTTATGATTGCCGCTACGAAAGATTTATTCTTCCGCTTACATTCATTTTAACCGATATACCAAATATTTTCAAGTGTTTTTGCGAATTTTTAGGCTGTTTTTTGTAAATTTTTATGATTATTTGCTATTATGGATGGATTTTAGTGCAAAAACCACTTCATTCATTTCAAAATAACCTTCATCGATTAGATTTTTTAAATTTTTATAGCTCTCCGAAATATTTTTTATCGCCGTTTTTAATTCGGGATCTATATCGGATGTATCTATATTTTTTAATTTATCTGAAGTTGCTACTTCACTTAAAAGCTCGAGAAAATTATTTTCTTTAAAAGTAGGAACAACTAACGAAAGTCTGATGTCAGGTTTTAGAAGTCTATCCATTTCATAAACTTTTATTGTTTTAACCTCTTCCTCGCCTTTAATACCGGCGCTATAAATAGCTTTTATCTCATATTCATCGCCATAAACTTCCATTAGAGCAAGCTTTACATCAGAAATAATAAACTCGTTCCAAAGTTGAGTAATCATAATATTAAAATTAGGATTTAAATTGTAAAAATTTACATCGACCGCATCGATAAGAACAAGCCCCTCACCGATATCAATATTAGAAGCTGTCACACATGGCTCAATAAAGCTTACCGCTTCGACAATTTCCACATCCGGTTCATCTTTTATTATATGAAACGCTGTGCTTTCAAGGATTGATGGTGCTCCGGGAACAACATAAACTGTGTCTTTTTCTCTACTTTCCTCTAAAACTTTTTTAGCAATATTTTTGTATAAATCTTCAAAATTTTCAGCTTTTTCATAGAACTCGTCGCAAGTTTTGTATTTAATTCCCATCTCGTCAAGTAGCTCAACTGTCGGGTGATGCTTCGTTCTCAAGATTACATTTGAAGAATTTTTTATTATATTAAGTGCTTCAAGCGTAATGCCCTTCTTTTCTCCAAACCCCAAACCAACTATTGTTAATTTCACTCTCTAATTTCCTCCAGATCCTTTTTCGTTACAGTTTTTGTTCCAAACAGTATCGCAACGTAAATAACTGCCCCCACTATAACCGCTGCCAATGTGGCAATGTTTGACGATATTTTTGTGCTTAAAGCCTTCCAAACCATATATGCTGCTCCACCCATAAGTGCTGATGCAACGACGCTTATAAATGTTTTAGATGCCATTTTAAGGCCTATTTTCTTTTTGACATAATAAATGTCCAATAGACCCGTAATTGTAAATGAAACCACAGTGCCTATTGCTGCACCGTACACATTTATCTCCGGTCTTTGGGTGAGAATATATGTTAATATTATTTTAAAAACTCCTCCGATTAAGAGATTTATTACAGGAACTTTTTCTTTTCCGACTGCTTGAAGAATTGATGTATTAACATTAATAAGCATAAGGGCCGGAATTGAAATCGAAAGAATTCTAAGGATTTTTGCTGTACCTTCAATTGCTTCGGCTCCTGTTGAGCCATATAAAAGTCTTATTATAGGCTCACTAAGTGAGAAGAGTCCAAACATTGCAGGAAATGCAATAAACAAAGTAATTTTATTTATACTTGAAACTTTATTTACAAGTTTATCTTCGTTTTTTAATGTGAAAAGTTTTGAAACAACCGGAATCATAGACACACCAAGTGCAATGCCTATAACTTGAGGGAGACTTATAAGCGTTTGAGCCATTCCCTTCAGCCATCCAAATCTCAAATTTGCCTCTTCAAGTGAAAAGCCGGCTTTTAAAAGTCCCTTCATAACAAGACGAATGTCAATAGTGTCCATGATCGGCATTATTGCAGCTCCAATTGAGATCGGTATTGCAATTTTTATAAGTTCACTTAGTATCCCCTTTGAATTCATTACATTTTCTTTGTTTGTATTTAAAGAATCGCTTACTTCTCTCCTGTGCTTTTTGTGCACTAAAAGCATATACATAACACCTAGAAATGCTCCGATTCCCGCGCCCGCAGATGCTCCACCGGCAGATGCTTCAAGACCATATGGTATCAAAAGATAACATAAATATAACCCAGTTGCCACTCTTGTTCCCTGGACAATAATCTGACTTATTGCGGTCGACGTCATAAGTTCGAGCCCCTGATAATACCCACGCATAGCTGCAAGTGGTGGACTGAAAACCATAGCCGGGATAAGTGCAAGCATCGAGTAATAGCTTCCCGGATTTCCCAAAAAATTCACAAGCGGCTTTGCAAATATCCATAAAAGAAGTGCAAGAAGCATACCCAAAAATGCCATGAACCAAAAAGCAACTTTAAAAGTCTTTTTCGAATTCAAATAATTTTCTTTTGCAATTTCTCTAGAAACAATTGTTGAAACTGCAACCGGCAAACCTGCCGTTGAAATCGCAAGCATTATTTCATAAATCGGATATGCAGACTGAAAATAGCCGATGCCAACATCTTTAATAAGTGCTGTCATCGGTATTCTATAGATCGCTCCAAATATTTTTACAATTATACCTGCCAATCCAAGTATGGCAGCATTTTTTCCAATTGACGATTTTTTAATTTGACTCATAAAACCCTCTTTAATAAAAAAACCGTGAAAAGTCACGGTTCCTTAAATTTAGTAAATTATTCTTCCTCTTTGTTTTCTTCGCCAACAACAGGTACATCACCAGCAGCTGCTGTTTCTGTTGTTTCTTCTTCAGCAACTTCTTGTTGTGGTGACAACGAACAAACAGGTTCATCTTGGTCTACCAAAATTGTAATTTTGTTGTTCTTAGCAATTTCTAAGTCTTTAACATAAATTACATCGTCGATTTGCATACCTTCAACTTGAATTTCGATTGTATCAGGCAAATCTCCAGGTAAACATTCAATGTGAAGTTCGTTTAATAATGCATTGAATACTGATGGTTGAGCTTTAATGCTGTCACGACCAACAAATTCAATAGGAACTTCAACTTTGATTAATTCGTTCATGTTGATTCCTTGGAAATTAACGTGAAGAATTTGGTTCTTAAACGGATGTCTATCAATTTCCTTAATAATTGTAGGGTGTGTTTTACCTTCAACATTAACGTCAACGATTGATGTTCCGCCTGCTTCTCTATATACAATTTCAAAATCTCTTGATGATATCGTAATAGGCATTGTTTCTGTGCCTTTTTCAAAAATAGCTGCCGGAATAAGACCTTCGTGTCTTAATTTGTTAACACGGTTCTTACCAAATTCGGCTCTATTCTTAGCTTCTAATTTAATATTAGCCATTTTTTCCTCCTTTAAAATATCCTGACTACAATTATATCATAAAAAAATAATCAATGCAATACTATTCGGTCGTCAAATCACGATAAATTTTAACTTTTGCATTCCTTCTTATGTTATCCATATAATGCTTAAAATTTACATCTATCAAATTTTTTCTAATATCTTCTTTGTGATTTTCAAATCCACTGTTTATATCAATTAGTTTTATAATATAGTATCCGTTTTTTGTTTCAACTATTTCGCTCGTTTCACCTTTTTTCAAAGATTGAATGGTCAAGTCAAACTTCGGCTCTTTTTCTCCGATGTGATATTCATCAATAATTCCGCCATTCGAGGCAGAAATTGGCTCTTCGCTATAAAGAGTCGCCATTATGTCCATTCCATAACTCATTGGCAAAACATTTTCTTTCATCTTTTCCAAATCCTTCATAAAAATAAACTGTACTTTATATGAATCATATTTTGCAGATTTGTTTTGGTATTCACCATTTAAATTTTCATCAGTAAGATTAAATTCATTCGCAAACTTTTCTTTTAACTTTTCAAATTTGAATTTATTAATTAAAAATTCATTAAAAACGTCTTTATTAAGGCCCTTATATTCTGAAAACTCATTAAAAGCATCTTCATCGATAGTTTTATTCAGAAAATCTTCTTTGAATTTTTTAAATTCTGATTCATCCAATGTAAATCCTGCTTTTTGAAATTCTCTGTCCACAATTTTTCTGTCGATAAGTCCTTCAATAGCGCTTTTTTCAGATGAATTAAAATTTATATCTCCGAGAGAAAGTTTTGCAATTTCTTCTTTGTACGGTTCATATTCCTCTTCAGTAATATATTCACCATCAACAGAGGCTACAACATCTTTCGGAGGTTTTGAGCATCCGGTAGTCAAAAAAAGAATACATAATATTAAATAAAAATATTTCTTCATCTTCACCTCCTAAATGCCAAAAGCACTTTTAAAAAATTTATACACTGTTTCAATTGCCTTTTCTTTTAAAGAAATCCTGATAATCGGCAATTTTGAATCAAATCTAAGCCCGTCCGGAAAATCTTTCAATAATTTTGTCATATCAACATCATCAAGCATTTCCGGAGCATATTCCATTTTTATTATATTGTTATTCTCAATAATGCTTTTTACAAAATGTTTACTTGCAATGTTTTTAATGAGCCCAATGTTCATAAGATTTATTAACGCCTCCGGTATGTCGCCAAATCTGTCTATAATTTCATCAGCAAGCTCATCTTTTTCTTTAAATGTCTGAATGTTTGAGATGCGTCTATAAAGTTCCATTCTTAAATAAGAATCTTCTATAAAACCTTCCGGCACAGCACTTTCTACCATGAAATCGACCTTTGTATTTAATGTTTCACGAACAGGTTTACCCTGTAGTTCACCGATTGCATAATTTAAATATTTCATATAAAGTTCATATCCAACTTCCGCCATGTGCCCCGACTGGCTTAATCCTAAAACATTTCCTGCCCCTCTAAGTTCAAGGTCTCTCATTGCAATCTTGTACCCACTGCCAAAGTCTGTAAATTCTTTCATGGCCATAAGTCTTTTTATCGCCTTTTCAGAAATTGAGCGTGACTTGTCATAAGTAAAATATGCATAGGCAAGTCTGTTGCTTCTTCCTACTCTTCCCCTCAGCTGATAAAGCGTCGAAAGACCGAATCTGTCGGAATTATAAACAATCAAAGTGTTAACATTTGGAAGATCCATTCCCGTTTCAATAATAGTAGATGTAATCAAAACATCCGACTCTTTATTTTCAAATCTATAAAAAACATCCTCAAGTTCTCTTTCAGACATCTGACCGTTTGCGATAAAAAACCTCGCCTCCGGAACCAGCTCCTCAAGCTTTCTTTTAATAACTTCCATACTCTTTACATCGTTGTATAAAAAGAAAATTTGACCGCCACGATTAATTTCTTTTAAAATCGCACTTCTTATTATGTTTTCGCTGTATTCTAAAACATAAGTCTGAACAGGAATTCTGTTGTGCGGTGGCTCTTCGATGACCGACATCGATCGAATACCGGACAAACTCATAGAAAGCGTTCTAGGAATTGGAGTTGCAGATAATGTTAAAACATCGACATCCTCCGCAAGAGATTTAATTCTCTCCTTGTGTTTTACTCCAAATCTCTGTTCCTCATCTATAATTAAAAGTCCCAAATCTTTGAACTTCACATCTTTTGACAAAAGTCTGTGAGTCCCAATGACCATATCAACTTGACCCATTGCAAGGTCTTTTATTGTTTTATCTATTTCTTTTTTTGTTCTGAAACGACTAAGATTTCTGATTTTTACAGGAAAGTTTTTAAACCTATCCATTGCCGTTTTCGTATGTTGTTCTGCAAGTAGTGT
>CABTWE010000008.1 GCA_902488465.1 uncultured Tissierellia bacterium | reverse complement strand
GAACAATAGCAGGATACATTGTAGCAGACTTTGCACAAAAATCTAAACTACAAGATAAAAACACAAAAGATGTAAAAAAAATCCTACAAGCATTAGTAGGCGAAACAGTAACAGCAACAGTAAAAGTTAAATCAGTAGAACCGGGAATAGGCGGAAAAGCAGAAGACAAATACTCAGTAACATTTAAACAAAAACAAATGTTTAAAGTTACTGTTAGAGACTTAGTTTGGTGGAATGGTGTAGCTATTGCAACTAGTCCTGTAGAAGTAGAAGAAGGAAAAACTTTTACAAAACCAGACACTTCTGATGTTTCAAGAGACGGTTATACATTTTTGGAATTCAGATTACAAGGAGAAGAAACTCGTTATGATTTCTCAACTCCTGTAACTAGCGATATAACTTTAGTAGCTATTTGGAAACCAACAAAAGAAACTTATGAAAAGATTGTAAAAGATGAATTAGCAGATGCTATAAAGAGCAATTTAATAGATGTCAATAAAAAATTGGCACCTATAAGTGCGGTATTTGATGCATCAAATAGAAAAGGATATATCACAGTTCCTAAAAATATAACTGCTGATGACCTTAAAAACAATGGTATAGTAACTATGATACGTAATATCATTAGCAACAATGCACTTCTAAGTTACACAATGGAAGGTTCAACAAAAAGAGACCTTGTTCAAGGTGGAGAAGCAATATCCAATGGTGCTATTGCCAACATGATTGTAGAAGACCTTGGAAAAGCTTCAACAATACAAGACCCTTCATTTGATAAAGCAGCAGCTATTATTAATAAACTAGCTAGTGATAAAAAAGTATTAAAAGCAACTTTCGATATTTCTCTAGGTTCAGAATATAATGATGAAACAGTTACAGATAATTATGAACTACACTTCCTTAGAGAAATGGATGAAACTAGCAAGAAGCAAAGTGAAGATGCATTTACAACTCTTATGGATAAAACAACCACTGATGTAAATAATCAAGGAGCTTTTGTAACGAGTTACAAGGATAATGTTTATACATTAGCAATAAGACCTGAAAAACTAGGCTACAAAGGTGCGGACATGATTGGGATTGGTTTTAAAACAGCTATGATAAACTTTTTAACCGGTGGAAATGTAGGAAAGAATGGCGTAGTGCAAGAAAACCTTAAAAATGTAACTATAGAAGTTGACGGAAAGAGTATAGCAGTTGATAAAGGTCAAATGGATATGATAGTTAAAGAAAAAGATTTATCTAATCAGTTAAAGCCATTCATGGGTTTGTTCTTGAAAGAAGGACAAGAAGTGGATAAACTTCCACTAAGCCAATTGGTAGATAAATCATGTACATTCACATACACATATGTAAATGAAGCAACAGGTGAATCATATACACAAACTCGTACTATGAAGTTTGAAGAATACAAAGAACCATAAACAAAAACAATCGATTAAAAGAGGGGCGAGAGCCTCTCTTTTTTCATATAAAATAATTTTAAACTATATAATTTAATGTAGAAACTTTTTACTAAACGTATAGACGGGAGTGTCATTTTAAATTTTTTTAAAATAATAATTTTAAAGTAATAATCTTAAATTTTTAAAATACAATTTTTCGTTCTCAATTTTAAAATAATAAAATTTAATAATTACCGGAAATTTATGTTTTTGAGCGACTATAAATTTGAAAAATTATATGATTAATGGTATAATTTTATGTAGATAGATTAAGGGAATACGGTTAAAAACCGAACAGCAACCTCTACTGTATGCCGGAGTATATGCCATTTGCCACTTAACGGGAAGGCGGTATATATATTGATGGCGAGTCAGGATACCTTCAGTTGTACTTTTGGGATTGGGAAGTATGCTGTTTTATGTTGTTCCTTTAAAATAAATTTTTGGAGGATGTATGGGTAAGTTTTTAAGATTTTAATTTGAATCTTGATTAACTTACCCATTTTTAAATTGGAGGTTTATTTTGGCGAAGATTATGGTTCAAGGTGCAACTTCTTCGGCAGGCAAGTCGTTGTTGTGTACCGGTTTATGCAGATATTTTTATAAAAAAGGTCTGAAAGTTTTTCCTTTCAAGTCGCAAAATATGAGTAGAAACGCATTTGTCGATGAAGATGGCAATAAGATTGCAACCGCACAGGTCCAACAAGCTTTTGCTTGCAACAGAAAGCCTGATGTCAAGATGAATCCTGTTTTACTTATTCCAAAGACCGACGTCGGAAGCACTGTTGTGCTTTTCGGAAAAGAGTTCAAGGATATGAAGGCGAGGGAGTATTTCGAGTACAAGAAGGAGCTCCTTCCGGTAATTGAGAAAACTTTTTCGGAGATTGAATCTGAAAACGACATAGTTGTGGTCGAAGGTGCGGGAAGTCCTGCTGAAATAAATTTGAGAGAAAACGACATTGTGAATATGGGTTTGGCGGAACTTGTAGATTTGCCCGTGATTCTTGTTGCAGATATCGACCGCGGAGGAGTTTTTGCATCTCTTTATGGAACGGTCATGCTTTTAAGTGAGAACGAAAGAAAGAGAATTAAGGGACTTGTCATAAATAAATTCAGAGGCGACAAAACTCTTCTCGATTCGGGCATAGAGCAAATTGAAAAGCTTACGGGAATTCCGGTCATAGGAACGATTCCGTATGTGAAACTCAATATCCCTGACGAAGATTCACTTGTTGACTATGACAAGCCTGCAAATCATGGCGGAGTTACCAGGGAAGAATTGGAAATTGAATTTGATAAGCTTATGAATGCGATTGCCGACAATATGGATATGAAATTTGTTGAGGAGATTGCGGGACTATGATTAAAATAGTTTTGGCAGCACTCTTAATCGACCTCTTGATCGGAGATCCGGTTTATCCGTTTCATCCGATAAGGCTTATGGGAAAGCTCATTTCCTTTGAAGAGAAAAAGTTTTTAAAGGAAGATATGAGCGACTATGAAAAATTCGTCGCAGGTAGTGCAGTTGTTGTTTTCAATCTAATATTTTCGTATCTCATAACATATTTTATTATAAAGATTATTCCGGCGGGAATTTTTAGAACGCTTTTTAAAATTTATGTGGTTTATTCGTGCATTTCGCTTAAAGAACTTTCGAAATGTGCAAGAAAAGTTCGAGATATGCTTGAGATTTCAATTGTCGATGCACGGCACGAACTCTCTATGATAGTCGGTCGTGATACGGAAAACTTAACGGAAAAGCAAGTTGTGATGGCGACTGTGGAAACGGTTGCGGAAAATGCGAGCGACGGTGTTTTCAGTCCGCTTATATTTGCGTTTTTGTTCGGACCTGCCGGGGCAATCATGATGAAGATGGCAAACACGATGGATTCGATGATCGGATACGACGACAGCAAGTATTTATATTTTGGTAAAACAGCGGCTCTCACAGATGATGTTATAAATTTTATTCCGGCAAGACTTACGGCGATTTTCTTCATTTTGGCAGGGACAGTTTTAGATTTGAACACTCAAAATGGAGTTGAGGTAACAATTAGGGATTCAAAAAAACATGCAAGTCTTAATGCGGGTTTTCCGGAGTCTGCAATGGCGGGACTTTTGGGAGTTAAACTTTTGGGACCTTCGACATACCATGGGGTTTTGTCGGACAAGCCGTTTATTGGAAATGACTTGAGAGAAATTAACAGAGACGACATTTTTTTGGCAAACAGAGTTATGTATGTTGCAACAGCTCTTTTGACAGCCGCTATGTCTATTTTATTATATTCACCGCTCTATGTAGCATTATAAGGAGGAAAATATGAAAGGAATTACAGTTTGTTTTTTCGGAACAACTCACATGGACACTTACAACGCATGTATAAAACCGATATTTGATTATGTTAAGAATGAATATGGAAAAGAATATGAAGTGGAGATGGCATTCACGTCACGAATCATTAAAAGAAGACTTAAAGAAAGAGGCGTGATGGACGTAAAAAATGAAAAAGAGGCACTTGATCATTTTAAAAGTCTCGGCATTGATGAGCCGATAGTTTTCAGCACTCATCTTTTGGAAGGAATCGAGTACGAAAAAATTCTTTCGCTGAAGGAATTTTATCCGCGGCTTCGCGTTTCAAAACCGCTTTTTGCTGACAAAGATGCAATAAATGAGTTCACAAAGAAAGCAATATATCCGGAAGATGAATGCACAGTATGGATGGGTCATGGCACAAGCCACGAAGTTGATGATGTTTATGATTATTGCGACGAGTGTTTTAAGAAAAACGGCGGTGAAAATGTTTTCGTTGCGACGGTTGAAGGGAAAAGAAGTCTTGAGACAATTTTGCCGGAACTCGAAAAGTTTAAAGATAAGAAAATCACGTTAAGACCGATGATGCTTGTGAGCGGTGACCATGCAAAAAATGATATGGCGGGCGATGAGCCTGATTCATGGAAAAGCATTCTCACACAAAAAGGTTTTAAAGTCGAAGCAGTTTTGAAGGGGCTTGGCGAGTATGACTTCGTTAGAGAGATGCTCTACGGGAGATTAAAAGAGGTGCTTTAGAGATGAAAAAACTCTATGGAATAGGCACAGGACCGGGGGCATCTGATTTAATAACGGTTAGAAGTGCAAGACTTATTGAAAATGCCGATGTAATTTTCGCACCGAACAACAAGGGCAAAAATATGGCACTTGACACGGTTCGTGAGTATATCAAAACTGAAAATATTATTTTTTTGGATTTCCCGATGGGGAAAGTTGGACCGGAAATATACAAAAAGAATCTCGACATTATCCACGAGAATTTGTCGGACAACAAGTCCGGAGTTTTTATTACGATTGGCGACGCTGCAATTTACAGCACATTTATAAACACTCTTTATTTCGATGAGGAAATCTCCTTTGAAATGTCGCCGGGCATTCCGTCATTTTTGGCGGCAGCGGACTTCGCAGGAGTGCCACTTGCAACAAAGGGCAAGAATTTTCTCTTGACCGATGACATCGAAAATGCAAATCTCGAATTTGTGGACAGAATTGCAATTTTAAAAACTTATAAAAATAAAAAAGAAGTAATAGAGAAGCTCGAAGCACACAATTTTTCTTATATTTATCTTGAAAATGTTTCGGCGGAAGACGAGCTTATACTTCGAGAAAAGGAAGAGATTTTAGAAAGGGAGAATTATATGTCCCTCATGATTGGATGGAAAAATGAATAAAGGGCATGGTGCAAATATTTTTAAATATTCAAAGAGCGGTGATCTTCTCGATTTTTCGAGCAATATAAATCCGTACGGACCGACCGAGAGAGTCAAGAATAATATAAGAGAACATCTCGATTTGATTGCAAGATATCCGGATGTTTCTTATAGAAAACTTTTTGACGTGCTCGAGAAATATCTTGGAGTGGACAAAACACACATTTCACTTGGAAACGGTGCGATGGAGGTGATTGATGCGACAATCTCGCTCTATGAAAACATTGTAATATTTGAACCTGCATTTATGGAATACGAAATACGTGCACGAGTGCAAAAGAAAAATATAAAAAAAATAAATTTGGATTCATCTTTTAAGCCGAATGTGCACGATTTGGATTTTGATTTAGAAAATACTCTCGTGATAATCACAAGTCCGCACAATCCGAGCGGCGTAAGCCTTTCGAAAAAAGAGTTCGATGAGATTTATGAAAAAGTTTCAAATAACGGCGGAGCGATTTTGATGGACGAGGCATTTCATGAATTTTCAAGCGTGGATTATGACTTGGCGAAAGAAATTTCGAAATACAAAAACTTGTTTGTGGTGAGAGCTGCGACAAAATTTTTCTCGCTTCCTGGTTTAAGACTCGGATATTTGGTTTCGAATTTCAAAAACGATATTGACAAACACATTCCTACGTGGTCTGTTTCATCGCTTGTGGAAAATTTGGGAGAGGATTTGCTTTTGGACGAGGAGTTTATAATATCGTCGAAAGCGAAACTCGCAAAATCCAGAGATAAACTCTTTTCGGAGCTTCAAAAAATAGATGGAATTCATCCGCTTCCGTCGGACGCAAACTATATATTGATTAAAACGGACTTTGACAACGAAATGTTATTTCAAAATCTCTTAAAAAAAGGGATTTTGGTTAGAATGTGTGATAATTATGCAAATTTGGGGCATCAATATATTAGAGTTGCTGTTAAAAAAGACGAGGACAATGAAAAGCTTTTAAAAGCTTTAAAGGAGGGGAAAAATGGAAGAAAATAAACGCAATACTTTGAGAAAACTTATGATAACGGCGCCGTCTTCCAACACCGGAAAGACGCTTATAAGCACCGCTTTTATAAAATTATTCAAAGAAATGGACCTGGAAGTTATGGGCGCAAAGACTGGTCCTGACTATATAGATGCCGAATATTTGACTTATGCTTCAGGAAAGAAGAGCGAAAACTTCGACCTCTTTTTGATGGACGAAGATTTAATAAGAAGTAAAATTAATAAAATCGGTGAGAAAAATGATGTGCTTCTCGTAGAAGGAGTCATGGGATACTTTGACGGTTCAGGAAACACATTTGAATCAAGCAGCTTCGAACTTTCGAAGAAGTTTGACATAGGTGCAATTCTTCTTTACGAACCAAAGGGCGAAATGTTTTCGATGGTTCCTAAGATTAAGGGAATGGTTGATTTCAGTGAAGGCCAAATTAAAGGCGTTATATTTAATAAAACAAGTAAAAAGATTTATGATATGATAGCACCACAAATTGAAAAATACGTAGGCATAAGTGCACTCGGATACATTCCGAATGACAAAAGACTTGAAATCCACGAAAGAAGTTTGGGGCTTATAAGACCGAAAGAAGTCGAAGACATCGACGAAAGGCTTAATATAATCACTAATCAAATGAAGCAGACTGTGGACATAAGAGGAGTTCTTATGGCTGCGACACAACAAACAACCGAACAAGATAAAATCCAGGAAAATCCGTTTAAGAAATACAAGATTTTAATGGCAAACGATGACGCATTTTGTTTCCACTATGATTCTGAACTATATGATGCAGCGACATTCTTCTCGCCTCTGAAAGACAAGGAAATTCCGGCTGATACTGATTTGGTTGTTATTGGCGGAGGATATCCTGAACTCTTCAGATACCAACTTTCAAAAAATGAATCAATGATGAATTCACTTCGCGAATATCATAGAAAAGGTGGAAGAATTATAGCTTACGGTGGAGGACTTATCTATCTTTCAAAGAGAATTGGAGAAGTGCCTATGGTAGGAATTTTCCCGGGACTTTCATCAATGACAAAGAACCTGATCCATTTCGGTTACCAAAAAGCGGTAATCGAAGATGAATGGCTTGGCACACAACGTGGTGAATTCAATGCACGTGAATATCATCGCGGGATTTATGAAACTTCAAGCAGATCGATGCTCACATTGAGTAAACCGAGCGACGAAACAGGCGAAACAAGACACAGCGACGGATACAAGGAAAGAAATGCTTACGGTTCATACAGCCACGCTCATCCGGATGCTATAAGTAAAATGATTTTACAATTTTTGGAAAGGAAAATTTAATGTATATAAAGAATCCGAAAAAAATTGAAAGCAATTCAATGGATATTATTGCCCCGTATTTAAGTGATGTGACGTTTACAGAAGGGGAACTGCCTATTGTTAAACGGATGATTCACACGACCGGCGATGTTGACTACAGACATATTATCGAATTTCAAAATAATTTCGTTGAAAGAGCTATTGCGGCAATGAAAAAGGGCGGCAAGATTTACGCTGATACAAATATGATTACAGCAGGTGTGAACAAGCCGGCACTTGAAAAGGCGAATCTCGAAGTTTTCACCTGCGTTTCCGATGAGGATGTTCGAAAAATAGCAAAGGAAAAAGAGATAACTCGTTCAATGGCGGCTGTTGACAAAGCAATAAATGACGGCGTTACAATGTTTGCGTTCGGGAACGCGCCGACAGCACTCTTTAGACTTATCGAACATATCAAAGCAGGCGATATTTCTCCGGATTTCATTATCGGCGTACCGGTCGGATTTGTTGGAGCGGCTGAATCGAAAGAGGAACTTTCAACAGTTGAAGTGCCTTTTGTAAGGACGAATGGCTCAAAGGGTGGCTCGAATGTTGCAGTTTCAGTTATAAACGCACTTTTATACAGTTTTATCGAGAGGGATTTTTAGTTGGAAGAAAAATTGCTTGGAAAAGGTCATGAGATTTATGAAAATGGGCTCCGCCTCGGCTACACGACGGGAAGTTGTGCAACTGCGGCGTCTCTTTCTGCTGCAAAAATGCTTATGAACGATGAGAGCGATATACTTAAACTCGAAACGCCGTCGGGCATAACTTTGATTTTGGAAGTTTTGAATAAAAAAATCGAGGGGGAGTACGCTTATTCCGAGATAAGAAAAAGTTCTGGGGACGATCCGGACGTGACGGACGGAATTTTAATCGGTGCAAAAGTCAGAAAGAGAAATGACGACAAGATTGTCATTACCGGCGGCGAGGGCGTCGGCACAATAAAACGCAAAGGGCTTTTTGGAAAAGTCGGTGAACATGCAATAAACCCGACACCGAGAAAAATGATAGAAGATGCACTGAAACCGTTCGGCGGTTTCGACGTCGAGATTTATGTTCCAAACGGTCGTGAAATCGCAAAAAAGACATACAACGAAAATATGGGGATTGAAGGCGGAATCTCAATTATAGGAACGACGGGCATCGTTCATCCGATGAGCGAAAAAGCACTTCTCGACACAATAAAACTCGAACTCAACATGAACAAAGAGGAGTATGGAACCGATGAAATTGTTTTGGTTCCGGGGAGTTACGGCAAGGATATGCTCAAAAAAATGAACGTTGAAAAACCCGCAGTTGAGATGAGTAACTATGTCGGAGATGCTCTAAAGATGGCACTTGAAGACGGTTTTAAGAAAATTATTTTAGTCGGGCATATCGGCAAGTTTTCAAAGCTTTCAATTGGAATTTTCAACACTCACTCAAACGTTTCGGACACGAGAATGGAGGCGTTCGTTTACTATTTATTTAAAATGAATGCGAAGAGAGAGGACATACTTAAAATTTGCAGCCAAAACACCGCCGAGATTGCGATGAATATGGCGATTGATATGGGATACAGTGAGGTAATAAAACTTATGGAAAAGGGCGCCGAGGAAAGAGTTCGAAGATATCTTAAAAAAAGCGACCTCGATGTGAAAGTGATTATTTATTCTATGGAAAGAGGAGTGATTTAATGATTTATGTTGTTGGAATCGGACCGGGCAATCCGAAATATCTGACAAATATTGCAGAGGATATTATTTTTAAAAGTGACTATGTGCTTTCGTACAAGCGAGTAAAAGAAACTATAGAGCCAATGGCGAAGATTATTGAAATAGAAAGTTTAAAAGAAATTACGGATTTTTTGGATGAACACATGGACAAAGACGTCGACATTTCGGTTTTGGCTTCGGGGGACCCGAGTTTTTTCGGAATCGGTGAATATCTTTCAAAACGATATAAAGTAAAAACGATTCCGGGCATTTCTTGCGTTTCGTACATGGCGGGATACGAAAACATTTCATTAAATGACGTAACTTCGATTTCTTTTCACGGTCGTGAGCTCAACAAAGATTTGATTTCAAATGACAAGCTTATGATTTATACGGATTCAAAAAATAATCCGGACAGTATTTCAAAATGGCTTTATGGTGAAGGATACAGAGGGAAAATCGTCGTTGGCTTTAATCTAAGCTACGATGACGAAGCTGTCGATAGATATGAAATCGGTGATGATATTGAAATTAAAAGCGATTTGAATCTTATGTATGTGGAGATTTTAAATGAGAGCAATTAATGACGCTCTTTTTATCCGCGGCGACATACCGATGACGAAGCGTACAATTCGTGCTTATATAATGGATGCACTCGACATAGAAAGAGGCGACAAAGCTCTTGACGTCGGGGCAGGCACGGGAAGCGTTTCGGTTGAGATGGCACTTCGCGGAGCAGAAGTTAGAGCAATTGAAATAGAAGAAGAGGGCATAAGTTTAATAAACCAAAACGCTGAAAAGTTCGGCGTGAAAATTGAAACGAAAAATTTGATGGCTCCCTATGGAATCAGGGGCGAAATGTACGACAAAATTTTCATCGGCGGAACAAAGGGGCGAATGAAGGAGATAATTGACGCGGCATACGACAGTTTAAAAGTCGGCGGCACAATTGTTCTAACATTTATTTTGCCGAAGAACTATACCGAGGCAATGGCACTTATGCATGACTTTAAAGAAGTTGAATCGACGCTCATTCAAACGTCGGAGATAAATAAAATCGGAATGATGATTGCAAACAATCCTATTTTTTTGATTAGAGGTGTTAAATGATATTTTTTGTTGGAGCAGGTCCGGGCGATCCGGATTTGATAACTATAAAGGGAAGAAAACTTTTGGAAGAAGCTGACGTCGTAATTTATGCGGGGAGTCTCGTTTCAAAAAGACAGCTTGATTATGTGAGAGAAGATGCTGAGGTATATAACTCTGCAACAATGAATCTCGATGAAGTCATGGAAGTATTTTTGAAAGCGGAGAAGGAAAAGAAGACCACTGTACGTCTTCACACGGGCGACCCGGGAATCTACGGTGCGATTGCGGAACAGATGAGAGAACTCGACAAGCACGACATTTACTACGAAGTTGTGCCGGGCGTTTCAAGTTTCTCCGCTGCGAATGCAGAGCTTAAAAAGGAAATGACACTTCCGGGCGTAACGCAAACTATAATCATTACGAGAATGGCGGGAAGAACGCCGGTTCCGGAAGGACAAAGTCTTGCTGAGCTTTCGAAGCACCATGCGACAATGGCAATCTTCCTTTCGATTTCTATGATTGAAGACGTTTGCAAAGAGCTTTTGGAAGGATATACTGAAGAAACGCCGATTGCAGTCGTATATCGTGCAACATGGGCGGACCAAAAAATTGTCACGGGAACAATTTCTGACATTGCGGAAAAAGTTCGTTTTGAAAATATTGGAAAGCAAGCGATGATTTTGGTCGGAGATTTTTTGGATACGGATTTCGATCTTTCAAAACTTTATGACAAACACTTCGAAACGGAATACAGAAAAGCGGTTCCGAAGAAAGATAAAGATGAGTAAAACTGCGGTTGTGACATTCACCGACGGAGGGCTTGAGCTCTACAAAAGGCTCAGAATAAACGGCGATTTGTATTTCAACAAAAAATTGACCGGCGGTGTAAAAAAATATATGCCGAAAATAATGCGTGACTACGATGCGGTTATATTTATTTCGGCGTGTGGAATCGCAGTTAGAATGATTAAGGACTACATCGTTTCAAAAGACACGGACCCTGCGGTCATCGTGATGGACGAATGCGGAAAATTTGTCATTCCGATTCTTTCGGGGCATCTCGGCGGTGCAAATGAACTTGCGACAAAGATTACAAATCGAATCGGTGCGACAGCGGTTGTGACGACTGCGTCGGATTCACACGGCGTGGAGTCTATCGATATGTTTGCGAAAAAACACTCGCTCGTAATCGAGGACATAAAGAGTATCGCACCCGTTATGGCGAGAATTGTCGAAAAGCGTAAAGTCATAATCAAAAATGACACCGCTTTTAAATACGAATATTCGTTTGCTACTGAAGATGAAGAGGGGGCCGAAGCGGCACTTGTCATTTCGTCGACTGTGTATGATTTTTCAGTTCCGACAACCTCTTTAAGACCGAGGGAACTCGTTGTCGGAATCGGAGCAAAGAGAGGAACACCAAAGGAAACAGTTTTGAAAGCACTCGAAGCTGCTTTCGAAATGAAAAAGCTTTCGATTCTTTCGATTGTAAAATTTGTTTCGATTGATTTGAAAAAAGATGAGGTTGGAATCGTTGAAGCGGCGAAAGAACTGAAGGTTCCTTTCGAAACATATTCCGATAAAGTCTTGAATGAAGTCGAAGGTGAGTTTGAGGAATCGGAGTTTGTGAAAAAAACAACCGGATGCGGTGCTGTGTCTGCAAGGGCGGCTGCATTGTTCGGAGATTTGATACTTGAAAAATATGTTTATAATGGAGTTACAATATCAATTGGAAAGGTGAGGTAAGATGCTTTATATTATAGGAATTGGGCCGGGCGGAAAAGAGAGAATGACGCTCGAGGCCGTTCAAAAAATAAAAGAATCCGACGTTATCGTCGGCTATAAACCATATATCGAATATGTTTCGGAATTTTTGACGGATCAGGAGACTTTCTCAACCGGCATGACGGGGGAAATTGAAAGATGCAAAAAAGCAATTGAGTTTGCAAAGGGAGGCAAAAACGTTTCAATCATTTCAACGGGAGACGCCGGACTTTATGGAATGGCGGGACCGGTCATCGAACTTTTAAAAGACAGCGACGTCGAGTTTGAAGTGGTACCGGGAGTGAGTGCAGTATTCAGTGCTGCGGCTGACCTTGGAGCACCGCTTATGATGGACACAGCGATAATAAGTCTTTCGGATCTTCTTGTGAGCTATGAAAAAATAAAAAAACGCGTTGAGCTCGCTGCCGAAGCTGATTTTGTAATTTCTCTTTATAATCCGAGAAGCAAGGGTAGGCCGGACTATTTGAATGAAGCGATTCAAATTATTAAAAAATACCGTAAGGGCACAACACCTGTCGGCATCGTTAGAAATTCGGGCAGAGACGATTTCAGTAAAGAGATTGCAACGCTCGACACAATTGACTGCGAATCTGTCGACATGAAGACAATTGTCATTATCGGAAACAGCACAAGCTACATTCACGGCGACACTATTATAACCAAAAGAGGCTATGATATATGATTTGGATTTTAGGCGGAACACACGAGGTTCCGCTTTTACTTGATAAACTTTCAAATTATGACAATATAATTGTGACGGTTACGACCGATGAAGCACGTGAATTTCTGCCGAAAGATTTGAAAGTGCGAGTTGGGAGTATGACGGAAGAGGAGAAATTGTCTTTTGTTAAAGAGAACGACATAAATCTCATCGTCGACATGACGCATCCGTTTGCAAGACATATAAAAAAGTCAATTGCGGACTTTTCGAAAAAATACAATATAGATTTTGTACGATTCAACAGAAAGGTCACAAGTTTTTCTGAAGATTATATTATTTATGTGAAAAGTTACGATGAAGCGGAGAAATTCATCTCGTCGCACCCGGGCACATATTTTTTCACGACGGGTGTTAATGAATGCGAAAGATTTTTGAAAGTTAAAAACGATAGCATAATGATTTTCAGAATTCTTCCGAGTGTTAAAAGCATTGAAAAAATTTCAGAGCTCGGAGTTCCGATGAAGGACATCTGTGCGATGCTCGGACCTTTTGATGAAGAATTAAACACAGCACTCATAAAAACTTATGATGCGGATTATCTCGTAACAAAAAACAGCGGCGAAGGTTCGGGAACGAAAGAAAAACTTCTTGCTGCAAAAAATGTGGGCATCAAAGTGGTTATGATTGAAGCGGAAGAGGAAAACGGCATTCAGAGCATGGATGAGCTTATAAAGATTTTGGGGGAATATTGATGGGAATGTTAGAAGAAACAATTGAAAGTATAAATGGAGTAGATAAAAAGGCATTTGAACCTCCGAGAAAAGAATGGGACAGTATTGCACACCCGACCGGCTCTTTGGGAGAACTCGAAGAACTTACAATAAAAATCGCGGGCATTCAAGGCAATATTTTTCCGCTTGTTAAAAGTAGAGCACTCATAGTCATGGCATCGGACAATGGAATTATCGAGGAAAATGTTTCTAGCGGTTATCCGGATCTTACAAGTCAGCTTGTTTATTCGATGGCACAAAGAAAAACCGGAGCTGCGAATATGTGTCTTGAAACAGACACCGAAATTTATGTTGTGGACCTCGGAACAAGGCGTGAAATAAACCACGAAAATGTTCTACACTTTAGAATAAACAGCGAAACCAAAAACTTCAGAAAAGAACCGGCGATGACTGTCGAAGAAGCAAAAAAAGCAATTGAAACCGGAATTTATATGGTCGACGAACTTGTAAAGAAGGGAATCGACATTTTCGGAACCGGCGAACTCGGAATCGGAAACACGACAACTTCGGCGGCAGTTCTTGCTGCCCTTCTAAAGACTGACGGTGAAACGACTTGCGGACTCGGTGCAGGTGTCACAAATGAAGGACTAAAAAACAAAGTGAATGTCGTGAACGAAGCGATAAAAAAATATGACTTATATAACAAAACTCCTCTCGAAATTCTCGCATACGTCGGCGGATATGATATATGCGGACTTGTCGGAATATTTTTGGGTGCCGCAAAGCACAAAAAAGTTGCGGTCATAGACGGATTTATTTCCGCAGTTGCAGCACTTGTTGCGGTAAGAATGAACGAACACGTCATAGACTACATCATTCCGAGCCACAAAAGCAGAGAAAAGCAAGTGGAGCTTGTGTTTAACGAACTCGGACTTCACCCGACGCTCGACCTTTCAATGCGACTTGGCGAAGGAACCGGATGTATGCTCCTCTTTAAAATTTTAGACACGGCGGTCTATCTCATGAGAAATATGGGAAGATATGAAGAAATTGAAATTCTTCCTGACGTGCTTGTAAATATCAGGGATAAAAATGATTAGCATTGTTACGGGAGGTGCAAGAAGCGGGAAGTCCGAATTTGCGGAGAGCCTTATAAAAGGTGACGCGATTTATATTGCGACCGCTGAAAATTTCGACGACGAGATGGACCTCAGGATAAAAAAACATGTAAAGCGTCGTGATGAATCGGGAATAAAATGGCGAACTGTCGAATGTTTGAAGAATTTCGACGGACTTTCGGGTGAGGAAAAATATGTACTGTTCGATTCGCTCGGAGTTTTTGTTTCAAATATTATGTTTTCAAAAACGGCGGACGACTTGAGCGATAAATCTATTGAAGAAACGATTCTCGTAGTGCGAAAAGAACTTGAAAAATTGCTCGATTGGGCGAGAGAAAATGACAAGGAACTTGTGATTGTGACGGACGAAGTTGGAATGAGTATAATTCCGGAGTCGAAAGTTGCAAGAGTGTATCGCGATTTAATCGGGACAATAAACAAAGAAGTCGCTGCAAAATGCGATAGAGCGTATTTTGTTTGCATGGGACTTGAGGTGAAACTCAAATGAAGATATTAGAATCCATAGTTGTTGCGTTTCAATTTTTAACGAGACTCTATCTCCCGATAAATGTCGAGTGGAACACGGCAAACTTAAGACGAAGTCTCACGTGGTTTGGACTTGTGGGTGCATTTATCGGTGCAATTCTTGCAGGAGCAATGACACTCTTTAACCGGTTTAATGTAATTCCGGCAGTTGCTGCAATAATAATTTTACTCATTTGGATATTCATAACCGGCGGAATGCACATCGACGGCATAAGCGATATGGCGGACGGATTCTTCTCGATGAGGGACAAAGAAAAGACACTGGAAATAATGAAAGACAGTCACGTTGGTGCTTTCGGAGTCATTACAATTGTATTTTTACTTTTGATAAAATTTGAAATGCTTAAAGAATTTATAATAATCGAAAAAAATGTGTGGCTTCTCATATTGCCGCCGACAATTGCAAGAATTGCCGCAGGACTTGTGCTCTCGTTTTATGAAACAACGAAAAAAAGTGGACTCGGCTACACATTTCACAGCTCCGACCCACGTATATTTTGGGCAATCGGATTTGTCGTAACGCTTATAATTTCCTCAATACTAAATATAAAATCGCTCATTTTCATCGGTATCGCAATTTTGGCTTCAAACCTTATGGCACTTTGGGCAAAGAAAAAAATTGGTGGACTGAACGGCGACATCTATGGAGCGATTGTTGAAACGGTTGAAGTTATAGGGATGGTGTTTATATGTGTCGTTTGATTTTAATAAGGCATGAGATGTCGGTTGGAAATTTGACGCATACATTTGCCGGAAAAGAGGTAAAACTTGCGACGATTGGAAAACTGCGTACAAAAAATACGAGAAGAGAATTTAATAAGTTAAAACTTCAGAATCCGATTTTTATTGCAAGCGAATACAAAAGGGCACAGGAAACCGCGAAATACGTTCTCCATAAAGAAGATTATGAAAAACTTCGCGTCACAAAATATGTAAACGAAATAGATTTCGGCGACCTCGTCGGAAGGACTTTCAAAGAAAACATCGAACATTACGGAGAAAGTTTGAACGAATGGATGTTGGGACCGGACAGAACCGCCCCACCGAGCGGCGAAAGTTTTCAAAACGCATTTAAAAGAGTAAAAATATTTTTGGATATAATAAAAGACTATGAAGGCGACATTGTGGTTTTCACACATGAAGGTTTTATACAACTCGTGCTCGGATACGAGAACAAAAAGATTAAAACGCAAAAAATAAAAAATGGGGAAATAAAAATAGTGAATATAAGATAAAATTCAAAGCAGGCAATTAACCTGCTTTTTTTATGCACAAAAAAATGGAGCCCAATTTGGACTCCATCTCTTATTTTACTTCCATGATAACGGTTTCGCCTGCAGTTGCAGCACCCGTTATTTTCTTTATTTCTTTGTCTTCAGCGTCCATAATTACGATTGGCGTGTCTATTTTTTTGCCGAGTTCTTCGATTTTACGAAGGTCGACTTTTAAAATTACGTCGCCGTGTTTAACTGTGTCGCCAACTTTTTTAATCTTTGTAAATCCTTCGCCTTTCAGTTCGACTGTGTCCATTCCGACGTGAACGAGAATTTCTATGTCGCCGTTTTTTATTGAAAAGGCGTGTCCCGTTTCGAAGAACTGTGTTATTTCTCCATCCATCGGTGCGAGCACATCCATAGATTCAGGAATTATAGCAACGCCGTCGCCGACCATTTTCTGTGAGAAAACCGGGTCGTCGATTTCGGTTATGTCAACTACATTTCCGTTCATAGGAGCATAAATTTTAATTGCCTTTTTAAATAGTCCAAGCATTATGCCATCTTCACCATTTCATCATATACAAATTGTACTTGTGGACCAACTACAACTTGAATGGATTTTGCGTCCGGCTTTATAAGTCCTGATGCGCCTGATGATTTGATTTGTGCATCGTTTACTTTTGTCGGATCGTTTACAGTTGCTCTTATTCTTGTTGTGCAGTAGTCGAAAGATGAGATGTTTTCGATTCCGCCTAGACCTGCAATGATTGTTTCAGCTTGTTTTCTAAATTTGTCATTGCCTGATTTTGCAGTTGTAACTTTTGCAGTTGTTACTTTTTCAGCTGCATCCTCGTCTTCTCTTCCCGGAGTTTTGAGGTTCATGCCCTTGATAAAGAGTCTGAATACAACAAAGTAAACTACAAATGCAACAACACCCATAATGAGTAGTAAGCCCGGTTTGTTTGCTACAGGATTCTTAAGTGAGAGTAAATAGTCAACTACACCTGCGGAGAATCCGAAACCTGCTGTAGATTTCAAGAGTGTTGCAACTGCAAGTGAAATACCTGTCAAGATTGAGTGTGTGAGATATAAAACAGGAGCGAGGAACATGAATGAGAATTCAAGAGGTTCTGTAACACCTGTTGCGAATGATGCGATTGCACCTGCCAAAAGAACGCCCATTGCTTCTTTTTTCTTTTCAGGTTTTGCACATGTGTACATTGCAAGTGCTGCTGCAGGAAGTCCGAACATCATAATCGGGAAGAATCCTGCTTGATACATTCCTGTTACACCTTTTATAGCTGTGCCGGCTTCAAGAGCTTTTGCGCCATTGAGGAAGTTTGTAAGGTCGCCGATACCGATTGTGTCGAACCAGAATACTGAGTTGAGTGCGTGGTGTAGACCGAACGGAATCAAAAGTCTGTTGAAGAATCCGAAAAGTCCTGCACCGAGTGCTCCGAGTCCAATCATCCAGTTACCGAATTTTACAAGTCCTGCGAAAACGACAGGCCATACGAAGTAAAGAATGATTGATACAAAGATCATAATGAATGATGCAATGATCGGGGTCATTCTTCTGCCGCTAAAGAATGCAAGTGCATCCGGTAATTTTTTGTCATAGAACTTGTTGTAGCTGAACGCTCCGACAAGACCCGACAAAATTCCGGTAAGTGCATTTTCAATTTTTGCAAACCCGAGTTCGTTTGAAATATATTTCATTTGGTCTGCATAATCGGCAGCGTTTGCGTCAAGGCCTTTAAGCATTGCAACGGTTCCAGGGTTTAAAATTTGTTTTAAAACGAGGAATGACACGAGTCCCGCAAGAGCGGCGGCTCCGTTGTTGTCTTTTGAAAGGCCGTATGCAACACCGGCTGCAAATATAATAGGAATATTGTCTAAGATTGCTGTGCCCGATTTAATAAGAATAGCTGCGAGCTTATTTGAGCCACCCCAGCCTACCGGGTCGATCCAATAGCCGATGCCGACCAAAAGTGCAGCTATAGGAAGAACTGCTACAGGTTGCATCAAAGCTTTGCCTAATTTTTGTAGGTTTTTCATAGGAAACCCTCCTTTAAAAAATTTTCAAATGTGAATAGATTCTCTATACCACATCCTCACATATATTATACCAAAAAACGTGGTCATATAAACACTTTATCATAAAAATGCATGTATATCTATAAAAATATATGGGTATAATTTAAAGAGGAGTTGATTTTATGCTATTAAAAAATGCCGCTGTTTTCATTGGCGGAAAATATAAAAGAAAAGATTTATGGATAGAAGATGGAAAAATAAAATTCATTATGGACGAAATTATGGCAGACGGACTTGACCTTTCGGGGAAAAGAATTATTCCGGGACTCACGGACATCCACACGCACGGAGCGATGGGAAAGGACAGTTCCGACGGGGAAGTGAGCTCAATTGAAACTATTGCAAAATATAATTTGGAGCATGGCATCACACAATTTTGTCCGACGACTATGACTTTTAATGAAGAAATTCTTAACGGTATTTTTAAATCAATCGGTGAATACGACAACAAATACAGTGAAGTTGTCGGCATTCACATGGAGGGACCGTTTATAAGTAAAGAAAAAATCGGCGCGCAAAATCCGAAGTATTTGATGGAACCTGACGTGGGAATGGTCGAAAGGCTCGACGATAAAAGCGGCGGGCTTTTAAAAATTATAAGCATTGCACCTGAAATAAAAGGAGCGATGCAGTTTGCAAAAAAACTCGGTGACAAATATGTGCTTTCAGTTGCACACACAAATGCGACATATGACGAAGCTGTCGACGCATACAAAAACGGTTTTTCACATTTGACGCACACGTTTAACGCAATGCCCGGCATTCACCACAGGAAACCGGGAGTGATTCCGGCTGCTCTCGAAAATGGCAGCACCGCTGAGCTTATAACCGACGGCGTTCATATACATGATGCGATTATTCGACTTATTTTTAAACTTTTCGGAAATACGAGGATGATTCTTGTTTCCGATTCGAACGAAGCGACAGGGCTTTCGGACGGAGAATATATGCTTGGCGGTCAAAAAATTGTCAAAGTGAAAAACAAGGCGACGATAAAGGGCACGGACACAATTGCCGGAAGCGCAACGAATCTTTTTGACTGTATGAAACATGCAATCAAGGCGGGCATAAAGGAAGAAGATGCAATAAGAGCGGCGACGATAAATCCTGCAAAACTCTTAGGTATCGATAGGAGAGTCGGAACTATTAGAGAGGGCAATATTGCAAACTTGCTCGTGCTTGACGACGAGCTCAATATTGAAAGAATATTTTTACGAGGAGAAGAAATATGCAAAAAATAAAGGGGATTTCCGTTTCAAACGGAATCAGCATTTCTAAAATAAAAGTCCTTGAAAGGGAAGAGGAAATCGAGGAAAAGAAAGGCGCGGGAATCGAGATCGAAAAGAAGAGAAGTCTCGAGGCTTTTGAAAATGCAAAAAATCAAATTGAAAATATCAAGAGTGGTGTCGACGGAGATGAAAAAGAAATTTTCGAGGCACATCTTGAAATGCTCTCGGATCCTGAAGTTATAGGAACTGTCGAAAGCTATATTGACATGGATTTCACTGCAGAATATTCCGTTTTTCGTGCAAAAGAAGATCTCAAAAAAATCTTTATCGACATGGAAGACGAGTATTTTAGAGCACGTGCAAACGATGTTGAAGACATAATGACAAGAGTTATAAAGAATTTACTCGGGAAAAAAGCTGAAGACATGAATGAGGAATACATTCTCGTTTCGGATGAGCTATATCCATCGGAAACACTTGAGATGGATTTCAGGAAAATTAAGGGAATCGCAACTCTTCGTGGTTCGAAAACTTCACACACGACGATTTTGGCGAACAACTTTAACATTCCGGCACTTATAAGTCTCGACTGTGGAAATATTTACAGTCTTGACGGCAAGGTCGCAATTATAGATGCAGAATCCCAAGAACTCATTGTCGAGCCGGACGAAGATGTGCTGTCGAGTTACGAAAAAAAGATTGAAAAAGAAATGGAAAAGGCGAGAGAACTGAAAGAATATATCTCGAAAAATGCCGTTACAAAGTCCGGGAAAAAGCTCAATGTGTTTGCAAACATCGGCTCTGAAATAGAAGCTGATGAAGCGAATAAAAACGGAGCGGAAGGAATCGGACTTTTTAGAAGTGAATTTTTGTATCTTGGTAGAAAGAATCCGCCGGACGAAGAAGAGCAATATAGAGCATATAAACTCGCAGTCACCTCTATGAAAGATAGACCGGTTATTGTGCGCACAATGGACATCGGCGCTGACAAACAAGTTGATTATCTCGACCTTAAAAAAGAGGACAATCCGCAAATGGGGCTAAGGGGAATAAGACTCTCGCTTGCCGAAAGAGAACTTTTTAAAACACAACTCAGGGCACTTTTGAGAGCGTCATACTACGGAGATTTGCGTGTCATGCTTCCTATGGTCATCTCGCCGAAGGAAATTCTTGAAACCAGAGAAATAATCGACGAATGTCTTGAAGAACTGAAAAATGAAAATAGACACTTTAAAGAATTTAAATTGGGCATCATGATTGAAACCCCGGCTGCTGCAATCATCGCTGATGAACTTGGAAAATATGTAGACTTCTTCTCAATCGGCACAAACGACCTCGTGAGCTATACCCTCGCAATCGACCGTACAAATAACGAAATCGCACACATGCGTGACGACTACCACCCTGCAATCAAACGTCTAATCGAACTCACCGTCGCAGGTGCAAAAAAGAACGACATCGAAGTCGGAATTTGTGGTGCCATGGGCGCCGACCCGAAAATGCTTGACTTTTATCTGGACATTGGACTGGATGAGGTGAGTGTGTCGCTTAACAAGATACTGGAAACAAAACGCAACGTTATTATTCATGACTAAATTTGCGGGCCTTTTTGCGATAAACGGTTGATTCCGTGTTTTCGTCGTTGCGACATATTTATCAATATGCCTCACTCCAAAAACACTCCATACAACCGTTTCTCATCAAAATATCATCGCAAATTACGTTGTGTGTATGTGGGACTTGTCTCGATAAAAATTTGATAATGTATGATGTTGCAAGCACTGCCGTAGCGGCGACCAGTTTTTTT
>CABTWE010000007.1 GCA_902488465.1 uncultured Tissierellia bacterium | reverse complement strand
ATGCCGTCTTCTGCTTGAAAAAAAAACCGTCTACAAGACCTGTAATTTCAGTAACGACATCTTTAAAATCGCGTCCTTCTTTTGCAATTAGTGACGGATTTGTCGTTACTCCTGATAAAACGCCCCACTTTGCAATTTCTTTTATTTCTTCGATATTCGCAGTATCAATAAATAACTTCATAATATCTCCTATATATTCATTGTGGCAATTTTCACATAGCCGTCATGCATTACAAAATTGTCTTCAATCTTCCATTCACCTTTGTGGAATGTCATATTATACATTTGTTCGAAATAATACATGATGATGCCCATATCTTCGTAATAGAGCTTTCCGTTTATTTCTTTCAAATATAAAACAATTTGATTTTGTCTTATGACAAATCTCCAGCTTTGTGAATTTAAAGTACTAGGAGCGAATCTTGCATAATAAAATACATCGTCCAATCCAAGTTGTTCAAGTTCGTCAATATTAATTGGATTGCCGATTTCTTTGTTGAAAACAATTTCTTCAACCGGAAGTCTTTCCGATTTTTCTTCTTGAACAAACGGGTTCCTAGGCTTTGGATAGCCAACAGCTAAAATAAGATTTGCATCCTTATTTTGGAAAGCCTTTTCCTTGACGGATTCGGAAGTATTAAATAGTCCGATCCAACAGCTGCCGAGTCCTTCTTTTTCAAGAAGACTAATAACATCTTCGGCTTTATACATTCCGACAACTTTATCCTTGTTTGAATCTCCCTTGAAAGTAACTGTAATATATGCAGGTGCTTCAATCATAACTCCGTTGTAGCCTGCATGACCGTCTAAAGCTTCGAAAACATCTTTTCCGTTTTCATAAAGCTTGAAACTTACACTTTCATTATCCATGAGATTGAACACTTGTTCAAGTCTTGATAATGAATCCTTGTTGATTTTCTTATTTTTAAAGTGTCTGTCACTTTTTCTGGATGTTAAAAAATTACTTATTAGCATAAAATCCCTCCCAAATATATTATAACAAATTGTTAAAGAAAAATCTATTCATTTGAGTCTAAAATAATAGTAACGGGTCCATTATTATTAAATTCTATATCCATCATCGCTCCGAAAGAGCCTGTCTTAACCTCGAGCCCTGTAGATTTGAGTTTATCGACAACAATTTCATAAAACTCTTTCCCCTTTTCATAGCCCGCACTTCTGTCAAAACTTGGTCTGTTTCCTTTTCTGCATTTAGCGTATAAAGTAAATTGACTCACGACAAATAGGCTCGCACCCACGTCAAGCACCGAAAGATTGAGCTTGTCCTCGTCGTCTTTAAAAATTCGAAGCTTTGGAATTTTCTTTACAATATAATCCACATCTTCTATAGTGTCGTCGTCTTTTACTCCGAGTAAAACGAGTAATGTCTTGTCGTTTGTTTCATTGTACACCTTGTCATCAATCGAAAGTTTAACTCCGTCAGTAACTTGTATAAGTGCAATCATCAGTTAATTCTCCTATATGCATTTAGAACTGACGGTATCTGTCCCAAATCTTTTATGATTCGATTGAGTTCCTGTTTGTTTGGAACTTTTACGGTCATAGAAATTGTTGCTAAATTGTTGTCATCAATCTTTGCGTTTAAGTTTATAAGAGAAGACTTCTGCTCTCTCATATAACCGGCCACTTCACTTATTAGTCCTACCCTGTCAACCGCACGAATTTCGATGTCAGAAACAAACGCATCACTTATATTTGAAGACCAACGAACATTTATCTGTCCAAGTCTTTCTTTCAGTGCAACAGTGTTTGGGCAGTCTTTTCTGTGAATTGTGACACCATGACCTTTTGTAACAAAACCTACAATTTCATCGCCCGGAAGCGGATTGCAGCATCTGCTGAAACGCACTTTTAGGCCCGGCAATTCATCGACAATAACAGAGCTCGGTGAATCCGAAACTATGTTTGTAGTAGGCTGTATGAAATTTCCTTCATCATCCTTTATAGAAACATTTTCAACAAGGGATTTTATCTTATTTACAGCGACATTTAGCTTTAAAGAACCATATCCGATTTGTTGATATAAGTCGTCAATTTCACTGAGTGAAAAATATGATGAAAGAGCATCCATATTTTCTTTCGAGAAAGCATCCTCAGGTCTTATATTGAGTCTCTTTAGTTCTGAAGTAAGAAGTTCTCTTCCAACCGCAATATTTTCTTCTTTGTCGATACTTCTATACCATGATTTTATTTTGCTTTTTGCTCTCGAGCTCTTTACAAACTTGAGCCAGTCTCTGGATGGACCGCAAATATTTTTAGATGTTGTAATTTCAACAATGTCTCCGTTTTGAAGTTCATAGTTTAGTGGCACAATCTTGCCGTTTACTTTTGCTCCGATAGTTCTATTACCAACATCGGTGTGAACTCTATATGCAAAGTCTACAGGAGTTGATCCCATCGGTAAATCGACAACGTCACCCCTTGGCGTTAAAATGAAAACTTCATCGTTAAAGAAGTCAACCTTTAGTGTGTCTATGAAATCTTTTGGATCTGCAAGATCTGCTTGCCATTCCATAAGTTGTTGTAACCATTTAAGATTTTGAGAAAGATTTGTTTTACCCTTCTTTTCTTTGTACATCCAGTGCGCAGCGATACCATATTCAGACGTTTTGTGCATTTCCCAAGTTCTTATTTGCACCTCAAAAATCTCGCCTTCGTTTGTTATAACAGTCGTGTGAAGCGATTGATACATGTTTGGCTTCGGCATCGCAATATAGTCCTTAAATCTTCCGGGAACCGGTTTCCATGATGCATGAACAACACCAAGAGCTGCATAGCAGTCATTTACCGTATCCACAATAATTCTTACTGCAGTCAAGTCATAAATCGAATCGAAGCTCTTATTTTGGTCTTTCATTTTTTTATAAATCGAATAGAAACTCTTTGGTCTTCCATCTATTGAAAATTTCAAATTTGCTTCTGTCAGCTTTTGTTTTAGTTTTTCAATAATTTTATTTAAATCAGCTTCGCGCTCTTTTCTCTTTTTGTTGACTTTTTCAACCAAATCGTAGTAAGCCTTCGGCTCTAAATGCCTCAAGCAAAGGTCCTCAAGCTCCCATTTTATTTTCGAAATACCGAGTCTGTGTGCAAGAGGTGCATAAATATCAAGTGTTTCTCTTGCAATTCTGTATCTCTTTTCGTCGGTCATATATTCAAGCGTTCTCAGATTGTGAAGACGGTCAGCGAGTTTAACAATAACAACTCTGATGTCCTTACTCATTGCAAGAACCATTTTTCTTATGTTTTCCGCCTGTGCTTCGTCTGCTTTTTTATAATTCAAATTTTTGATTTTAGTGACACCTTCGACAATATCAGCAATATTTTCTCCAAACATCTCCTTTATATCGTCGTATGTGTACTTCGTGTCTTCAATTACATCGTGTAAAAGTCCGGCGCAAATCGTCTGCGAGTCCATATTGAGCTCAGACAGAATCTTTGCAACTGCGACCGGATGAATAATATAAGGTTCCCCGCTCTTTCTAAGCTGTCCCTCATGTGCTTCCTTAGCGAGATTAAACGCCTTAGTTATAAGCTCAACATTAGCGTCGGGATTATATTTTAAAATATACGCTAATAAATCTTCCAGCATACCATCACCTCTTGTACCTATAGTTTGTTATGATTATTTGTGCTTCTTTATTACCTCTGAACTCATTAAGTTGAGGATAATAAACAATATCCATGTAAAGTCCCTTTTGTATTGAATCATAAATATCTAAATTAAATTCCTCTTTGAATCTTTTAAGGAATGCGTCCTCAGTCTCAAACAAAATCGCCGTAACGACTCTGTTTGAACTTGAAACAAGAGATAGTTTAATAACATTTTTATTTTTTCCTAATACATTAAAACCTATAAATTTTAAATTATTGTCCACAAATTTAGGCTCTTCATTTGCTTTACCGAAGGGCTTAAACGAATTTAGCATATCAAGAAATCTTAAATCCACCATTTCAAGTGGGAAAATTGCATCGATATATACTTTTTTTACAAAATCGTCTTGGTATTCATTTGCGGATTTTATGAGTTTATTTGTAAATTCTCCCATCTTGTCCTTTGCAATTGAAAGTCCGCACGCCATTTTGTGCCCGCCGAATTTTAAACATAAATCGCTGAACTCGGAAATAGAACTATAAATATCAAACTCGTCAACACTTCTTCCCGAGCCCTTTAAACTTTCTTCACCGTCAGTAAGGACAATTGTCGGTCTGTAATATTTTTCCTTTATGCGTCCCGCAATTATTCCTGCAACACTTTCGTGAATATTCTCGAGATAAATGACAAGCGCACTTGGAAGATTGTTTGAATCTATTTTTTCGAGAGCGGACTTGTATCCCGTTTCGGTATATGCTTTTCTCTCTTCGTTTAAATCATTTAACTCAGTTGCAATTTCAAAGGCTCTGTCCTCATCTTCAGTGGTTAATAATTCTATACCCAAATCAGCTGTTTTCAATCGACCGCTGGAGTTGAATCGTGGGCCTATAATAAATCCGATGTGATAGCTGTCAACTTTAGAAATATCGACACTCGCGACCTTTGTAATTGCCCTCAAGCCCAAATTTGTTGTTGTTCTATAGTTCAGTAAGCCGTGATATGAAATGATCCTATTTTCATCGACTAGATCAACGACATCACAGATTGTTGCAATGCCGGCCAATGTTATGAGCTCCCTGTCAATTGCTTCGTCATATACACCGAATTTTTTTAAAAGTAAAATTGCAACTTTATAAGCAATGCCTGCGCCACATAAAAGCTTGAATGGATAATTGCTGTCAGGTCTGTGTGGATTTATTGCACCTATTGAATCCGGAATTTTAAACTCGCCATCTTCAACCTTTAACTCGTGGTGATCTGTAATAAATACATCGAGTCCCAAATCCTTTGCATATTTTAAAACGTCAAAAGCTTGAATACCGTTGTCCACAGTTATAACTAAGCTTACGCCCTCGAGTTTAAGTTCATCGACAATTCGTCTGTTAATTCCATATCCGTCGGTCATTCTGTTAGGAATTTTATATGTAACGGAAATGCCAAGGCGTTTAAAAGCTTTAATAAGAATTGTGGTAGACATAATTCCGTCGACATCATAGTCACCGACAATGGCAACAGTTTCATTGTTTTCCTTGAGAGAAAGAAGTCGGTCGTAAAGTATGTGGAAATCATTAAAAAGATTTGCGTCATACATCGCTTCGTATGGATTTAAAAAATATTTTCTGATATCGTCAATCTCAGTTATATCTCTGTTATAAAGAATGCGTAGCTTTGTGCGTTCCAACAGATTTAAACTCCTGTCCGGCGACTGAGCATTGTTCTTATTTCTTAAAAACCATTTCTCCAACATATTTCCTCCAATAAAAAAGTAGAATGAGTACTTATATACCATTCTACCATTTTATGGATAAAATTTCCAGTCTTATATTAAATTATCTTTTCTTTTGTGCTTCTTTTACAGCATCTCCGCCGTTAAAAATATACCAGAAGTTTGATGCCAAGAATACAGATGACCAGAAACCTGAAATCATACCGATGATTAAAGGTAAAGCCAATACTTTAACAGCATCAACACCAACATAGTATAAAGTGAATACTGCAAGGAGTGTTGTTACAGTTGTGAAGATAGATCTTCTTATAGTGTGGTTAACTGCAGAGTTGATAATATCTTCTTTTGTTGCTTTAGGTTGAAGCTTTCTTTCTTCTCTGATTCTATCGAAAATAATGATTGTAGCGTTGATTGAGTAACCCAAAATTGTGAGTACTGCAGCAATAAGACTTGAATTTACAGGGAAACTAAAAATTGCATAGAAGCCTACTGTGATCAAAACGTCGTGAATCAAAGCGCAAATAGCAGCGACACCGAATAAAAATTCAAATCTGATTGTAATATAAACAAGCATCAAAGCTGAAGCAATTAAAATTGAAATAATAGCTTTTCTTTGAATTTCTTTACCCATTGTCGGTTCTGCAGAGTCAGAAGAAATTGCAGTTCTGTCGATTGAAAGTTCTTTTTCAAGAGCATATTTGATTTCCGTCATTTGTGTTGTGTCAAAGTCTTTTGTACTTTTTACAATGATGTCGGATTTGTTTTCTCCACTGTATTGAATACCGATTGTGTTGTCATATTTTTTAAAAATATTTCTAATTTTTTCTTCTTCGATAAACTTAGGTGCTTGAATTGTTATAACAGTACCACCTGAGAAATCAATACCAAGATTGAATCCCTTAACAGCTGCAAAACAAATTCCTGTAATTATGAGAATGGCTGAAATAGCCAAATAAATATATCTGTGTTTTACAAAATTCATAATTCTTCCCTCCTAAGCGCCAAATGATTTGTTAGATTTAAATGTAAAAATGTTTGCCATTAAATCCAATAACCATTTTGTAAGAAGTACTGCTGTGAACATTGATGCAACGATACCAAGGATGAGTGTAACACCGAATCCTCTGATTGCACCGATACCATATACATAAAGTACAATACCTGCAATTAATGTTGTGATATTTGAGTCAATAATTGATGATAATGCATTTTTGTATCCGGCTTTAATAGCAGCCTTGTGTGTTTTTCCGGCTTTAAGTTCTTCTCTAATTCTTTCGAAAATAATAACGTTTGCGTCAACGGCCATACCGATTGAAAGCATAAGTCCTGCAATTCCCGGAAGAGATAGCTTAACTTTTAGAAGTAGGAAGAATCCGATAATAATTTCAGTATAAACAAGCAAACTGATACATGCTGGAATTGCCATAGCTCTGTATAATGCAAGTAATAATACCATAATTAATAATAATGAAATTCCAATTGCAAGTATGGATTTTTCATAAGCATCAAGACCAAGTGTAGGTCCAATAACTGAGCTTGTGAGTTCCTTCATAGGAATAGGAAGAGCACCTGCTTTAATAAGTGTAGCAGTTCTTGTTGCATCTTCGAGCTTCATTGCTTCGTTACCGCCGTTTATGATTGCTTTACCGCCTTTGATTTCTTCGTGAACCATAGGTGCTGAAATTACTTCATTGTCCAATTTGATAAATAAAATCTTCTTTTGTGCATCTGTTTCTGCTGCAAGTCTCTTTGTTGCTTCAGCAAATTTTTCTGCACCTTCATCGTCAAATTCAAGACTGATTACAGGTTCATTTCCTTTAATCGGGTCGTTAATATATTGTACGATACTTTCTTTAACGTTCTTTCCTGTCAAAACCACATTTCCATCAGGATCCACGAATTGAAGTTGAGCTGTTTTACCAATCAATTTCAATGCTTCTTCTGAATCCTTTAGACCTGCTAGTTCAACACGGATACGATTATCTCCTTCAATAGCGATATTTGGTTCACTTACGCCAAGACCGTCAACACGTTGTTGAATAATAGCCTTTGCTTGTTCCATATATCTTCTTAACTCTTGACCACTTGCATCAGTGTCAGCTTGCAATAATACATAAACCCCACCTTGAAGGTCCAATCCTAATTGAATTGCATCTTTTGCCTTAGGGATTTTTTTGTCACCTAGTTGAAAGCCGAATATGCCAATTGCGAAAATTGCAAGTACTAAAGCTACAACCAAGGTAAAGTAAACTAATGATTTACTTTTCATCCTTCTCCTCCTTATCTGTTGGCCAATATCGAAATGGCACATTCAATTCTTTTTTTCTCCATTTCGCAGCCAAGTTTGTAAACCTTATTGATGTTTTTGTTGTTATACCATGCGTTTGCATGACATCCGCCGGAACAGTAAAACCTTGCCCAGCAATATTTACAATCGTCTTTTGTAAAGACATTTGTAAATTTGAACTCATCTCTGAGTTCTGTATTCTTAACACCTTCAAAAACATTGCCGAGCTTAAATTGTTCTTCGCCGACAAATTGATGGCAAGGATATAAATCACCTTGTGGTGTTACAGCCATATATTCGTTACCCGCTCCACAGCCGGAACATTTCTTTATTATGCACGGACCTTGAGACAAGTCAATCATAAAGTGGAAAAATAAAAATTTATCATCCTTCTTTAGAATGTCAAGATAATCTTTGGAAAACTTTTCGTATTCCTTTAAAATCTTGTCAAGATGCTCTTCCCTTATTGCATAATACTCGTTAGGATCCGTTACAACAGGCTCAACAGAAACCTTTTCAAATCCTTCGTTATAAAAATTTAAAATATCTTCGCTGAAGTCGAGATTTTGGTTTGTAAAAGTGCCGCGAATATAATAATCTTTGTCGCCACGCTTTTCTACTAGCTTCTTAAACTTCGGAACGATGATATCATAACTGCCCTTGTCGGTCAAAGTCTTTCTCATTCTATCGTTGACGGACTTTCTTCCATCAAGACTTAAAACGACATTGGACATATTTTCATTTATAAAATCAATTATTTCATCATTTAATAAAACGCCGTTTGTGGTGATCGTAAATCTGAAATTTTTGTAGTATTTCGGCTCCAAAACTTCTCTTCCATACTTCACAAGTTCTTTAACAACTCCGAAGTTCATGAGCGGTTCGCCACCAAAAAAGTCAACTTCCAAATTCACACGATTGCCTGAATTTTCACACAAAAATTCCAATGCTCTCTTTCCAACTGAAAGTGGCATCAGACATTTTTCCCCATTAAAATTCCCTTGCGATGCGAAACAATATTCACACTTCAAATTGCAATCGTGAGCCATATGTAAACATAAAGCTTTTACAATGTTTTGATTTGCGAATGGAATAGTGTCGACATCAATCGGCTCACTAAACAGTAAACCCTCCGATTTAAGAGAGTTTATTTCTGAAAGCGCTTCGGTTATATCGGATAATTCATAGTTGTACTTAGAAGCAAGTTCCTCGTCCGAAAGCTTATCATATTCATCTACTATATCGTATATAATCTTTTCAACAACGTGAACGCTGCCTGAGTTAATATCAATTATACAATATACGCCGTTAAGATGAAATTTATGGATTCTATTCTCCATTATATTTACTCCAAAAAAAAGTAGTGGATGTTACCACCACTTATTTATTTTGTGGATTTTCGCACTTTTGGTTTCCAACTGTGCAACTGGTCTTGCATGCTGATTGGCATGAAGTTTGGCATTCGCCGCATCCGCCGTGACATAATGTGTCTTTTATGTTTTTCTTTGTCAATGTTTTAATAAGTTTCATATTTTACCTCCAAATTAAATAGTGTCTACTTTTGCGTCTTTGACGTCTTTTTTCTTTGAAATTGTTGCAACTGATGATTTTAGAATCTCAATTTGATTTTTGAGTGTTCCAACTTCAATAACAACAATATCATCCTTAACTTGTAAAATCTTACCCATTGTTCCTGCAATAGTAATTACGCTGTCTCCCGGTTTAAGGGCCGCTCTCATTGCTTGAACCTCTTTATCCCTTTTTTGTTGTGGTCTAATCACGAATAAATAGAAAAAACCTAGAACAACAACCATTGGTAAAAGAGAAATCAGTGGGTTTGCCGCTGGGTTTGCTGTTGTAGCTCCGTACATTTCCTCACCTCACTTATGGTAATTATATAATAAAAAAATAAAAAAATCAATAGTTAATTCAAATAACCATAATTTTTATAAAATTCCTCTTTATATTCTAAGAAATTTCCATCAATTACACTCTTTCTTATATTTTCCATCAACTTTAAAAGAAATCTGACATTGTGGAGACTCAGAAGTCTTCCGCCAAGGATTTCACCGTTCATAACGAGATGCCTTATATAAGCTTTTGTGTGGTTTCTGCATGCATAACAGTCGCAATCTTCTTCAATAGGTGTAAAATCTTCAGTAAATTTTGCATTCTTAAGATTTATTCTGCCATATTTTGTAAAAGCTGCACCGTTTCTAGCAATTCTTGTCGGTAGAACGCAGTCCGCCATATCAATACCCCTTTCGACAGACTCGAAAAGATAGTCTGGCGATCCGACACCCATGTGATATCTAGGCTTGTCCTCAGGCATATAATCGGTACATGTATCAAGCATTTCCTTTAAAACTTCAATAGGTTCTCCAACGCTAAGTCCACCGACCGCATAACCTTTCAAATCAAATTTGCAAGTTTCAATTGCAGAAAGTTTTCTTAAATCTCTATACATTCCGCCTTGAACTATACCGAAAAGAGCCTGATCATCTCTAGTTTTTGCATTCACGCATCTTTCGAGCCATCTCAAAGTCCTTTCCATGGAATGTTTAATATAGTCGTAATCGGCCGGATATGGGGCACATTCGTCAAATGCCATCATTATATCGGAGCCTAAATTCTCTTGAACGGAAATTGACTTTTCCGGAGATAGGAAAACTTTAGAGCCGTCGATATGCGATCTAAAGTGAACTCCTTCTTCAGTTATTTGTCTGTTCTCGGTCAAACTAAACACTTGAAATCCACCGGAGTCTGTTAATATCGGGAGATTCCAATTCATAAATTTGTGTAGACCGCCGGCTTTTTTTATAAGCTCGTCCCCGGGACGCAAAAACAAATGGTATGTGTTCGAAAGAATAATCTTAGTATTTAAATCCAATAGCTCATTATTCGAAAGAGTTTTAACCGTTGCCCTTGTTCCTACCGGCATAAAAATAGGTGTTGGTATATCTCCGTGAGGAGTTTTTAAAACACCTACTCTCGCCTTTGTTCTATCATCTTTTTTTAATACTTCAAACTCAAAACTCATAAATTCTCCATTATTCTATAAACATTGCATCGCCGAAACTGAAAAATCTGTATTTTCTATCGACTGCAATTTTGTATGCGTGAAGTGCATTTTCTCGGCCCATTATTGCAGAAATAAGCATAAGCAAAGTGCTCTTCGGCAAGTGGAAGTTTGTGATCAGCTTGTCCACAATTTTAAACTTGTAGCCCGGATAAATAAAAATATTTGTCCATCTGCTGCCCGCTCTCACTTCGCCGTTTTCATCCGCAGCACTTTCAAGCGTTCTTATTGTGGTTGTACCTACTGCAACAACTTTTTTGCCCGCTTTCTTTGCTGCATTAATTTTCGCTGCAACTTCTTCGCTCACCGTATATAATTCTTCATGCATCTTATGGTCCTCAATAAACTCGGATGTAACCGGTCTGAATGTGCCAAGCCCGACGTTGAGCGTTATAAAAAGTTCTTCTATGCCTTTGTTTTTCAACTTTTCCAGAAGCTCATCCGTAAAGTGTAGTCCTGCTGTCGGTGCAGCTGCACTTCCCGGATCTTTTGCATAGACGGTTTGGTACATCTCCTGATCTTCAAGTTTTTCATGAATATAAGGAGGAAGTGGCATAGTGCCAAGTCTATCCAAAATTTCGTACAGAATTCCGTCATATTTAAGTGTTACATAACGAAGACCTTCTTCATCAACTTCATCGACCACAAGGGATAGTTCATCTCCAAAGAAAAACTCTGTGCCGACTTTCGCCTTTTTACCAGGCTTTGAAAGACATTGCCATCTGTCATCGCCAAGTTCTTTTAAAAGCAAAAACTCAACCTTTTCTTCCTTGTCTTTTCTATGCCCGAAAAGTCTAGCAGGGATAACTCTTGAATCGTTAAACACAAGAATATCCCCTTCGTCTAAAAGATCAACCAAATCTGAAAAAACATAGTCTTTAGGTTCGCTGCCTTTTTTATCAACCACCATCAATCTTGATTTATCGCGTTCCTTTAAAGGCGTTTGTGCGATTAATTCTTCAGGTAAATCAAAATCGTAATCATCAACTCTAATCATTTAATACTTTTACCTCAATTCCCGGATAATAAAAAGCTAATATATCCAAATATTTGAACCCCTGTTTTGCCATTTCGTTTGCTCCATACTGTGAAAGTCCAACGCTGTGGCCGAAACCCTTTCCGTAGAAAACATATTTGTCGGAAGAGTCGATTGACGTCTCAACAACTTTGTCGCTCGAAATTTGTTCGCCCGAATTTATTTTATAAATCGCTGAAATCTTTTTCAATTCTTCTTTTGTAGGCTTTACAATGTCAAAAACCACTCCTTCATTAGGTCCCGGAGCGCTTGCAGCAACAATTGATTTCTCTTTTACAGGCATCGGTTTTACATTTGTGTTTTCGACTTTTTTATTCACATCAAAAAGCGTGCTCTTAAATTTTGAAGATCCGAAAATCAATCTAAATTTGTTTGCCGAAAGCTCTACATCTCCGTCATTGTACGACACTATAACTGAATTTACACGGCCTAAAACATTTTTTTGTAGTTTGAGTCCTGTAAAGTTGCGCTTATTTGTCTTTTGTGCAAGAAGTTCATCGAGATTGTCCCTTGAAACTTCCACCTTCCAATCCACATTAGGTGTGTTTGTGCTGTACGGGTCGGATTTAACGACAAGATAAGGGTATTTGTTGCCCCAAACTTCTTCGCTTGATGCAATAACGCCACCATTTGATGATGAGTATGTTGCATTTATAACTTCTCCGTTAAAAGATGCAATAAGCCCCTTTGTTTCGTCTACAGCTTTTCTAATTTTATCGTTCACATTATTTACGCCGAGATAAACTTGACTGTAAATATCATTTGTAAGATTATAGCCATGTTTTATATATTTCTTCAAGTTCGAAATCGCATAACTTCTTGCTGCAACTGCTTGTGCCTTAAGAGCGTCCATTTCGAAGCTCGAGCCCATCTCGCTTGAAACAACGGAATAAATATATTCTTCAAGACTTACATTGTTTATAAGAGAATTGTTTATTGAATCCACATAAAAATTCCCGTTGTATTTCCTTTTAGCAACAGCTGTAACGTTATTTTTCGGAGATACCATGCTGTTTTCGTATGGTCCGTAAATCCCCGAATCAGTCTTTATCATAAGTCCGTTCTCATAAAAGAGATGAATTGATTTTGCCGGAATCTGAAGAACGGTTTTTCCTTCTGTTATTAGTTCAAACCCTTCTTCAGAGGTCAAATCATATCCGTCACTTGAAGATTTGATCTTTATATTTATTGTCAAATCATCACTCTTAGCGCTTGTTGTAATCGTCAATAGTGAGATTAAAATTGTTAATATTATAAAAAATCTTTTCATTTAGCCCTCCATAAATGGCACACCGATGTGAAGTGCAGCTTTTTCAGTTGCAATTCTTCCCCTCGGTGTCCTTACAATAAAACCGATTTGCATGAGATAAGGCTCATAAACGTCTTCGATAGTGCCCTTTTCTTCGCCGCTCGCAGCACTTAATGTGTCAATGCCGACCGGTCTTCCTTTAAACGTGACAAGAAGTGTCCTTATAATTTTTCTGTCAGTTTTGTCTAGTCCCAAATCGTCGACTTCAAGAATATCGAGACCTTTTTTTGCCATTTTGTTGTCTATCTCGCCACTTCCCATAACAACAGCATAGTCGCGAACGCGTTTAAGAAGTCGGTTTGCAATTCTCGGTGTGCCGCGTGAACGCCTTGCAATTTCGATTGCACCTTCATCGTCTATGTAGACATCCAAAATTTTTGCACTTCTTTTTATAATTTCCGTGAGACTCTTTTCATCATAAAGCTCGAGATTTAAATTGACCCCAAATCTGTCACGAAATGGCGAACTCAAAAGTCCGGCACGTGTTGTTGCGCCGATTAGGGTGAACTTTTCAAGATCAAGTCTTACACTTCTTGCCGTTGGACCTTTTCCTATCATTACATCAAGACAGTAATCCTCCATCGCCGGATACAAAATTTCTTCAACATTTCTGGAAATTCTGTGTATTTCGTCGATAAAAAGCACATCGCCTCTCTCGAGATTTGTCATAATGCTTGCCAAATCCCCCGGCCTTTCAATTGCCGGACCCGACGTGACCTTTATATTTACTCCGAGTTCATTTGCAATTATATTTGCAAGCGTTGTCTTTCCAAGTCCCGGTGGTCCATAAAGAAGCACGTGGTCAAGAGTGTCCTTTCGTATTTTGGCGGAATCGATAAAAATCTTTAATTTATCCTTCGCCTTATGTTGCCCGATATATTCATTGAGCCATCTTGGACGCAAAGAGTTGTCAAATAAATCCTCTCCGTCTCTCAGATTGCTCGAGATTATTCTCTCGTTTTCCATTGAATCTCCCTTTAGTTCATATTTTTAAGTGCAAATTTCAGAGCTTCGTCTATTGTCATATCGGTAAAATCGATATGAGCAATTTTCTTTTCGATTTCAAATCTATTGTAGCCAAACTGTGTTAGCGCTTCTATAAGCTCGCTGTGGATTGAACTCTTCGGCTCTGTGTCAATGTCTTCAATTGCAAATTCAAAATCTTTAACCTTGTCCTTCATATCGACAATAAGTCTTTCTGCACTCTTTGCCCCGATGCCCGGAAGTTTTGTTAAGCTCGCCTTGTCCTCTGAGACAATTGAAGCAACAAGCTTTGACAAAGTTACGCTGCCCAAAATACCAATCGCGGTTTTTGGTCCGATCTTCGGCACCGTTCTTAAAATATTAAACATCTCTCTATCTTCTTTAGTTGCAAAACCGTAGACCGAAATTCTGTTCTCGCTCACGACCTGCTCCGCATAAATTACTTTTTCTTCGCCGATTCTAACTTGCGATAAAATGTTTTTCGGCGCTTCCAAACGATATCCTATGCCTGCAATGTCCACCACAAGATAGCTATCATAAAAATCTACAATTTTGCCTTCAAAATATTCATACATAATTACTTTAACCTAAATTCATCTTTAAATCTGCCTGTGAATGAATGGCATATTGCAAGCGCCAATGCATCCGCAGCATCATCAGGCTTTGGAATCTCTTTCATATTCAAAAAAGACTTCACACATTCCTGAATGTCTTTTTTATTAGCACGTCCGTAGCCCGTAATTCCTTGTTTTACTTGGAGAGGAGTGTATTCATAGATTGGAATTTCATTGTTTAAACAACATAGCACTTGAACTCCACGTGCCTGTGCAACTTTAATTGCAGTCGTGACGTTTTTGTAGAAGAATAGCTCTTCAATTGAAACTTCATCCGGCTGATATCTCTTTATAAGAAAATCCAAATCGTCATATAAAAGCTTCAGCCTTTCAGGAAATGTGAGGTCCGGCTCAGTGTTAATTATTCCGTAGTCAACAAGTTTAAACTTGTTTCCATTTGTGTCTATTATACCGAAACCCAAAATAGCAAGTCCCGGATCCAATCCTAAAATTCGCAAAAAATCTCCTCCACAAATATTATATCAAAATATATAAGAAATCGCAAGGAAATGGACATAAAAAAACTCCCTGCAAACTTCGCAGAGAGTTTATAAACTCTATAGTTCTCCTGTTTTAAATCCTTCTTTTTCAACTTTTGAAACAAGTTCATCAAAATCTTCATTTGAAGCAACTTCAACTCTGCATTGAACTTTTAGGATTCCCATAACTTTAGCATCCATAACGACCATTGAAGGAACGTTGATGCCTTCTTTTCTAAAGACATTCAAGAGTCTTGAGAGTTGTCCCGGAATATTAAAGATGTAGACAATGAGTTGTCTGCCCTTTCCGAGATTGAAAAGATCTGAGAATGCTTTAAAGATTGAAGCGTGTGTCAATATTCCGAGGAAATTTCCATCAGCATCAACTACGGGCAAGAACGGAATGTTTAATTTTTCAATAGCGATACTTGCTTCGTCGATACCGTCATTCGGGTCAAGAGCTTTTATTCCGGTTTCTACATATTTTTCAATTGATTGGTTTTCGAATTCCTCTCTGTTTGATGTGTTTTCGTGGAAAAACCTTTCATAAATTGTTGCCTTCATAACATATCCGATGAATTTTTCGCCTTCGACAACAGGTAAACTTAAAAAGCCCCCTTCATCCATTTTTTCAATCGCTGTCTTTACAGTATCTTTAACAGAAAGAAGCGTAAGGAAATTTTTTGATAGAATATGGTTTTTTACTAACATTCTAATACCCCCTAAATTATATTTTGTTAAGGACACCACTTGGTTAATCCATTAACAATTTTTTAAATATCTCTACAGTTCTATTATACCCAATATTTGAACAATTTTCCAGTACAATCGTAATACATTTCGGATTTTCTTCATTTTCATAGAAACCTGTGAAGAAATAATTGTATTTTCCGTTTCCAAGTTCCGCAGTTCCGGTTTTTCCTCCGGCATTTTTTAGCCCAAAACCGCTCGCAGTTCCCGTCGCTACGACTTCTTTCATATAATCTTTCACTTGATTTGTTATTTGTTCACTAAAAGGCATTATAATCTTTTTAGAAAAAAGTTTTTTATTTATTTTTACATCTTCCGTTTCATAAGAGTTCACATATCGCGGTGTATAGAAATATCCGCCGTTATAGACACTTTCAGTGATAATATTTAAAATCATAGGAGAGAGTGTAACTTTCCCCTGTCCGATTCCTAGGAGTGCATTTGAAAACTCATCATCCGAAAGACTTAATTCGATCGGCGCCATTGGAACATTCGAACTTTCTAAAATTGTATTATTGACTGAATCAATTAAATTTTTAAAACTTTCAAGGTATTTCAAATTTGCCCACACAAAATAAGTGTTCAATGAATGTGCAAACGCCTTTTTCATGTCAACAGTACCGTATCTCATATTATTGTAGTTTGCAATTTTAGTATCGCCAATTTTAATTGAGCCGGTGTCCTCATATTCTTCATTAAAATTATTTTGCAAAAGATTTATACTGGTTAAAATTTTCATAACTGAACCCGGAGAATATCTGCCGAATTGAACGCGATTTAACATAGAGCTTTCGTTTTCATTATTTATAACTTCTTTAAGTTGCCTTTCATCGTATGTCGGATTTGAATAACTTGCAAGAATCTCGCCTGTCTTCGGGTTAGAAACAACTATTGCTCCGTTAAAATTTTTTAGAAGCGCCTGTGCCCTTTGTTGAAGTTTTAAATCGATTGACAAAATGAGATTGTCGCCTGTTTTCTCGTTAAGAATTATATTTTTCGCCTTTGTCATAAACGATGCATTGCCACGTCCCATTAGCTCCGGATTATAAGCCGATTCAAGGCCTGTAGTACCGTATTTTTTGTCGATATATCCGATCACATGCGAAAAAAGACCCGGATATTTTGAAATTCTCACATAACCATCATTATTTTTTTCGCTGTATGTTAAAACTTCGTGGTTTCTGTCGAGAATGCTTCCGCGTTTAACGGTTGTAACAAGACGGTTCGACCTTGAGTCATATTTCGAGTCCACAAGATAGTTCGCACCGACAGATGAGATGAGAAGAATTGCTATTGTGGAAATAAATGCCATAAAAACAACCACATACATTAAATTATTCACTTTTTTATTCGGATTGTTTTCCATTTGAAACCTCGATTCTTTATCTAAACATTTTTTCTAAGCGCCGCTTGTAAAACACCAAGCATCATAAACGATGAAATCATAGAGCTTCCGCCATAAGATATAAACGGTGCTGTAACTCCTGTTAAAGGAATCATATTAAGTGTGCCCATCAAAATTACAAAAAATTGTGAAACGATTGACACAGGAATTAAAACCGCAAGCTTTTTATAGTATTTGTGGCTTACATATTTCGCAAGTTTTAAACTGTACGAGAAAAAGATGACGTATATGATTAAAATATTTAAAATCATTATTGCACCCATTTCTTCGCCGATCGCCGCCAAAATCATATCTGAAATATTTACAGGAATTATGTTCGGTATGCCAAGACCTATGCCTGTTCCAAAAAGTCCGCCATTAGCAATTGCGGTGAGTGCTGTAACGATTTGATATCCCTTTTTTGCAAAATATTTAAATGGATTTGTCCAAACCATAAATCTTATACGTACGTGCGGAAGTATCAAAAAGCCGATAACAGCAAATGCCGCAAACATTATAAGAGTGACAGCAAAATATTTTCTCTCGCTCTCAAATACATAGAGATAACTTATATAAATTATAAATAGTAACAGCGCACTTCCAAGGTCTCTTTGAAGAAAGAGAAGCCCAAAATATGAAAATGCAATCACTTCATTTATAAGTTTATAATATTTTATTTTTGTGATGGATGAATTCTCCAGCGTTGCAAGCTGAAAAATAAATAAAAGTTTTATTATTTCAACCGGTTGAAACAGGTGTCCATAAATGCTGACCCAGTTTCTTGCACCGTATCTGTTGATTCCGAAGAGCAGTGTGTATAAAAACAAAATATAGATTGCACCCACAAAAATATAAAAGAAAAATTCATGGAAATTTGTGTTTTTTATAATCATATATGACACATACATAAACACTACTCCGATTAAAAACCAAATCATCTGCTTCACGCCATATTCGGAATTGAGTCTAAAAATTTCAAGTGTGCCGATGCTAAATAGCATGGAAACCAAGACATAAAACAAATCGTATCCGATGAGTCTTTTGTTCAGCCAAACATTTACAAACCCAACAACAAGGACTGACGAAATAGCTATCAAAGACTTTGTCGTGACCTCGCTTTCAGCTTTGAAGAGAAACATCAATACCCCACCCAAAAGTTGGAAGAGAAGTATATAAAAATAGGATTTTTTCTTATTTGACATTTCGAATTCTCTCCTCAAACACGATTATTTCATCTCCGATTTTTATAACGTCTTTATTTTTTAAGATAACGCTCTTCACACGTTCTCCATTCACGAATGTGCCGTTTGCGCTCTTCAAATCGATCAAATTGTAACCCTTATTGGTCTTTTTAATATGAAATTGTCTCTTTGAAATCGAATCGTCTTTAATAGTTACATCGTTTTCAGATGCACGTCCAACTGAGATATTGTCTCTTATAACTGCCACCTTGTCGCTGTCTTCTCCGCCAAATCTTAAAATGGCAACTTTCTCTTTGCTTTCTTTTTTAATATAGTATAAAATATCCTTAAGGATGTTTGTGGTAAACAAAAAAACTATAACTACCAAAATATATTTTAAAATTGTGCTTATTGTTGCAAAATAATCCATAAAAACTCCTTTACGAGGTGATAAAATGAAGTACACATGTACCGAATGTTGTCTGATGTTTCTTAAAAACACGAGAACTGAGGCGGAAACAATTAGATATTTGAGGGACAATGAATATAGTGAAGCTGAAATTGAAGAAGCTATAAAATATGCTAAAGAAGTCGGTTATATTAATGATGAGGACTATATAAACGCCTATGTATCCGACCATCTTCTTATAAACAAGTGGGGGCCAAATAAAATAATTTTTAAACTTAAAGAAAAAGGCATCTCCGGTGAATCTGTCGACTTTGCTCTGATGGACAATGAAGAAATAATAAAAAGAAATCTCTATGCACAAGTCGAAAAGAAAGCAAAGGGAGTAAATCTCGAAGATTTTAAAAATAAACAAAAATTGATTAACCATCTTGTTTCAAGAGGTTATGATTATAGCAGTGCAAAAAATGCAATTGAGGACTATATAAATGACAACAGATAAAACTGAGCAAACCGAGTCCAAAGATTTTAAGGTTTATATTTTAAAATGCGCCGACAACACCCTCTACTGCGGCATGACAAACGATCTTGAAAAACGGGTCAAAACCCACAATGAGAAAAACGGCGCCAAATATACGCGCGGCAGAACTCCGGTAGAGCTTGTATATTTCGAGACCGGCTTTACAATGAGCGAAGCTTTGAAGCGTGAATCTGCGATAAAAAAACTCACCAAAGCAAAAAAAATGAAACTTATAAATAATTTTGATATTGAAAAAGAGCGATAACAACTATCGCTCAGCTCTATCAAAAAATTTCAAAAAAGATTTTGCCAAGTTCTAATTTTCAGGTGTTTCCATATTGGAAATTTCTTGTTTTAGGGCTTCACGCCTCATCCTTGCTTCTCTTCTTTTTCTTTTTTCCATCCGTATACGTTTTTCTTCTTCGGTTAGAGGTCGTCTTCTTCGATCTTTATTTTTGTACATAATTGCAAGAATGCGTGCAAAAAATATGCTCACAAGCCCGCATGCGCCTGTCAAGACAACAACTCTCAAATCCTCCGGAGAACTCTTTAAAAAGCCCCCGTTTGTATTTAAAAATAACCTTATGATTGCATAAAAAACAAGTACAATGCCAGGTAAATATTTTACAAATCTTAATCTTGAGAATAACACGTGAAGCATTATGACCGCTATTGCAATCAAAACAAAATACAACAGCGAATATTGCTCAAGTCTAAGATACGGTCCCAATTCATCGAGAACCTTATCTATCAATTCCATTTAAATCAACTCCAAACTAATTATACATAAAATTGTTGTTAAAATCAATACACCCTAGTAAAAGCGTTTCCAAATCGCGGATTTTGTCACGTTTGAAAAATGTGTTTCCGCTTCAGAACCGTATGACCACATGTTCATAAACATCGAGGCGTTATCTTTTTCAATGGTCAAAATATCCGAAATGTCGAGCTGTACATTTCTAAAATTTACAATTTTGAATGAATTTGTTGTCTTAACAACAGCAAGATTTCTTATTGAGCTCGTTGTGAAATCTCGAACATTTGAAAAAATCTTATTAATTTCCCTTATAGAAATGGACTGTTGATTCTCGTTTAGCAAAATTCGAGCATTGACATCTCTAATTGAAATGTCTACATTCTTCACTTTGCCGTCGGTTTTATCAAACATCCTTGCAATCAACACCCAATATCCGTTTCGTCTTACTATGCCCATGTTTCGTTTGTCAAAATAAAGCTCGTTGTAGAGAACATTGTTTATGTCATCCTTAATCACATCGAGTGAATACTTTTGATAAACTTGATCAAGAGTAATTGGACTTTTAAATGTCGAAGACTCGATCGGAACTATTGAAATGCTGTTTTTAAAAAGCTCCCTGCCGTAGTTTAAAGTGTCGAATGTGTACGACAAAAATTGCGGATTTACATAATTTATCTTGATTGTCTTCTTGCCATAAAACTTTCTCTTCTCTGTTTGCTTAATTTTAATATCATCTTCATTAAAATCATAAAAATGCTTTTTAAAAGTTGCAGTAACCGGATTTGTAAGAATGCCGCCTTTAGGCTCTTTCCCCACATTAATGTTTAAATAGCCGTTGTTTTTCGGAAGATAAATTCCGTTCGCTTTATAAACCTGAAGTCCGTCGGAATCTCTATAAACAAAAAATGTCTGATATTTCGGATCATTTTCCCCGTCGTCGCGCAAACCCAAAAACAGTGCCGTCGCTTTAAAAGTTTCGCTTGGCTCTGCATTTCTTTCGATTTTTCGTTTATCCACAATAAAATTGTAATCGTTCTCATCGACTTTTCCCTCGTACTGCGCCTCATAGAGATTATAATTCTCATTGACGAGAATCTTTGTGTCTTCTAAAATTGCAATATCACACACAAAATCTTCTGACGAGTACACACTAAGAACTATAATTTCCTCGGATCTGTCATAGTCGCGCATATTATTTAAATTGTAATTGTTTACAAGATAATCTTTAATATTAACTTTTTTTGTCTTATAGCGAATATTTTTATAATCTTTTCCGCAAATAAATGCGTTGTCTTTGTAGAAAACCATATTTTTATTTTGAAAACTGGTTTTCTCGCCGTTTTGATTGAATTTATTTATAACGGTGTATTTGCCTTTAATTGGATAAGCGGTGTTTATTATATCACTCGATTCATCAGTTTTTCTTTTGCAGCCGATTGAAAATAGCAAAATGAGAATAACAAAAAATATAAATCTATTTTTCATCATAATTCTCCTCATCAAAAACTTTCGGAAGAGTAATTATAAAACTTGTGCCTTTGCCTACTTCGCTCACGAGCTTAATGTCGCCGCCGGAGAGTTTAACAATTTGATATACAATCGAGAGCCCTATTCCGGTGTGGCTCTTTTTTGATGTACCTCTGTAGAATTTTTCAAAAACGTGCTCCCTGTCTTGTTCAGGAATGCCGTCGCCGTCGTCAATAACTGACACTATAAAGTTTTCACCCATATCCTTTAAATCGATTTTTATCGTTCCGTCTTCTGATGTGAACTTAAATGCGTTGTCTAAAAGATTTATGAATACTTGTCTAAGTTTGTCCGGATCATTTGAATATTTTAAACTTTTGACATTTGATTTTAAATAAAAGTTTTTATTTTCTGCAATAGCACGTGGTTTAAACTGCATCTCAATGGCTTCCAAAAAACTAACCATATCAATGCTCCTCTTATCAAGCTTAACTTTTTTGTTTAAAAGCCTGCTGAAGTCCAATAGATCATTTACCATTTGAGCGAGTCTATCGCTTTCTTGCTCAATTATATTAAGTCCGTCTTTTAAGAGTTCAGCATCCGAGGAGTCCTCTTTTAAAGTGTAGGCCCATCCTTTTATAGACGTTAGAGGCGTCTTTAGTTCGTGGCTTACATTTGCAATAAATTCATTTTTAACCGCATCACGCTTCAAAACTTCATCTCGCATATAATTCATACTTTCACCGAGTTTGACAGTTTCAAGCGGGCCTTGCGGATTGTATTTATAGTTGTAGTTACCCTTTGCGAGCTCATCTGAATATTTTTTCAACCTGTAAATCGGCTTAACTATCATATCGCTTGAAATAATAGCCATAATTATAGCAATAATAGCGACCACGCCACCTATTGTGATGACAAGTTTCAAGACATTAAAAATAGACTCGTCCGCTTCCTTCAGACTTGATTGGAACACACTTATACCAATCATCTTGTTCTGATAAGTTATTGGAAGAGCCACGCTGACGATTTTTGAGTCGCTGAATGAAAATTTATCAATCGACGTGTAATAACCGCTTTCCTTTATCCCGGTCAAAATATCCGTTTTATTTAAGTAAGTATGTGTAAGGCCAATTGTACTGAGGAGAAGATTTGCCTCTTCGTCCATCAATTCCAAATGGCCTGTATTGTATTGAAAAAATGTAAAGGCATCGTCTAAAACGACATTTTTTATACCTTTTGAAAAGTCTATATATCTGTATAGATAGCCCAGATTCAACTCAGCTTGCGACTTCAATTTAGAAGTTGCGTCATTGTAGAAATAATTTTTTACACTAAAAATAACAGCAACCTCCAAAATCAAAATTGCAGAAATTATAATAATTGTTAAATTTAAAATGAGATAAAATCTAAAGCTTTTCTTCATTACATATACCTGTTATTATCTGTATCTGTAGCCAAGCCCCCATACAGTATTAATATATTCCGGTTCAGAAGCGTCGTCTTCAATCTTCGAACGAATACGTCTGATGTTTACGTCAATAATCTTCGAATCGCCGACAAAATCTCTGCCCCAAATCAAGTCGAGAAGTTCATCTCTCGAAAATGCCTTATGTGGATTTCTCATAAAAAGATCCATGATTGCAAATTCGGTCGGTGTAAGTTCGACATAAATGCCTTTTTTGAAGAATTGTCTAGTGTTTTGATCGAGCTTAAACACATCGTCTTCAAGAGTGTCCGGCACTTCCTTTGTTTCAACCCTTCTTGCAAGACTCTTTATTCTCAAAATGAGTTCCGTCGGATTAAAAGGCTTTGTCATATAGTCATCCGCACCGCTTTCAAGCCCCAAAATCTTGTCCACGTCTTGGCTCTTTGCTGTGAGCATGATTATGCCGACATTGTAGTCAAGTTCTCTAATTTTCTTTGCAACTTCAAGACCTGAAATGCCGGGAAGCATAACGTCCAAAAGAGCAATGTCCGGATTGAAATCGGTAAATGCGTCGAGTCCTTCTTCACCGCTTTCTACATCCATAACTTCAAATCCCTGTCTTTCAAGATTTATTTTTATAAATCTTCTGATCGCCGTTTCGTCTTCTACCACCAAAATTTTTAACATAATTACACCTCAAAATCTTTCTTAATTCTAATATACCCAAAACTTGGATAAAAATCAATTATACTCTTCAAATTCTGTCACAATAAAATTTATTTAATCTCTGAAATAAGTCCAATCTCCAGCTTAACTTTTAAAATTCTTTTGTATGCGTCGTCAATGCGTGCATCATCCACCTTTAAAAGCTCAGATATAACTCCCGTCATCTCTTCGTTTTTGTGACAAACAAGTGGAACATCGCCGCCCGCTTCGACAAATTTACCCGCTCTTACCTTCAAATCGCCGTACGAATCAAGTGCGCCCATTGTAAGGTCATCTGAAAAAACAATGCCGTCAAATTTAAACTCATTTCGAATTTTATCCATCCAAACTTTTGAAAGACTTGCAGGCATATTGTCCACCTTAGGCACCAAAATATGTGCAACCATAACCCCGCGAAGAATGTCAAAGTTCTTTTTAAATGGAATTAAATCCGTCTTTAAAAGCTCATCGTATGATTTATTTATAACAGGTAGCGATTTGTGTGAATCCACATAAGTTGCACCGTGTCCGGGAAAATGTTTTCCCACGCTCACGATATTGTTTTTGTTCATATAATCGATCACATCTCTCGCGTATTTTGCGACCGACTCATAGTTATCCGAAAATGCCCTGTCGCCTATAATGCCGTTTCCCGGCTTTTGAGTGTCAAGCACAGGTGAAAAGCCGCCGTTTAAATCAAAGTGATTTAAAGCATTTGTGATTTTCTTGCCGTATTCTGTCGCCGGTTTGTTGTTAAAATACCAACTCGGTGAATTTGTCTTTCCATAAACCGACTTCAAACGGTCTACCCTTCCGCCCTCTTGGTCGACAAATATAAACGGCTCGTGCACATTCATATTTTTATAAAGCGCTCTTATGTCAAGTACGAGTGCTTTTAGCTGTTTATCAGTTGCAATATTTCTTTTGAAAAGAATTATTGAGCCCGGCTTTGTCGCCTTTAAAAAATCCTCCATCTTTTTGTCGTACTTTGTTCCATAAATTCCGGAGCAAATCATCTCCTCGACTTTGGACTTCTTGTCCACAGTTTTTATATAGCTGTCAAGTTTTTCGTCCGAAAATTTTTCCATTTCCTTTGCTTTTGTTTCCTCATTTTTTGTAGAGTCTGATTTTTTAATGTCAGAATTCTTTGAGCTTACTTTTCTTTCGGAGTCAAGCACAATCTTTTTAACTTCGGCTCCGCTATTCTTCTTGCATCCGAATACAAACATTATAATCATACTCAAAACAAACAATTTAAAAATTTTAGTCATCCGTTAAACTCCTATAATCATTGATGAGCTCGTCTAAATATTTAGACTTGAAGCTCTTCTCGGAAAGCGACTCCAAATCGTCCGTAAGTTTTGGAAACACAAGCTCCCCTGCAACAAGCCTTTGGTGATTCTTGTCCTTTATATTTAATGAATTGTTAAATCCAATGTCTCCATACTTGTTGTCCCCGATAATCGGGTGCTTCAAAAGTTTCAGCTGCAATCTTATTTGGTGAGTGCGGCCGGTTATAAGCTCAATCTTTACAAGTGAAAAATCGCGGGCACTCTTTATAGTGGTAATGATCGACTCCATACTCTTGTCGCCGTCACTTGCCACTTTAACCATATTCTTCTTTTCATTTTTGGTAAAAGAATTTTTTAAAGTGCCGCTATATTCCATTTTTCCACGCACAATCGCATGATAAAGCTTTTGTATTTTACGCTCCTTTATAAGCGCATTCACCGCTCTAAGTGCATTTGCATTCTTTGCAGCAATCACAAGCCCCGCAGTATTTCTGTCCAGTCTGTTTGAAATTGCCGGTACAAAAGAATGTTCATCGCGTGGATTATACTCGTCCTTCTCACGAAGATAATTTATAACACCGTCAACCACATTCGGCTCTTTTAAATTGTTCGAAACATGACAAAGAAGACCCGCCGGCTTATCCACAATCAAAACATTCTCGTCTTCATAAACTATTTCAATCTTTGTTTTGTTAAACACCTCGCGTCTTCCCTTCGAAAACTTTTCGAAAGTTTCATCGCTGAAATAAATGAGAACATCGTCACCCTCCAAAAGAAGATATGAAGGCTCGCATTTCTTTTTATTGACTTTTATCTTTTTCTCTCTGAGCATTCGCATAAGAAAATTTTTGCCCGCATTTGGCATAAGCTTTTGCAAAAATCTGTCTACTCTTTGATTTGCATCATTTACTTTTATTTTAATATTTATCATATATCTCTTCCATTCTTTAGTGATTCGTGTTATAATAATATTATATTAGATTTATGGAATTTAATCAATGAGGTGAAAAAATGACTAGAAAAGACAAAACTAAAGACCTGTTTTACAATGCCATTGATTATCTTGTAATGCTTGTCATTATAATCGGTATAGTAATCATATTAGGTTGGAAATTTGAAATGCTCTTCAACAAGAGCACAACAGACGACACAGCAGTTGTCGAAAATAACACTGAAGAAGATGTTAAACCGACTGAAAATGATACCGTTAAAAAAGATATCTCTGAAGTCGATAAAATAGATAAAGAACAATCAGAAAACAAAGATACAACGGATAAAAATCCAAATGAAACAGATGTTTCAACATCTGATGAAAACACCGACACAAATTCTGATACAAACGCTGATACAAATACAACTGACGAAAACAATACAACTGACGAAAACACTACGACAGAAACAAATAATGAAACCGATACAAAAAAACCGGATGAAAACACTCAAACCGAAACAAAACCTGCAGAAAATGCAGGCGGTGAAGTTACGATAAACATTCCTGCAGGCACACTTCCGGGAGCAACCGGACAAATCCTTGCAGACAACGGCATCGTTGAATCGAGTGAAGCATTTGTTAAAAAAGCTGTTGAACTTGGACTCGACAGAAAACTAAAGAGCGGCGAATTTAAACTGACAAAAGGCATGAGCCTCGACGCAGTTGTAAAAGCAATCGCAAAACAATAAATATTATACACACCCTTCGGGGTGTGTTTTTTTGTGTTTGTGTTTTTGTTCGATAATAACCGGATCTATAATCAGTGAATATTCTACTGCTTCGCAGTTGACGTAGATCCATTAATTATTAAATTGATTATGTACCCTTCGATTAAAAAAACACAATAAAAAAAGCGCTCCAATAGGAACGCCGTTTCATCGTTAAACTATCCTCTGATTCCAAGATCAGCGATTAATTCTCTGTATTCATCGAGGTTTGTTCTTTCAAGATATTTCATCAAACCTTTTCTCTTACCAACCATCATGAGAAGACCTCTACGACTGTGGTGGTCTTTAGGGTTTTTCTTCAAGTGTTCGTTGATTTCAGTGATTCTTTCTGACAAAATTGCAATTTGTACAGCTGTTGAACCTGTGTCGTTTGAGTGTTTTTGATACTTTTCGATGATTTCTGATTTCTTTTCTTTCTTAATCATTTTATTACCTCCAAATTTTAATTCGCCCAAAACAAAGCAATCGGTGAGGTTTTTCCAAATCCCTTGCTTCGGGTACGTCATTCATTATAACACATTTATTTTAAAATGTAAAGTCTTCCTTTATAATTTCTTTGCATTTATTTTTATCTTTCTTAAGTTGTTTTTTAAGACTTTCAATCGAATCCATAGCTTTGTTTTCTCGAAGAAAATCTACAATTTCAATTTTCATTTTTCTTCCGTAAATTTCCTTATCGAAATCAAAAATATTTGTTTCGCACGAGAATTTGGTTCCAAATGTTTCGGCAACTCCAATCATTGTCATGCCGAATCCCGAAAAGTCGTCCACTTCAACTTTCGAAAGATACACGCCATATTTCGGTCTAATAAGGTTTGACGGCAGTTCAAGGTTTGCAGTTTTGTATCCAAAAGTTCTGCCGCGACCGAAACCGCGCACCACTTCCCCTTCCATTTGAAAGTTTTCATAAAGAAGGGAGTTTGCTTTTTTCAGCTCGCCGTTTTTTATAAGATTTCTTATGAGTGTGCTTGAAATTTTCTCGCCGTCAATCATGACGTCTTCCATTACAACGACTTTGAAGTTTTCGTCTTGATTCATCATTAGATACTTCACGTCGCCTTCACGGTTTCTCCCGAATCTAAAGTCTTCGCCAACAACCAAAATACAACATTCGCTCTTGATTCTTGCAAGAAATTCTTCCTTCGACTGATTTTTTACACTGTTAAAAATAAGAGTGATAATGCTTTTGATGCCAAGTTCTTTTATTGCACGAAATTTCTCCCCTCTTGTCATTATGAGCTCACTCGTTTTTCCGTTGTCTCCAAATGAATTGAAAGTATAGACGGCAGGAGTCAAATTCTCCTTTTCCGCCAATTCAACCACTTTATTTATAAGTCTTTGGTGTCCAAGATGAACACCGTCAAAATAACCGATTGTTGCTACATTCATGTTTAACCTCAAATAAAAAATCTTGTGTATATTTGTCCGTCTCTAACTCCACCGAAGGCGAAAACTGTTCCTTCTGCCTCCAAAAGAGCCACATCTATCTCTTTATGTTCCGTATTTATTCTGATTCCGTTCGAAAGTTTTTCTCGCTCTTCACTCGAAAGCTTTATAGTTTCATACGGAAGATTTATGTCCCCAATAGTCATGAGATTTTTCTCGATATTTTCGGGGGTTATCTCCTCGATAACTCGAGCATCCTCAAGTGAAAACTCGCCCATTTTTTCGCGTTTTAAAGTCGTTAAATATGACGCGACTCCCAAACTCATAGTGTAATCGTAAATGAGTTTTCTTACATAAGTGCCCTTTGAAACTCGCGTTATAAATGAAAAACTGTCGCTCGACTCTTTCGAGATAGAAAGAGAATAAACAAATATTTTTCTCGGCGGTTTCGTGATGTTTTCGCCTTTTCTCGCATATTCATAGAGCTTCTTTCCGTTGTGTTTAAGCGCACTGTAAAATGGCGGCACTTGCATTTGTTCCCCGATAAAATTCGAGATATTTGATAGAATCACACTCGGCTCCAAAGTCTTAGTCGTCTCTATAATCTCTCCGTCGAGATCCAATGTGTCCGTGCCGACGCCTTGAACGAATGTGCCGCTGTAAGTTTTTTCGAGATCCATCAGATAATCGCTCATTCTCGTATATTTCCCGAGGAGAATCACGAGAAGCCCTTCCGCAAACGGGTCCAATGTTCCCGAGTGGCCGATTTTCGTCTTGATGTCCATTTCCTTAAATGCAAATTTAATCTTTCGAATCACATCATAACTCGTCATGCCCTTTTCCTTGTTTACAAGAAGAATGCCGTCAAGTTTAGAGCTCATTTTTAATTGCCTCTGTAAGCGATTTTATAAGTTCATCAAGTTTGCCGTTATATGTGAGACCCGACGCGTTTTTGTGTCCGCCTCCGCCAAATTCCGATGCAACTTTCGAAACGTCGAGGTTTCCTTTCGAGCGAAGTGAAACCTTGTAAACATCATCTTCCACTTCTTTAACGATAAAAGAAACCAAAACGCCTTCAGTGTCCCTTATAAAATTTATAATCTCGTCAAGGTCATAGATAAAAGCACCGGCTCTCTCCATGTCTTCCCTTGTGATGACAGTGTATGTGAGTGCACCGTCAAGCGCTTCGGTCATTTTTTCAAGCCCGATTTCAAGGATTCTCAGCTTTCTTATCGGCTTCGACTGATAAATATTTAGATTTATCAGATTCATATCTGCACCGAGTGAGAGAAGTCTCTCTGCAACATTAAAAGTCTCAGCTTTAACATTTGTATAAAGAAAACGCCCTGTGTCCGTTGAAACACCTGTAAAGAGAGAGGTTGCAACGTCACTTGAAAGCTTTTTATCGGTTCTGAATAAAATTTCAGCAAGGAGTTCGCAGGTTGAGCTTATTTCAGGCTCAATAAAATTTATATTACCATAACCCTCATTTGTCATGTGGTGATCCATAACAACACGAGTTTTTGCATTTAAAAATGTGTCCTTGTTGTCGCCAAGCCTGTCCAAATCAGCACAGTCCATCGAAAAATAAAGGTCGCATTCGCCCGAAAAATCTTCCGGAGAAACAATCTCCGAAAGACCCGGCAAAAATTTATATTGATTTGGAATGATGTCACTTTTTAAAAGCGTGACATCTTTTCCCATATCCTTTAAAAAATTGTATAGCGCCGTTATGCTTCCAAGATTGTCGCCGTCAACGGAGACATGGCTTGAAATGCAAATCTTTTGTGCAGAATTAACCGCTTCCAAAAATTTTTCGGCGTAACTTTCGTATCTTTTATTCACGTCCAAAATCTTCGTCATCTTGATACTTTTCTCCATTCGAATAATCTTCAATTTCATCGAGCGGATTGTCGTCATTGTGTTTGATATTGAGCGTTTTTAAAATGCTGTTTATATGATCCGCATACTCAATCGAGTCGTCAAGAGCGATTCTAAGTTCCGGAACTTGTCTTATTGAAATTGATTTTGCAATTTTGGTTTTGAAATAACCCTCTGCATTTTTGAGCGTGTCAATAATTTTATTCTTTTCTTTATTATTTCCAAGAATGCTGAACTTTACATCGCAAAAAGATAAATCGTTTGTGATTGAAACTTCCGTCACACTCGTAAGAGCTGAGACATTTGGATCTTTCATATCCCTCAAAGCACTTGCGATTACCTTTTTGATTTCAGCGTTAATTCTCTCTTGTCTTCTTTTATCCATTTTGAACCTCAACCATTTGATATGCTTCGAAAACGTCTCCGACTTTAACGTCGTTGAACCTTTCGATGCTCATACCGGCTTCGTATCCTGCTTGAACTTCACGAACGTCGTCTTTGAAACGTTTGAGAGATGCAATATTTCCGTCAAATATCACAACGTCGTCTCTCAAGACACGTACTTGTGCATTTCTTACAATCTTTCCTGATTGTACATAAACACCGGCAACAATTGTGTTGTTCGGAAGCTTAAATGTTTCACGAATTTCCGCTCTTCCGAGAAGTTCTTCTTTGATTTCCGGCTTAAGCATACCCTTTACTGCGTTTTCAACGTCTTCAATGACTTCGTAAATAACTTTATAAGTTCTGATATCTACTTCCAGTTCTTTTGCAAGATCAATTGCTGCAAGATTCGGTCTTACATTAAATCCGATTATAACAGCGTCCGAAGCGTTTGCAAGCATAACGTCGGATTCATTAATTCCGCCGACACCTGTGTGAATTGTCTTTATGACAACTTCGTCGTTTGAAATCTTTTCAAGTGAGGATTGCAATGCTTCAACAGAACCTCTAACGTCGCCCTTGATAATGATATTAAGATCCTTGATTTCTCCTGCTTTGATTTGATCGTATAAATAATCAAGACTTACCTTGTGGCGGTCGCGAAGTTCTTCTTCTCTTATCATTTCTTTTCTCTTTTCCGCTATTGTTCTCGCCATGTTCGGGTCGTCAACAGCGTAAAGAAGCTCCCCAGCTTCAGGAACGTCTGAAAGTCCCAAAACTACAACCGGTGTAGATGGACCCGCCTTTTTAATCGGCTTATTCTTGTCGTCAAACATCGCTCTAACTCTACCCGAAGCGACGCCGCTCACGATTTCGTCACCTGCTTGAAGTGTTCCCTTTTGAACGAGAACAGTTGCAACAGGGCCTCTGCCTTTGTCAAGAAGTGCTTCGACAACAACACCGACAGCCTTTCTGTCTGGATTTGCCTTAAGCTCTTCCACTTCGGAAACAAGTAAAATCATTTCAAGAAGCTCATCAATACCTTGACCGGTCATTGCCGACACAGGAACAGTGATTGTGCTTCCGCCCCAATCTTCCGGTGTCAAACCTTCTTCAAGAAGTTCTTGTTTTATTCTGTCGACATTTGCAGTCGGCTTATCAATTTTATTTATTGCAACGATAATCGGCACATTTGCAGCCTTTGAGTGGTTAATAGCTTCGATTGTTTGCGGCATAATTCCGTCGTCCGCTGCAACAACTATAACTGAAATATCAGTAATATTTGCTCCTCTCGCTCTCATAGACGTGAATGCGGCGTGGCCCGGAGTGTCCAAAAATACAATTTTCTTGCCGTTTATATTGACTGTGTAAGCACCGATGTGTTGTGTAATTCCACCTGCTTCGCCGGTTCTTACATGAGCATTTCTGATAGAGTCCAAAAGACTTGTCTTACCGTGGTCAACGTGTCCCATAACAGTGACTACCGGTGGACGCGGTTTCAAATCTTCCTCTTTGTCTTCATAATCGAGCTCAAATTGATCGTTTATCAATTCTTCTTTCGACATTTCCGGTTGGATCTTAATGTCAAATTCATTTGCAATAAGTTCGGCTGTTTCATAGTCAATCGGTTGGTTTTGAGCAACCATCATTCCAAGCTCGATGAGCTTTCCGATAACCAAGTTGACCGGTGTTCCGATTCTTTCCGAGAAATCGCTCACGATAATTGATTCCGGAATTTCAACAACTTCGTTTACACTCACGACTTCTTTATTCGTGTCTTTTTCTTTCTTCTTTGTCTTTTTCTTTTTGTTCAGTCTTGTCTTTTCAAAGAAATCCACATCTGCATCTTCGTACTTTTTGTCCTTGTACTTATCTCTGGATTTCTTTTTATTATTCGGCTGAATAACTTTCTTTTCTACCGGAGCTCCGAAAACTTCAAGTTCCGGTTTCTTATCGCGTTTTTTGTGATCGCGGCGATTGTTTCTGTTGTCCTCGTCGTCAAGATTTCTCTTGTAAAATTCCTCATTTGAAGCATTTTTATTTCTGAAATCTTTCTTGTTGTTGTCACGACGTCTGTCGCCCCCGCGATTATCTCCGCGGTTGTCACCTCCGTTATTGGAAAACTTCTTTCCCCCGCGATTGTCACCACGGTTATCGCCTCTGTTGTCGCCTCTTTTTCTGTCGTTGTATCTCGGTTTTCTGCCATCCCCGTCACGTTGTTCTTCGTTCTTCTTGTGTTTGGCATAAACTTTTTTACGTGCAAGTTCAACCTGCTTTACAACAGCGTCAGCAAGCTTCGAATCGATGCTTGCCATATGTGAATTTACTTCAATGTTGAGTGCAGCAAGCATGTTTAACATATCCTTGCTAGATATGTCCAGTTCCTTTGCCAACTCATAAATTCTCACCTTAGACATATTAATCACTCTCCTTTTTCATATCATCTAAAAGAACTTCAAAGTCCTCATTTTTTATATTTATTTTAAGTGCCGATTGCAATTTATCACGGAGTTTCGGGCTCAAAAGGCACTTTTCGTCCTTCATAACATAAGCCCCTCTTCCGTTCATTTTTCCTGTTTTATCAAAGACGACTCCGTCTTCCGATTTCACAATTCTTAAAAGCTCATTTTTCGGTGCGCCTTCCATGCAGACCACGCACCTTCTCAGCCTCTCATTCTTTCTTGAAGATTCAGCGTTTTTATTTTTCATATATCTATTTATTCATCGCCTTTCTCTTCATCGGAATCGTGAAAATCATCATCGTCAAAATATTCGTTGTCTATTTCAAGCTCTTCGTCATATTTTCTGTAATCGTCATAAAGCTCATCCGAATATTCATCGCTGTAACCGTTGTCATAGTGTGACTTGTAGTCATCTTCATAGTCATTATCGGCATATTCTTCATAATCGTCTTCATAGTCTTGTGAATCGTCATGCTTTTCATCATGCGCATCATTTACATCATAAAAATCTTCACTCAAACCTTCAAGCTCATCAGCATGCTCTTTTAAAAACGCTTTGTATGTGTCGTCGCTCTTAATGTCGATTTTCCAATTTGTAAGACGTGCCGCAAGTCGAGCGTTTTGTCCTTCCTTACCGATTGCAAGTGAAAGTTGATCACCCGGCACAAACACGACGCTTGAGCGTTCTTCTTCGTTGATAATTACATGTGTTACATCAGACGGTGCAAGACTGTTTTTAATATATTCCGCCATGTCGCTTGACCAGAGAATGATATCAATCTTTTCACCGTTTAACTCATCAACAACAGTCTTTACACGATTTCCTTGAAGACCGACACAGGCCCCCAACGGATCCACATCTTTATCCCTTGAGAAAATTGCAATCTTACTTCTCGAGCCGGCTTCACGTGACACTTGTGCAATTTCTACAACGCCGTCCATAATTTCCGGCACTTCAATTTCAAAAAGTTTTTTCACAAGGTTCGGGTGACTTCTCGAAAGCACTACTTGCGGTCCCTTGCCTGTCTTCTTAACTTCGACAATAAGCATCTTCTTTTTGTCCCCGACGTTCAAAACCTCATTCGGAATTTGTTCATTCAAAGGTAAAATCCCTTCAAGTCTTCCCATGTCGACAAATGCGTTGCCCTTTCTTATTCTGTTTATTTCACCGGTTATGATGTCGTTTTCACGGTTCACAAAATCTCCATAAATGGCTTCTCTTTCAGCATCTCTAATCTTTTGGATAACAATTTGCTTTGCTGTTTGTGCAGCGATTCTTCCGAAATTTTTTGGAGTTATTTCGATTCTTACAACGTCACCCACGCTCGGATTTGAGAGATATTCCTGTGCATTTAAAACGGAAATCTCTGTGTTTTCGTCTTCAACTTCGTCAACGACTGTTTTTTTGTTGAAAACCTTAACTCTGTCGTCAAGATTTTCAAACTCAACATCAATGTCGATTTGGCTTCCTGTGTTATAATTCTTTTTATAACTCGAAACCAATGCGGCCTTGATTGAATCTATAATTTGCTCCTTTGAAATTCCCCTTGTTTTTTCGATTTCGTCGAGAGCTTCTAAAAATTCTTGGTTCATAATCCCACCTCTTTCATTTTTATAAATATAAAAGAGAGGATTTCGGCCTCTCTTTCTCATCTACATACATTTTAACACATTTAAACTAATAATACAACTAGTTTGAAAATATTTTTACGATTAAAACATACTCATTTGGTTAGTCTCTTGAAGACCACCGAGAAGATTATGTTCTTCCATAAATTTAACGCATGTGTTATTCAGTTTTGTTCGTTTTTGCAAATCTTCAATGCTTATAAATCTCTTGATTTCTCTTTCCCTTACAATATTTTCGCTCACAGATTCACCAAGACTCGGTATTGATGAAAGTGGCGGCAAAATTCCGCCATCTGAAACCGCAAATCTTGCCGATTCCGATTTATAAAGATCCACTTTGTCGCATTTAAAACCTCTTAAATACATCTCGCGTGCAATATCATAAACTTTTAAAATTTCTTCTTCCTTCTTCGTGTTTTTTGGAAGCGATTTAAGTTCATTCATTCTTTCGTTTATCGCATCGAGCCCGCTTGAAATGATTTCCATTTCGAAATTGTCCTTCTTGGTGCTTAAGAATGTCGCATAAAACTCTCTCGGATAATGGAGCTTGTACCACGCAAGTCTGAACGAAAGCATGACATACGCGACGGCGTGTGCCTTCGGGAACATGTATTTAATCTTGTTACAGGAGTCGATATACCACTCCGGCAAATTGTGCTCACGCATTTTCTCCTCGTCTTCCGGTGTCAAAGGTTTTCCCTTTCTAACTTTCTCCATCGTAAAGAACGAAAAATCATTTGGAAGTCCCGCATTTAAAAGATATGTCATGATGTCCTCTCTCGTTGCGATAACGTCTGCAATTTTGCAAGTACCTTCACGCACAAGAATCTGTGCATTGTTTGTCCAAACGTCAGTCCCGTGGCTAAGACCGGAAATTCTTATTAAATCCGAAAAAAGTTGCGGCTGCGTTTCGACGAGCATATTTCGAACAAAATCCGTTCCGAATTCAGGAATTCCAAATGTTGAAACTTCCGAGCCAAGTTCTTCTTTCGTTAAACCAAGTGGTTCAGTCGACACAAACATCTTCAAAATTTCCGGGTCGTCGAGCTTTATAGAATCACTTTTAACACCTGTCAAATCTTCAAGCATCCTTATCATAGTCGGACCATCGTGCCCAAGAATATCAAGTTTTAAAATGTTCGAGTGGAGTGCTTTATACGCAAAGTGCGTCGTAAAAACTCCGGTTGAGGCATCGTCCGCAGGATATTGCACCGGTGAAAAATCGTGGATGTCTTTGCTTTTCGGAACGATCATAATTCCACCCGGATGTTGTCCGGTGGTTCTTTTAATGCCGACGATTCCTTGTATAAGTCGATTTATTTCCGCTTCCGAGACCACCTCTCCGTGTTCCTCGAAATAGTTTTTAACATATCCGTATCCGACCTTGTCCTGAATCTTTGCAAGCGTTCCCGCTCTAAACACATAGCCCTCACCGAAAAGTTCTTCGACAAATTTATGTGCCACACTTTGATATTCGCCCGCAAAGTTTAGGTCGATATCCGGCTCTTTGTCTCCATTGAAACCCAAAAATGTTTCAAAAGGAATATTAAATCCGTCTTTTTTAAGCGGCTCACCGCACACCGGACACACTTCGTCAGGCATATCGATTCCGACATTGTACTCGCCGTTTGTAAAGAACTTGCTGTACTTGCATTTTTTGCAAACATAATGCGGCGGAAGCGGATTTACTTCCGTGATATCGCTCATCGTTGCCGCAAAACTCGAGCCGACCGAACCACGGCTCCCGACGAGATAACCGTCGGAGTTCGACTTTTGAACGAGCTTCTTTGCAATGATATACATGACGGAGTAACCGTTTCCGATAATCGAATGGAGTTCTTTTTCGAGTCTTTTATCGACAATTTCCGGAAGCGGGTCTCCATAAATTTTCTTTGCATTTTCAATACATGTATTTCGAAGTTCATCTTCCGAGCCTTCGATAATCGGCGGAAATTTTTCTCGTGGTATCGCTCTCATAGTTTCCACTTCGTCGAGTAACCAATTTGTGTTGGTGACAACGATTTCCTCTTTCTTGTCGTACGGGACATAGTCGAGCCCGTCAATAATTTCCTTTGTAGTTTTTATATATAGTGGCGGTGCAAAGTCAGCCCTGTAATCTCCGCGGCTTTTTCCCAAAATCTTACGATATATAACATCTTCCGGCGTTTTCTCATACACATTTCCGCCCGCGATCATCTTAACATTTGCATTCGATAAAAATTCGAAATATCCTCCGAGAACATTCGAAATATTTGAAATTTGGGGATACTTCGCACCCAAAAGACCGGCGTAGTGGTCCGTCGGTTGCACTTCGCAAAAATCGTATTTTTCAAGGCGGCTCTTGATGTCGGAATAGAGAAAACCGTCGGAGTAATACGAGAAAATCTCGCCTTTAATCGCTTCAGCTCCGAGTATAAGTCCCTCTCTGTGAGCCATCAAATCCGACAAACTGACGCGTGGAACTTTGTTGAAGTTCTCTGTGCAGCTCTTTGTAATAATTAGATATAAATTTTTAAGTCCGATATAGTTCTTCACGTAAATTAACATTTTGTAACTCGTGCGTCTGTCCTCGTACGGAACTTTGTAAAGGTCGGAATAGCTTTCGATTTTTCCCGAAGTCTTTAGCATTGTCATCATATTTATGAAAAGGTGCGCAGTTGCTTCAGCGTCGTCAACCGCTCTGTGGTGACTGACGAGTCTAATGTTTAGCCTGTCTGTCAAAGTGTCGAGTTTATAATTTCTCACGCCTTCAATCAAATCGCGTGCCATCTTCATCGTGTCCGCAAACGGATTTTTAATCTCAATGCCGAACTTCAAAAACTTCTGTTTAATAAACCCTACGTCGAAGTTTGCATTGTGCGCAACAAGCACGCAACCGTCAATAAATGCAAGAAAATCGTCTTTGATGTCCTCGAAATACGGCTCATTTTTCACGAGTTCATCGTCGATACTCGTGAGATTTGAAATGACAGTCGGAATCGGGGCCTTCGGTTTAATAAGTTGATTGTATCTTTCGATAATCTCGCCATCACGAACCTTTACTGCACCGATTTCAATGAGCTCACATTCATAAGGATTGAGCCCTGTTGTTTCGATATCGAAAACCACATAGTCGCCGCTATTTTCACTATAATCCTGCACATATTTTTCGGTGTCGTCAAAAAAGTTCGCTTCCATGCCGTAACCGATTTTAAAATTCTCGTCACCCATATCCATGATGTTCGGGTAAGCTTGAACGCACGCATTGTCGGTCACAAAAATCCCGCGGTGACCCATCTTTCTGTAAATGTTTACCAAATCTTCCGGCTCAATCGAACCTTCAAGCAGACTCATCTTAGTGTGTGCATGAATTTCAACTCGCTTGTTCTCGCTGTCGTCAATCTTATCAACCTTCGGGACGACTTCATAGTTTCGCATCAAAATCGACATTTGATGATCGAATTTGTCGTATTTGTACTCGCCGTTTAAACGAAGTCTCGTTCCTTTTTTAACGGAATTATCGAACTCGTCGTTCTGCTCATTTCTCAAAAAACATTTCACACAGATACTTTCAGTTCCGTCGTACACAAAAAACTTCGCAATTTTAAGCCCTTCCGTTCTCGTGTCCGTCTTTGTAATCGAAAAAACTTCCCCCTCAATTGTCGGGAAAGTGTCTTCTTCGGAAAGTTCTTTAATCTTTATAATCTCGCCGAATTTATTTGTCTTCGGTTTATAATAAGTCTTTTTTTGTGGCTTATCATCTGATTTTTTTGCATTTGACTCTTTTTTGAGATTTTCCATAAGTGCCTGATGATCTTCAACATAACTTGCGTCTTCATTCTCTATTTTGTTTTTGAGCTCCTCGTACTCATCCTCCGATATATTGTTTATGGTCTCCTCAATTGTCGCAAGATCGTAGTCCTCGTCTTCAAGTTCGTTTAGATTTCTCGAAAAATTATCAATTGAAATTTTACAACTCGGAAAAAAATCGCTGAATTTATTTTTTAAAAACGAAATATCCTCGTTTGAAAGCTCCATGTCCGAAGTTGAAAAGATGTCCAGCTCTTTATTCTTCGCATAAAAAACAGCTTTGTCGATTCGAAAGCCTCTTTCACTATAAAATTTTCTGTCCTCATCACAGGTTAAAACAGAATCAATTATGTTCATTGTCAATCTCCGTAATTCTCTCTATAAGCGTTGTTATAGCGTCAGTTCTCGTGACTTCCTCCAAAATTTTACCCTTTTTAAAAATGATGCCGCCCTTTTTATTTAGTGCAAGTCCGATGTCCGCTTCTCTCGCTTCACCCGGACCGTTCACGTGGCAACCCATAATCGCAACGCTCATCTTGCCCTTTATTTTCGGCTCTCTCGCCTTAAAATCTTTGACCATTGTGATCATATCGCCGTTTGTCCTTGCGCATGTCGGACAGCTTATAAGGTTTATGCCTTGTTTATTGAGCCCAAGACTCTTTAAAATATAATTTCCCGCAATAACCTCTTTGTACGGCTCGTCGGTCAAACTGACCCTTATAGTGTCTCCTATTCCTTCGAGAAGGAGCGCTCCGATTCCGATTGCACTCTTTATGGAGCCTTCTTCGTATGGTCCTGCTTCGGTCACACCGAGGTGGAGCGGATAATTCTTTAGTTTCGAGTACTCTCTATAACTTTCGACACATGTCTTTATGTCGGAGCTTTTTATTGCAACCTTAAAATTTCTAAAGTCCAAATCTTCCAAAGTCTCCGTTTCCATGATTGCCGAAGAAACAAGTGACTTTGCGTTCACACCGCCGAAACGGTCGATTACATCAGTCGCAATAGAACCCGAGTTCACTCCGATTCTTATCGGAACATTCACGGATTTTAGAGCACTCACAAGCTTTTTCAAATCTTCTTTACTTTTCATATTGCCCGGATTTATTCTTATGCAGTCCGCACCGTTTTCAAGTGCCCACATAGCAAGGCTGTAGTCGTATTGAATGTCAGCAACAACCGGCACATGAATGTGTTTTTTTATCTCTTTTAAAGCCTTTGCATCCGCCTCGTCATTTATTGCTGACCTAACAATGTCGAGCCCGTATTTTTCGCACAAAAGAATTTGATTTACTGTCGCTTCCACATCTTTTGTGTCTGTATTCGTCATTGTTTGCACGCTAACAGGAGCTCCCCCTCCGACGGGAACTCCTCCAACAAATATCTTCAAGGTCTCCGACATAAAATCACCTCAATCTTAAAATGTCGTTGTATGTCACTCGAACAAATAAATATAGCATAAATGCCATTCCAACATAGGAAATAGCTGTTCTTGCCTTTTCTGAAATCGGTTTTCCGATAATTTTTTCTATTATATAGATAACAGCTTGTCCACCGTCCAAAGGAATGATTGGCAAGAGATTGAATGCTCCGACTGACACGCTGATGCCCGCAATCAAAAGCAAAATCATCAAAAGACTTATGCTCTCTTGTTTCGTCATAAATCCTGCAAATCCGACAATTCCCATCATTTGGTCATCAACTTTAACAAATATCTTCTTTAAAACACCGAAAATTTGCCCAAGCATATCCCAAATCGTCGATGCCGCTTCTTTGAAAGCCTTTGCCGGCGATTTAATCAGTTTAAATGAAACACCGAACGAGCCGTTTTCCTTTAAACTAGGAACGTCTATCGTTTCGATTTCACCGTTTCTCTTTATTGTCATTTTAAATCCATCTTCCGAAAGAAAATCCTTGTCCTTCGTGAATTCATTAATATTTTTCACATCTCTGTCATTTACTTTTAAAATTTCATCGCCCGGCATCATTTCGACCTTTTCTGCGACTGAATTCGGCATGATTTGGTCAACAGTCATGCTTTGCGTGCCTATGAATGTAAAAATAAAAAAGAATAAAACATAAGCAAGCACAAAATTCATGATGATTCCGTTTAAAATGATAAACATCTTCTTGCCGAACGATGCATCAGGAAGTGCAGTGTATTTCGAATCGTCAAACTCCTCGAAAAGTTGTTTTTCCTTTTCGCTGTTTTTGGTTTCGTCTTTGTCAAAACTGCAAAATCCGCCGAGCGGTAAGAGTCTTATAGTAAACTTTGTGCCGTTTTTAAACCACGAAAAAAGTTTCGGTCCGAAACCGATTGCAAATTCATAAACGCGAACGCCCGAAATCCTTCCGGCGATAAAATGACCCCACTCGTGAACTGTCACGATAAAAAGTAATATAAATAATGATAAAACTATCTTCATAAAATCCCCACTTCAATAAATATAATATAAAGCCCGAACGAAACAAAGAGCAGACTGTCAAATCTATCCAAAATTCCTCCGTGGCCCGGCAAAAGATCGCCGTAGTCCTTGATTCCTGTCGCACGCTTGATACCCGATGCAAACAGATCTCCAATCTCCGCTAAAATTCCGAGCACAACAAGTGCTACAATCAATTTAAAGTCGATTTTTACACTTGGAAATATAAAATGAATCGGAACAAGTCCGAGCACAATCGCTCCCAAAAGTCCACAAACAGCGCCTTCTACAGTTTTTTTCGGCGAGACTTTCGGGCAGAGTTTCTTCTTTCCTAAAAGCGAACCGCCCAAATATGCAAACACGTCTGCACCCGTTGTAATTGCAAAAATCACGAGAAAATAGTGGTGATTTTCGCTTGTATAATTCGAGAAAAAAGTTCCGATATAGACAATGTATAGCGCCGTCATAAGCGACATACCAAAGTTTAAAAGTCTCTTTTCCGTCAAATCGAACACATAAGTTATAAAAAGCGTTAAAACTAAAACCGCAAAAATCACTTTCTCAAGCGGAATTAGATAACTTGTCGACTCAAAGGTTTTAAGCACATACGAAAGCGTGGCTTTCAAGAAAACCGCAACCATTATCGGCACATAATTTATTTTAACATCGATATTTCTGAATGCATTTCTAAGTTCGACAATCGCAAAAAGCATCATGAGCGTTGTGAATGCAGTGACTGCTGTCGCTCCCAAAAAATACATTATAGCATACACGGCGACAATGAAAATCCCCGTAATTAAACGCGTTTTAAAAGTTGACATTCTACAAACCTCCAAATCTGCGATTTCTCTTTTTAAAATCGTTCAAACATCTGTCCAAAATCTCGCGATTTATTTCGGGCCAGCTCTCATCGATAAACATCAGCTCCGAATAAGCCGCCTGTAGAAGCAAAAAGTTCGACAATCGCATCTCTCCGCTCGTTCTCAAAATCAAATCGGGGTCTTCTTCGCCATGCGTGTAAAAATAATCCGAAAGCTTGTCGTAGTCAATCTTGTCGATTTTCCCCGCCTTTGCATCCTCGATAATTCCATTCACAGCATGCACAATCTCCGCACGACCCGAATAGTTTATCGCGAAATTCACGACGAGTCCCGTGTTGTTCTTTGTGAGTTCAATCGATTCCCCGAGCTTTTTTTGAACAATCTCCGGAAGCTCCGACATATCGCCCAAAACTCGCACAATCGCATTCTTTTCGTGCAGCTTTTTTAGCTCCTTGTCCACATAAGTGACCAAAAGATTCATCAAAAAACTGACCTCGCTTTCGGGCCTCTTCCAATTTTCGGTTGAAAAAGCGTAAAGGGTGAGAACATCAATTCCCCGCTCGTCCGCCCACTCAATCGTCTCTATAACCTTCTCCATACCGACCTTGTGGCCATATGTCCTCGGCATCATGCGCGCCTTCGCCCACCTGCCGTTTCCATCCATAATAATTGCTAAATGCATAAAATCCTCTTTAAAAATAATCTTTAATATAGAATACCATAAAACAAGATAATTTTCAAAAAATGAATTCTTTATTTTTATAAAATAATAACTTTAGAAACCGCTTGATTCACATAATTTAACATTTATAAATCAAATGTTTGTGGAAATGATTTATTGAAAAATTTATATTTATTTCATTTTTTTCCATAAGCGCTTTATGTAAAAATTTTGGTTTAATATAGACAAAATGAGCGGAAGATTTCTCTCCCGCTCAAAATATTTCTCAATCTTATTGTATTATTTTCAGGATAATTCTATATACATATTAATTTATTTTTCCTACTTTTGAAGAATTTTTATCATCTCTTCAAGGTTTGGATACTCTCCATATATTATTTCTGCCATAGCCTAATAATCTTTTTTAATTCTAATAGTATTAGATTCATATAAACCTACAAAACTAACTTCTTCCATTTTCTAATCTTAGTCCTAAATGTTCCAAACGGTGCTACTGTATTTACATGAATAAACTTATACACTTCCCAAGTTGCGGTTTTGGTTGCCTCATCCGCCCATTTTCTCATATGTGGTTTAAATAACTCTTCATCTGTCAATTCATCTATCATAAGACAAATATTTTCTACATTTTGTGTTAATTGTTCTTTTAACTCCTTTAAAGATTTATGAGCATAAGTATCAGTGAACCATTCATATAATTCTCCAAGTTGATTCCATTTGAAATTATCTGACGGTGTTTTAACTTTCAGTCCTTTTCTCTCATCTTCTTCCCATTTCAAGAGTAAAGTTGTCCAACCTACTTGATAGGCAAGATTTTCTGCGGGCGTCCTATCAACTTCTTCTACTCTTTTATCTTTTAGTTCTTCCGGTATATTGTCAAACTCGGAAATATACTTTTCAAAAGCTTTCTTTATCTCATTTTTTAATTCTTCCTTGCTTTCATAAGACTTCATATGTCGACCTCCGTGGTTTGTATACAGATATTATATCAAAAATATTTTTGTCCTAACATTAATTTATAATCTTGTAATCAAAATGTACCTATTTTTTTCTAAAATTAATTCCATATATGAACTCATTGCAATCCTCTTATGTCACAGATATTATATCGTGTCCGTGACAAGAATTCAATTGCGATTAAATTTTATATCCTATAACAATTCATCATCTTAATATGAATAGTAATGGATTTTATTACACAACAAGTTATAGATTTGAAGAAATATATGTTGAGCTGAACGAGAAATATATTAAATAAAAAACGATTAGACTCTACTTCTAATCGCTTAAAAATATCTTTATGCCATTTCATTTAATTTCTTTAAATGTTTCCTTATTATCTATTTTCTAATAAATATCAGAAATTATTCACATAAGGCAAGTAATGTAAAAGTTTTAAAACTCAATACTCTTATTCTCTCCACTTTCAAATATAATAATTTTTATGATGGATAACTTCCACAAGGTTTTTCGGTCTTTATATTCTTCTGGTGCGTGATCTGGTAAATATATTTCTTTGCTAATTACTCCTTGTTT
>CABTWE010000006.1 GCA_902488465.1 uncultured Tissierellia bacterium | reverse complement strand
GTTATTTGCGAGGAATTTTCGATGAGAAACGCTTAAGATGAAATATTTTAGGAGTGAGGCGTACTGGCAAGTACGTCGCAAGGACTAAAATATGAATCAAGCGTTTATCGCGAAAAGGCCCGCAAATATATAAACAATTTGCGAGGATATTTTGATGAGATGCGCCGCAAACAAAAAAGAACCGGTGATTTCCGGTTCCTATATATACACCATAATTTGCGAGGAATTTTCGATGAGAAACGGTTAGATTGAGTGTTTTTGGAGTGAGGCATATTGATAAATATGTCGCAACGACGAAAACACGAAATCAACCGTTTATCGCAAATTAGCGCGCAAATAACCCCCTTACAATTGAAATAAAAACTCCACATCTATCTTAAAGCCTTCTTTCACTCCTTGATAGACCGGGTCTCGTTCAATTGCTTTTCTCATAAATTTCTCGCCCTCTTCATGTGTGAAGTCATCGATATAATAATATATTTTAATTTTTATATTTTCTATTATAGGCGATTCCTCAACTCCAACAACTTTCAAGGTACGTAGGGGATTTATTACACGAACACTCGCTCTTCCCTCGATCTCATCGAGTTCCGCTCGAGCAATTTTCGCTTCTCGAATAATTGTAAGAATCATCGATTCCATAATTCCCGCAACAAAAATTTCAACGCTTGAGAGCTCGTCTTTTTCGTTGTCATACGGAAGCTCTTGATCAGTCGATATATAGCTTGCATCTCCATATGTGTTAACTCTTTTAAGATCGTTCGAAGTTGTTCGCATTGTAAAATTGAAAACTTCCGCCTCTTTTGAGCTGTCAAATATTTCCTTACTTGTCATATTTTTCTTCCAAATATTTTACCGCTGTCTGAAGTTCGCTGAGTTTTTTATCTATTATTTCTAGAGTGTTCACAGGTCTGTTTGAGAATGTGGCAAATCCGCAATCAGGATTTAAAAATAGTCTTTCTTTCGATGTAAATCGAAGTGCTTCTTCAGCTCTTTCAATCATGTCTTCGTGCTTTTCAATAACATCTGTTCTCGGGTTTATAACACCGAGTCCCAATATGATTTCTTCTCTTATCTTTTTTGATTCAAAAAGACTCGAAAGCTCTCCCGCTCTTTTCGTTGAAAATTCGAGCATCAAAGCATCAGTGTCGATATTTTCAAAGAGCTTGATAAGCGGCGTGTAAGGTCCGGAAAGAAGAATCGATTCATCTTTCGACCAGTTTCCACGACAGACGTGGAGTGCTCGCATCGACTTTGTTCTGTCGATTTTTTCCATACATGACTTTATAAGATGTGTTGCAAATTCCAGTTCCTGGGTCGGGTCTTTCTTTTCGGACAGTGCTGCACACATAAATGTTCGAGGTTTTCCTTCAGTGAAAACAACTTCTGTCAAAACCGGTTCGTCAAATTGGATTATATCCACTCCGATTTCTTGAAGTTCTTTGATTTCTTCCGCATAAATCTTTATGACATCTTCGCCGAGTTCCTCTTTCGACTTGTATCCGTTTTTCGAAAGTGCCGGAAGCCACATTGAACGAGTCACAAGATAAGGCCCCGGAAGAGTAATCTTAACTTTTTTATCCGTTCTCTTTTTAAGTCTTTTTAATTCATCACAAACAATATTTGTCCTTCTAGAAATTTTTCCTTCACAAATTGCATTTTTTATACTTATTGCAGGAACATCTAAGATCGACAAAATTTCTTCAAATGCCTTTTTGTCTTCGACATAGTCTAGCATTTCAGCCATAGACATCATTCTGACTCCGGCAAGCTTAGTTGCAATGAATGAAACATAGTTGTCTCTTGATAACTCGCCCGATGAAATATATGTGATATTGTTTTTTTCTTGAAGCTTTACAACTTCATCTTCTTCGCCATCGATGATATTTAAAAACTCCGCCTCACTTATAGAGCCCTTGGATCTCTTCCTAAGGGCTCTTAAAATCTCATCGTTTCTTGGCATGCTTCCAATAAGTGAGGTTGAAAACGATTTAGTCACGATATTTCCCGAAAAAGTCTAAATACTTTTCCGCATTTGTTATTTGTTCGAAACCTGTTGTGCGACCTGGAACCCATTCTTTGAGTCCTTCCATGTCCATAATTTTCTTATGTTCAGGATCGTTGTAATCCATTGTGAAAAGGATTTTTGACCAAGCTTTAAAATCTTCACTTGGGAATCCTATTCTTGCTGAGAAAATACAGTGGTCGAAGTGTGGTGTTTCGCCCAAAACTTCCAATTGATTTTTGTCAATCGTTCCGTCGTTTGTCCAAGCGTTGTAGTTTAAGTCGATTGTGAAGGCACAGTCAACGTCTCCGTTTTCGAGTGCTTTAACAGCGTCGAGTTCGCCTCCGACGTGGTCGCCGTTTAGACCGACTCCCTTGTCAAATCTGACTTCTTCATAATCCTTTCCATATTCGAGACCCTTAGTCTTTAAATAATAGATTGGAATTAATCTTGCTTGAGGACTGTCAAAAGCGCCGAAACCGATTTTTTTGCCTTTTAAGTCTTCAAAGGATTTAATATCTCCACCTTTTCTGACTAGACAAATAGTCTTTCTGTCTTGGTCGGTATCTCTCATTGGACCATTTTCACTTTCGCCTTTTGTTCTTATTTGAGTTTGAAGCCAAGCAAGCGGACTGTTCCATGCGATGTCTATGTCACCGTTTACAACTGCATCAACTTGCAAATCATAATCTTTGAAATAAACACCTTCTACGTCCATGCCGCGTTCAATAAAAAACTTGTGAATCATATCCCAAATAATTGTAACCTTCGGATCGTATATAACTGCACCAACTATAATTTTATTTGTCATTATATCACCTATGGAATCGGTTGGTCTGTGATGAGTTTGCCGAGCCAGATGGTCAAAACGTCAACTGACGGTGCCATGATTTGGCTTGCGTATGCGTCTCTCATAAGTCTTTCGAGCGGACCTGATTTGTTGTATGCTTTTCCGCCGCCGACTCTCATTGCGTCGATTGATGTTTCGATTGCCGCTTCACTTGCTGCGATTCTTGCTGCAATGATGTCAACAACTGCGTCTGCATCTCCTCTGACAGCTTTATCTGCTGCGTGAGCTGTGAGTGCTGCTGCTGCATTTACACGGTTGTAAATGTTTGCAAGGTGAATTTGAACTGTTTCAATGTTTGCAAGGCTTGATCCGTCAGGATATTTTCTTGCTGTTGCATGTTCAACTGCAGCTCTTGAAATTGCACGTCCAAGTCCGGAGTAAACACTTGCAAGACCTAGAATGAAGAACGGTGCAACAATTGAGAATACTTGATCAAGTCCGCTTCCCCATTCACCGATTTTATATAATTCATCAAGATGAACATCATTTAATTCCATTGGGCATGAAGCATTTCCTCTCATTCCCATTCCATGCCAGTTTTCCATTTCGAATTTCAAACCTTCGCTTCCGAGTGGAACTACCCAGTTGTCGATTTCGCCTTCCTTCTTTGAAGGAGCCAAAACTAAATAGTAGCTTGCATATTCTGCAGATGTAACCATTGACTTTTTACCGCTGATAACAGCTTCGCCGTCAAGGTGTTTAATATTAAGTTCCGGTTTATAGAAGTGTGTTCCTGTTCCGAGTTCACTGTATGCAAGTGCACAGAATTTTCTTTCATTTACAACTTCGCCTACAATTTTTTTCTTGAGTTCTTCGGAACCTTGTCCTAAAATACACATAAGTGCAACATTGTGCATCATGTAGCAAAGACCTACTGTTGCACAGCTTTCAGCTAATCCTTGGCAAACTTGTGAGTGATCTTTGATTGTGCCGCCTTCTCCTCCCATTTCCTTTGGGATCATCAGCTTAAAAAATCCTTCTTCTCCCAATTTGTCAAAAATTTCTTTAGGAAATTTTGCTTCTTCATCAATTTTTGTTGCAATCGGATCCACATATTTTTTTGCGAATTCTCTTGCTCTTTCATATGAATTCATAATATAAACCTCCTTTAATAGCTTATATTTCAAGTATATCACAACGATTTATCAATATCCAATAGAAAATTTCAATCGTTTTTCAGATTTTTATTTATAAACTCTATAATGATAATTTTAATTTTAAGCTTTTAATAATTTATTAATTAAATTAAATTTTATTATAATATTAATTTATAAATCATATAAACATTTATATAACCAACATTCAATCTCAAAAATAATATAATCTAAATAAAAATATTTCCAAAGATTTTATTCATATCAAATTTAACATTCTTTTTATATTCTTACTTGAAAATATTTCTTTTGCAGTTATATTGGCAAATAAATTTTTAAACTCATCAAAATATATATATAATTAAAAACATTAATATAATTATAAATTACAATAGATAATATATTTTAATGTTTTTTCTATCACAAAATTCTAGAAACTCACACCACATTTCCTATTGAAGGAACTGAGTTTTGTTGTTATAATATAATAAGAATATTAAAGGAGGTTTTTACATGAAACTATTAATCATAGGTGCAGGCCCAGGAGGTTATGAAACTGCAATTCGTGCAGCTCAATTGGGTCACGATGTTACACTTGTTGAAAAAGGCGAACTTGGCGGAACTTGTTTAAATATCGGATGTATTCCGACAAAAACACTCGTCAAGATTGCAAGTTTATATAAAGATATTAAAAGAAGCGAAGAATTCGGCATCGAAGTCGAAGGTTACAAGTTAAATGAAGAAGTTATTTACGAAAGAAAGAAAAAAGTTGTAAAGTCGCTTCAAGATGGAATCGATTTCCTTTTCAAAGGTTATCCGAACCTGACATATATAAAGGGCTTTGCATCTTTTAAAGACAGCAAAACTGTTATTGTTAAGAAAAATGAAGGTGGCGAAGAAGAGCTCACATTTGACAAATGCATTGTTGCAACCGGATCAAAAGATATGAACCCACTTCCTGGAAAAGAGCTTCCAAACGTTTTAAGTTCGACAGATCTTTTAAACCTTAAGGAAATTCCAAAGTCCATGATTGTCATTGGAACAGGTGTCATTGGTCTTGAATTTGCCTCAATCTATAGCATTTTCGGAACTGATGTAACAGTTATCGGAAACAATGTTTTCAAAGTTTCTGACGGTGAAGTTCAAAAGAGACTTAAAAGTGTTTTAAAATCCGACACGCTAAAATTTGAAGTAAAGCAACGTGCACAAAAAATTGAACAAGACGGCGACCTTTTGAAAGTCACAACAAAAATGACCGGCAAAGACAAGGAAAAAGAATACAACGCTGAATATGTACTTGTCGCACTCGGAAGATCTTGCAACACTGACGGTTTAAACACAGAAGCAGCAGGACTTAAAACCGAAAAAGGCGGACTCGTTGTCGACGAAAATCTTATGACAAATGTTGAAAACATTTACGCAATCGGTGACGTAATTTACGGCAATACACAACTCGCTCACCTTGCATCAGCTCAAGGCATTTGGCTCGTTGAAAAATTCTCAAATGTGAAGACGAAAATTCGTTTAGAGCTCGTACCATCTGTTCTATACACAACTCCTGAAGTTGCAATGATTGGAAAAACAGAAGAAGAACTCACCGAAGAAGGAACAGAGTTTATTAAATCGAAATTCCTCTATCAATCGAACGGAAAAGCTCTCTCCGCATCTGAAACAGAAGGATTCGTAAAAATTATCGCAAGCCCGGACAAAAAGAAAATTTTGGGCTGCCATATATTGGGTGCCGAAGCAGACTTTATGATTCACTTTGCAAATATCGCAATGACAAACGATCTATCAGTTGAAGACTTGACCGACATGATCTACGCACACCCGACAGTGAGTGAAGTCTTTAAAGACGCCGTTGAAATGCTTGAAGATAAATCAATTAACACACCGAACACAAATAAATAAGAGAATAAAAAAGGGAAGCTTGTGTATCAAGTTTCCCTTTTCTTAATATTGGCGACAATACACTTTTTTGCACGTTCGGTTACGAAATCATAAATTTCTATCTCACCAACAAAAAACGACCATATGTGAACAATTTCCTCTCGTTCAAAATGGTCGCACGTTATTTATAAAAGTTTCTCTATTTCTTTTTCAAGACCTTTAGGAGTTTTTTGCGATGCAAATCTTTCCACAACATTGCCTTCGCGGTCAATCAAAAATTTTGTAAAATTCCATTTGATATCGTTGCCCAAAAGTCCATGTTGTTCCGACTTTAAAAATTTATAAAGTGGATGTGTATTTTCACCGTTTACATCAATCTTAGACATCATAGGAAACGAAACACTGAATGTGGCTTCGCAGAAATTTTTAATTTCCGCCTCTGTTCCCAGTTCTTGAGAGCCAAATTGGTTGCATGGAAATCCAAGAATCACAAAACCTTTGTCCTTATATTTTTCGTAAAGCTCCTCAAGCCCTTCATACTGTTTTGTAAAACCACACTTGCTCGCAGTATTCACAACCAAAACAACTTCACCCTTAAATTTTGAAAGGGATAAATCGTTGCCGTCTATATCCTTAACAGTATAATCGTAAAACATCTCTAAATTATCTCCTTTTTTAAATCCATCCCTTCCTCAAATGAAAAGAACTTCTCTCCGTCACCGACCATAAAAGTCGGTACGCCGACATTGTTTGCAGCTTTCGTTATATCAAAATACGGATCGACATCTCTGTATTTTAAAAACAGCTTCAAATTTTTCATTGAATCGGTTATGTCGACAATATTCACGTCAACCCCCGAATTTTTTACATACTCAATTGCCGGAGGACAGTCCGGACATTTACTTGAAACAAAAAGTGTTAAATCTTTCATAATTACCTCCAAAACATATATACCCAAATGACTTCAGTTATATAGTTTTCCGATAGATTATCTTCTAATCTTAATTTTTATTATATTCGAAAAATTTCACCATAAATTTCACGCCTGCACCGAAAAGTGCAGTTCCGAGTCCGGTGTAGAAAAATGCAATATATGAATCCGGAATGAGCGAAAATTTTCTGATTAAAATTCCAAATGTCATCATAAACGCCATAATTAAAAATGATTTCACATCGAAAAAATTCCAGAAATACTTCTTCTCTTCTTTGTATGCCCTGATTCTTGTGTTGTGCTTATCGACAAGCTTTCCAAATACCATAAACCAGAATATGAGCATGACCGCAATCGACAAAAATACATTTAGAATTGAGAAATTGTCCATATATGCTTCGATGCCAATTTTTATTACGTTGAATCCCGCAAACATCCATACAATGCCCGCAATGAATAAAAGCGTTCTCTTCTTAACCATAATCCACCTCCAAATGTTATTTATATCTATATACCCAAATAAAATCGTTTTCGAACATTGTTCATATTGTTTAGAATGATAAAAATATTTTATGGTGAATATAATATAAAATTAGATTGTATGAGGTTTTGAGTTCTATGTTTTAGTTTCACACAGTTGTTGGTATGGTTCTTCAAAAAGTAAACGTCAAATATGGCGGCAGGACATCGTTGTTCCTTTCGTCACAACGTATGCCAGCCGCTACGGCAGTGTTTTCAACTTTCCACAATTAATTATGTGCAAACATTCAAATCAGTTTGCGTGGATATTTTGATGAGAAACGGTTAGATGAAGTGTTTTTGGAGTGAGGCGTACTGGCAAGTACGCCGCAGCGACTAAAATATTGAATCAAGTGTTTATCGCGAAAAGGTCCGCAAACAAAAAGAAAGGCAACAGTGCCTTTCTTTTTATTCATATTATTTCATTGAATCTGCAATTGCTTTGGCGAGCTCCTTAATCTCTGCAGCTTTTTCTTCGTCGAGTGACGATTTAAGAGAGATTGTTTCGCCGATTTTTTCAAGTTTTGAACTTTCCAAAATTTCTTCTGCAATTTTTTCGGCTCTTCCGCCCCAGCTCATGTTTGTGATAACTGAGACTTTTCTGTTTTGGAAGCCGGTGCCGACAAGTTCTCTCAAGAATGCATCCATTCTCGGGTAGAGATCGGTGTTGTAGTTGATTGCGGTGTATACGAAGTTTGAGAATTTGTGTGCATCGGAGATGATGTAGCTGTAGTCGTATTCTGAAACGTCGTAAATGTGAATGTTTTTCACGCCATTTTCAGAAAGTTCATAAGCAAGCATGTCCACAGCTTCTTCTGTGTTTCCGTACATTGAAGAGTATGCAATCAATACTCCGTCCTCTTCGCTTTCAAAGCTTCCCCAAGTTTTATATTTTTCGATGAAGTATTCGATTTTATCTTTTTGTCTATGAATCGGTCCGTGCAAAGGCAAAATCATTTTAACTTCTTTGCCTTCAAGTTTCTTTAATATAGCTATAACAGAACGTCCTTGTTTGCCGACTATGTTGATGTAATATCTTCTTGCTTCGTCGATAAACGCTCTATCCATATCAATTAAGTCGCTTGAGTAGTGTCCTTCAATTGCTCCGAACGTTCCGAAAGCGTCAGCACTGAAGAGTTCTCCTTCGCTTGACAACACAAACATTACTTCCGGCCAGTGGACCATCGGTGCAAATATGAATTCCAGTGTTCTCTTTCCGATTTCAAGCGTTTCTCCATTTTTAACTTCCAAATATCTATCTTTAAATTCATCGCCGAAAAATTGTTCCAAGAATTGGAAAGTTTTTTTATTTCCCACGAGTTTACAATCCGGGTGATCCTTTAAAACCATATTAATTGCTGAGCTGTGGTCCGGCTCCATGTGAGTAATTACAAGATAGTCGAGCTTGTCTTCGCCAAGCGCATGGTTTAAATTTGAATAAAAATCATTAATAAAAGATGCGTCAACAGTATCAAAAAGAACTTTCTTTTCATCCTTTATTAGATATGAATTGTAGCTTACTCCGTCCGGCATCGGGAACATATTTTCAAATCTCGCCGTACGTCTGTCGTTCACTCCAATTCTATACAAATCATTTTCAAGTTGTTGATAAAAAAACATATCGCTCCTCCTTATTTTTCTATCTAAATTTTACCATATTTCGTTAAATTTATCAATTATATTTCGCTCTATAATCCCATTGTTGCAAACTCTTCGGAAAATTCTCTTACAATTTTCTTAAACTCTTCCGGCAATTTTCGAAACACTTTCTCTCTTGTTTCAGTGTCAATCGGATAAATAATTTCCGCAACTCCACCAGCAATTGCTGCAATTGTGTCCGCATCGCCGCCGATTGAAATCGAGTTTTTCAAAACTTCCCAAAAGTCATTCGAGTCATTTAAGATTGTGATGCTTTCGGGAACTGTATTTTGAATTTTTTCGGAATATTCATAATTCTCTCTCAAATATTTCACATTCGTAAGATTTGTTCCGTATTCATTTTTCATAAATCCCTGAATGTCAAAATCTTTGTCCGTTTTCAAGTGCTCAGCAAGTCTCACAAGTGCTGTCACCCATTTTATACTCTCTTCGTGGTTGTGACTCACATTTGTGATTCTCTCTGCAATTTCGATTTTTTCCGGAAGTGTTTTTTTAAGATAATACACCGGCGAAATTCTCATTGCTGCACCGTTTCCAAGTGAGCCGTATGGAGTTTTATCGAGAATCCACTGCCTAAATCTCACACCATAACTCGAAGGATATCGCCTTGCAAAGTCCGCCATCGTGTCCGCAATGTTTTCAGTTGAAAAATCATTCGACAGACAAATTTTCATTACTGCAACAGTCAGAATTGTGTCGTCTGTAAAAGTTGACTGCGGTGTAAAAAGCGGTGCATCGGGATTTCTGTTGTTTCCAAACTCATACGGTTCTCCGGCAATATCTCCCGCAATCGCTCCCAAAATAAGATTCATATTAGTTTTCCTTTGCTTTTTTTATTGCGTCGGTGACCTTTGGAACCATTTGTTTCTTTCGGCTCAAAAGACCCGGTGCAAAAAATTCGTTTTCCTCGATTTTTTCTCCAAATTCTCCCGCAATTTCGACTCCATATTCCCCGCAAACAAAAACTATTGAGCTTTCATCAAAAATATCCGTCACTACAAATACAAATGTGTCGTTGCCTTTCTCTTCTCTAATTTTTTTCATCTCTGAAAGAATTTCGGATTTGAGTTCCAAAACACTTTCTTTATCGAGTGTGAAAATTTGTGCAATGCGAACGCTTTCTTCCATAATTTTAAATTCTTTTACGTCCATATTTAAAAGTTCCGAAACAGATTTACCTTTGACAGATGTGCCCGCTTTAAACATTTCATTTGCATATTCTTCCGGCTCAATTTCAGCATAGAGTGCCATTCTTTCAAGCATTCTTCTGTCATCATCAGTGGTTGTCGGACTTCTGAAGTAAAGTGTATCAGAAATTATTGCAGATGAAAGAAGACCTGCGACTTCCTTTGTCGGTCTTATTCCTTCTTCAAAAAACATCTTGCTTATTATTGTTGCAGTCGAACCCACCGGTTCGTTTCTAAAGAACACCGGAGAATTTGTAGAAACCGGCTCGATTCTGTGGTGATCAATGATTTGAATGATCTCCGCTTCATCGATATTGTCGATTGACTGTGCTTTTTCGTTGTGGTCAACCAAAATCAGTTTCTTAGGTTTTCCCGTAATCAAATGATATCTCGAAAGGTTTCCGACAATTTTTCCTTCGTCATCCAAAACCGGGTATGAGCGGAATCTTGTCTTTGCAAGTTTTTCCTTCACTTCGTCAACCGTATCGTTTATATTAACAGCATTAATCTCGCCGCTTGTCATAACAAACTCTGCCGGAATTGAAAGAGGAAGAAGACGTGCTGCCATAAAACTGTTGAGTTCTGTGGAAAGAACGCTGATATTTTTTTCACTTGCTTGCTCCAAAATATCATCTTTCATTTTGTAGCCGCCCGAGACAATTATAAGACTTACATCTCTCTTGATTGCGTCAATTTGTGCATTGTCCCTATCGCCAACAATCACGACATCGCCTTTTTTAATTCTGTCGCCAAGTTCGTCCGGTTCCATTGCATAAACAACCATCTTTCCTGTGAGTTCACGTTTTGCTTCATTCAAAACTTTCGCACTCAAAACATCGACAATATTGTTTAAAGGCGTGTTTGAACGATGAAGAATCATATCGTCCCAAACATTCATATATGACTTAGTCACATCAGAGAGGCTCAAAACTCCCAAAAGTTTGTGATACTCATCAGTTATCGAAAGAAGAAGTGTCTTTTTCTCCTGCAAAAGTTCAATTGCTCTTTTTACCGGCGTATCTCTGTAAATTATTGTCGGTTCGTCGAGTTCCAAATCGTGCACCTTTAGTTGCATTGAAGTTTTTAGACGTGGTTCATCCACATTAAAATGCTCCAAAACAAACTTAGTTTCATTGTTCAGTTCTCCAAGTCTTATCGGCTCAGCCTCAGCTCTGCCCGATTTTTTCAAAAACTCCGCATAAGAAATAGCGGAACAAATTGTATCCGTGTCCGGAACTTTGTGCCCGGTTATATATACCTTTACCATAAAATCACCCATTATTTATTATAATTACTGTTTTGTGTCATTTTAAACGAGCGATAAATCGCCTCAGTTAAAATTAGTGTCGTCATGTGATGAAGGAGTGTCATCCTTCCAAAACTTATCTTTTCATATGATTTTATCATATTGTGGTCAAAACCATAGCTGCCGCCAATCACAAAAGATATGGTTTCACCTATATTTTTCGATTTTATAATTTCATTCTTAAATTCTTCGGAATCCGGATTCTTTCCGTTCGCATCCAAAAAAATAATCCTTCCGCTCGCTGATTCAATCGCCTTTTGTGTTTCATCTCGAAGCTTCTCGTTCAAGTTAGACTCATCTTTTTTAAGCTTAATCTCTTTTAAACTCACGATTTGAACTTTCTCATAAGGACTTGTTTTCTTTATAAAGTCATCAATTATAATTTGATATTCCTTTGGAATTTTTCCTGTTTCAATAATTTTTATCATATTTCAATCACCACACTCGGTCTAAATCTCGACGAAACAAAAACCGGCACATCGAGTCCCGCTTCCGCAATTGCATTTTCAACTGTGAGTTTCGCGAGCGTCTCGTCATTGTTAAAAAGCGAAATGTGCCCAATCATAACAGCTTTTGTCCTGTCTCCGATTGCATTTATAAGATACTCCGCACATTCAAAATTCGAGAGATGTCCAAAATCACCTCGCACTCTTTCCTGAAGTGCCGGTGTATACGGTCCATGCTTAAGCATAATCGGGTCAAAATTTGCCTCCACATAAAAAAAGTCCGAATTTTTTGTAAGGGCCATAACTTCATCGGTTATAACGCCCGTATCCGTTATTACTGAAATCTTTTTCCCATCGGACTCTAAAACATATCCCAACGGATCTGCCGCATCGTGGCAAATTTTAAAGGGTGTCACAACAATATCTCCAATGCAAAAAGGGCCATCTATAAAGTGGAGAAGCGATTCATCTATTTGCTTCATCTTCATAGTAGCCATTTTAAAAGTTGCTCGATTTATATATACGGGCGTTTTGAATTTTCTCGAAAGAACACCCGCACCGCTCACATGGTCGTCATGCTCATGAGTTATAAGAACACCCGACACATCCTCAATCGAAAAGCCCGCCTCGGCGAGAATGTTTTTCGTTCTCACTCCGGAGAGCCCCGAATCGATAAGAATGCTCGTATTATTTGATTGTATCAAATGCGAATTTCCGTTTGAACCGCTTTGAAGTGAAAAAAACTTCAAATTAATCACCTAGTCTATCTGTATTATCGCGCCGTTGTCAAGAGTCACTCGAAGAGCAAGATTTGCAAGGCCGCTTGTAATTTTGTCTATATTTTCAACACTCGGAAGATTAGACGGATTAAAATAATAGTTGACCGAAACATCAACAATTGTACGTCCCTTTGCAAGTGGATCTCTGATAATTTTTAAAAGTTTACGCTTCGGATCTCTTATCGAAATCTTTCCGTCAAGTTTATTTATTCCGGAAAACGCCTGATATTTTAATCCCGTAATACCGTTTTCATTTAAATATACAATTGCAAATGCGTCTTCGAGAAATAGGCCACTCTCCGGCTCAACTTCTTCAAATTCAACTGTATAAAGCTTTCCATCAGCTTCTGAAAATCTTTGCACTTTAAGATTGAAATCAAGTCCGCGTTCCTTTAAGAATTCAAGTGCAAAATTCACTGCATCTTCCTGTGTTTCGATTTTTGTATCCGTCTTTTCCGGCTTGTCAACATAAATAATTTGCTTGTTATTTAAAAGAATTAGTGACTTGTCACCTTCCTTAAATGTCGAAGATTCCGGTGTCGATTTCACAAGTGGACTGTCGAAAAATTTATACATAATCTCGTCATCCGTAAACACTTTATAATTGAGCTCCAAAATATCCGTCGTGATGCTTTTTGGAATCTCCGCATCAATCTTGATATCATGGTTTTCCAAAATAGGCTCAATGTCAAAATTATCGACTCTGTCCTTGTTTCGAATATAAATGAATGACAACAAAAACAAATCGATAAATATAAAAACATAAATCATAAGAGTTTTCGCTTTTTTCCAGTCCATAAAATCACCTCAACTCCACAACATTTATATTTCCGGTGTTTTGTCCGTTGTACATGAAAAATGCATCATCGCCTTTTAAAAATGCAGCTTTATATGCACCGATTTCCGGCTTTCTCGAAACTTCCATATACGCCTTCACCGTAACGGAATTATATTTAAAATAAGTTATACGATTATTCTTTATTTCCGCCTCATAAAATTCGCCGTCTTTTAAATAGTGTGGCAATTTTCCTTGGCAAAAGACAATTTTAAACCCGTTATTTTGAATATTTTCGATAGAAAGAATTCGATAATCCGAAAACGAAAGAAGCGAAGTCTTTATAAAATTCTTAAATGCAACGAGTGAATCGAAAAGATTTGAATTCATCTTCCCCGGCCCCGGACTTCTAAGATAAACTATATCGCCGTTTTTCTTAATTTCGATACTTGCCGTTTCACTCGAATATATATATGAGTATCTTTCATTTATTTCGTAAATATTTTTTGTTCCCAAAAACTTTTCCGCAAAATTCTGTCTATCTTTTTTGCTGAAAGACGAAATTGGATTTTGCACAACCGAAAAAGCGTTCACGCCTTTTGTGGATTCAGGAACAAAGAATTTATCAAAAAGTATTGAATTTTTAAACTCTTTCGTATGAAATTCGACGTCAAATTCCGCCGACTTCATTCCGACATCAGTTTTTATATAAAGTCTTTTTTCCTGATTGTCTATAAAAAATTTATTAAATGATTCAAAAGGCACATCCCCGATTCTTGAATCCACCGAAAGATTTAAAAGTTTTACCGGTATTTCAAATCCTGAAATTGCAAGATATCCGCGATGCATAAGTGGAGATTTATCTCTCGACTCGCTAAGCTTTTTAAAATCCAAAATATCTTCGTCTTCGTCACGAAAGCTCTTTGAATTAGAAATAACTTTCGCAACAAAATTTGACAAATCGTCTGACGGAATCGCATCCAAAAGCTCTTTGTTCGGATTTGTGCTGTAAAGCCTTTTATAGCTTATTACATTTTTATCGTCAATTTTGATGGCCTCGTTTTCTCTCACATTGTCTTTAAAAAGAAGCTCGTACGAAAGAAATATTGACAGCAAAACAAGCACGCTGAGTACAATGCTTTTAAGCCTCTCCATTATCTTTCACCGCCTTGAATTTTAATGTAAACGTAGAACCGTTTCTACCGTCACTTTCAACTCTGATGTCGCCGTTCATGCTGTTTACCATTTCCTTTGCAATAGCTAGCCCGAGACCTGTGCCGCCAAGAGCCCTTGAACGACTCTTTTCAACACGATAAAATCTGTCAAAAATTCTCTTTTGATCTTCAGGTTTTATACCGACACCATTGTCAGAAACGCTAACATAATTATTTATGCCATCTGTCGATGTTGAAACATTTATAACTCCACCGTCAGGGGTATATTTTACGGCATTTGAAATAAGATTTATGATAACCTGAAGCAAATCTTCCTCATCCGCAAGCACGGAGAGTGAATCCTCATAATGCTCATAAATCGACATATTCTTTTCCTTCGCCATCAGCTTCATTCTTTCAACCGCCGAGTGCGAAAGTTCATTAATTGAAACCGGCGAAAGCTTTTTCTCTTCGGTCTTGTAGTCAAGCGTTGTAAGAATCAAAAGATCACGCACTATGTGTGCCATTCTGTCCGATTCGTTGTCGATTACAGTCAAAAAGCTCTTTGCAGTCTCGTCATCGACCGGATATTTCATAAGCGTTTCCGCATAACTCTTTATAGATGTGATCGGAGTTTTTAGTTCGTGGCTTACGTTTGCTACAAATTCACGTCTCATATCCTCGAGCTTTCTTTCCTTTGTCATGTCCTGATAAACCGCAATAACTCCCCCAACGTTCAAGTCTTTGTCCTCAAACGGTGCATAAAGAATTCTGTAGTTTTTGTCATTTAAAACAAAGTCTGCTTCTCCTGCAAGTGTGAACGGATTTTGGAAATTGACCGAACTTAATCCAAGCGTCTTTAGGTTTAATTCGATGTTCGAAAGCGGCATATCTTCTTTCACCCCGAAAAGATTTCTTCCCTTTTCATTTATGTGAATGATTTTTCCAAACTTGTCAACCGCAACAACACCTTCGATCATTTGGTTGAAAATAGTGTTCAGTTTTGCACGTTCAAGTTCAGTTCTTTGAATATTATTTTTTAACTCGACAGCCATTTGGTTAAACATACTGGAAAGTTGTCCGATTTCGTCGTTACTCTTAACCTCGACTCGTTGATTGAAGTCACCTTCACTCATTTTCTTTGAAACATCTGTTACCTGTCTTATCGGTCCGGTAATTCCCGACGCAATAAAATAGCTTAGAATAATTGTTATTAAAAGCGCAATAAGTCCCGAGTCAAAAATGATTCTCTTTGCACTTTGAAGAGTTTTTGTGATGACATCTAGATTTATAATAGCATAACAAAGCCCCTTAACTTTATTGTCGACACCCGTTATCGGCACAACCAAATGTGCAGAACGAATTCCCGTTTCATAATTCTCCAAAATAATGCTCTTCTCAATTCCTGCATATCCTTCTTTTATGAGTGCTACATTTAACTCCTCAATATTATAAGCGTATTGCCCATCATAAGTCGATAAATCATCCGTTTTTGACGCAATAATAGTTTCAAAATCTTCGCTTGAAAGCACAAAAATATCATCGGTATCCGAAAAACGTCTTTCATTCAAAGACGCCTTTATACCTCTGATATTTTCATCTAAAAGCTCACCCGAGAAATAACTCGAGCTTGATAGGAGCGAATTTATTTGATTTTTTACGCTCATAATTCTATCGTTTGTAAGCGTCGAATCGAGCCTTCCTATAATGGACGTCGAAACAATGAGGAGCACTGCAAGCACAAGTAGAAAATAAATTAAAACAAATCTCCACTTAATTGAACGCATCTCTATCCTCCAAAGTAATAACCAATACCCCTCTTGGTAATAATATATCTCGGATCTTCGCCCGGTTTTTCAATCTTTTCACGCAAACGTCTAATCGTAACGTCGACAGTTCTGATGTCGCCGAAATACTCATAACCCCAAACTTCTTGAAGAAGTTGCTCACGAGTAAAAACTTGGCCTTGGCTATCCGACAAAAACTTCAAAAGCTCGAACTCTCTAGTTGTCAAGTTCACACTTTCTCCGTCAATCTGTGCTTCATATTTTCCTGAATCAATTACAAGGTCCCCATATTTTGTGAGATCTCCTGCAGTGTTCGGCGTTTGCACACGTCTAAGATTTGCCTTGACACGTGCAATAAGTTCTCTCATTGAATAAGGCTTAACTATATAATCGTCGGCACCGAGTTCAAGACCCAAAACCTTGTCCACTTCTTCTTCCTTTGCTGTCAGCATAAGAATCGGGAAAGTGTAAGTCTTTCTCAAAGTTTTAAGCACCTCAAAACCGCCTATGCCCGGCATCATAACGTCAAGAAGCATAAGGTCGCACGGCTTATCATAAACCGCTTCAAGTGCTTCCTTGCCGTCCGGAAAAGTCTTTACTTCAAAGCCTTCCTGCACGAGATTAAATTTTACTATATCCGTAATCGTTTTTTCATCGTCAACTACATAAACTAAATCGTTCAAAGGTATCCTCCCTTTTTAAAACACTTTTAATCAAGTCTCAGGCATCACCTGTTCTACTATAATTATATATTAAAATCTATAAATATGCAAATGGCGTATGTGAGAGGAATCGAACCCCCAGCCTTTCCCTCCGGAGGGGAACGCTCTATCCATTGAGCTACACATACAAATAAAATAAGGAAAGGTTTTACCCCTTCCCGAATTTTGGCGCACCTGAGAGGAGTCGAACCTCCGGCCTCCGCCTTAGGAGGGCGTTGCTCTATCCAACTGAGCTACAAGTGCAAATTGAAATGCCGAAGCTATTTCTTTGTAATTAAAATACGATCAATAACACCGTCGGTCATCTTTTTAATTGAAAAATCATAACCTTCATACGAATAAACGTCACCTTCATTAGGCTTATTTCCCATCTCATCTGCAAGTCTTGCAACAAGACCACCAAGTGTGTTTTCCGAAGAATCAATATTCATATTGTGATTATTTTTCAAATCCTTCAAGGAAATGCTTGCTGAAAAAGTTCCGTCAAGCTTCTTTATGTTATACTCTCTGATTACAATGAACTTAAGCGTAATGAAAATCAACACGATACTTACAGTTCCAAGCACAATATCGACCATGCCGTCTGCGAACACGAGCATCTTTCTCGCTATAACAAACAAAACAAGCGTCAAAATGTTTTCGTTTTGATGGCTTATAATCATATAAATAAGCTCAATCCCAACAACCAACATCAATGCATGCTTTAAAAAATCCGAAAAAGCTTTATAGCTTATAATCGAAGACGGATTTTTCGCGAACTCCCAAATATATCTGAACAAATCAGGAAGCCCTGCAACAACCGCAATCAAAATGATTACACAAATTGCATATTCAAGCACATGGAGCATTTTTTTCATAATTTCATTCGGCGTGCACTTCATAACATTCGTATTCCTTTCGAAAAGATTATAATAATTATATCACATGGTGCATTTGGTGTCAATCACAAAGACAACCAATATATGTACCCCCCGCAAGGGGGAAAAACTATTTCTCAAGTTTTTTTGTAAGTTTTAAAACAAGCTCTGCAAGCTCTCCTCGTTTTAAAAATCCTTTAGGGTTAAAAGTTGAATCATCATTTCCTTGAACAACTCCGATATTTGTAAGTTCATAAACTTCTTCTTTTGCCCAATCTGAAATCGCTTTGTCGTCTTTATAAATAGGATTCATAAGATTTGTATTGAATTTATAGCCGTAAGTTCTAAATAGTCTTACGATAATCGCAGCCATTTGCTCACGTGTAAGAGTCTTGTTCGGCTCAAAATGCTTTGCATCAACACCTAAAACAATCTTCTTTGATGCTGCCCAATTAATAAACGGTGCATAGAATTCATTACTGTCGACATCTTCAAATATGTTTTTGTTAAACTCCGCAGGATTTATATTCATAAGCCTTCCAAGTGCAGTCACAAATTCCGCTCTTGTTGTCGGTTTTTCCGGCATAAACACAGTCTTGTTTGCAAAGTCATTAAAGATACCTTTTGCGAAACATTCGACGATAGCATTTTTTGCCCAATGCGAATTGTAGTCTGTGTTCACATCTGCGGTTGTTTTTTTGCCTTCGTCTTTAACTACAGCAGTCTCTGTTTTATTTTCATTTTTCTTTTCCTTAGTTACATCTTTTTTGTTATTTATTCTTCTGTGCGGTTTGAAATAATCATGTCCTTCTTCCGGAGTGTATGGAACGAACGGAACATCCGGTTTTACTTCCGGTTTTCTCATTTCAGTTTTCCAAATTGCTGTAACCGTCAATTCTCCGTCAACTACAATTGTATCTCCCGGATTTTTCTTTTCTCCCTTAACCATCCAATAGTCAAAAGATTTGTCGCTCGGTGCAGCAAAACCGTTTAGTGGAAGTTTAACCTTAGCTCCGACTTCAGCTTTAATATCTTCCATGTTATCACGTCCGCCGTTTCTTTCAAAGTGAATATTTACATAAACCTTTTCTTCTTTATTTTTGTAGATTGCACGAACAGTTGTATTTTTGTCAACAAATATAGTTTTGGATGGATTCATAGTCGTACCTTCCACATCCCATCCTACAAAAACTTTTCCTTCAGGCATTTCGAAATCTGCTGCTGGAAGTGTAAAGTCTTCACCTTTGTTAACTTTAAATTCTTTTGCTGTTTCGCCATTATCTCTGTCAACTGTAACCGTAAATTTTTCATTTGGTACTTCTACAATCTTATTTTCACTTGCATTCGGATCATAAATATAAGTCTTTACACTTGCATTATACGCATAGTCAACTGCACGAACATATATGGTGTACTTGCCGTCCTTTTGTGGATATTCTTCAAGCTTTTTATCTGCATCAAATTGTTTACCGTTTACAAAAACTTCTTTGAGCATTATGCTTCCTTTGTCACCGTTGTCGACCTTGTCAGTTATCGTTATGCCTAATTTTGAATTTTCTCCACTGATATTATAGTCATCGCCTTGAACTTCAGGCTCAATTGTAATTTCAGGCTTTGTATTGTCAATTCTTATTATATGTTGTGCTTTGAAATTATCCGGTGAATTTCCTGCATAGTCCTTTACATTCCAGTCCATAACATCTTTGTCCTTGCACGGGATTTCAACTCTAAACGGTCTGTGGTTGTCACTTGTTAAATCCCCATAGATAAGGTACTCGTCAACCATGCTTTCGTTTATTCTCATGTGCCAGTTGAATCCGCCCTTGTCTCCTACAACGCCTTCAACAACAAGTGGGCTCTTCTTTATATATAAAGTTCCATTTTTGTCAGGATTGAAGCTTGCAGTATTCATATCAAGTTCCGGACCGTCTTCGTCATAATATAAACAGAAACCTTTTGATTCATAAACATCATCTTCATTGACTTTGTCTTTTGTCTCAGCCTTAAATACTTCCATTCTAAGCATATTGAATCCTGGCAGAATTTCTATATCGACATATTCTTCAGACATATCGCTTGAATAATATTTTGCGTCTTCAATAGCTTCGAGGCCCTTCTTTCCAGGGTTGTAGCATACAAGTTTTATAGTGTATCCATCCGCAATTTTAAAGAATGTCCTTACAAAATATCTCTTTTTGCCGTTATCATCCACTGCTTTAACCTTGTTGTTAAAATTACCTGTTGCGGAGTCTTCGATAGAATGCAAGTCAGGTATAACCGGAGCCGTTCCTTTCTCCTTCTTAACCTCTCTCTTTGGCATTCTAATCTTAATTGTTTTCTTTTCAGAACCATTTTTTGCGGTGATATAAACTTCATCATTGTAATCTTTTGTGGAGTCGCTATCGTCGTTTACATTAGCATAGAAGTCAAATTCAAGTGTTTTGTCTTTATCATTATAGTTTAAAGTTTGAACTTTAGCTGTTCTAAAAAGTTTCTTCATTCCTTTTGACGCAAAGTACACTTTAGTTTTCTTGTTGGCATTTAAAATTTTTCCGCGTATGTTGAAGCCACCGTCTTCATTAGGTGTCATCTCTCCGATATAGCCGCTATTTTTAAGTTCCTCCAAAGTTTCATTGTGATACTCCAGCGGATCTCCGTTTTCATATTTAGTCGGTTCTCCGTTTTTATCAAGATTGTGCTCATAGTCGGCATAGACATCTTCTATACTTTCGTCACCTGTAAATTGATTTTTTACTTTTCTTTGAACCGGTTGTACTATAACTTTTCTTAAGTCTTGTGCTTCGAGTGCTCTATATGTGCTGCCTTCATAAATTTCAAAATCCGGCATATCCTGTGTAGTTTTATCATCGTCATCCTCATTGTCATCATCAGATGGCTTTGACTCTTCATTTTTGTCAAACTTATTTTCTGCTATCTCTGCTTCATTTATAAGAATTTCTTTCTCTTCTTCATTAAAGCCGACCATTTTTCTTTCAATTCTAAATAGCTCAACTTTAACTTTTCCATCTTGAGGTTCTGCAAATTTTAAAACATATTCATCAGAAACGTTACTTGCGCCATCAAGAGCTGCTATAGTTACTTTGCTTCCTATCAAATCTTTGGAAGTTTTTTCTATTACGTAGTTTCCATCATCTTCCCTATATACAGTCAATTTTTTAGTATCATCATAGTCTTTGTCAAGATTTGCGCCAACAAACCAAACTTTTCTTTCAACTTCTTCAAACTTCTCCGGCATTTCGGCTTGGTCTGTAAGGTAGAAAGTTCTGTCTTTAAATTCTTCTTTTTGCTTGTGATAAGTGTCCTTAGCTACTATCTTAATCTTATTAGGATCTGTAACGTCGACTGACTCTATCGTTGGTTTAGTGTTGTCAATCTTAACAGGTATATATGACTTTTGCCATGGATAGTCAGGTGTAAGTCTATACATAAACTCGTAATAATATTGACCTTCTGCAAGTGGATATTCACCGCCAATTATCTCTTCATATTCTTTTCCGCCAAATTCTTTCTTTTCTACATGGTGAGGATTATATATCCTACCGTCCCACTTTAGATCGCCCAATATCTTTAATCTACTTGGCTTAAGTCCGGATGCAGTATTTCTTCTTGAGTTTAAAATACCGCGCACAAATTGAGAAACGTTCATGACTTTAAGATCTCTAGTCTTCGTTGCATCAACTATTGAAATCTTTGCATTGCTTGCAGATCTCAAAATAAGTGGGCTCGGCGTAACATTAGGAATAGCTTCAAAATCTTTTACTACATCACTTCTACTTACGGAATTATTCAAGCTTATATTATTGTTCAAACTAAATAGTTCCGAATCTTGTTTTAGTTTTGGATTGCCATCTCTAGTGTTTTGTAAGACTCCAGCTGGGTGGAAGTCATCTATGTCGTGATCTCCACCTACACCTGAGTTCAATGTTCCCGGTCTTTTCGGTTTTCCATTCTCATCATATCCGACAACTTCAGCAGACTTTGATCCTTCTTCCCATGCCCATTTATCTATAATCGGTTCGTTGTTCCAATCGCCTGCAAAGCCCATAACCGGCATGCTTAAGCTAGGATTTGCTTCTTCATCTTTTGATTCAAATTTAATAAAGCTTTCGACAAATTGATTGTGTGCATCCCCCGTCTTCATTGTTGCAGACAAATTGAAGTTTGAGTTTGCAGGAACTGTAATTTCTTCAGCGTCAAACTTTATCTCTGCTCCGTTAACAATTTCCGGGTGAATTTCTGCAACTGTCTTACCCTTATCTTCTGTACTGTTTAATTCATCGAGTTTAAGTTTTGGAATATTGCCATCTGTTGTAACAGGTGACGCACTCACTGTGAATTTAATATCTTTGTCGGATGTGTTTGATAGTGTAATAGTAAATGTCTTTTCGCCTGATTTTATCTCTCTTAAGCTTACAGAGCCGTAGCTGTTCGTTTCTCCATCGCTTCCCAAAGCTTTTGATGAAACGATAACATTGTTTTTTGTTGCTTTTAGAACGTTTATAAGTCCCGCGCCTTGTTGTCTCGGTGAGGCAAATAAATATTTTCCATCGTTTTCTGTCGTTTCATCAAGCATAGGCGATGCAGTGTTTTGCAGCATAATTTTTGTAAGCGATACCAAATCGATGTCCATATCTTTTAATACTTTTGTTTCCACAAGCTTTTTAAGTCTTGGTCTAATTATTACTGTTGATGCTGAAACAACCGGTGTTGCCATCGATGTTCCGCTCATATATCCATATCTTGACTCGCCATCAACAACATTTAGTGTTGAATAAATATTTTTACCCGGAGCTGAAACGTCAGGTTTCAAGAGAAGGTCGTTTCTCGGTCCCCAGCTTGTTGAACCGGCCGGAACGCTTCGTTGTTCATCAAGAATTATATCTTCTACATTGAAGTCAAGCATAAGCTTGTGTTCTTGTCCTACAGTCGGCTTTAAAGCATTGTACTTGTTCATATCAACACGATATTTTCCGTCCGACTTATAATTTGTATCCCCGTCGTATGATTTAATCATCGACCATAGCTTAACGCCATCTTCTCCAGATATAGAGAATACTTGTACTTTAGTCTTTTCATCTTCTTCATAACCCATTGCAGGAATTGCTTCCCAGTCGTCTCTGTTGTAATATGAAACTGTGTTTACAACAATTACACCGACAGCGCCTTTGTCTCGAACTTTCTTAAAAGCATACTTCATATCCGTTGAGAAAATTCTATCCATAACAACGATTTTGCCTGCTAAGTCTTTACCAAGTATATCTTCATCTTGACACTTTCCTAGATAAACAAAATCATATTCTTTTGAAGGGAATTTTGTCTTATCAAAGAATGCACCTATTTGTGAATATTTGAATTTTTGATCTCCGATATTAACAGCGTTGAATCTAATCTTAGTATTTCTTGCTGATCCAACCGCTATAGCATCCTCATGTGCTGCAGTTCTTGTAACATTGCCTGTATCGGTCATGTTAAGAGCATTGTTTGCATATCTGTCCCATGAAGAGTCCGAAGAAGCTGTTGCATAGTTACCTGTTGCAACGCAAACCGGAATTCCCTTTTCACGAAGTGTTCTGATTGCACCCCAATACTTCTCGCCCTTTAAACCGGTTCCATGGAAACCTGAGCTGATAGAAATAACATCGACATCATGCTTGATACAGTCTTCGAATGCATGGAACATCGTTTCGTCTCCTGCAAAAGCTTCACTTGTATATGTGTAAATCTTGTAGGACAAAACTTGTGCATTAGGTGCAATGCCTCTGATACCTCTGTGATTTTTCAAATCTTCAGCTGTAGCATTTGCAGCTAAAATCCCGCCTATATGCATTCCGTGCGGATCGTGATAAAAGCTTCCGTCAGGATAATTGTCGACAGTATCCTTGCCGCCGTCCATATAGTTGAATCCGTGCGGAATCTTCATCGACATACCGAACTCCGTCGGTTTTTTTATCTTTGCAACTTTTTCTGCTTCCGGATCAAGACGCATATCCTTGTGTCTCGCATCCATTCCGCTGTCTATATTTGCAATAAGCATTCCTCTTCCGTCGAATGCTCTTCCGATTGAATTTTCATCTGCACCGATCTTTTCCAAATAATCACTTGCTTCATTTACATGAGTAAGTTCTCTTGCATTTTCCATGAGTGGAATAACTTTTTCGGCTCTTTCAACACTTTTTACTCCATCAATGTGAAGAATATAGTCCAAAAATCCATCTCCGGTCTCAACAGCAAGACCATTAAATAGAATATTATACTCGTACTTAATTTCCGTTTGCGGTAGCTTTAAAAGTGCTTCCTTAACTGCACTTCTCATCTCTTCAGAGCTCAGCTCCACAATATAAACTGTTTTCTCTCCGAAATCCTTTTCGGTTAAAGCATAGCTAACCGACTGAACATCTGCATCAGCTGAATTTCTGCCCCCCTTCTTCGACACATTGTCGATCATCATAAGACCGTCTCCATGTGTCTCAACACCGGTCTTGCTCTCGAAGAGGCTGACCGTCTCCACGTTTTCACTTGCGCGAACATTTCTCGTCAGTCCGACCATTGAACTGAAAATCATTGCACCCGCAGTGAACAAACTCAATATTCTTTGTCTCATAGTTTTCTCCTTTTTTATAATTTGATAATGATTTTCATTACCGTCAATCATTATACGATATATCATTTTCTTTGTCAAACTTGATTTGATAATATTCAATGTTCGTTTTCTCAATTATGTAAACTGTGTAAAATATTAAATAATTTATTGTTACAATAAATAAATAAGTGTTGCGTAAATATTTCTCAATTTTTTTAAACTCTGAAAATAAATATGTAACTTTTTATAAAGTCAAATAAAATTAATTGATACAAAACTTAATTTCAATTTTTTCTACAATTAGTTTTGACAAAGCAGTTTTTTATGATTAAAAAAATAAAATAAGTCGGCACGATTTTTTCAAAAATATGTACGCAATTTTTTTCATCAAATTTTTTTAAAAAATTATTTTAAATAAAATAAAAAAAGTGAGTTCCCTCACTTTTTAAACGTCATATTGATTCTTTCTCTTTTCATATACTTTTCCAAAATCTTTCGAAACGTAATATTCGACTTCGTCACCCGTGCAAACCACAAACGGAAATTCATCCCTGTTTGAAGCGGCACCCCATTCTCCATCTTTATTCACGCAAACAACCGAAAAATCCCTCGGCTTTTGATTTTTTCTTATGAGATTTTCGTGCAGATCTTTAACTGCCTTGCCCGCAGCTTCGCTCGGACTCATTCCCGACTTCATAAGGTTTACAATTTGAAAAGAAAGTGTTCCCTTCATAATATCTTCACCGACACCTGTTGCTGTTGCTCCACCGATTTCGCTGTCAGCATAAAGCCCCGGACCCACAAGCGGTGAGTCACCGACTCTGCCCTTTCTCTTCATGAAAAGTCCCGACGTCGAAGTTGCAGCAACAACTCTGCCGCCACTTGTAATAACTGAACCGACTGTGTCATGTCCCTTGTCGAGGTCAGTCATGTCGTGAATCTTTTGCAGCCATCTTGCCTTTGCAGGCTCAGTCAAAAGTTCCTCGCTCTTAAAACCGTTTTCAAGTGCAAATTGAAGCGCACCGTCGCCCACAATGAAATTGTCATAAGGTCTACCGACAAGAAGTCTCGCAACGGAAACCGGCGTCTTTATATTTCTCATAGATGCAACCGCTCCGAAGCTCAAAGTATCGCCGTCCATGATTGCAGCATCAAGCTCAACATCGCCCTCTTCGTTCGGCCATCCCGAATATCCCACATTGTGAAAATCCGGATTGAGCTCAATGTCGTTTATGAGCCCACAAATCGCATCTTCAATGCTCTTTCCTTCTTTCAAAAGATCGCGTGCAATTTTCACGCCCTGAAAACTCATCTCCCAAGTTGAAATAATTGTCATAACTCACCTCTAAAGAGCAGATTTATAAATCTTTAAAATGTCTTCGTGCTTCAAATCCGAATAGTCGACTTTGAACTCATCCGTATTCATTGCCATCTCTTCGAGTCTAGACTCGTCGATGTCCATTTCGTGAAGTTTTGTCGGAGCTCCGAGTTCTTTAAAGAAATCCTGAATCTTTGAAATCGCAAGTTCCGCAGCTTCATCTTCATTCATTCCACTTGCATCGACATCAAAAACTCTCTTTAAAAATCTCTTGAACTTGTCGCCGTGCCCCTTGTAAACATATTTCAAATAATGCGGATGAACGATTGCAAGACCCAGCCCATGCGGAATGTGATAATATGCACTCAATGTGTGTTCAAGCGTGTGGCTTTGCCAATCTTCGCCCTTTCCAAGTGCCAAAAGACCGTTTATTGCAAGGCTTGCAATCCACATTAAATTGCTTCTTGCTCCATAGTCTTCCTGATCTTTTATAGCAATGCGTGCATTTCTTATAACAGCTGCCATTAAACTTTCACTCAAATTGTCAGATATGTTGTCATCGTCCGGCAAACTGAAATAAACTTCCATAATATGACTGAACATATCCACAATTCCCGAAACCATTTGAATTTTCGGAACAGTGTATGTGAAAGTCGGATCGAGAAGTGAGAATACCGGATAGAGAAGCGGATTTCCGTATGAGCATTTAATCTTTACATCCGGATTTGTAATAACACCGCCCGAATTCATCTCGGAGCCGGTGCCTACCATCGTGAGCACAGAGCCGAGCGGAATCGCATCGGTTATGTCATTCTTCTTCATAAAAAGTTCATCCCAAAAATCTCCGTCAAGCTTTGCCCCTGCGGCAATTGCTTTCGCGGAGTCTATGACCGAACCGCCGCCGACTGCCAAAATAAAATCTATGTCATTTTTACGGCACAGCTCAATCCCCTCGTACACTTTTGTAGTTTCAGGATTTGGAATAATGCCCGAAAGTTCTGTGACTGACTTTCCTTCGAGTCCTTTCATAACCTTGTCGTAAATTCCGGTCTTTTTAATACTGCCACCGCCGTAAACGAGAAGAATTCGATTGTATGTTTTAATCTCTTCCTTCAAATGTTCGACTGCGCCTTCTTTGAAAATAATCTTAACCGGATTTCTAAAAATAAAACTGTCCATAAAAACCTCCTTAAGTACAGAAAAACCCGCACGTAAAAACGGCGGGTTATTTAATTATCTAAAGATAATTCTATAAACTCTTCAACGCTTCAATAGCCTTGTCAAAATCAGGCAAATTTGTTGCTTCAGGAACATATTCTACATACTTCACAACGCCTTCTTTGTCGATGATAACAACACCTCTTGCAAGAAGCATAAGTTCCTTAATCAAAAAGCCGTACTTCGTTCCGAAATCGTGTGCCTTGTAGTCGGATAACATAATTAGATTGTCGATTCCCTTTGCAGCACAGAAATTTGCTTGTGCAAACGGTAAATCGCAGCTGATTGTAAGAATAACAACATCCTTAAATTCAGAAGCTTCTTTGTTGAAAATCTTGGTTTGTTCTTCGCAAACCGGTGTGTCGATTGAAGGCACAACACTGATAACAACAGTCTTTCCCTTTAATTCACAAAGACAAAAATCACTTAAATCTTTCTTTGTAGCTTCAAAATCTTTAGCTTTATCGCCAACCTTTACTTCCGGTCCGATTAAAGTCATCGGATCCTTCATAAAAGTAATAGCACCTTTTCTTTCTTCCATATTAATACCTCCTTAAATAAATTAAAAACTGTGCAAATTGTGCGCACATCATTTTTAACCCTTCACAAATATTATTACCCAACATAAAAAGAAAATAACGGTTGATGGAATTTGGAATAAAAAAATTCGGGAAATATTTTGAAAAATGAATGAAAAGAAATATAATTATTAACTTGTCTTCATTCGCAAGCACGGCGTAGCGTGACGTATGCCAGCCGCTACAAACGGCGTTTCCCATTTTTTAAATTCATAAACACTGTTATTTGCGAGGAATTTTCGATGAGAAACACTTAGATGAAATATTTTAGGAGTGAGGCGTACTGGCAAGTACGTCGCAATGACTGAAATATTGAATCAAGTGTTTATCGCGAAAAGGCACGCAAATACCCAACATTTTCCTTCTTGGCGGCGATACACCTTTTCATCTCATCTCGCGACGAAATTGAAATTTCTGCTCGATGGATAAAAAAACTGGTCGCCGCTACCTTCTGCGTACATAAAATCATACTTTTTCAAATACTATACCGCAAATAAAATAACCACAAATAAAAAAGGCACCTCTATCCAGGCACCTTTGAAAACAAATTCTTATTTTGTTTTCTTTTCTGTTTTTGTTTCAGCTTTCTTTTCTGTTTTAGCTTCTTTTGCTTCTTTAGCTTCTTTTTCCATTACAGCTTTTTCGTCTTGGTAAACTTTTATAGCTGTTCTTGATGCAGGTGATGCAGGTCCGCCACCCATGATTTTGCAGCATGCTACGAGGTCAGCGAGTTCAGCTTCTGTAACACCAACTCTTGCACATTGTGCTCCGTGGTATTTCATGCATCCGTCACATCTTACAGAGATAGCGATTGCTAAAGAAATAAGTTCTTTTTCTTTAACTGTGAGATATCCGTCTCTCATAACGTTTTTACCGATCAATGAATATTTTTTAGCAAATTCTGGTTTATTAACGCTAACGATGTCGTCGCCAAGTTCACCTTTGAATTCTGTAATCGGTTTTAATTCGATTTTCTTTTCAGCTTCTTTTGCACCTGCTTCTTGTGCAGTTTCAAGTGCAAGTCTTCCGAATGCTGTTGAAGGTCCGCCGCCCATCATTACACAAACGCCAACCATTTCAGCAAGTTCTTCCATGTTAGCACCTGCTTTAACAGCGAGTTTTGAGTGTGTCTTTGTGCAAGCTTCACATTTTACAGCGATTCCGATTGAAAGGCTGATGAATTCTTTTTGTTTTTGTGTTAAAGCTGAGTCGCCTTTATTTGCTTGTGCAGCGTTTTTGAAAGCATCTGAAACGTTTTTGTTGTATTTTTCAAACAAACTAATTTCTTTCTTTTCCACTTTCTTTTCTTCTTTCTTGTCAGCAGCGAAAGCACTGAATGAGAAAGTTGTAGCAGCCATAACTACTGCCAATGCTAATGATAAAATTCTTTTAGTCATAATGACCTCCTTGATATTTTTTAATTTCATAATATATGATAACGCTCGCATTTTTTTGTGTCAAGGGCTTAAATTCGCCACTTTCCCTTTTTTTAATTTTTAAATGTGCATTTTTAGCCATTATCTTAAAACTATTATTTTAATCAATAGCGGTTACAAGTTGTATTTGTTTTTTCTATACTTGTTTAACAATGATTTATATTTCGAAAAGGATTTTGTTTTATTTTATTTAAATTATGCAATAAAAAAAAGCTCATTTTGAGCTTAGTTTAAAACATATTTATCTCTTATTGCTTCGAGTTCTTTGTAAACTGCGTAGACGTATTCATAGACATAATTTATGCCTAGGTGAAATTCGTCATTTGCGTTTTCTGGCATCTCTTGTAATTCGGTCGACTTTTCATAAATATAGTCAAGAAGTCTGTCAATCGATTCAAATATCAAATTAATATTGATACTCCTCAAAAAGTCGGCGGTGTTTTTTTCTTCTCTTTGATCCGGTTTATCGATGTTTTCCTTCATTTTATCGTCGCCGTTTATACTTAATATAGGTGTGACTATTTCTTTAAGTATCGTTTCGATAAGATTTTCCTCGTTTGTCACGACAATTTTTTCTCCAGGAATTGCTCTAATATAGGTCAAAATCCCTTGTTCGTCTTCATCGGTTGTATACATATATTCAATAAGATTTATTCCCTCATCGACTCCTCTTTTAAATTCGTCTGTTGCATCTTTTCCCATAATTTTTTCAAGGTCGTCCATTATTATATTGAACAGTTCATCGCGGAGGCCGTCAAATTTCGAGTTCAACTCCATGAGAGAATTTTTCATTTCATCAATTTTTTCCATAACGCATTACCTCTATTCTTTCCATTTTATTATATCATATATTTTTCATATTTCAAAAATTCAATAATTTCATTTTTATTATATTTTAGTTATTATACATTTACATTTGTGCATTATTTTACTCTTCATCAGAGTTTTAAATTCTATATTATGTTCTTTAATTGCAGATTTGTAACTAATATTTAATTTTATATAAATATGTAAAATATTTGTTGAATATTAAGTTTTAATATGATATTATAATATTGAAATTGGACTTTTACAGTCCTAAGGAGGTTTTTTATGAAGAAGAAATTTTTAGCATTATTACTTTCGCTTATGTTTGTTTTTTCAATCTGCGTAAATGCCGCAGATTTCTCTTTGAAAAAAGGCGATGTAATAAATCAAAACTCAAGATCATATATTGAATTTTCGAAACTTTCAAATTATGGTCTTAAAACTGAAAAAAAGGGAACAAATTACACAATTTCAGATGAAAATGCAACACTCGTTTTCAAAGAAAATTCAAATGTCTTCACTGTCAATAAAACTCCATTCACAATGGATACAAAGACAGTTGTAGCAAAAAAAGAACTTTTAATTCCATTGAGAATTTTATTTGAAACACTTAACTACAAAGTAGGTTGGGACAAGAATACAAAATCAATTACCATCAAAAAACTTGCTGAAAGCAAGCTTCCTGTAAAAGCAAATGATTACACAATCACAAAGCATCACAGCAAGGTTGTTTCACTTGCTCCGTCAGTCACAGAAACTTTTTTCGATTTAGGTGCTGAAAAGATGCTTCTTGGAAGAAGTGAATATTGTAATTATCCTAAAGCTGCTCTAAGTCTTCCTTCCGTAGGTTCTCTTAAAGAGCCAAGTCTTGAAAAGATTGTAAGTCTTAAACCTACAGCTGTAATTGCACAAACTCACTATAAAGAAGAAGTTTTAAATGAACTTAAAAAAGCAAACATCGAAGTTATCGCTATGGATACTCCAAAAACTATGGAAGAAACTTATGAGATAATTAAGAAGATCGGTTTAATTTTAGACAAAAATTACGAAGCTCGTGCTCTTTGTTCAACAATGAACGCAAAGCTTGAAACTGTTGCAATGAAAACAAAGAAGCTTTCAAAGCCTTCAGTTTATATTGTTGTCGGTACAGGACAATATGGCGAATATACTCATGGAAAAGATTCATTCATGAACGGAATATTAACTGTTGCAGGATACACAAACGCTCCTACAGATGCAGAAGGTTTCAGCTATACTCTTGAAAAGTTAATTCAAAAGGATCCGTATTATATTTTAACTCCGAGTTTTGCAACAGAAGCTGTTAAGACAGAAAAAGCATACAAGGGTTTAAGTGCTGTTAAAAATGGTCGCGTTATTGAAATTGACGCAGATATTTTCTCAAGACCTTCCAGAAGGGTTGTTGATGATGGTTTAAAGGTACTATTAAAAATTGCTCACCCTGAAATTTTGAAAACTTTGGAATTTTAATGAAAAGAAAAACTTTTTTAGCAATTTCGTCAATCGCTTTACTTTTGCTTATGATTTTTGCCATTAGCAGAGGTTCGGTTGAAATAGAGTTTTCCATTATTGTAAATTCTATAATTGAATGGATAAAGAAGGGAATGGATGGGGTCAGTGCTGATGACTCCATCCGTTTTATTATTTTTAATGTTCGAATGCCAAGAATTATTCTTTCAGTTCTAACCGGAGGACTTCTTTCGATGGCAGGTGCAACATATCAGGCAATATTTCAAAATCCTATGGCAGATCCATATGTAATGGGTGTATCTTCAGGTGCCGCTTTCGGTGCAACTTTGGCTATTGTCTTTCTGCCTACAGCAATGTTAGGAGGATATGTCTCTGTAAATATTATAGCTTTCATTTTTGCAATACTTGTAACGCTCATTGTTTTTTTATTATCTCGAACTAAAAACGGCGTTGATACTTTCTCCGTTTTGCTGTCGGGAATTGTAATAAGTTCAGTTCTATCAAGCTTTATTTCACTTATAATGTTCATCCACAATGATGAAGCCATGAAAATAATAACTTGGACTATGGGTTCTTTTAATGCAAAGAGTTGGGATCATGTATTGACGATTTTGGTACCTACTTTAATTGGCTTTGTCCTCACTCTTTATCATGGAAAAGATTTGAACGTTCTTGTTATGGGTGAAGAGGAAGCAACCGGGATGGGTCTTGATGTAAAGAAATTAAAAAGGAATTTGCTACTCATTTGTGCACTCTTAACATCTGTCGCCGTTTCAGTAAGCGGTATTATCGGATTTGTCGGACTTATTGTTCCACACTTTATTAGGCTTATCTTTGGTTCTGATCACAGATTTATGCTTCCGGCGTCTATGATTTTCGGTGGCATGTTTATGTTAATTTGCGACACAATTGCACGTTCGATTTTGGGTACATTTGAGATACCTGTAGGAATAATAACCTCTCTTATAGGCGGTCCTTTATTTCTAGTGCTTCTCATCAAACACAAAAGGAGTCGTACAATATGATTGAAGTTAGAGATTTAAATTTCAGTTTCGACAAAAAGCCTATTCTAAAAAATATTAATTTAAAGGTTGAGTCCGGAGAAAAAGTTATAATAATTGGTCCGAACGGTTGTGGTAAAACCACACTCTTGAGATTAATTTCAGGATACCTATCCCCTTCGTCAGGCGAAATTTTATTAAAAAACAAAAATATAAAAGAATACAAAATAAAAGAGCGCGCAAAAATTCTCGCCATGATTAATCAATCCGGGAAAACACCATTTAATTTCACAGTCTTAGAAACCGTAAAAATGGGAAGATATCCTTTTATGTCATGGTATGGCGGTTTTTCAAACGTTGATAAAGCTCTTGTAGATAAATCTATTGATTTAATGAATATAAATCATCTAAAAGACCATTCTATTTTAAATATAAGTGGCGGCGAATGTGCAAGAACAATGGCGGCACGTGCTTTTGCTCAAAATCCTGAATTAATGCTTATGGACGAACCTGTTAGTGCACTTGATATCAATCAAACTCTGCATCTTATGAATTTAGTTAAGAACGATAAAGAACGTGCTTTTTTAATAGTCCTGCACGATTTGAATCTTGCAAGTCAATATGCGGAGAAAATTATTCTTATGTGCGATGGAGAGATAGTCTCACAAGGACCTCCTGAAAAAGTTATTACTACCGAGAATATTAGTGCTGTTTATAAGATTGATTCCAAAATAATTGAGGTAAACCATCGTCCTTTTATTATTCCATATGTCTAGATTTTAAACTTGAGTGTTTTTCTATTTTGTGTTATTATATATTCATATTACTTAAAGGAGATTTTTATGAGCAACTTTTTAGAAAGATTTGAATCAGTGGAAAATATAGATGAATGCATAATAGAGATGAACTTCTACAGTTTGACTTTGATTTACTCAGTTGAGTCGGAGCTTATGAATAAAATTTTAGAACTCGGAAAAGACGAAGGTGGCTTTTACGAAACATATTTAAATGATTATGCAGAGTTTCTAAAGAGTATTATTAAGTTTGAAAAAGACGCTCTTATCGAAAGTGAAATTCAGTTTACTCTAAGAAATGCATCGGTTGGTAATTTTGCTTCCCTTCGCGATGAAGTAAAATACGCTCCGCAAGATGCGTTTGAGAATCTTGTTTCAGATTTGAGAGAGTACACTCAAAGAAAAAAAATCGATCAACAAGTTTTAACCGCAGAAGATTTTAGGACATCAAATCTTGCAATTCTAGATTTGTTTGATGCAATGAGCGAAATTAAGGAAAGAGTTTACTCTGATAACGAAAAGATTTTAGCAATTATTGATAAATATAATCCAAAAAAATAGACATAAAAAAACTGACAGAAGATTTTCCTTCTGCCAGTTTTATTTTTATTTAACCAAGTGACAAGCCACAAAGTGTCCCGGTTCGACTTCTCTTAGTCCCGGATGAGGTCCGGTACAGATTTTTTCATCTCTCATCGGGCATCTTCCATAGAATACACATCTGTCAGGCGGGTCAATAGGACTTGGTACGTCGCCTTTCAAAATTATTCTTTCTTGATTGTAATTGTATTCCGGAACAGGTATTGCGGAAAGAAGCGCTTTTGTATATGGATGAAGCGGATTTTCAAAAATTTGAACATAGTCCGCAAGTTCAACCATTCTTCCTAAGTACATAACAGCAACTCTGTCCGAAAGGTGTCTTACAACTGAGAGGTCGTGTGAGATAAAGAGATATGTGAGCTTTTTATCCTCTTGAATGTCTTGTAGCAGGTTCAAAACTTGAGCTTGAATCGATACGTCAAGTGCTGAAACCGGTTCGTCGAGAACAATGAATTCAGGTCTCATTACAAGTGCTCTTGCGATTCCGATTCTTTGTCTTCTGCCGCCGTCAAGTTCGTGCGGATATGAGTTCATAAGTCTTTTTTCGAGACCTACTGTTTCCATCATTTCAAGAACGACTTTCTCAATCTCTTTTTTGTTTTCATATATTTTATTTACATAGAGTGCATCGGCTATCAAATCAAAGGTGTTAAGTCTCGGGTTTAGAGATGAATACGGGTCTTGAAATACGATTTGCATTTCACGTCTCAATTGATTCATTTCTTTTCTAGTGTGGCGGTTCATAATATTTTCGCCGTTAAACCAAATTTCCCCACTTGTTGGTTCGTGAAGTCTTATTATTGCACGTCCCGCTGTCGATTTTCCACATCCGGATTCACCGACAAGACCAAGAGTTTCACCTTTTTTTATTTCCAGGTTTAAATCCTCAACCGCGTGAAGCAGACCTTTCTTTGTTGGAAAGTATTTGCACAGATGTTTTACTTCAATGAAATTATTTGTCATAGCTTTCCTCCTCTACTTGTCTTCTTCATTTACATCGACTTGTTTCGAGTCTTTGTATAGGAAACATTTTACATAGTGTTCAGGTGTAACTTCATACATCGGCGGTGCTTCTGTTTTGCAAATTTCCATACATTTTGTACATCTTGGATGGAATTTGCAGCCCGTCGGCAAGTTTGTCGGGTCCGGTGTAGCTCCCGGAATTACTTGAAGTCTTTCGACATCACCTGTAAGTTTTGGGATTGATGAGAAAAGTCCAACTGTGTAAGGGTGTCTCTTGTCGGTGTATATGTCTTTTGTGGAACCCGTTTCAACAACTTCTCCCGCATAAACAACCGAAACTTTGTCCGCAATTTCAGCGATAACTCCCAAGTCGTGTGTAATCATTATGATTGAAGTGTCGTATTTTCTCTTTAACTCCTTCATAAGTTCCATAACTTGTGCTTGAATCGTAACATCAAGTGCAGTTGTCGGTTCGTCCGCAAGAATTATTTCCGGATTACATGCAAGCGCCATTGCGATAACAATTCTTTGTTTCATGCCGCCGGAAAGTTGGTGCGGATAATCGTTCACCCTTTCACGTCGGATTCCTACGACATCGAGCATTTCAAGTGTCTTTTCTTTTATTTCTTTTTTATCGAGATCTGTGTGGAGTGCAAAAACTTCTTCAATTTGTTTTCCAATAGTCATAACCGGATTCAAACTGGTCATCGGGTCTTGGAAAATCATGGAAATTTTTTCTCCTCTAATCTTTCTCATGTCCTTTTCTTTTTTCTCTAAAATGTTTTCGCCTTCAAATTCAACTTCGCCTGCGGTTATTATTCCAGGCGGATCAGGAACAAGGTTTAGAATTGCAAGTGCGGTTGTAGTTTTTCCTGCACCTGTTTCTCCTACAAGTCCTAAAGTCTCCTTTTTATTTAAAGACAAATCCATTCCGTTTACGGCCTTAACAACCCCTGAATCTGTGTGAAACTCAACGGATAGGCCTCTGATATTCAACAAATTTCCTTTTTTCATATTGCCCTCCTATCTCTTAAGTTTCGGGTCAAGAGCATCTCTTAAGCCGTCTCCCATAACATTCAGAGCGAAAATTGTAATAACGATTGCAAGTCCCGGGAAAAGTGTTATGTGCGGAAAATCCATAATATACGAACGACCGTCGGAAAGCATAGCTCCCCATTCAGGTGTCGGCGGTTCAAGTCCAAGTCCGATAAAGGAAAGACCTGCCGCATTAATAATTGCGTATGCAACACCGAGAGTTGCTTGAACAATAATAGGTGCCATACAGTTTGGAATTATGTGTTTAAAAATGATTCTGAAGTCATTTGAGCCATTAGCTTTTGCAGCTTCGACAAATTCGTTGTCCTTGATTGTTAAAACGGAACTTCTTACGATTCTTGCGTATGCCGGAACAGACGCGATACCAACAGCAATCATCAAGTTTCCAAGTCCACTTCCAAGAGCACTCATAATTGCTATAGCAAGAAGAATATCAGGAATTGCTTGAAGAACGTCGATAAATCTCATGACAAGTGTGTCGACTTTGCCGCCGTAATAACCGGTAACAGCTCCCAGTGTAACTCCAAAAATAAGAGCAATTGAAACGGAAATAAATCCGACTTTCAAACTGATTCTTGAGCCATAGACAACACGGGAAAAAATATCACGACCAAGGTGGTCCGTTCCGAAAATAAATTGACTGTTCGGAGTTTGGTATGTCGGCCCGACCATTTCGTTAAATTCGTATGGTGCGATAACATCGGCAAAAATTGCAACAAGTACGAGAATGATAAGTATAACAAGTCCAATCATTGAGAGCTTATTTCTCTTCATTCTCTTTATAACTTCGCTTAAACCGGTTTGTCTTTTAGACTTCTTTTCTTTGATTTCGTTTTTTAAATTTTTATCTGTCATATCGATCACCTACACATATTGACTCTTTACACGAGGGTCGATGAAAGTATAAAGAATGTCGACAATCAAATTTACTAAAGCAAATGTAACTGCAACAAACAATACGCAACCCATAACAAGAGGAATGTCTCTCATTTTGATCGAGTCAACCATAAGTCTTCCGATTCCCGGTATTGAGAAAATAACTTCAGTCATAAGAGCGCCGCCCATAAGTTGTCCAAATTGCGTTCCGATAACGGTTGTAATTGGAATAAGTGCATTTGCAAGCGCGTGTTTTCTTGTTATAACTCTTTCTTCTTGACCTTTTGCTTTTGCGGTTCTGATGTAGTCTTGTCTTATAACTTCAAGCATGGAGCTTCTGGTTTGTCTTGTGATAACAGAAACCGATTGTGCACCAAGTGCAACAGCCGGAAGTACCCATTGGTTCGGACGGTCAAAACCGGAAGCCGGAAGCCAACCGAGACGAACACTGAAGAGCATAATTAAAAGTAGTCCCAACCAGAATACCGGCATAGAAATACCGATGAGGGCAAAAATCATGGTCAAGTTATCAAATATACTGTATTGTTTTACCGCTGAAATAATTCCGATTGGAATTCCAAGTAAAACTGCGAATGTGATTGCTAAAAACGCCAATCTTATTGTTGCGCCGGCTCTATTTCCAATTTCTTGAACTACCGGCATTCTAGTTCTATAACTGCGTCCCAAATCTCCCTTTAATACCAAATTGGAAACATATCTTCCATATTGAACAAAAAACGGATCATTAAGACCGAGTTCTTCTCTAAGTTCCGCTACTTGCTTTTCAGGAGCGGACGGTCCTAAAATATTACGGGCCGGATCTCCCGGGGTTATGTATAATAACCAGAAAACAAAAAGGCTTACTAACAAAATAACCGGAATTAAATAGAGGATTCTTTTTAAAATATATTTAAGCATATTGCCTCCGATCTTAAAACTTTAATATAGGTGTAAGGGGAGAATTCTCTCCCCTCACCTTAAATTCTTATTTATTTTCAGCTGCTTTTACAGAAACTTTTGAAAGTTTGTAGAAACCGAAGTGGTTCATTTCAAATCCTTCAACATTCTTTGAAGTTGCAGCTGTAAGTTCTGACCAATATTCAGGAATCCAAATTTGTTGATCAAGAATGTATTCTTGAGCCTTCTTATAAATTTCAGCTCTCTTATTTGTGTCGAGTTCCATTCTTGCGTCGTCGAGTAACTTATCCATTTCTTTGTCGTTTAACCAACAATAGTTTCCGCCTTCGCCCATTGCACTTGAGTGGAAGCAAGGGAATAAGAATGTATCTGGGTCCGGAGTATCTGAAATCCAAGCGATTTCAAACATATCTTGTTTAGCATTCTTTAGTACGTCGTTAAATGCAGACCATTCCATAACATTGATAGTTACGTTGATACCAACATCTTTTAATTGTTCCTTAATAATAGTAGCCATATCGACACGTTGTTTTCTTTCGTTTGTAGAGATAGATGTGTCAAAACCATTAGGATAACCAGCTTCAGCAAGTAATGCCTTAGCTTTTTCAACGTCTCTTTCCTTAGGTTTTGTTTCGCCACCGATTGAGTATACAAGTGTTGGAGGCATTGAGTTTGAAGCTGCCTTTCCAAGACCGAGCCATACCTTCGGAATCAAATCAGGAATATCGATTGCGTATGCAATAGCTTGACGAACCTTTGGATTGTCAAACGGTGCCTTTTGAGTGTTAAATCCAAGATATGTTGTACCATAGTCATCAGATTTAAGCATAACTAAATTTTCATCTTTTTCAATCTTTTCAACGTCCATAGGTTGAAGTTCATAAACGATGTCTGCTCCGCCTGTTTGAAGTTCAACGAGTCTGTTTGTAGGTTCAGGGATAATCTTGTATTCAACCTTAGCCATCTTAGCCTTTTCACCATAGTAGTCTTCATTTCTGCTTAGCTTGATAGCGTTAGCTTTAGACCATTCGTCAAGTTTGAACGGACCTGTTCCGCAAACCTTATCTGTAGATGTACCATAGCTGTCGCCTGCTTCTTCTACAAATTTTTGACAAAGAATTGATCCACCCGGGTGCATAAGAGATGCAATAATTCCAGGATAAGCAAACTTAAGATTAAATCTTACAGTATAATCGTCGTCAGCCTTTATAGAATCTTCATCGATAGTATTGAACAAGTGCTTTACGTTAGGTGCTTCGCATGCACGTTTCAAAGAGAAAACAACGTCTGATGCTTTCATTTCTTCTCCATTGTGGAACTTAACGCCCTTTCTTAAATGGAAAACATATTCAGTATCTGAAATCTTATCATAGCTTTCAGCAAGTAGTGGTACTTCTTCAGCTTTGTCATTTAATTCAAATAATCCTTCATAAATTTGAACCAATACCTTTGATGACGAGTTGTCATTTGTGCCCATTGGGTCAAGTGAAATAGCATCTGCGTCGTTAGCTACATAAAGTGTATCTGCGTCGCCTTTCCTTGTACCTGATGATTTGTTGCCATTACCGCATCCGGCGAGTAGTGTCATAACCATAAGTAATGACAACACAATTGAAAATAACTTTTTCATAAAAACCTCCTTAATTTGGGTTAAACCCATTTTATATTAAACTTGCATTTCGCAAGAAAAATATCTACAAAAAAAGACCGCTCTAATAGAACTCGGTCTTTAGCACAAAAATACTATGTAATAAACTCTCCAAATTCTCGCATCTATTAAGATTGTCAATCGTTATTAATAACATAATCGAACCTCTCTAAAAACTTCTATGTCGTATAACAGATATATGCTTTATCTAGGTATTGTGCCTATCTATATTATACCACATGAAGAGTGATTTTAATCATTTTGTAATAACTACAACATTGAAATTAAAAAAATTTATTTTTTATGCGTACTTTAAATAGCGTTTATAGATTTTATTATGTGTTTTAATATCGTGTGATTCAAGGCACAATTTCAAAACATTAAAATAAAAAAATAAAGCGGAATAACCGCTTTAATCTTCGAGCATGGATTTATATGTTAAAAGTGTCGCCTCAAAATATTTTTCGAGATTGTCGTCGTTGAAATCAAAAGTCGAACTGTGGTGGCTACCCGCAAGGTCAGCTCCGAAAAGTAGATGTATCGCTCTTCCGCCGTTCTTTTTTACATCCAAAATATATTTCGTCACGTCTTCACTTGCACCGAAATTCGGATTTATAGTTGTTTTTATTCCCGCATTTTTGAGCTTATTCGAAACCTTATCCGTAAGTTCTCCGTCTTCTTCGACATATCCTCTCGCCTCTCCCTCGATTTTAATCGATGAGCTGCCGCCAATCGATTCGGAAATACTTCTTGAAGTTTTCAAAATCGTTTCGTACATTTCATCGAGCACATCATTGTCAATTGAGCGAAGGTCGATACCGAGTGTGATTTCATCCATAATTATATTCATTGCATTTCCGCCTTGAATCATGCCGATATTCATGACACGCTTTTTCTTTGAGTCTTCAATTAAAGTTCTGTTGAGATTTATAAATGCAAGAGCCATATTTAGAGCGGAGATTCCATCTTCGGGATTGTTTGCGGCATGTGCAGCTTTTCCGAAAAATTTTACGAAAAGTTTTTTGACTCCAAGAAAATTTGTGCTTCCCACTCCGATAAAGCCCTCAGGTTCGCCAAGTCCGATATGATATCCTATCATTTTATCGACTCCGTTCGTCACAAACTCCGGAATTTTTGCAGCGCCCTTCACTCCTTCTTCCGCAGGTTGAAACAAAATTCTTACACCTCGACCTGAATAAAGACTTGGGTCCGAGTTAAATTTTTCAGCAAGTTTTAAAGCGATTGAAATGTGTCCGTCGTGACCGCAGGCGTGCATATTTCCTTCGATAGTTGAGCGAAATCCAAGTTTTTTAGGAATATGCTCATCGTTTGACGACTCCAAAACCGGAAGAGCGTCAATGTCTGCACGAAACATAAAAAACGGTGCTTGTCCGAACTCAATTAAAGCTCCCGTGTAGCCTTCATCGATGTCCGCGTCGTTTGAGATTTCGGATTCACCATAAAGTGCTTTTCCATAAATGAGTTTTCCGTTTTCTAAATTTTTTAAATAAGAAATTATTTTTCTCGTAGTTTTATATTCTTCAAAGCCGATTTCCGGGATTCTGTGAAACTCGCGGCGCAATTCTTTTATATCCATATCATTCTCCTTTTTAATTTAATTATACCATAAATTTTACATATTTTCGAAAATATATCTTGAATCACTTGACAACACTTGCCGCTTAGGTATAAAATATTTATTGGATTGGGGGGTTTACTTTGAAAAAATTATACCAAGGAAAAACAAAAGACGTTTATGAATTAAACGACAAAGAAGTTTTACTCAAGTTTAAAGACGATGTAACCGGAAAAGACGGAGTTTTTGACCCGGGTCAAAATCACGTTGGACTCACAATGGAAGGCGCAGGCCACTCAGCTTGCATGCTAACAAAATTCTTCTATGAAAAACTTAATGCAAAAGGATTAAACACACACTTCGTTTCAGCAGATACTGAAAAAAATGAAGCTGTTGTAAAAAAAGCAAAAGTTTTCGGACACGGTGTAGAAGTTATTGTAAGATACAGAGCTGTCGGCTCATTCATCAGACGTTACGGACAATATGCCGAATCAGGAATGAAGCTTCCATCATATGTTGAAATTACACTAAAAGATGACGACAGAGACGATCCTCTAATCACAAAGGACGCTCTTGAAATTCTCGGAATCATGACCGGAGCTGAATATGAAGAACTCGTAGTTCTTGCAAAAAAAATCGGCGAATTTGTTAAAGAAGAACTCGGCAAAAAAGGCTTGGAACTCTATGATATCAAATTCGAATTCGGAATGATCGACGGAAAAGTTGCGCTCATCGACGAAATTTCAGGAGGAAATATGCGTGCTTTCAAAGGTGACGAATATATCGAACCGTTGAAACTCGAAAAAATTCTTTTGGAAGATGTAAAATAATATGTAATATAAAACGTGCAAATTGTAAAATCTGCACGTTTTTTTGTTGCAATAAAAAATGTGCAGCACGTTTAAGCTACACATTTTATTTTATTACATCATTCCGCCCATCGGCATACCGCCGCCTGCCATTTGCGGATTTGCTTCGTCATCTTTCGGAAGATCTGTCACTGTTGCTTCGGTTGTAAGAACCATTGCAGCAACGCTTGCAGCGTTTTGAAGTGCACTTCTTGTAACCTTTGTCGGGTCTACAATTCCTTCCTTAATCATGTCTACATATTTATCGTGAAGTGCGTCATATCCGATGCCCTTTTCTTTTTCAAATACTGCTGAAACAATTACACTTCCTTCTTTTCCGGCGTTTTCAGCGATTTGTCTTAGAGGTTCTTCAAGAGCTTTCAAGATGATCATTACACCTGTCTTTTCGTCGCCTTCAGTTTCGTCGAGAAGCGGTTTTACATCATCGATTGTGTCGATAAGAGCAACTCCGCCGCCTGCGATAATTCCTTCTTCAACAGCTGCACGTGTTGCGTTTAGAGCATCTTCAATTCTGAGTTTCTTTTCTTTCAATTCAGTTTCTGTTGCTGCACCTACTTGAACAACTGCAACGCCGCCTGAAAGTTTTGCAAGTCTTTCTTGAAGTTTTTCTTTGTCGAAATCTGATTCACTTTCTTCATATTGAGCACGAAGTTGTTTTACTCTGTCTTTAATCTTTGCGTCGTCGCCTGAGCCCTTTACGATTACTGTGTTTTCCTTTTCAACTTTAACTTTTTGTGCACTTCCGAGCATATCGAGAGTTGTGTCCTTGAGTTCATAGCCGAGGTCGGATGAAACAACTGTACCGCCTGTTAAAATTGCGATATCTTCGAGCATTGCTTTTCTTCTGTCGCCAAAGCCCGGTGCCTTTACAGCAACACAATTAAATGTTCCTCTTAATTTGTTGACAACAAGTGTTGCCATTGCTTCTCCTTCGATATCTTCAGCGATAATTAAGAGAGCTTTTCCGGATTGAACAATTTGTTCAAGGACCGGTAAAATATCTTGAATATTTGTAATCTTCTTATCCGTGATCAAAATATACGGATTGTCGAGTTCAGCAATCATCTTTTCAGTGTCGGTTACCATATAACTTGAAACATAACCTCTGTCAAATTGCATACCTTCGACAACTTCGAGAGTTGTGCCCATGCTCTTTGATTCTTCAACAGTTATAACTCCGTCGTTTCCAACTTTTTCCATTGCTTCGGAAATGAGTTTTCCGATTTCTTCATCGCCTGCTGAAACGCTTGCAACATTTGCAATTTTTTCTTTGGATTCAATCTTTACAGATTGTTTCTTTAGCGATTCAATAGTTTTAGCGACAGCTTTCTTGATTCCCTTTTGTAGAATCATAGGATTTGAACCAGCTGCCAAATTCTTTAAACCCGCTTTAATAATTGCTTGTGCAAGAAGAGTTGCTGTGGTTGTTCCGTCACCTGCAACGTCATTTGTCTTGGTTGCAACTTCTCTTAAAAGTTGTGCACCCATATTTTCAGCTTTATCTTCAAGTTCAATTTCTCTTGCAATCGTTACACCGTCGTTTGTGATTAGCGGTGAACCGTATGCTCTTTCGAGAACTACATTTCTTCCCTTAGGTCCAAGCGTTACCTTTACTGTGTCGGCAAGCTTGTTGATGCCCGCTTCCATCTTTGAACGAGCGTTACTACCGAATAATATATCTTTAGCCATAATTATTTCCTCCTTATTTTACAACTGCCAAAATGTCAGGCCATTTAACTATCAAATAAGTTTTGCCTTCATTTTTTACTTCAGTGCCTGAAAATTTACTAAATATAACTTTGTCGCCAACGTGAAGCATATCCTTTTTCTTTTCATCATTTTGAATTTCTTCACTTATTGCAATTACATTTGCAATTGACGGTTGTTCTTGTGCACTTGTCGGAAGAACAATTCCGCCTGCTGTTTTTTCTTCAGCTTCAACTTTTTCAATTAAAATTCTGTCACCAAGTGGTTTAATTTGCATAATAACTACCTCCATATCATAGATAAACTCTAATTTCAAACATTAGAGTTTAATTATTAGCAATCTCAATCGGTGAGTGCTAACTATTTATATTATACCCCCAATTCCTAAAAAATAACAGCTATTCACGAAAAATATCCAAATTATGAATATTTAAAACTTTGTAGTATAATTTAGATATGGAAAGATATTATTCATTAAGCAGTTATTTGAAAAATAAATTTGGAGTAAAAGTCGGAAAAGTCTGTCTTGACGGTGGCTTCACATGTCCAAACAGAGACGGAAAACTTAGCAAATTGGGATGCATCTACTGCTCCGAAAGTGGCAGCGGTGAATTTGCAGGTTGCGTCGGAGCAAAAACGATTTCTGAGCAAATCGCACACCAAAAAACTATGTACGGCGGAAAGTGGAAAGTCGAAAAATACATTGCGTATTTTCAAAACTTTACAAACACATATAAACCGGTTTCCGAGCTTCGAAAGATTTACGACGAAGCACTTGCGGACAAAGAAATAGTGGGGCTCGACATCGCGACGAGAGCGGACTGTATGGACTTTGATAGAATCGAACTTTTAAAAGAGTACGACAAGAAAACCGAAACTTGGATCGAACTCGGCATGCAATCCATCCACGAGAAAACTTTGAACTTTATAAATCGCGGATATAGCCACGAATACTTTGACAAAAAAGCACGCGAACTGATTGACGCCGGATTTAAAATCATCGTACACATAATTTTGGGGCTGCCGACCGAAACGAAAGAGGACATGCTTAAAACATTTAAATATGTAAAAGAGCTTCATCCGTTCGGCGTTAAAATTCACAGCCTCTATGTGGACAAACACTCGAGACTCGGAAAACTCTACATGGAAAAACCGTTTCCGGTCCTAACTGAAGAGGAATATGTAAACCTCGTATGTGACGGCATGGAAATTTTGCCGCGGGACATAGTATATCATAGAATCACCGGCGACCCGGTTCGTGAAAATCTCATCGTGCCTGATTGGACAAAACACAAATGTGCAGTCATAAGCTCGATTCAAAAGGAACTCAAAAGAAGAAATATAGATTTTGTATAAGGAGGGACAAATGAAAATTATCGAAAATATAAAACTGAAAGTTGATGAAACGCACACACTGAACATTTTAGAATGTGGAAACAAAAACGGAGTGCCCGTAATTTTTTTACACGGCGGACCGGGAGGATCGGTCGGCGAAAAATCGCTCGAATTTTTTAACGAAAATCACCACGTCATACTCTTCGACCAAAGAGGAACCGGCAAATCGACACCGTTTCTCGAAACAAAGAATGTAACCCCGTTTCACACAGTCGAAGACATGGAAAAAATAAGAGAACATTTCGGCATCGAAAAATGGACCGTATTCGGTGGAAGCTACGGCTCGACACTCGCCCTTTTATATGCGATTCTCCATCCCGAAAGAGTGGAAAATCTGGTTTTAAGAGGAATATTTTTGGGAAGAGAAGAAGACGTGCATTGGCTCTATGAAGAAGGTGCAAGCTACTACTTCCCTGAACTTTTTGATGAATACAAAAACTTCCTTCCGGAAAACAAAAGGGACAAAATCGTGGACTCTTACTACGAAATATTTATGTCCGACAACGAAGAAAAAAAGAAAACTGCCGCAATCAAATGGGCAAATTGGGAAGACGGACTTGTGACACTCCTTCCGGGAGAAGTTGACAACGAATATACCGACCAAAAAATGAGTCTTGCATTTTATGAATGCTTCTACTTTAAAAATAAAAACTTCTTCCCGACGGACAACTACATCTTGGAAAACGCCGATAAAATTAAAAATATAAAAACATATATCGTTCACGGAAGATATGACATCGACTGTCGCCCGATCGGCGCATATTGCCTCGCACAAAAACTTAAAAACGTCGAACTGTATATAACTGACGCCGCCGGCCACAGCCCGTATGAAGAAAACAACTTGAAAAAACTTAGAGAAATAATGAATGATATAAAATAAATATGTAAATAACAAGGCGGTCTTTCCGCCATACATAAAAAAAGCGTCCCAAACGGAACGCAAATTGGTGGACTGTACAGGACTCGAACTTGTGACCCCTGCAATGTGAATGCAATGCTCTAACCAACTGAGCTAACAGTCCATATCTTATAAACATATTATATGCCCATGTTTTTTGTTTGTCAACATAAGAGCGTGGGTTTTTTTATGGAAAAAATATCGATAGATGGATAAACTTATGCGTCAGGATGTTATAGACCTAACCCGTACTGTTTGATTTGAAAAATCAAACAGACGATGGTAGGTCTTATGCAAAGACGTCCGACGATATTTCGACGAATAGGAGAAATGAGTCGTTGACGTAGATTGTGAACCCGACGCTACTGACGGCGTACATAAAATCATACATTTCCAATTATTTTATCGCGAAAAGGTCCGCAAATATATAATCAATTTGCGAGGATATTTTG
>CABTWE010000005.1 GCA_902488465.1 uncultured Tissierellia bacterium | reverse complement strand
GAAGAAGGCGTAGAAATGGTAATGCCGGGAGATAACGCAAGATTCACAATCGAACTTATCACACCGATTGCTATAGAAAAAGGACTTAAATTCGCTATCAGAGAAGGCGGAAGAACAGTTGGCGCTGGAGTTGTTACCGAAATTATTGAATAATAAACAATCAAAGCAAGTACATTCGTACTTGCTTTTCTTGTATTTTTCTATGGCCGACAGGGTTAACTAATCGGGCGTTCGCTTTCGCTCGCCCTCTTAAAATTTTTGCTAAAATTGCGACTAACACTCGTTCGAATTTTTCAACCCTCGACGTACTTGCCAGTACGCCTCGGGCAGTAAAAATTCTGCACTTCGTGTTATTCATCAATTTTATCTAAAAATTAAAAAAATATATAGAGTAATAAATATAGAGGAGTAATAAATATAGAGGAGTTATAAATATCTCATCTTTTTTGTGTGGCTATATAATATCTATGGGGGAGTAAAACCCTCCATAGATATTTTTATGTAAAAAAATTACACTTATACGCAAAACATTATATATTAAAAAATTAACCCATACGAAAAATCGTTCACTAGATAATTCGTATTTGCAAATGAATAATAATTTCATTAAATTTAACGAAAGCAATCAAAAAGCGGCGCTTTTACGCCGCTTAGCTTTGAGGTTTATATATTTATAGCAATTGTGGGTCGGTTTTCCAATCGCTAAGTTTTTTAGGGTCGTCAACGTTTGTGTTTCTTCCTTCAGGCGGAAGATTTTTTGCGCTTTCCGGCATACTTGGTTTTGTAGGGATATCTTTGTCCTTATCTTTCATACGGTCACGTTCATAAGATTCTCTTGAAACTGAGCCTTCCATTTCAAGGTCGACGTCTTTTATGTCGATGCCTAGAGCTTTTGCAACGCCTTTTCCATATTCAGGGTCAGCTTTGTATGTGTTTCTGATGTGACGATGCTTTATTTGAAGTGTTGCATCCTTCATTGCGCGTGCAGTATTTTCGCAAAGCACAAGTTTTTGTTCATCGGTCATATTGTTGAAAAGCATTCCAGGTTGAGTGAAGTAGTCGTGGTCATCTTCTCTATAGTCGTAGCGTTTAACGTCGCCGCCTTTATCTGCCGGAAGCTCCGTTTTAGGGCTGTCTTCCCATGCACCGAAGCTGTTAGGTTCATAATTTATTTCAGCACCTTTATTTCCATCAACTCTCATTTGTCCATCTCTGTGGAAGTCGTGAGGATGTTTTACTCCTTTCGGGCTGTTTACAGGAATTTGGTCATGATTTATTCCGAGACGATAGTTTTGCGCATCCATATAGAAGAATGTTCTCGCTTGAAGCAGTCTGTCCGGGGAAAGTCCAAGTCCCGGTATTATGTTTCCAGGGGAGAATGCTGCTTGTTCAACATCTTGGAAATAGTTGTCAGGATTTCTATTTAGTTCCATTTCACCAACTTCAATTAATGGATAGTCTTCTTTAAGCCACATTTTTGTTATATCAAATGGATTTACAGGATGTTTTTCAGCTTGTTCTTCGGTCATAACTTGAATGTAGAGTTTCCATTTCGGGTACATTTTCTTTTCGATTGCTTCAAAGAGGTCTTTACCGTTTGAGTCAGGTTCTTTTCCGTTAACAACTTCCGATTCCTGATCGGTATAGTTTTGAATTCCTTGTTCACTTCTCCAATGATATTTTACCCAAACTCTCTTTTTATCCTTGTTGTACATTGAGTAAGTGTGCGATCCGAAGCCGTGCATATATCTAAACGAGGAGGGAATTCCTCTATCGCTCATTGTAATTGTTACTTGGAGGAGACTTTCGGGAAGCGAGGTCCAGAAGTCCCAGTTTGCAGTAGGATTTCTTCTATGCGTTTTTGGATCTCTTTTTACAACGTGGTTCAAATCTATAAATTTCATCGGGTCTCTAAAGAAAAATACAGGAGTGTTGTTTCCTACAAGATCCCAATTTCCGTCTTCGGTATAGAATTTTACAGCAAATCCTCTTATGTCTCTGTCGGCATCGGCGTATCCTGATTCACCTGCAACAAGAGAGAATCTTGTAAATACTTCACATGTGTTTCCGACTTTTTCGAAAAGTTTTGCACATGTGTATTTTGTTATATCTTTCGTGACTGTGAATTTTCCAAATGCTCCCCAACCTTTGGCATGCATTCTTCTTTCCGGAATGAGCTCTCTGTTGAAGTGCGCATGTTTCTCAAAAAGCCAGAGGTCTTGAATTGAAAGAGGGCCTCTTTTTCCTGCTGTCATCGAGTCTTCGTTGTTGTCAACCGGAGCGCCGGAGGCTCTTCTCATTTTGTGTTTTTCGACGGTGTCGTTTCTTGAAGGAAGATCTTCGCCGAGACCGTTCTTGTCCATAGGGTTTTCCATTTTCTTGTCTTTTTTTGAATCCTTACTCATATTTCCTCCTTTTAATTTACTAATATACAAGTTTGCTTGCATCTGATTTATTCATACCCATGATATTATAATTGTAATCAAACAAAGTGATAAAACAATTTTTATTAAAAAATTATCAGTCTTGTCTTTTTCTAATTATAAAAACTTCAATTTTTTCTTTTTATAAGTTATAATATATATTGGGGTGGAATATGGATTACGATAGAATTATTTTTAATATTAAGCTCCAACTTCATAAGGAGAGCGACAAGCTTGCCAATTTGTGTAACTCCATAGCTTTTATAAAGGAGCTTCCCGATGTAAGTTGGGCCGGAGTTTATTTGGAAAGAGATGGAGAACTTGTTTTGGGACCGTTTCAGGGAAAGGCTGCATGTAACAGGATAAAAGTTGGAAGCGGTGTTTGCGGAACGGCTTTTAAAGAGGGAAGAACTCTTGTGATTCCGGATGTGGAAAAGTTTCCGGGACATATTGCGTGCGATTCAATGTCTAGGTCTGAAATTGTAGTTCCAATAATATGTAATGACAAAAAAATAGGAGTACTTGATTTGGACTCCTATAGTTTAAATCGTTTTAATGAATTTGACAAAGAAAATTTGGAAGAGATAGTAAGACTTTTAATAGAATCAAATGTATTTTAAAAGACCCCATAAGGGGCCTTTTTTAGTCGTTCAATACTATGTCTTCCAACATTTCGTAAGATTTTTCAAGTTTATCATATTCAGGAATATAGCAAACGGCGATGAGTTCATCAGGTTGGTATATTTCCTTCATTTCTCTCCATTGTCTCGAAGCTTCGTCTTTATCGCCACCAATGTGAAGTCCGCGCATTGTTCTTAGTGCGAACTTTTGCATCGAAGTTAGTTCAGGAGCTTCGTCAGGATTAATTTTTTCGAATTCCTTCCTGTTTTTTACGTCGAGTATTTGTAAGAATACTTGTATTGCGTGAAATTCGAGTTCATCAGCATCGGTTTTGTTGTCAGCGATATTTGCTGAAAGTCCGAGCATCGTGTATGGTTTGTCAAGATATTTGCTTGGTTTGAAATTTTTTCTATATAGTCTGAATGCTGCTTCAACTGTGTGAGGAGCAAAGTGACCTGCGAATGAATAAGGAAGTCCAAGTTCTGCGGCAACTGTAGCCGAGTCGAGTGAGCTTCCTAAGATTGTAACAGGGACATTTGTGCCTACACCAGGGTACGGCGCAACTTTGAAGTCTCGTGCATCTTTTGAGAAATAATCTAGAAGTTCTACTATTGCTTTTTGGAAACTTTCTAATTGGTAGGTATTTCTATAAATAAGTTTTGCTGTTTCTATGTCGGTTCCCGGAGCTCTTCCAACGCCCAAGTCTATTCTCCCAGGGAATAGCGCTTCAAGTGTTCCGTATTTTTCGGCAACTTGAAAAACTGTGTGGTTTGGAAGCATTACTCCACCTGCTCCTATTCTAATTCTATTTGTATGATCGGCAATATGTGCGAGAATAATTTCAGTTGCGGAGCTGAGCACTCCCGGACTGTTGTGATGTTCTGCTACCCAGTATCTTAGGAAATCGTGCTTGTCTGCAAATTGTGCCAATGCGACTGCTCTCTCAAAAGCATCAGTCATGGTTTCGTCATTGTATTTTGGCACTAAGTTAAGCACCGATATTTTTGTCATATAATCACCTCTTTATTATGATATACCCATTTATAAGAATAATTAACACTCTTGACATTTAAATCAATTTAAACATATAATTAGATGGGGGTGTTAATATGACAGATATACTTATTGGAAAGGGCGAAAGTCAAGTTTTTATAAAATCAGAAATGTTAAACAGACATGGACTTATTGCGGGAGCGACAGGAACAGGAAAGACTACTACTTTAAAAGTTATTGCTGAAAGGGCGTCTATGCTCGGGATTCCGGTTTTTATTCCGGATGTAAAGGGAGATTTGTACGGATTACATATTGCCGGAGAAGATAATGAAAAGATAAATGAGAGATTAAATTTTATAGGTGATAATAATTTTAAGTTTCAAAGTTTTCCGGTTCAATCATGGGACATTTTGGAGGATTTAGGCGTTCCGATAAGAGCAACTGTTTCTGATTTAGGTCCGATTCTACTATCGAATTTGCTAGAACTTAACGATGTCCAAACGGGAATTTTAAATATCGCATTTAAAGTTGCCGATGAAAGAGGACTTTTAATTTTGGACTTCAAGGATCTTAAATCCGTTTTAAATTATATCTCTGAAAACAGCAATGAACTTCGTGCAGAATATGGAAACATTTCTCCACAATCTGTCGGGGCGATCAACAGAGCACTTTTGGTTTTGGAAAATGAAGGGGCTGAAAAGTTTTTCGGTGAACCTGCTCTTGATGTGAATGATTTGATTAAAAAAACGCCTGACGGAAAGGGAATCATAAATATTTTAAATTCAAAAGTTCTATTCCAACGTCCAAAACTTTATACCACATTTCTTCTTTGGTTTTTGTCGGAGATTTATGAAATTCTTCCGGAAGTTGGAGATTTGGAAATTCCTAAGATGCTATTTTTCTTTGATGAAGCACATCTTATTTTCAGTCAAGGAAGTAAAGTCTTAAAAGATAAACTTCTTCAAGTCATTAAACTTATTCGCTCAAAAGGAGTGGGCGTGTTTTTCGTTACTCAAAGTCCTGGGGATATACCGGAGGACGTGCTTTCTCAACTTGGAAATAAAATTCAACACGCATTGAGGGCATTCACCCCGAAAGATAGAAAGATGATAAAGGATACAGCGATGAATTTTAGAGAAAATCCGAATCTTGATATAGAATCTGCCCTCACAAATATGAAGAGTGGAGAGGCGCTTGTTTCATGTCTCGATGAAAAGGGCCTTCCTCAAGTGACGGAAAAGGCTCTTATTATGCCACCTATGAGTTCGTTTGGAACGATGAGTGAAGAGGATATAAAGGCTTTTTCGAATTCTTCGATTTTGATGTCCAAGTATAAGGATGTTATTGATAGAGAGTCTGCATACGAGGTACTTCTCGAAGATAAGAAGAGAATAGATGCTGAAAAGGAACAACTTGAACAGGAAAAAGCTAAAATAAAAGAAGAAGAACTCTCACAAAAAGAAGCGGAAAGAATGAGAAAAGAAGAAGAGCGACTTGAAAGAGAGAGGAAAAAGAATAGAAGCGAGCTTGAAAAGTTTGGCGGTAGAGTTATAAACTCTATGATTGGAACAGCAAGTCGAAAAATAGGAAATGAACTTGTAAGGGGCATTTTTGGAACTATTCTCGGCAAAAAATAGATTTGTTTAAATTATTTTTTTACGGGTATATATATTAATGGAATGGTTATTATAACCATAATTAATATTGAGGAGGAAAAAATGTTATCAGATTTATTTATTGAAAATATGATTGGGCAAGAAATTGGTGATTTCACCGTTACTGCATATAAAGATGGTGAATTCTTTGAAGTTTCAAAGGATGATTTAAAAGGAAAATGGAGTGTATTCTTCTTCTATCCGGGAGATTTTACATTTGTTTGTCCAACAGAACTTGAAGACTTGGCTGAAAACTATGAAAAGTTCCAAAAAATTGGATGTGACATCTATTCAGTTTCAACAGACTCTGAATTTGTTCACAAAGCATGGGCAGATGCAAGTCCTTCAATCGGAAAAATCAAATACACAATGCTTTCAGACAGAACAAGACAACTCGGCGAAATGTTCGGAGTTTATGTTCCGGAAGAAGGACAAAATTTAAGAGGAACATTCATTATTAATCCTGATCTAAAGGTTTCAGCATATGAAATCCACGATATGGGAATCGGTCGTGATGCTCTAAGTCTTTTGAGAAAAGTTGAAGCAAGCCAATTTGTTTTCGAACATGGCGACAAGGTTTGTCCTGCAAAATGGCAACCTGGCGATGATACTTTAACACCTGGCATTGATTTAGTTGGTAAACTATAAGTTTTAATATTTAGCGTCCCTTATGGGGCGCTTTTATTTATTTGGAGGAGAAAAATGGGAAATAAAGAAATTGGAAATGAAAATGATCTAGACTATACTGATATTGAACGAGATGATTGCATTGTAAATATTATGGACATGAACAACAAGACCAGAAGATACATACCGAGCGTGGAAACGAACTTGAGACGTCATGTACAAATGATGCCGGAAGCAGCTTATAGATGCTCCGGAATAAATATTATGGGCAGAAGGATAAAGAGTTTGATGTTCACGACCGACGTTGCAATTATTAGAAATAACAACGCGGAAGCGGTTATGGCAGTGTATCCCTTTACTCCGGAACTTTCAATTACAAAAGCAATTTTGGAAGTTGCCCCTGTTCCTGTCTTTGTCGGTGTCGGCGGAGGAATTACCTCGGGTCCGCGTGCTATAGAAATTGCATTTCAAGCTGAACTTCATGGAGCTTTTGGTGTAGTTGTAAATGCACCGATGCAAAATGATGTAATAAAAGCTATGGCTGAATACGTTGACATTCCGATTGTCACAACTATTGCAAGTATAAATGATGATGTTTTGGGAAAAATTGAAGCAGGAGCGAAAATTTTAAATGTAGCCGGCGGAAAGCGCACACCTGAACTTGTTAGAGAAGTGAGAAAGAAAGTTGGAAATGAGTTTCCGATAATTGCAACCAGCGGGCATACTGATGAACATATTATGGCGACAATAAATGCCGGCGCAAATGCTCTTTCCTACACTCCAAAGACAAGTCCTGAAATTTTAGAAGAAATTATGAATGGATATAGAAAAAAATAAGAAAGCTCTTCAGCAAAAATATTATAAAAAAGTCATAATTATGCTTGACAAAACAATCTTTATATGATATCATAAGAAGATGAATATAAAAGTGGATTATTCTCACTATTTTTTAAGATTCCGCTATGTATTGAAAGGAGCCGACAAAGGATAGAATTTGCTGTCGCACTTGACCGGAGCGGTTTTTTGGCGACTTGTCAGTTATGACGGTTAAGCAGTTGTTACGGTCTTTTGGTTGGCTTCATATATTTTTGTGAGGGGTGAATATAATACATGGTACATCCTGTACAGTATGGTAAAAGAACAAGAATGAGTTATTCCAGAATCAACGAAGCTCTAGAAATGCCAAATCTTTTGGAAGTTCAAACAGAGTCATACGAATGGTTCATAAAATATGGAATAAAGGAAGTTTTTGACGATGTTAGTCCGGTTGAAGATTATGCAGGAAATCTTATTCTGGAATTTGTCGATTATAAACTTGATGACAAACTTAAGTACACTGAAGCTGAAGCAAGAATGCGTGATGCAAACTATTCCGCAGGGCTTCGTGCAAAGGTGAGACTTATTAATAAGGAAACAGGTGAAGTCAAGGAACAAGAGGTTTTTATGGGAGATTTACCTCTTATGACAAAAACCGGGACGTTTATTATAAACGGAGCTGAAAGAGTTATAGTCAGTCAGCTTGTAAGAAGTCCGGGAGCTTACTACACTTCAAGTTACGACAAGAACGGTAATTTGCAAGTAAATGCTCAAGTTATTCCTAATAGAGGGGCATGGCTTGAATATGAAACGGACACTACCGGAAGTTTGAGTGTTCGTGTTGACAGAACCAGAAAGGTTCCTCTTACGACGCTTCTTCGTGCATTTGAAATTGAGTCAAATGAAGATATTATAGATGCGGTCGGCGATTTTGAAGTTCTTCAAAAGACATTTGAGAAGGACCCTTCAAAAAATAAGAGCGAAGCTGTTATTGAAATTTATAAAAGACTAAGACCGGGAGAACCTGCAACAGAAGAATCCGCAACAAGTCTTTTGTATAATATGTTTTTCGACTATAAGAGATACGATTTAGCAAAAGTCGGAAGATATAAACTTAACAAAAAGCTTGGCTTAGCAAACAGAATAAAAAATTTAACCCTTGCAGAAGATGTTGTCGACCCGAATACAGGCGAAGTGCTGTATGAGGAAGGACAAGTTTTAACTCCGGAGGATGCGAAGAGAATTGAAGACGCAGGAATAAATTCTGTGTTTATTTTGCATGCCGGAAAGAAACTTAAAATTGTTGGAAACTGGTGTGTCGACACAGCAGTATTTAAGGATATAATAGATCTTGAAAAATATGGAATAAAAGAAAAAGTATATTATCCTGCAATGATGGATATTTTGGAAGAAGAAGATTTGGAAAAGGCTGTTGTACAAAATTATAGAAAGCTTTATCCTAAACACATTCTTATTTCAGATGTAGTTGCAAGTGTAAACTATGAGTTGTTGTTGTTTGAAGGCGTTGGCAGTACTGATGATATTGACCATTTGGCAAATCGTAGAATAAGATGCGTCGGGGAACTTTTACAAAACCAATTCAGAATTGGGCTTTCCAGAATGGAAAGAGTTGTAAGAGAAAGAATGACAATTCAAGATATGGACTACGCAACTCCTCAAGCGCTTATAAACATCAGACCGCTAGTTGCAAGTATTAAGGAATTTTTCGGTTCATCGCAACTTTCACAATTCATGGACCAAACAAATCCTTTGTCAGAACTCACTCACAAAAGAAAGATGTCAGCACTTGGTCCTGGCGGACTTTCAAGAGATAGAGCAGGCTTTGAAGTAAGAGACGTTCACAACTCCCACTACGGAAGAATGTGTCCTATTGAAACGCCAGAAGGCCCGAACATCGGTCTTATGACTTCGCTTACAACATATGCAAGGATAAATAAATATGGTTTTATTGAAGCACCATATAGAAAGGTTAGAAAGCCGGAAGGCATTGTAACCGATGAAATAGATTATTTGATGGCAGATGAAGAAGACGAAATGGTCATCGCACAATCAAATGAAAAACTCGATGAAAACGGCAGATTTATTGAAGATAGAGTTGTCGCGCGTGGACACAAGGGTATAATCGACGTATTTAAGAGAGAAGATGTCGACTATATGGACGTTTCACCGAAGCAAATTGTTTCTGTGGGTACAGCTCTTATTCCGTTCCTTGAAAAAGATGACGCAAAGCGTGCACTTATGGGTGCGAACATGCAACGTCAAGCGGTTCCTCTCATAACGACAGAGGCACCGATTGTTGGTACGGGTATTGAATACAAAGCTGCAGTTGACTCGGGTGTAGTTATTATTGCGAAAAACGCCGGAGTTGTCGAATCTGTAGATTCAACAGGTATTGTTATAGCAACAGACGACGGAAAGAAAGATTCATATTCAATAAGCAAGTTTATCCGTTCAAACCAAGGCACAACTTTGAATCAACGTCCTATCGTTCACGAGGGTGAAAGAGTTGAAAAGGGCGACGTTATTGCAGATGGTCCGTCAACAAACGGCGGTGAAATGGCAATCGGTAAAAACGTGCTTATCGGATTTATGACCTGGGAAGGATACAACTACGAAGACGCTATTTTGATTAATGAAAAGCTTGTTGTTGACGACGTTCTCACCTCAGTTCATATTGAAGAATACGAACTCGATTCGAGAGATACAAAACTCGGACCTGAAGAAATTACGAGAGACATTCCAAACGTTGGCGAAGATATGCTAAAAGATTTGGATGAAGAAGGTATAATTAGAATCGGTGCCGAAGTAACATCCGGAGATTTTCTCGTCGGAAAAGTCACACCTAAGGGTGAAACTGAACTTGCACCTGAAGAAAGACTTTTAAGGGCAATTTTCGGTGAGAAAGCAAGAGAAGTAAGGGATACTTCTTTAAAAGTTCCACACGGTGAAACGGGCATTGTTGTTGACGTTAGAAATTACACAAGAGAAGCCGGAGACGAATTACCACCGGGAGTAAATAGAAGTGTAAGAGTTTATGTTGCGACAAAGAGAAAAATTATGGTTGGAGACAAGATGTGCGGACGCCACGGAAACAAGGGCGTTATTTCAAGAATTCTTCCTGAAGAAGACATGCCATATTTGCCGGACGGCACACCGCTTCAAATTTGTTTGAATCCTCAAGGTATTCCGTCACGTATGAACCTCGGACAAGTTTTGGAAGTTCACTTGGGACTTGCTGCAAAGAAGCTTGGAATTTATGTTGAAACTCCTGTTTTTGATGGGGCAAATGAAAATGATATTATTGAATCGCTTGAAGAAGCGGGCTATCCAAAGACGGGAATGATTGAGGTTAGAGACGGAAGAACAGGTCTTCCTTTTGACAGACCTGCAACGGTCGGATATATGTATATGGTTAAACTCCACCACATGGTCGACGAAAAGATTCACGCCCGTTCAACCGGACCATACTCACTTGTTACACAACAACCGCTCGGTGGTAAAGCACAATTCGGCGGTCAAAGATTCGGGGAAATGGAAGTTTGGGCTCTTGAAGGTTACGGTGCAAGCCATGTGCTTCAAGAAATGCTAACCGTAAAATCCGACGATATTGTCGGACGTGTTAAGACTTATGAAGCAATTGTAAAGGGCGAAAATATCCCTGAACCGGGAATCCCTGAAAGTTTCAAGGTTTTAATTAAAGAACTTCAATCACTCGCTCTTGATGTTAAAGTTTTGGATGAAAATAAAAATGAAATAGAACTAAAAGAGTATTTGGACGATGAACCGACGGATTTAAATGAAATTACGAATGAAATGAGTTCAATTAACTCTTATTCAGATTACGGACTTGCCGATTCCGATGAGGAAGAAAAAGAAGTAAGTCTCGATGATTTGAAGGAACAAGAAGACGATAGCGACGATAGCTATGACTACGAAGTCGATGACGACTTGGAATATTTTGATGAAGATGAATCAGAATAAAAGGGAGGGCATAATTTGTTCGAAACAGAAAATTTTGAATCAATAAAAATTGGACTCGCATCTCCGGAAAAAATCCGCTCATGGTCTTATGGTGAGGTAAAAAAACCGGAGACGATAAATTACAGGACACTTAAACCTGAAAAAGAGGGCCTTTTCTGTGAAAGAATTTTCGGACCTACCAAAGACTGGGAATGTCATTGCGGTAAGTACAAGAGAATTCGTTACAAGGGAGTAGTCTGTGATAGATGCGGAGTTGAAGTAACAAAGGCAAAAGTTCGTCGTGAAAGAATGGGACATATAGAACTTGCTTCTCCATGTTCACATATATGGTATTTTAAAGGCATTCCTTCAAGAATGGGACTTATATTGGATATGAGTCCGAGAAATCTTGAAAAAGTTCTTTATTTTGCTAACTATGTCGTGCTTGATCCGGGCGAAACAAATCTTGTTAAACAAGAACTTTTGACCGAACAGGAATATGACGAATATTCAAAGAAGTTTCCAGGAGGATTCAGAGCCGGAATGGGCGCTGAAGCAATCAAAGAACTTTTGATGGAAGTCGATCCTGAAAAAATATCAAAGGAACTCAAGGAAGAACTTGTCGGGGCAACCGGACAAAAGAGAGTAAGAATCACAAGACGTCTTGAAGTTGTCGAAGCATTTAGACTGAGTGGCAACAGACCGGAATGGATGGTTCTTGACGCACTTCCTGTTATACCGCCTGATTTAAGACCTATGGTTGAACTTGATGGTGGACGTTTTGCAACTTCTGACTTAAACGATTTATACAGACGTGTAATAAATAGAAATAATAGATTAAAAAGACTTTTAGAACTTGGCGCACCTGAAATTATCGTAAGAAACGAAAAGAGAATGCTCCAAGAAGCTGTTGACGCTTTGATAGACAACGGTAGACGTGGAAGACCTGTAACAGGTCCTGGAAACAGACCACTCAAGAGTTTGAATGATATGCTAAAGGGTAAGCAAGGACGTTTCCGTCAAAACCTTCTCGGAAAACGTGTAGACTATTCAGGACGTTCCGTAATTGTTGTAGGACCTGAACTCAAGTTCTATCAATGCGGACTTCCGAAGACAATGGCACTTGAACTCTTCAAACCTTTTGTAATGCATGAACTTGTGAAGTCTAAGAAGGCTCACAATATTAAAAATGCAAAACGTATGATTGAAAGAATGGACAGTGAAGTTTGGGATGAACTTGAAAAGGTTATCAAGGATCACCCGGTACTATTGAACCGTGCCCCGACACTTCACAGACTTGGTATTCAAGCATTTGAACCGGTGCTCGTTGAAGGAAAGGCTATAAAGCTTCATCCGCTCGTATGTACACCGTTTAACGCTGACTTCGACGGAGACCAAATGGCTGTTCACCTTCCGCTTTCTGTTGAAGCACAAGCGGAAGCAAGACTTATGATGCTTTCAACAAACAATATTTTAGCACCGAAGGACGGTAAGCCAATCACAGCTCCGTCACAAGATATGGTTCTTGGCTGCTTCTATCTAACAATGGATAGATTTACACCACAAGATGAAATTCACTCATTCAAAGACTACGATGAAATGATTGTCGCTCTATTTAATAGAAAGATAACGCTTCAAGACAGAGTTAGAGTTAGAGTTTATCTTGAAGATGGCAGATTTAAAACGGTTGAATCAACATGCGGAAGATTTATTTTCAACCAAAGAATTCCGCAAGACTTAGGATTTGTCGACAGAGAAAAAGATCCGTTCAGTTTGGAAGTAGACAAGGTTGTAAATAAGAAAGGTCTTGTTTCAATCATTGATGCATGCTTCAATAAACATGGAAACAATATAACTGCTGAAGTTCTTGACTATATCAAGGCTACAGGTTATAAATATTCAACACTATCAGCTATATCGGTTTCTATGAGTGACGTTACAGTTCCTGAAACAAAGCAAAGCATTATCGATGAAGCACAAAAAGAAGTTGATAAAGTTCAAAAATTATATAGACGTGGTAGAATGTCTGAAGAAGAAAGATATTCTCAAGTAATCGATATTTGGAACGATGCAACTGATAAGGTTACAGACGAACTTATGAATGTTTTGCCACACGACAACAACATCTATTTGATGGCAACATCCGGAGCTCGTGGTTCTAAGAACCAAATCAGACAGCTCGGAGGTATGCGTGGACTTATGGCATCTTCAACAGGTAAGACTGTTGAAATCCCAATCAAGTCAAACTTCCGTGAAGGACTTTCGGTTATGGAATTCTTTATTTCATCTCACGGAACCAGAAAAGGACTTTCCGATACGGCTCTAAAGACTGCTGACGCAGGATATTTGACACGTCGTTTGGTAGACGTTTCTCAAGATGTTATCGTTCGTGAAGACGACTGTCACACAGACGGTTATATCGAAATCACAACCTTTAAAGACGGAAATGAAGTCATTGAAGAATTGAAAGACAGACTTGAAGGAAGATATCCTTTTGAAGATATTGTGGACCCTAATACCGGTGAAGTCATTTGTACAACAGATGAACTAATAACTGAAAAAATGGCAAAACATATCCAAGATCTTGGAATCGAAAGCGTTAAAGTCAGATCTGTTCTTCAATGTAATGCAAAACATGGTGTATGTTCTAAATGTTATGGTAAAAACCTTGCAAATGGAAACAGAGTTGACATCGGAGAAGCAGTCGGTATTGTTGCAGCACAATCAATCGGGGAACCTGGAACTCAGCTTACTATGAGAACTATTCACTCCGGCGGTGTTGCTAAGGCTGACGACATCACTCAAGGTTTGCCGAGAGTTGAAGAACTTTTCGAAGCAAGAAAACCTAAAGGGGTTGCTGTTATAACTGAAATCTCAGGAAAAGTTACACTTGCGGGCGACGAAAAGAAACGTGAAGTTATAGTTGAAAATGAAGAAGAATCCAAAGTATATCAAATTGCTTTCGGTTCGACTCTAAAGGTTCACGAAGGTGACGTTGTGAATGCGGGAGATCCGCTCACAGAAGGTTCTATTAACCCGCACGATATATTTAAAATCGAAGGCGTCAAAGGCGTTGAAAGATATATTGTTAAGGAAGTTCAAAGAACATATAGAATGTCAGGGGTTGATATCAACGACAAGCACGTTGAAATCATTATTAGACAAATGCTCTCACGTGTGAGAATTGATGATGCTGGAGACAGCACATTTATTCCGGGCACACTTGTTTCGCTCTATGAATTCAGAGAACAAAACAAGGAACTCCAAGCTGAAGGAAAGATTCCTGCAACAGGTGAAAGAGCACTCCTCGGAATTACAAAAGCATCTCTTGCAACTGACTCGTTCTTATCCGCAGCATCATTCCAAGAAACTACAAGAATCTTGGCGGATGCAGCAATAAAAGGTAAGGAAGACCACCTCGTAGGACTCAAGGAAAATGTTATTATCGGTATGACAATCCCTGCAGGAACAGGTATGAAGAGATATATGAATGTAAAAGTTCCACTTGCGGAAGATGATCCTCTATATATAAAAGAACATGAAGAACCTGAAGAAAGAATCGAAGAACCTGAAATTTTAGGTGACCTTTCAATGACTGAAATATTGAGAGAACTAAGAAGACAGGATAAAGAAGATAAAGGTATGTAATATAAAAGACTCTTTTAATTTATTTTAAAAGAGTCTTTTTGTATATGTTTTTAAGAAAATAAAATTAGAATGATATAAACTTGATTATATTTTTGGGCTAGAGTATAATAAAGTTAAATCAATTTAAATATGGAGGAGAAAAATGTTTAAATACGAATTTGTAGAAGTACCTATAAAAGGTGGCTTGAGAGCTGGGCGAACAGATACTTTTGAAGAATGCAAGAAAATCATTGCAGAAAAAGCTGAAGAAGGTTATGAATTGGTACAAATAGTTCCGGTAGGAAATGAGAAAACAGGAATTGGTGCTCTTCTTAATTATACGATTGTTTTTAAGATAAATAAGTAATTTAAAAACATTTAGATAGGTCTTTTATTTTTTAAGAAAAGAATAGTTGAAGTTATGCATAACAACAATTAAAATAGTGGAGGATGTATATTATGAAAAAGAAAAAGTTATTAATAATGTTGATTTTCGCAGTAATTATTATAACTGCATGCCGAAAATCAGACGATATATTTGGAAAAGAGACAGAACTTTCAGTGGATAATTTTGAGAACCATCGGCATTTTGCAATAGTTGATTTCGATTTAAACACAGGGTTTAGACTGCTTGGCGAAAACGAAAAGTATTTTGTCGAAACAAAAGAAGGATATGTATTTTTAAAAAGTCCGCACGAGTTTGTGAAAAGTTTGAAACTAAATTCCGGAGATGAATTTTGGTGGAAGCCGGAAGTTGATATTTCTGACACTTGTTATATAGAGATATATAAAGGGGAAGAGAAAAGTGTCAAGAGCATTGCACTCGTAAAAATCAGTAAAGATAAGGATGGTTCCTACAAGGTAGAAGACATAAAAGAAAGAGAAGTACTAAAATCAAATGTATCAATCGAAGAAATAAAGTCGAACGAAACAGATTTATATGAAAAATTTTTTAGTGATAAATAGAAAATTTTGAATATATAAAGGCGGAAGTTAAAACTTCCTAAATACAGTCATATGTAATTTTATAATGAAAAAAAGCATGATGATTTACATTTTGTAAATTCAATCATGCTTTTTGTTATTCTATAGGTCTAAAGCCTTCTCCGTGAACTTCAGATGAATTCTTTATCCATGTAAATATTTTTTGGTCGGAGGACTTTAAGAAATCTTTTAGTTGTACATAACTTCTTCTATCTAGTATAGTCACTATAACTTGTTTCGGTTTGCCGCTATAAGCACCGTGAGCATCGTAAAGTGTACAAGTCTTAATTAATTCGTTGTGTATAAAATGAACAATCGGAGTAGGATCATCAGCAACAATAGTTACTTCTTTCGCTATATTCATGCCGTCAATTACATAGTCAATAATTAGACCGTTTATAACTACGCCGAATAGGGAATAAAGTCCGGTTTTTGGTCCGTATGCCAAGGTTGCTCCAAGTGTAATTAAAAAGTCGCAATATAGAACGGCTTTACCGATGTCGATTCCGGTAAATTTGTTTACAATTTTACCGAGAATATCTGTTCCACCGGTTGAAGCGCCTTGATTAAAGACTATTCCAATTCCGATTGCGGACAAAATTACACCACAAATTAAATCAAGCATTATATCGCCGGATAAACTTTGCGGATTTGGAGCGATAAATTCTAAAATTTTAACCACACCCGAAGTGCCGAGACTTGCTAGAATAGTTTTTACACCAAATGATGCACCAATAAGTAAAAATGCGAGTATAAATAATACGCCGTTAACAATTAACATTATGTCTCCCGGTTGAAGGCCGGTAAATTCGGAAAGTACAACACCTATACCGTAGGCTCCACCAACTGCCAAGTGGAACGGAGAATGGAAGAAGTGCACTCCAAGACCTACCATTGTAATGCCAATTAAAATAAGTAGATAACTCTTTACTGAGTCCTTTGTCATATATTTCTTCAAACGAATCACCTCTTAAATTATTATAGCATAAAAAAGTATTATTTGGAATATATTTTTTACTATAAATTTTGTTCTTTGTGTTAAAAAATGTGAATATTACTGTTAATAGGGTATATATAGTTGAGAGGAAGATTCTGATGATAGATAGAATTTATTTTTTTGGAAATAAATATGTTAATGAGAATGATATAGAAATAATTAATGAAGAAGCGGCCTTATATACGCCTCACGAAGATGGAAGTATTATGCTTAAGGACGCTTCTACTTTAGTTGGAAAAGAGATTTTGAAATTATTTGAATTTTATGATATAGTATATTTGGATGTGAGATTTCTTAATATAACTGATGTAGGAATGGGATTTCTTTCGGAGTTCGGATTCAAATTTTTAGACAAGAATGGTAATGAATTGAAACCGTTGGGCTTAAATGTTTATTATATCGACAAAGTTGAGGTTCCGGAAATCGTAAGCGATAAAAAGAAAAAGTTAAGGTTGATTTTGGATAGGCCTTTAAACAATCCCTACAAAGCCCAAAAATGTGCAAGATGCAAGGTAGGGGCTTTCGAGTATGAGCTTATGAAAAGAAGTTTTCTGAATTTGCAAAATAGACTTAAAAATTCCGGATTAAATGTTAAAGCTGATTTGGAAGCGGCCGACGGAGGAGGATTTTCTACTATAATTTCAACACTTCTCGCAACTCGTAAGTTAGAATATTTTACGATACTCGATGAAGATTATGAGGAATTTTACACACAAAATATAAATGTTAATAGAGTTTCTATTGAGGAGGTTTTTGAGAGAATGAGCGAAACACATGATTACAAGGAAAAGGCACTAAAGTTACACGAAGATTATAAGGGCAAAATTAAGGTTGAATCCAAATATCCGCTAACTAAAAAAGATGATTTAGCACTATTATACACACCGGGTGTAGCTGAACCATGTAAAAAGATTGCGGAAAACAAAGAAGATGTATACAAATATACCGCAAAGGGTAATCTCGTCGCTGTTGTTACAGACGGCTCCGCAGTTTTGGGTCTTGGAAATATAGGTCCTGAAGCCGGCATGCCTGTTATGGAAGGTAAAGCAATTTTGTTCAAACATTTTGGAAATGTAGACGCTTTTCCTATTTTGGTGGATTCGCAAGACACCGAAAAAATCATTGAAACTGTTAAGATGATTGCACCGACATTTGGAGGTATAAATCTTGAAGACATTGCTGCTCCGAGATGTTTTGAAATCGAAAGAAGACTTGTTGAAGAACTTGACATTCCTGTTTTCCACGATGACCAACACGGAACGGCCATAGTTGTTACCGCCGGTGTTATAAATGCACTTAAAGTTGTAGGCAAAAAAGCCGAAGATGTAAAAGTTGTCATAAACGGATGTGGTGCAGCGGGTGTTGCAATTCTTAAAATGATGAGAGATTTGGGTGTAAAGCACATTTTGATTCTCGATTCAAAGGGAATTGTTTACAGAGGAAACGAAAGAAACAATTGGATTAAAAACGAAGTTGCTGAAATTACAAATGAAAACAACGAAAAAGGAACTCTTGAAGATGCAATGAAAGGCGCCGATATATTTATCGGAGTAAGCGTTGCGGGTGCTGTTACAAAGGAAATGGTAAAGAGCATGAACAAAGATGCAATCATTTTCGCAATGGCAAACCCTGTTCCTGAAATTTATCCTGACGAAGCAAAAGAAGCGGGTGCAAAGGTTGTTGGAACCGGTCGTTCCGATTTCCCTAACCAAATCAACAATGTATTGTGTTTCCCGGGACTCTTTAGAGGTGCTCTCGATGCACGTGCAAAGAGAATCACTCCTGAAATGAATATGGCAGCAGCTCATGCAATTGCAGATATAGTTGGAGATGAACTCGACGCCGACCACGTTATTCCGGATCCGATGGATATGACAATCCCTGAAAAAGTTGCAGAAGCAGTAAAGAAAATTGCAAATAAAAACAAATAAAATATAAATGGTGTAATTAATACAACAACACGAAAACTCTTATTGGGGCGACTCCGATAAGAGTTTTTTTGAATTATATATTTATTTTAAAAGACGTTTGGATTTCATTATTAAATAATGTATAATAAAAATAGATGAATATTTTATAGATTGAAAGTGATTGCTCATTGACAAGTAATGTTACATAAATGACCTAAGCGGGATATTTCGTTTGGGTTTATCATAATAAGTTATATAATAATATCATTTAAAAAAGTTTTAGAAATTTGTTATATTGCATGTTTTTGGAGAAAGTTATGAACTATGTTGAATTAAAAAATGTTTCGAAGATTTATAAAGGTGGAGATGGAGTCAGAGATATTAGTTTTTCGATATCTAAAGGAAAGATTGCTGGACTTATCGGACCGAACGGTGCAGGGAAAAGCACAATAATTAAAATGATTGCCGGAATTTTGTTGCCCGACAGTGGGGAAATAAATGTCATAGGCTTCAATCCGGGCAAGGATATAAAAACAATCTCGAAGAAATATGGAATAATGTTTGGAAATCGTTCCTCGCTTTGGTACAATCTTGCCGCAAAGGAATCTCTTTTGTTGATGAAAGATATTTATAATATTTCGGATGAAGATTATGAGAAAACTATAAATAAATATGCGAAAATTATAGATGCCACAAATCTTATCGACAAAAAGGTGAGAAATATGAGTTTGGGCGAAAGAATTAAAATTGAGATTTTGGTAAGTCTTATAAATGAGCCGGAACTCTTGATTTACGATGAGCCGACTTTGGGACTTGACATAACTTCAAAATTGGCATTTAGAAAAATTCTAAACGATATTAGAGCTGAAGGGAAGACTATTCTAATAACGACACATGATTTGGTCGATGTCGAAAAGTTGTGTGACAACATCATTTTGATTAACAAAGGGCGGAAGCTTCTCGATATAACGCACGAAGATTTTAGAAAAATGCAGGATGAAAATTTGGTTTTAATTTCAAAATTGGATTTAGAAATTGATACAAAGTTTTTTGTGGAAGAAAATCACGGAGAGTATAAATATATTATTCCTCAAAAAGAAGCTATAATGATTAAAAGTCAAAGTTTAGACAAAATACCGCCGAATGAATTCTATTTCAGAAGTCCGAATCTTGAGGAGCTGTTATATGTATTCTATAAGTAAAAATTTCAAATTGCTCAAAAGATATTTGACACTTTATACAAAAAACAAGCTTGAATTCAAGTTTGAATCTTTTTCTACACTTTTTGGAGTGCTCGTAACAATTTTTAATAATTTTATATTTTGGATTGCTATAAAAAACGTTGGAGTGAAATTTCAAAACTGGGAATTTAATAAGATTTTAATGCTTATCGGTTTTAATTTTTTGTTCATTTCAATAAACTCAATATTTTTCGGATTTCGCGATTTGGAGTATAAGATAATAAGCGGTGAATTTGATATGTTTATGGTGCGCGGACAAAATCCTTTCAAACTTGTATTGCTTGAAAGAATGAATTTTTTGTATATTTTTTTGAATTTAATATTTTTTATTGTTTGCATATTTATATCAAAAAATAGTTTTAAATTTGAGATTATAAATGTTCTCCTTGCGGTACTTGTGTCAATATTTGCAAGTTTAAATTTCAGCTTGCTTTACGGAATGTTCAGCTTGCTTGCGTTTTATTTCGGCAAAATATTTTATGTACGGGAATTGTTTTTTTCGATTAAGGATTCAAAAAATTATCCTATGGATATCTTTCCGAAAGTTATCTATAATCTTTTTGTTTACACGATACCGATAACTCTTATTAGTACAGTTCCGACGAAAATTGCGTTCGGTGAAAATCGTGCCGGCAAGTATATCTTGATATCATTAGTCGGATTTATATTACTTTGTACTATTTTTAAATTACTCTCAAAGAAAGCACTGAAACACTATGTTTCGACGGGAAATTAAGATGAAAAAATATATTAGACTTTTTAGAAACGGAATATTAAACAGCAGTGCATTCAAAATGGACTTTTATTTTGGATTTATAACTATACCGATACAAGTTATCATAAGTTGGTACTTTTGGAAATATGCAAATCTGGAAAATGTCGGTAGAGAATTTACGCTAAACTCGATTGTACTTTATTTTTTGATAGTAAATATTTTATCGATAATCTATTCACCCGCAATGTATGTGTGCTATGAAAGCATGGAGCTTATAAACAGCGGAAACATAATAACTTGGATGACAAGACCGATAGACATCAGACTTTTAAAATTATTCGAAAAGGTCGGTAATTTTTTTGTTATTTCAATTGTGCCAATCGCTCTATATATAGTTTTGGCAATTTTTACAAAAAGTATAAGTTTGTCTGTGGCACTTCTCGGAATAGTATCCACATTTTTCGGGTTTACAATTTTATTTTTTTTGCAACTTATAATTGGATTTCTAAGCTTTTGGTTCAATCAGGTGCTCACTTTCAGAGATATGATTTTTGACATAATGTGGATGCTCGGAGGGATTGTTTTACCGATTGATTTCTTCCCGGAACTTTTAAGAAATATTTCACTTTGGTCACCGCTTTCGTATTCATATTATATTCCTGCGAAAATTATGGCTGGAATAATGCCGACAGAAGATATATTAAAGTTTCTGATTTTGCAAATTGTTTGGATTTTAGGACTTTATTTGCTATCCGGTTTGATTTATAAGAAAGGAAAAAATAAAACGGTGCAGGGAGGATAGAAATAATACACAATAAATAATAGATTTTAAAAAATAGCTATAGAAAAATTCTATAGCTATTTTTTTGTGATTTAAATCTCTGTTAGATACAGGCTTACAGGACTTTTTTGACTAAAAATAGCCGTTTATAGACTGTTGCAATATACAATATATTGGGGTATAATAATAAATGAAACGGGATTATATACTAAATACCTGAGTTTGGTATTTAGATTTAGATAAGAGGAGGATTTATGGACGTTATTAAGAGAGATGGAAGGCGAGTTCCATTTGACAAGTCGAAGATTTCAATTGCGATTTTAAAAGCTATGAATTCTTCGTCGGGAATTTATGAAGAAGGTCTTGCGGAAAAGATTGCAGATGAGATTGAGTCGTTTGCAAAAGTTGTGAGCGAGCCGATGACAATTCACGGCATTGAAGAACAGGTGTATTATAAACTTATAACATACGGAAATGTTCAAACGGCAAAGGCATATGAAAGCTACAGGTCCGTTCAGGAGTACAAGAGACAAATAAACACGATTGACGAAGATGTTGTTGGAATTTTGAATCGTTCAAACACAAATGTTCTAAATGAAAATTCAAACAAGGATGCAAAGATTGTTTCAACACAACGCGATTTGATTGCAGGCGAAGTTTCAAAGGATATCGCAAGAAGAATTTTGATGCCGACGGATATCGTTATGGCGCACGACAGTGGTGCAATTCATTTCCACGATATGGACTATATAATGCAACCGATGTTTAACTGCTGCCTTATAAATCTTGAAGATATGCTTAAAAACGGCACATGTATCAACGGCAAAAAGATTGATTCGCCAAAGAGTTTCCAAGTTGCTTGCACAGTTACCACACAAATTATTGCACAAGTTGCATCCGGACAATATGGTGGGCAATCAATAAATGGAATTGATAGAATTTTGGCTCCTTATGTAAGGAAGAGTTTTGACAAGTATTTTAAAGATGCGCTCGATGATCAAAAGAATATTTATAAGATAGAGCCGAACGAAGAAATGGCTCGCGAAGTTGCTTGGAAACGCACGAAAAAAGAAGTGAGAGACGGCATTCAAACAATGCAATATCAAATAAATACTCTCATGACTACAAACGGTCAAGCACCTTTTGTAACGCTTTTCATGTATTTTAAACCGGGCTATGAATACGAAAAAGAAGCGGCAATGATTACTGAAGAGATTTTAAAACAAAGACTCGAAGGTATTAAAAATGAAGCCGATGTTTATGTTACTCCGGCGTTCCCAAAACTCATTTATGTTTTGGATGAGCACAATGTGCATAAGGATGGCAAGTATTATTATTTGACCGAGCTTGCAGCAAAGTGTACAGCAAAGAGAATGTATCCGGATTATATTTCCGCTAAAAAAATGAGAGAAATTTATGACGGTAATGTTTTTGCACCGATGGGGTGCAGAAGTTTTCTTTCGCCTTGGAAAAATGAAAACGGAGACTTTGTGTTTGACGGAAGATTTAATATGGGCGTTGTCAGTTTAAATCTACCGCAAATTGGTATTATTTCAGGTCGAGATGAAAAGAAATATTTCGAAATCTTGGAAAAGAGACTTGAGCTTGCAAAGAAAGCACTAATGTTTAGATATGAGCTTTTGGAAAATATCACGAGCGATGTTTCGCCGATTCATTGGCAATACGGTGCAATCGCACGTTTAAAACCGCATGAAAAGGTGACGAAACTTCTCAAAGGCGGATATGCTACAATTTCACTAGGGTATATCGGTCTCTATGAGGCGTCGATTTTAGTGACCGGAGAAACGCATACAAAGGGCGGTCATGATTTCGCTGTAAAAGTTATTAGAAGACTAAGACAAGCGGTTGATGATTGGAAGAAAGAAACAAATATCGGATTTGCTCTCTACGGTACTCCGGCAGAAAGCCTTACAAACAGATTTGCAAAGATTGACCTCGCAAGGTTTGGCTCAATTAAAGATGTCACCGACAAGGGTTATTACACAAACAGCTATCACGTAGATGTTAGAGAAAATATAAATGTGTTCGACAAGTTTGATTTTGAAAGTGAATTCCAAGATCAATCCACAGGCGGTATGATTTCATATGCTGAAATTCCAAATATGACAAATAATATTGATGCTGTTCTTACTATGGTCAAATACATTTATGACCATATAACATATGCTGAATTTAACACAAAGAGCGATTATTGTCACGAATGCGGATTTGACGGTGAAATTGTCGTTAACGACGACAATGAATGGGAATGTCCGCAATGTCACAACAAGGACAAGTCGAGACTCACCGTTATAAGACGTACTTGCGGATATCTCGGTGAAAACTTTTGGAATGAAGGAAGAACAAAAGAAATTAAATCGAGGGTTCTTCATATATAATGAATTTCGCTCAAATAAGAAAGTATGATGTTGCAAACGGTACGGGTATTCGAACAGTAATATTCGTGACAGGTTGTACACATAATTGCCGGAATTGTTTTAATAAGGATTACCAAGATTTTAAATATGGAGAGGTTTGGACAGATGATGAAACCGAAAAGGTGATTGAATATTTAAAAGACGACAATGTATCAGGGCTCACACTTCTTGGCGGAGAACCGATGCAAAATTTGGATTTGATTGAAGTTTTAAAATCTGTTAAAGCGAGTGTCAATAAACCGATTTGGATTTATTCGGGCTATACCTATGAAGAAATCTTAGAAAATGAAAAAAGAACAGAGCTATTGAAACTATGTGATGTACTTGTCGACGGAAGATTTGTAGAGGAACTCAAAGATTTAAAATTAAGATTTAGGGGTAGTTCGAACCAAAGGATTATTGATGTTAAAAAAAGTATGGAACAAGGAAAAGTTGTTTTATTTATGGAATAGTAATTTCGACCGATTTATTTGTCGGTCGTTTTTATTTTGGATAATTAGAATGTGCAAAGTGAACGGATGATATATCTAAGTTATTGTCTGTTTTAAATTTTCGTTTATAAAAAAATTACAATAAATAAAAAATTTCAGAAAAAGATGACAAATGGCTACCGTTTGTAGTATAATGTAGTTGAGGTGAGCTCATGGATAAAAAAGAGTTAAGAAAAAATATTTTAAAAATGAGAGACTCTATGGACGAAGCTGATAGATTTAGTGCTGACGAAACTGTTCTTTTAAAGCTGCTTGCATTGAAAGAATATAGAGATGCAAATACTATATTTACATTTGTTAGCTACAGAAGCGAAGTCGATACAAAACAACTCATTTCCGAGTCTTTAAGACGCGGTAAAAGAGTATTGGTTCCTGTTGTCGATAATGACAAAAAGGAAATGATTCTTTCGGAGCTTAAGAGCGCTGAAGAATTGCAAACTTCAGACATGGGAATTTTGGAGCCGAGTGGAGAAAACATAAGACCGGTAGAACCGAAAATTGTAGACATTTGTATTACACCGGGTGCTGTTTTTGACAGAAGAGGTTACAGAATCGGATATGGCGGAGGTTTTTATGACAAAATGATGCCTAGATTTAGAAGCGATGCAAAAAAAATAGGTGTCGGCTACGACTTTCAATTGGTTGATGAAGTTCCAAAAGAAGAACACGATCAAAAAATTGATATGTTGATTACAGATAAGGAAATTTATAAATTTTAATGGAGGGAATATGTCAAGATTTATTGGAACTGTTTCACGCGGAATTAGAACAAAAATTATTAAAAAAGGCGACAACCTTGCTGAGATTGTTGTAAACTCAGTAATGGATGCTGTTGCAAGTGAAAATATACCTATACATGATAGAGACGTTATCGGTGTTACAGAAGCTGTACTTGCAAGAAGTCAAGGTAACTATGCAAACACTGATGAAATCGGTGAGGATATTAGAAAGAAATTCGGCGGAGACCACATTGGACTTATCTTCCCGATTTTAAGTAGAAATAGATTTTCTGTTTGTCTAAAAGGTATTGCAAAAGGAGCCAAGAAAATAACTCTTATGCTCTCATATCCTGCTGACGAAGTTGGAAACCATCTTTTAACTTTGGAACAATTAGACGAAGCCGGAATGAAAGATTTAAGTCAACTTATGACAGAAAAAGAATACAGAGACAAGTTTGGAAAGAATTATCACCCGTTTACACATGTAGATTATGTTGAATTTTACAGAGATTTGATTGAATCTGAAGGTGCTGAATGCGAAATTATTTTCTCAAACGATCCTCTTCATATTTTAAAATACACAAATAAGGTTTTAACAGCTGACATCCACTCAAGAAAGCGTACTAAAAAGATTTTGAAAGATGCAGGAGCACTTGTTTATAACATAGAAGATGTTTTAAACGAACCTGTTGGAGAAAGCGGATACAACAAAGAATATGGTATTCTTGGTGCAAACAAATCAACAGAGGATAGTGTAAAATTGTTCCCACGTGATTCATTTAAATTTGCGAATGATTTACAAAGTAGATTTAAAGAAGCAACAGGAAAAAATATTGAAGTACTTGTTTATGGTGACGGTGCGTTCAAAGACTCTGTAGGACAAATTTGGGAACTTGCAGACCCTGTAGTAAGCCCTGGCTATACAAAAGGTTTGGAAGGTGTTCCAAATGAACTTAAATTAAAATACTTGGCTGATAATGATTTCAAGGATTTAAAAGGTGAAGAATTGAACAATGCAATCCTCGAAAAGATCAAACATAAGTATGATGAGGATGTGGTCCACAATGAAAATGAAAAGCTTGGAACAACTCCAAGAAAATTGACCGACTTGATTGGAAGCTTGTGCGACCTTACAAGTGGTTCAGGGGACAAAGGAACACCAATCATTTTGATTCAAGGATACTTTGACAACCTTGCAACTGAATAAAAATTTAAACGGAAGATTTATCTTCCGTTTTTTTGTATTATAAATTATGGAATATGAGAGAATATTATGAATACACATGCTAAAAATTCCTTTTAAACTTATTAGATAAGATTTAGTTTATATAAAATAAAAATTAAAAAGCAATTATAAAATATTGGATTAAAACTTTTTATATTGATATAAATAAATTTAGGATATAATTAAAAGACTATTTTTATAATCTTTATTTAGAAATGAGATAGAAAGAAATTTATATATAAAGTGAATAAGCGATTCTTAAATACTTTTTTTATTATATTATATATAAATATGTGAATAGAAGAGTTTAAATTAATAAAAATACATAAGTATTAAGAGATACTTTATAATAGATTTTAAAATTTGAATATTATTAAAATATAAAAAAATATTATGGGTTACTATTACATTAAAAATAAAAATGGTATAATTATATGCATTAAAAACAGATACGTATGAAATGAACAAATTATATATTATATTTTATGGTAAGAAAATAAAATTTAATTATAAGATAAAAAATTTCTAAAAATCTTATTATTAGCTTGTTTATAGAAAACAAAATAAGTATATTGAAATAATGAAAAATAAGAAATTAAACTTTATATAAAAAATTTTGCTATTAAGAATAAATCTAGAACAGGAAAAATAGATATTATAATTAAGTAAAAAAAGAGAATCAATATATTTTTTAGTAAAGTATATAATGTTATTATATTTAATAAAGGGTTTTAGGCATATTATAATATAAGTATACAAAAAATGTTTTTAATAAGAATAAAAAAGTGAAAGCTTTAAATAATATTCTTTATTATTTAATATAAAAAGCTCTTTATATAAATAAAAAAGATGCACAGTGAACAGTCTGTGCATCTTTTTCATTTATATAAATTTACTAACGAAAGGAGAATGCTATAAGTTTTTTAGTGCGTAGCTCTTATTACTGAATCCGGCAATAGATGTTTGTGGGTATAAGTTTTGATCCCATTTATGATTTTTTGCAATTTCAGTTGCACCGATCATCAAGTAACCGTAATTTCCGTTGTTTGCTACGTCGTTCCATGTGGTGTCAACGTGGTACCATTCGTCATTTACTTTAACGATGTTCCATGCGTGTGAACCCCAATTGTTATATGAGTATGAAGTTCCAACAACGACTTTCGATTCCAATCCGGATTCTTTTGCCATCATTTGGAATAGTGCGGAATATGCTCCGCATACGCCCTTACCGCTTTCGAGGATTGCATATGGCGAGTTGATGTCGAGGCCGTTTGCAAGAGTATTAACTCCGGCATTTACCTCGTTATATGCATATTGGGCATGCTCAACGATATATTTATTTATCAATTCTACTTTTTTATCATCTGTAATATTTTTTGGGAAAGTAGAAACTATATTCTTAACAACTTGTTTGTAGTGGTTTTCTTTTTCGAGACTTACAGTATAGTCGAAGTTAAATTTAACTTTTACATTTCTATAGTATCCGCTTTGAAGTGGACCTTCTGCTGTAACCGTTCTAAAAATAATGCTTTTTGGAACGTTTTCGTCTGATCTTAACGCACTCCAAATTTCATTTATAAATGAACTATAATATTCTTTTTTTATTTCCGATAATTGGAAAATATAACTTTTTTCGTGTCTTTGTGTTGCTTTAACAAGTTCGTTATATTGAGATAAGTATTTTGGATTAATCTTATTCTCTGTGTTTGTAGTTTTTGTACTATTAATTTTAATCCCATTATATGTGTCACTAAAAATTCCGTTTATTTGAATTTCTGGCTTATTTGTATCGTTGGCTATGTAATCAAATTTGCGAGGGTTTTGATTTAAATCATAGCTACCGAGGGGTGGTCCTATAATATCATACATTATATTTGTATGAGTATTTTTAAAACTGTCTTTGGTATTAGATTTAGCAACTATAATCGCCTGCATAGTTGGCATTATTAGCATTGCTGTTAATATTATCATTATGTTTTTTAAAAAATTATTCCTGTATAACATATTTTTTTCCTTTCTTTGGTATTTATCGAACAAATATTATAAAATATAGTTATCATATTTATTAAAATTACAAGAAACTGAAATATTTTTATGTATTTCTTTATCTGTATTTATTATATACCCACAAATTTATAAATTAATTACAAAATATTAAATTTAATACAATGAATATTTCTAATTTAATTATAAAATCTAAAGAAAATAAAAATAATTGATTATGACATATAATAAAAATTTTATTATGACTATCAAATTACAAATAAAAGAAAATAATTAATATAAATCTATAAAAACATACGAGAAAAGTAATAATTTAAAAAATAAATCGATTAAAAATAATTAATATATTACTAAAAATTAACAAATAATTTTGCTTAAGAATTTTTTAAGATGAAAGTGTTTAAAATGGCATAATACGGGTATATATTTGATAGGTCAAAGATGGTCAAACAAATTGGACGAAAAATAAATTTTTTATTTTGAGGTGAATTTATGCAATATAAAGATTATTATAAAATTTTAGGCGTTGAAAAAGGCGCGACAAAAGAAGAAATAAAGAAAAAATTTCGCCAATTGGCGAAACAATATCACCCAGATTTGCATCCGGGTGATGAGGAAGCTGAAAAGAAATTTAAAGAGATTAATGAAGCTTATGAAGTTTTGAGTGATGATAAAAAGAGAAGCACATACGATAACTTTGGTTCCAACTACAATTTCCAAGGTGGGCAAAACTTCGATCCTAATTCATACGGGTTCAGTCATTTCAGTAGTGGCGGTGCCGGCGACTTTTCAGATTTCTTCAATTTGATTTTCGGGGGAAATTTTAATGGCAGCAACTTTAGTGCTGAAAGCAGTAGTAGTTCAAACTCAGGTTTTGGTGGATTCTCGGATTTGTTTGGAAGTAGAAGACGCACACAAAGAAGAGAACCGTATGAGTCAAATTTGGATTTATCTATAGAAGAACTTCAAAATGGTACCACAAAAAAACTTACTCTTAATATAAATGGAACAAATCATAATATAGATGTAAAAGTTCCTAGAGGTATGACGCCGAACAAAAGAATTAAGGTGAGAGGTTCCAAATGGGGACTTGACAGAGATATTTTGTTTTCGATAAATGTTATTGGAAATGGTGAAAAACTAGAGGGTCTTGATATTATTCGTGATCTTGAAGTGTATCCTTGGGAAGCTTATTTTGGTGGTGAAAAAGTTGCTGAAGTTGAAGGCAAAAAGATTAAATTAAAACTACCGAAAAACATTGAGTCAGGAAAGAAGATAAGGATAAAATCAAAAGGATTCCAAGATATGAAAGGCAACAAAGGAGATTTATTTTTCAAAGTGAAAATAAAAAATCCGGATACCTTAAATGAAGAGCAGGAGAATTTGTATAAGTCTTTATATGAAAGTTTTAATAAATAGTTTTTTAAAGGGAGTGATTTAAATGAGTGATAAAAATTATACTGTTAAAACAGCGGAAGCATTAAACGGTGCGGTACGCTTGAGAGAAGAGTACAGAAATGCGACAGTAACACCGGTGCATCTTTTTTGTTCTGCACTTAGTATAGAAAGTGTTATGAGTCTGTTGATTTCAAAAATGGGAATCAGCGTGCCAGAGATTTTAGGCGATGCTAAGTCGTTATTAGAAAATATGCCTAAAACTTCAGGTGGACAAAATTATATGTCCCGTGATTTAGAAGATATTATTAATTTGGCTGACAAGAAGCGTGCGGATATGAAAGATGAGTACCTTTCATTGGAACATGTGCTCCTTGCTATGCTAGACAATCCGGGAGATTTAAAAAATATTTTTAATAAGTATGGTATAGAAAAAAATAAAGTTATGGAGGTGCTTATGAATATTAGAGGTAATCAAAATATAAATACGGATAATCCTGAATCAACCCTTGATGCTTTAAACCGTTTCGGTAGAGATTTGGTTGGACTTGCAAAAGAGGGCAAGATGGATCCGGTCATTGGTAGAGATGAAGAAATTAGAGATGTAATAAGAATATTATCAAGACGTACAAAGAATAATCCGGTTCTAATAGGTGAGCCGGGTGTTGGAAAGACGGCAATTGTTGAGGGGCTTGCACAAAGAATAGTAAAAAATGATGTGCCGACCGGGCTTAGAGATAAGATTATTTATGAACTTGATATGGGTGCACTTATTGCCGGTGCAAAGTATAGAGGAGAATTTGAAGAAAGACTCAAGAGTGTTTTGAATGAAGTGCAAAAGTCGAACGGAGAGATTATTCTCTTTATAGATGAGATTCACAATATTGTCGGCGCCGGCAAAACGGAAGGTGCTATGGACGCAGGAAATCTTTTGAAACCTATGCTGGCAAGAGGAGATATACATTGTATCGGTGCGACTACGCTTGACGAATATCGTCAATATATTGAAAAAGATGCTGCACTTGAAAGAAGGTTCCAAAAAGTTTATGTAGGAGAACCTTCTGTTGAAGATACTATTTCTATATTACGTGGGCTCAAGGAAAAATATGAAGTTCATCATGGAATAAGAATTTCTGATAGTGCAGTTATAGCTGCTGCCACAATGAGCGACAGATATATCACTGATAGATTTTTACCGGATAAGGCTATTGACTTGATGGACGAAGCTTCGGCACTTGTTAGAACGCAAATTGATTCAAGTCCGGTTGAGATTGATGAATACGAAAGAAAAATTCTTCAACTTGAAATCGAACGAGAGGCATTAAAAAAAGAAACGGACGATGCATCTAAAAAGAGACTTGAAAATATTGAAACTGAGATAGCTGAATTAAAGAAAAAATATGAAGTTTTGAGAGAAAAGTGGGAAGAAGAAAAAAGTAGTATTGAAAAGATAAAAAATCTTAAAAAAGAAATAGATGATGTCAAGACAGAAATTGAACTTTCAGAAAGAAACTACGATCTTGAAAAAACTTCGGAGCTAAAGTTCGGCAAGTTGCCTAAACTTATGGAAGAGCTTAAGAATTTAAATGAAGAATCAGGAGAAGACAAAATTTTAACAACGGAAGTAACTGAAGAAACAATCGCACAAGTTGTTAACGGTTGGACAGGTATTCCGGTTGCAAAATTAACTTCTACAGACAGAGAAAAGTTGCTAGGTCTTGACGATGAACTTCATAAGAGGGTTGTGGGACAAGACAAAGCGGTCGAAGAAATTGTTGATGCAATTTTAAGGAGCCGCGCTGGTCTACAAAACAAAAACCGTCCGATTGGTAGCTTTATTTTCCTCGGCCCTACAGGGGTAGGTAAAACAGAGCTTTCCAAAGCTCTTTCAGAATATCTTTTTGATGACGAAAAAAATATGATCCGAATTGATATGAGCGAGTATATGGAAAAGTTCTCAGTATCTCGTTTAATCGGTGCTCCTCCGGGATATGTAGGCTATGAAGAAGGTGGACAACTCACTGAAGCTGTAAGGAGAAGACCTTATTCAGTAGTACTTTTCGACGAAATTGAAAAAGCTCATCCGGATGTTTTCAATCTGCTATTACAAGTACTTGATGACGGGCGTTTGACGGATAACCGTGGTCGTGTGGTTGATTTCACAAATACAATATTGATTATGACTTCAAATATAGGTTCTCCTATATTACTTGACGGAATTGATGATAAAGGAGAGATTGTTCCTGAAGCGGAAAAAAATGTTATGGAAAGTTTGAGGAATTCATTCAGACCGGAATTTTTAAACAGAGTAGATGGAATTGTTATGTTTAAACCGCTTACAAAGGAAAATATGAAGAAGATTATTGACATATCAGTCGCTTCATTAAATAAAAGACTCGAGGAAAGAGGAATCACGGTTGTATTTACAGATGAAGCAAAAGAATATGTTATTGATAGAAGTTATACTCCTGAATATGGAGCAAGACCTCTTAAGAGATACATTTCTTCATCGGTTGAAACAGCACTCGCTAAACAAATAATAAAAGGAAAAATTTCAGAAGGAGACGAAGTCGTTGTTCGGGTGAAAGATGATGAGCTTTCTTATGAAGTAGAAAAATAGATAACAAAAGGGTTACTTGAGTGACCCTTTTGTTTTTTTTATTGAATTTTGGGTAAAAATGAAACGAGGTGGTAAATTTGAATATTAAATTGACAGAAAATGCAAAAGAACGTTTTAACGAACTTGATGCAAATAATGTTAGAATATATATACAAAGCTATTCATGATGTGGAGTGAGTCTTGGCGTGCTCCCGGACATAGAAAGAGAGAACGATGAAAAAATTGCTATTGGACAATTGACATTTTTAGTTGAAAAAAGTCTTTTGGAAATCGTGAAAGGTGAAGTTAAGGTTGACTTTATTAAAAGTGGTTTGAAACGAGGTTTTAAAGTTTATCAATAAGGAGGTTATATGGCTACATTTAATCTAAATAAAGACGATACATTATTTTTGTTTATAGATTTTCAGGAAAAACTTATGCCTGCTATGTTTGAAAATTCAAGAGTTATCGATATTTCGAGAAAGGCGTATGACTTTTCAAAAATTGTAGATGTTGAAAAGCTCTTTACAACACAGTATAGGAAGGGGTTAGGAGGGCTTATTGAAGAATTTAAAATGGAAGATGATAAAGCCCTTGATAAAACAGAGTTTTCGTGTTATTTAAATCCTGAAATAAAAGAGGTAATCGACAAATTTGAAAAGAAAAACATTGTTTTGTTTGGGCAAGAAGCACATATTTGTGCATTTCAAACAGGACGTGATTTGATTGAAGCAGGATACAATGTTTTTGTGGTCGATGATGCGATAACATCAAGAACATTGGAAAATAAAAATAATGGTGTAGAACTTTTGCGCGATATGGGTGCATATATAATTAATTTTGAACTTTTACTCTTTGACATTCTTAAGTGTGCAAAGCATCCTTGCTTCAAAGAAGCAAAAGCGTTGATAAAATAATATATAAACGGACCGTAAATATGGTCCGTATTTTATTATGTGACGATTTTTAGCTTCAACACACGATTTAACAAAATAATTTTTGATGAAAATTTGTCGCATTTATGTTATAATTAATATTAATGGAGGCGAGATAATGCGAAGTGATGAACGAAATTTAACACTGCTTGCCGATTTTTATGAATTTACAATGTCAAATGGATATGTAAAACTCGGACGCGGTGATAAAATTGGATATTTTGATTATTTTTTCAGGTCGGTGCCTGACGATGGAGGGTATGCCCTTTTCGCCGGACTGACTCAGCTGATTGAATATTTAGAAAATCTCAAATTTAGTGATGATGATATAGAATTTTTTAGAAGCAAGGGAATATTCTCAGAAGAATTCTTGAAAAAAATTAAAGAATTTAAATTTGAGTGCGATGTATGGGCTGTTGAAGAAGGCTCGGTAATTTTTCCACACGAGCCGATTGTAACGGTGAGAGGTCCGCTATATCAAGTTCAAATGATTGAGACAATGCTTCTTTTGATTTTGAATCACCAGTCGCTTGTTGCGACAAAAACCTCAAGAATGGTGAGAGTTGCAAAGGGAAGAGCTATAAGTGAATTCGGAAGCAGACGAGCACATGGAGCAGATGCTGCAAATTTTGGCGCAAGAGCCGCATATATAGGCGGAGCTGCCGGAAGTGCGAACACATACACAGACAGGCATCTTGGCATTCCGTCGACGGGAACGATGGCTCACTCATGGGTTCAAAGTTTTGACAGTGAGCTTGAAAGTTTCAGAGCATACGCGGAAGTATATCCGAATGCATGCCTACTTTTGGTCGACACCTATGATGTTTTAAGATCGGGAATTCCGAATGCTATAAAAGTTTTTAATGAACTCAAAGAAAAAGGATATAAGCCGCTTGGAATAAGAATTGATTCCGGCGACATTGCATATCTTACGAAAGAAACTAGAAAAATGCTAGATGAGGCCGGTTTTAGAGACGCTAAAATTGTTGTTTCAAACAGTATGGATGAGTTTAAGATAAGAGATCTATTAAATCAAGATGCAAAAATAGACAGCTTCGGCGTTGGAGAAAGGCTTATAACAGCAAAGAGCGATCCGGTTTTCGGTGGAGTTTATAAACTTGTTGCAATGGAAGAAGACGGAAAGATTATTCCAAAGATAAAGGTGTCCGAAGATGTTGTAAAAATAACAACTCCGGGATTCAAGCAAATTTATAGAATTTATAACAAGGATACAGGATTTATGGAAGCTGATTTGGTTACGCTTCATGATGAACCGGCGCCAAATGGAGAACCGCTTGAAATTTTCCACCCGCTATATACATGGAAAAGAACGACACTTGAAAATTATTACACAGAACCTTTGATGAAAAAGATTTTTGAAGGTGGAAAATTGATTTATAAAAATCCTGATATAGAGGAAATAAGAAATAAGGCAAAATCCGAACAAGAAAAACTTTGGGATGAAATCAAAAGACTGGATGATCCGCATTCATATTATGTGGACCTTTCGCCTAAACTTTATCAAATAAGATATGATTTATTGAAAGAAGGCAAAAGGTTATGACAAAGGCGCTTTATCGAGTGCTTCGTCCAAAAAAATGGAGCGAGGTAGTCGACAAAGATTTAATTGTTGAGGTTTTAAGAAATCAAGTAAAAAACAATTCGGTTTCGCATGGATATTTGTTTTGCGGACTTAGAGGAACAGGGAAGACAAGCTGTGCAAAGATTTTAGCAAGGGCTGTAAACTGTTTAAATCCTCACGATGGTGAACCATGTAATGAATGTGAAAATTGCAAGGCAATTCTTGAGGACAGAGCAGTTGACGTTTTGGAGCTTGACGCAGCCTCGAATAATGGGGTTGATAATATAAGGGAGTTAAAAGAACTCGGTGTATATCCGCCGACAACTTTAAAAAAGAAAGTTTATATTATAGACGAAGCTCACATGCTTTCGAACTCAGCGTTTAATGCACTTCTGAAAATTTTGGAAGAGCCACCTGCACATTTAATATTTATACTTGCTACAACGGAGCCGGAAAAACTTCCGGACACAGTTAAATCACGACTTCAACGTTTTGATTTTCATGGAATTTCAAAAGACAAACTTGAGGAGTCACTAAGAAGTGCTGCCGTTGGATTAAATGAAGAGGTTTCGGACGAGGTTTTCGGAATTATTGCCGACAATGCCGGTGGATCGATGAGAGACGCTTTGTCAATGCTCGATCAACTTTTGTCGATTCCGCTAAGACCTATAACGCCTGAAATTATTTCAACTCTTCTCGGCTTTACGGGTATTGACGAAATTGTTCCGCTTCTTACGGATATTTTAAATCATGATGTTTTGGGTGTTATGAACGAGACGCGGGACATAATGAAAAGGGGAAGGTCCGGAGAAAAAACGCTCTATGCACTCATGAAAGCGTGTCGCGATTTGTATCTTGTAAAGATGGGTGAAATGGACGGGCTGTCGACAAAGAGAAAAGACATTCTTACAAAAATCAGTGAGTATGTTGATGAGAATAGAATACTTGATTTGATTGAATCATTCAGAAAACTTATCGACGGCATAAATTATGCATACGATGAGGCACTTATGTTTCAAATGGGTCTTGTTGAGATTGCGAGAAATAGAGTGGTCACGACTTCGGTTTCAAATGCGAAAGATGTAAAAATTCCAAAATTTGTAAAAGAGAAAAAAGAAACGAATTTTAATGAGCTTTTTTCGAAAAATGTCGAAAATAGAGAAGACAAAGTTAAAGTTGAAAATAGACCTAATAAGTCTATTAATCCGGATAATGACGAATCTGAGGATAAAGTTAAAAACGAAAATAAGGCTGAGAACAAAAACCACGAATCCATAGAGGCTAAGCCGACAAAAAATGATAAAATAGATATGCCTAAAAATGAATCGGATTTAGAAGAAAGGCCGTTTTTCGAACCTGAAGAAGCTGATTTTATAAATATGGATGAAGGATTTTTGCCGGATGTTTCAAGACAAGAAGATACATTAAACAGCGTTCGTAAAAATGATAACCCAGATATAGTCGAATCAAAAAAAGACGAGAAGTCTGATGAAGAGATTGACGAAAAAGAAAAATCAATAGAAACGGATGAAACAAAAGAAACAACGACAGATTTTCCTCAATCTGAAGATAGATTTGAGGAAAACGAAGAGCAAGACGATGGAGCACTTCAAAACGAAGAGGGCAGCGAATTGTTTGATAAAATTGTCGAAGGAAATCCTCTTCTTCAATTTTCAAAGGACAATTATTATATTAAATTTACAAAAAATAAATTAGTTTTCACTCCGAAAACTTCGGAAGAAGATTTTATTTTTAACAGTTATAAAAAAGAACTGACCGAAAAACTCAGCGAAATTGTCGGAAGCAGCGCATCTATTGAGATAAGATCATCAAAAGAAGATGTGCAAAGATTAATCAATTTATTTGGCGATAAGCTAGAAATAAGAGAATAAAAAAAGAAAGGAAATTATTTATGAGAAATTTTAACGGCGGCGGAAATATGAAAAACATGATGAAGCAAGTTCAAAAGCTTCAAAAGGACATGGAAGCAAAGAGAGAGGAAGTTGCAAATCAAGAATTTGAGGTTTCAAGCGGTGGAGGAGTTTGCACTGTTACAATTAACGGAAATAAGGAAATTACAAAAATCGTTCTCGACCCAGAAGTTGTAGATCCGGATGACGTAGAAACACTCTGTGACCTAATTATGGCAGCTGCAAATGAAGCAATCAAAAAAGCTGACGATGAAATGGAAAATGCAATGGGACAATTTACAAAAGGTCTCAATATGCCGGGATTGTTTTAATGAGCCTTAACGCACTTGAAAACTTGGTCGACAGACTTGCGGCACTTCCCGGGATTGGGAGGAAAAGCGCAAAAAGACTTGCGTATTATATTATAAATATGCCGCAAGCTGATTCCGACAATTTGGTTTATGCGATAAGTCTTGCGAAAAAATCCATACAAAAGTGTAAAGTTTGCGGAAATTACTCAGAGAAAGAAGTTTGTAATATATGCTCATCGGATATGAGGGACCATTCGAAACTTATGATTGTACAAAATCCGAAGGATGTGGATTCTTTTGAAAATTCTAACTGCTATGACGGCCTTTATTTTGTTTTGGATGAAGAACATCTGGATCCGTTAAAGGGAATCGGCCCTGAAGAAATGGGGTTTGGAAGATTGAAAACGAGACTTGCTCAAGATGATGGAATTAACGAAGTTATCCTTGCACTAAACAGCAATGTTGAGAGTGAACAGACGGGACTTCTTCTAAAGGCTCTTGTGGATGAATCGGGCAAAAAAGTCACAAAGATATCGCAAGGCATTCCTGCAGGTGGCGTATTGGAATATTTTGATTCCGCAACTATAAGAAAAGCTTTTGAAAATAGACGAGAAGCATAACAAATACAAATTTAAGGAGATTATATGGATAAATTTAAACTAATAAAAAAAGAGCATATCAACGAACTAAATAGCGATGCATTTCTTTATGAACACGAAAAGACAAAGGCGAGAGTTTTAAAAGTCGAAAATAGCGACGAAAACAAAGCTTTTGGAATCGGTTTTAGAACTGTTCAAAATGATGACACCGGAGTTTGCCATATTTTGGAACACTCCGTTCTTTCCGGCTCCAGAAAATATAAAACAAAGGAACCGTTTATGGACCTTGTCAAATCAAGCCTTCAGACATTTTTAAATGCGATGACTTTTGATGACAAGACAATATATCCGATAAGTTCAAGAAATGAAAAAGACTTTTTCAATCTTATGGACGTATATATGGACGCTGTTCTTTTCCCGGATATTTACAACAACGAAAAGATTTTTATGCAAGAAGGTTGGCACTATGAACTTGAAAACAAAGATGCACCGCTCACAATAAACGGCGTTGTTTATAACGAGATGAAGGGGGCCATGAGCTCCGATATTTCGCAAGTCATGGACAAGATTGCAAGATATTTGTATCCGGATTCAACATACAACACAAATTCAGGCGGTGACCCGGAGTTCATTCCGACTCTCTCAAGAGAGGCGCTTTTGGATTATCACAGAGAAAAATATCATCCGTCAAACTCATATATTTTCTTGTATGGAAACGGCGACACAAATAAGGAACTCGAATTTTTGGACGGTTATTTGAGCGAGTTTGAATTTAAGGATGTTAAAAATCCTATGAAATATATAAAACCACTCGAAAAGAATATCGATGTTGAAACCACTTATTTCGGTGAAGCAAAGCCGAAAAACGATTTCTTTGTAGTTTCATATCTTGCAGGTGACTCGACCGACAATTTGAACAACTTGTGTCACGAAGTGATAACACGTGCGCTTGTTACTGAAGACGGTGCACCGATTAAGGATAGAATTCTTTCGGAAGGTCTGGCAACCGACGTTGAAACTATGTATAGTGTTGGAACTGTAAACAATTTATCTATTATTGCTAAAGGCATGAACGCCGAAGATAAGGATAAAATTTTAAAGATTATAGACGAAGAGATTGGAAGCCTAATCAAGTCCGGACTTGATGAAAAATTATTTAAATCAATTCTTCATCAACTTAAATATGAAATAAAGACATACGGTGACACGCCGCATCTTGGAATTATGACATATATAAGAGCATTCCAAACGTGGTTATATGACAAGGACCCGATTGATGCGCTAAAATTTGACGATGCGTTTGAAAAGCTTGAAAACGATTCTGAGCTTGTACAAAAATACGCAAAAGATTATTTTGACAGCTACAGGATGACCATGCTCGTAAAGCCGGATCCGGAGCTTGGAAAGAAAAGAGAAGAAGAACTCAAAAAGAAACTTGCAGAACACAAGAAGAGCTTGAGCGATGAAGAACTCGAAGAAATTATCAAAAAGACAAAGGAACTTCATGAATTCCAATTGAGCGAAGACAGCGAAGAAGCAAAGAAAACTCTTCCAAGGCTCAACGTTAAAGATTTGAGTGACAAGCTACAAAAAGCAAATGAAAAAATTTATGGAAATATTTCTTCGTGCGAAGCTTTTACGGGTGGCGTGACTTATATGGATGCTCTCGTTCCAATTGACGATATGGACGATGAAAAGCTCCAAGCAATTACGCTTTTGTCGGATTTGATTGATAGAATCGACACCGAAAAGTACAACTACAAAGATTTAAATACAGAAATAAATCTCATTTCATATGATTTTAACGTCAATATTATGACGAGCAAATATTATGAAAAGAACGAAGCTTCAATCTTTTTATCAAAGAAGCTGAGCTCGGACGGTGACGATTTTGAAAAGGCATATGATCTCTTTGAAGAAGTTCATAAGACTACTGTTTTTGACAACACAAAGAAAATCAAAGAAATTTTAAATACAATGATTTCCGATTTGAAACTCAAAGCAGTTATGACAGGTATTGCCATAACGAGAACTGAAGCGATGAAAAATGTGAACAGAAGATTTGCAATCGATGCAAAAATTTCGGGTGCAGATTATATAAAATATATCGAAAAAGTCGCAGCGATGGATGATGTTGAGATGAAAAAATATCTCGAAGATATGTATGAAATTTATAAAAACATTTTCGATGAAAAGGGATTCTATCACATCACATCGGACAGCGAAGGCATCGAAAAGGCGGTAGCGGTTCTTGAGAAAAAGGGTTTAAAAGTTGACGGAGAAATCGACAAAAAGAAATTTGCTCTTAAAAACAACCCGGGAACAACAACGGCGCTTGTTGCAATAACGGATGTAAACTACTGCATAGACGCTGGAATTTTACCGAAAACTTCCGGAAGCGATTCAGTTGTGAGAAATATGCTTTCAAACAGTTTCCTACACGACAATATTCGTGCAAAGGGCGGCGCATACGGCGACGGAATAAGTCAAACAGATGACTGTGTTGTATTCTATTCATACAGAGACCCGAACCTTCAAAACACATTTGACATTTTTGAAAAGTCGATGGATTGGCTTAGAGGACGCGACCTTAAAGAAGAACAAATTTATGACCTTATAATCGGCTCGTATAACTCGTTCGACCCGAACCTCACACCTAGAATGAGATCGTTTAGAGATTTCTCGTACAGAATCAACGAAACTTCTGTTGAAGATTTGGAAAAGAAATTAAAAGAAGCGCTTGAAACAAAGAAGGAAGACTTCGCAGATTTTGCAGACAGACTTGAAGCTGCAATGAAAAATAAAGGAAGAGCCGTTTTTACAAATGAAGACGGATACGAAAAATCAAAAGATATGTGGCAAGAAAAGAAGGATTTGAAATAACAAAATAAATGGATGCGGACCTATATGAAGTAGGAGGCATCCATTTTCTTTGTCAAATTTCGTTATATAATTTGATGGGATGACTTTGTTTTAATAGAAAAAATACAATTAATTTTAGATATATGTTGTAACATAAATAGCCACAACCGTGTAACTTTAAAAAAATGTGCCGATTTTATGGATTGTGTATATACGGAAAAAACAACATAAATTCAGCATCACACCGAAGAGATATATTGAATAATGTAAATCGAATGAGCGGTAAGTAAGGATATGTATATACGTGTCTACTAATTTGAGTATGTTCCAGAAGTTTTGGGAATAGTTTCTTCGCTGTATGCTAAATATTGTTGATTTATAATTCTTAGCTGGAAACAAATATGTATATTATTGCCATTTTATAGAAATTATGTTATAATTATTTTGTTATTCGTTTGGGGCATTGGCGCAGTTGGGAGCGCGCCACACTGGCAGTGTGGAGGTCAGGAGTTCGAGCCTCCTATGCTCCACCAAACAAAAAAACCTGCATGCGCAGGCTTTTTTTATTTCAAAATTTTAAATTTCTTCAGTCGTTTCAACTTCTTCGGAAACTGTTTCAGTTTCGCCTTCAGAATCAACTTGTGAATCAATCAATTCATTATAAACTTTGTAGATTGCTGTTTCAATTTTTGTTCTCATATCGTTGTTGATAGGGTGACAGATGTCTTTGAATTCTCCGTCTTTAGCACGTCTTGAAGGCATTGCAATGAAAAGTCCATTTATGCCTTCGACGATTTTCAAATCGTGTACAACGAATTCGTCGTCAAAAGACACACTTGCTACAGCCTTGAGCTTACCGCTATCGTTTAAGAGTCTAACTCTAACATCAGTAATTTGCATGATTTTCACCTCGTGTTTTAAATACTTTTCTTTTTGAAAAGATTACCTTATTATACACCATATGATAAAGAAAGTCAACTATGTAAACTTATCATGTTAGAGATAAAAAAATGAACATTTATTGTATGCGTCACGAAAAAACTCTGACTTGATATTTATAATAAAAATTGATATAATAATTAATAATGATTTTATGAAATTAGAATAAAAAGGATAAATTATGAGTATAAATTTTAAAAATATAAAGGAAATACATTTCATCGGCATCGGCGGAATCGGAATGAGTGCAATTGCAGAAGTGCTATTGTCCAGGGGCTATAAAGTTACAGGCTCCGACAGAAAGATTACGCCTATGTGCGAAAAGCTTATTTCTAAAGGTGCAGAAGTTTTTGCTCCGCAAAAAAGAGAAAATATAAAAAAACCGGATCTTGTTGTTTATACAGATGCAATAAGCGAAGACAATGAGGAGCTTAAAAGAGCTCGAGAAATCGGAGTTCCGGTTCTTGACAGAGCGACGGTGCTCGGCGAACTTATGAAGCTCTATAAAAAGTCGATTGCAATTACCGGAACTCATGGAAAAACTACAACTACATCTATGCTTGCAACAATTTTTCACCATACAAACCTAAAACCGACAATACTTGTCGGTGGAAATTTGGATGAAATTGGAGGAAATGTTTTGGTCGGAGAACATGATATAATGCTTTCCGAATCGTGCGAATACAAGGGAAATATTTTAAAATATTTCCCGACAACAGCGGTTGTTTTAAACATTGACGAGGACCATCTCGATTACTATAAGTCTATTTATGAAATCGAACAAACTTTTATTAAATTTATGGGAAACTTGAAAAGTGATTCAACTCTTATCATTAATGCAGATGAGCCGAATTTGATTCAAATTAAAAACTCGGCTCCTGGCAAGGTTATCACTTTTGGAGTTTATCAAGACGCGGACTTCAGAGGAGTTAACGTAACTTATGATGAATCCGGTTTTGCTCACTATGAAGTTCAGTACAATGGTGAGAGTTATCCTGTAAACCTTCCGGTTATGGGTCTTCACAATGTTTTGAATTCCCTTGCAGCGATTGCTACAAGTGTAAATGCCGGGCTCGATATAAAAGAAGTTGTTTCGGCAATTGAGCACTATAGGCCGGTTCATCAAAGACTTGAAATGCTTGGTGAAAGAGAAGGCGTAACAGTTATGGATGACTATGCTCACCATCCGACGGAAATTATGGCAAGTTTAAATGCACTTAAAAATGCACACTATAAGAGAATTTTCTGCGTTTTCCAACCGCATACCTACACGAGAACAAAAATTTTGTTAAACGGATTTGCCGATTCGTTTAAATTGGCTGACGAAGTAGTAGTAATTGATATTTATGCTGCAAGAGAGGTCGACAGAAAAGAAGTGCACTCGAAGGACTTGGTGAAAGCTATGCAAGAGAGGGGAATACATTGTAAATATTTCCCTGGATTTGATGACGCACTAGTTTTTTTAAATGAAAATTTGAAACCGGGAGATCTTTTTATTACTATGGGTGCAGGAGATGTAAACACTCTCGCTCATATGTATCTCGATCAAAAAAAGTGATTTAAATCATAAATATTTTGTAAAAACTCTTGCAATATTATTCACTTTGTGGTAAAATATAGTTAGTGAATAATTGTGAAGGAGATTTTTATGCAAAGACAAGATGTTCACAATAGAATCAAAGAATTTTAACCGTGGTTTAGGCCACGGTTGTTTTTTTGACTTTAGCACGATGAAATATAAACTATATCAAGGAGGTAAAAATGAACAAGATTGTATTAAACGGCAGTGATTTGACATTGGACCAATTGGTTGCAGTAACTAGATGCGGAGCAACAGTTGAATTAAGCGATGACGCAAAAGAAAGAATCAAAGCTTCAAGAAGAATTGTAGACAAATTTGTTGAAGAAGAAAGGGTTGTATATGGTGTTACAACAGGATTTGGAAAGTTTGCGGAAGTAATGATTCCGGAAGACGAAACGAAGGAACTCCAAAAGAACCTTATTATGAGCCACTCATGTGGTGTCGGCAATCCGCTTCCTGAAGATATTTCAAGAGGAATTATGGTTCTTCGTGCAAACAACCTTGCAAAAGGTTTCTCAGGAATCAGACTCGAAACAACAGAAACAATTTTAAAAATGTTAAATGCAGGAATCACACCTATTATTCCTGAAAAAGGTTCACTCGGAGCTTCAGGCGACTTGGCACCACTTTCACACATGGTTCAACCGATGCTTGGACTTGGCGAATGCTATTACAAGGGCGAAGTTAGAAAATCTGTTGACGCTATGAAAGAAGCAGGCATTGAAACTATCGACCTCACAAGTAAAGAAGGTCTCGCTTTAATAAACGGAACACAAGTTATGACATCAGTCGGCGCTCTCACACTTTACGACGGAATGAATATTTCAAAAGTAAGTGACATTGCAGCATCGATGACTATGGAAGCACTCGGCGGAATCATTGACGCATACGACCAAAGAATTGCTGATGTTCGTAAACACAACGGACTTGCAGCAACGTCAAAGAATGTAAGAACACTCCTTGAAGGTTCAAAGAATACAACAAGACAAGGCGAAGTTCGTGTTCAAGATGCATACAGCTTACGTTGCGTTCCACAAGTACACGCAGGATGTAAGGATGCTATAAATTATGTAAAACAAAAAGTTGATATTGAAATGAACTCGGTTACAGACAACCCGATTATTTTCCCGGACGATGAAATGTCAATTTCAGCAGGAAACTTCCACGGCGAACCGATGGCTCTTCCATTCGACTTTTTAGGAATTGCACTTTCAGAACTTGCAAATATTTCTGAAAGACGTCTTGAAAAGATGGTAAACCCGGCTTTAAATCACGGACTACCTGCATTCTTATGTGTAAAAGGTGGAGTCAACTCCGGATTTATGATTGTCCAATACAGCGCAGCTTCACTTGTAAGTGAAAATAAAGTTTTGGCTCATCCGGCAAGCGTTGACTCAATTCCATCATCTGCTAACCAAGAAGACCATGTTTCAATGGGAACGATTGCAGCTAGAAAAGCTAGAGACATCGCATTTAATACAAGAAAAGTTTTAGCTATGGAAATTCTTGCAGCATGTCAAGCAATTGATTTGAATAAATCAAGCGATAAACTTGCAAAAGCTACAAAAGCTGTCTACGATGAAGTAAGAAAAGTTGTTACATTCAATGAAAAAGACAGAATCATGAGCGTTGATATAGAAGCTGTTGACAAATTAATTGTTGACGGAAATATTATAAAAGCAGCTGAATCAGCTGTAGGAACATTAGAAGTATAAGGAGGATACTATGGATATCAAAAACATCGACATTTCAGAAGCTATGACAATTAAGCTTCCTGAAACTTTACCACCGAAGCTCGAGTTCGACCCTAAAATAAGAAGGGCACCAAAACGTGAACTCACACTCTCAGAACATGAAATGAAGCTTGCTTTAAAGAATGCTTTGAGATATATTCCTGAAAGTCTTCACGAAACTCTTGCACCTGAATTTATGGAAGAACTCATGACAAGAGGAAGAATTTACGGTTACAGATATAGACCGGCAGGAAACATCAAGGCTAAACCTATCGATGAATACGAAGGAAAGACAATGGAAGGCAAGGCTTTCCAACTCATGATGGATAACAATCTCGACTTTGACGTTGCACTCTATCCATATGAACTCGTAACATACGGCGAAACCGGACAAGTTGTTCAAAACTGGATGCAATACAGATTGACACAAGAATATTTAAAGGTTATGACTGACGAACAAACTCTTGTAATGATGTCAGGTCACCCGATGGGACTCTTTAAATCAAACAAACAAGCTCCGAGAGTAATTATCACAAATGCTCTTATGGTTGGTATGTTTGACGACCAAGACCACTGGACAAAAGCAATCGCAATGGGCAACGCAAACTATGGACAAATGACTGCAGGCGGATGGATGTACATCGGACCTCAAGGAATTGTTCACGGAACATTCAATACAATTTTGAATGCCGGAAGACTTAAACTCGGTGTTCCTGAACACGGCGACTTGGCTGGACACATGTTCATTTCATCAGGGCTCGGCGGAATGAGCGGTGCACAAGGCAAAGCTGCAAAGATTGCTAAAGCTGTTGGACTTATCGCTGAAGTTGACTTGTCAAGAATTGAAACAAGACTTGAACAAGGATGGATTGACGAATATAGTGACAGTTGTGAAGAAGTATTCAAGATGGCTCAAAAAGCTGTTGACAATAAAGAAGCAAGATCAATTGCATACTATGGAAATATTGTAGACTTGCTCGAATATGCTGTAGATAACGATATTCATATCGAACTTCTTTCAGACCAAACTTCATGTCACGTTCCATATGACGGAGGTTATTGTCCACAAGGCATGACTTTCGAAGAAAGAACAAAGATGCTTGCAACAGACCACGAAGGATTCAAGAGAGAAGTAGATAAATCTCTTCGCCATCACTTTGAATTGATTAAAGCGTTGGTTGCAAAGGGAACTTATTTCTTCGACTATGGCAACTCATTTATGAAAGCCGTATTTGATGCAGGTGCAAAGGATATTGCTAAAAACGGAGTTGACGAAAGTGAAGGATTTGTATTCCCGTCATATGTTGAAGATATTATGGGACCTATGCTCTTTGACTACGGCTACGGACCATTCAGATGGGTATGTCTCTCAGGTAAACACGAAGACTTGGTTAAAACAGACCATGCTGCAATGGAATGTATTGACCCGGACAGACGTGGACAAGACAGAGACAACTATATTTGGATTAAAGATGCTGAAAAGAATCAACTCGTTGTCGGTTCTCAAGCAAGAATTTTATATCAAGATGCAGGTGGAAGACTCAAAATTGCTCTTAAGTTCAACGAACTTGTAAGAAATGGAGAAATCGGACCTGTTATGCTCGGACGTGACCACCACGACACAGGTGGAACAGATTCACCGTTTAGAGAAACATCAAATATCAAAGACGGTTCAAACATTATGGCTGACATGGCTACACAATGTTTCGCAGGAAACTGTGCAAGAGGCATGAGCTTAGTTGCACTTCACAATGGAGGCGGTGTTGGAATCGGTAAATCTATAAACGGCGGCTTCGGAATGGTTCTCGATGGATCTGAAAGAGTTGACAACATCTTGAAGAGTGCAATGCTTTGGGATACAATGGTCGGAGTTTCAAGAAGAAGCTGGGCAAGAAATGAACACTCAATTGAAACAACAATTGCATACAACAAAGATAAAAACAACAATTCACACATCACAATTCCATACATTGCTGATGATGAATTGGTAAACAGATTGGTTGAAGAAAATTTGAAAAAATGTTAATTTGGTGGCAGATGGGCTCACCTGTCTATCATTAAGGCCGCTATATAATGCGGCCTTATTTTTCACTTTAGTCAAAATTTTGTTCTTAATCAATGATTAATGGGTAAAATATAAATGCAAAAATATGATTTATAATTGAAAGGAGAATTATAATGGCAAGAATTTTGGAATGCGTTCCTAACTTTTCGGAAGGCAGAGATAAGGAAAAAGTCGAACAAATAGTTGAAGAAGTTAGAAAGGTTAAGGGAGTAACACTACTTGACTATTCATCAGATGAAACACACAACAGAAGCGTTGTAACATTTGTTGGAGAACCTGAAGCTGTAATCGAAGCTGCATTTAATGCTGCAAAAAAAGCTTCTGAAGTAATCGATATGACTACACATCAAGGTGGACACCCAAGAATGGGCGCAATGGACGTTTGTCCGTTAATTCCTATTAAAGAAGTTACAATGGAAGAAGCTATTGAACTTTCTAAAAAACTTGGAAAGAGAATTGGGGACGAACTCGGAATCAGCGTTTATCTTTATGAAAAGAGTGCTTCAAAGCCTGAACGTGAAAACTTGGCGGTAGTAAGAAAAGGTCAATACGAAGGAATGGAAGAAAAACTTAAATCAGAAGGTTGGGAACCTGACTTTGGACCTATTGAACTCAACAAAAAATCAGGCGTTTCAGCTGTTGGAGCAAGAATGCCGCTTGTAGCATTTAACGTAAACTTAAGTACAGACAATGTTGATATTGCAAAAGCTATTGCGAAGAAAATTCGTGCTAAAGGCGGTGGATTCGCATACTGCAAAGCTATGGGCCTTCTTCTTGAAGACAAGAACCTTGCACAAGTTTCAATGAACTTGGTTGACTATACTCACACAAGTGTATATCACGCATTTGAATTCATAAAACGTGAAGCTTTAAGATACGGTGTAAACGTTGTAAATTCAGAAGTTATAGGACTTGTTCCGATGGATGCACTTTTGGATGCTGCAAAATGGTATTTGCAAATTGACGAATTCGATCATTCGCAAGTATTGGAGACAAGACTCCATGACTAAGGTAACTCTAGCGATTGAAAATATTTCAGAGCTTATTACCGTTGCGGGCGACAATGCTCCGAGAATGGGAAAAGCTCAAGGAGAAATTGAAAAGATAAAAGACGGAGTAGTACTTGTTTCGGGCGATAAAATTTTATATGCGGGAAACAAGGAAAATGCACCGAAATACGAAAAAAGTGATGATTTTGTATTGATTGACGGAACAGGAAAAACTGTAACTCCGGGTCTTATAGATTCACATACTCACTTGGTTCACGGTGGCTCAAGAGAAAATGAACTCGATATGAAACTTAACGGAGTGACATATCTTGAAATTCTCGAAAGAGGCGGCGGAATTATGTCGACACTTAGACAAACAAAGGAAATGAGCGAAGATGAATTATTCGAACAAGCAAAAAAATCTGTTGAAAGATTAATTTCCTACGGTGTAACGACAATAGAAGCAAAAACAGGATACGGAATTGACGACTTCGACACGGAAATGAAGCAATTAAATGTTGCCGACAGACTCGGAAAAGAACTTCCTGTAGATATCGTAAAAACATTTATGGCGGCTCATGCAATTCCTGAAAAATATAAATCAAATCCGGGAGAATTCATTGACATCGTTATAAATGACTATCTTCCGAAAATAGAAGCGGACGGAAGATGCAAGTTCTGCGACGTGTTCTGTGAAAAAGGCGTATTTAACGCAGAAGACAGTAAGAGACTTTTGGAAGCTGCAAAGAAACACGGACTAACTCCGAAAATTCACGCAGATGAAATCGAAGAAATCGGCGGGACAAAAACTGCTGCAGACGTTCGTGCAATAAGTGCAGAACATCTTATTAAATGTTCTGAAAAAGGTGTGGATGAACTTAAAGAGGGCGGAGTAATTGCAAATCTTCTCCCGGGGACAAGCTTTAACATGGGAGATGGAATTTTTGCACCGGCAAGACTCATGATTAAAAAAGGAGTGCCTATTGCAATTTCAACAGACTACAACCCTGGTAGCTGCCCAACTGAAAATATTCAACTTTGTATGTATCTTGCATGCCTAAATATGAAAATGACACCGGCCGAAGCGTTGGTCGGAGTAACAATAAATGCAGCATGTGCTATAGACGAACAAGATAAAAAGGGAAGTCTCATGGAAGGCAAGCTTGCTGATATAACAATATTTGATGCGCCGAACATAAATTATGTACTATATCACTTTGGTGTAAATCATACCGATAAGGTGATAAAAAATGGAAAAGTCGTTTACGAATCGAAATAGTAAAAAAGCTATTATCGTAACGGATGAAAACTTAATTATTGACGGTATTAAAAATATTCTTTTTGAAACGGGTTACAATGCAACAGAGAAGAGGCTTGAGAATATAAATAAAAGAGATTTCAAATCGAGACTTATTATAATCATTTCTTATGATTTAAAAAAAGAAGAACTTGAATTGATAAAGTCTATAAAAGAAAACTCATTTTATGCAAATATTATTCTTGTGACGGGAGTTGACAGAAAAGTAATAAATCGCTCCATTTTTAGAATCGGCGTTGATGCTGTTATAAACGCTTTTGACTCAAAACAAATACTAAAGAAAGCAATTCAGATAATTGAAAAGGATGAAAATTATATTTCACCTTTTTATGTAAAAAGTGAAGAGACAAATGAAACTGATGAAAAAAAATTGGATAACCTTACAAAAAGGCAATACCAAATATTTGTTTTGACAAAGGACGGCAAGAACAAGGATGAAATAGCAGAAATTCTTGGAATTGCTCCGAAAACTGTTGGAAATCACCTGAGTAAAATAAGAAATACAATAAAATAGAGGGTCTTGATGACCCTCTTTACATATTAAATTCAATTAAACTAAAAAATCATAAAAAGCTTCAGCACCCGGCGAGAGCTTTTTATTTTTGTGTCTAACAAGATAGAAAGAACGCTTGATAGGAGTTCCCTTTAAACGAAGCTTCAAAATATCATTTTTATTATCGGTAAACCATGAACTGATAAATGAGCCACCGTATCCTTTTTTGACCAAACTAATAATAAGTTCGTTGCTATCAAAAACAGAATAATTGTTTTTAATAATATCCGGATATGATTTGGTTATTGCATTTGCAAAAGTTTTAAAAGTTCCACTTCCCGGCTCTCTTAACATAAGTGGAATATCCTTTATATCGTCATAATCAATAGAATCGAAATTAGAGTAGCCTGGAAATTTATCTTTCTTAATTATATAACAAATTTCATCTGAGAAAATATTTGTATATAATAATGTAGGATCAGGAAATTTAAAACCGACAATACCAAAATCGCATTTGCCATTCTTTACATTATTTACAACATTCATAGAATCCAAACCGGAAATATTAAATGTTATTCCAGGATGAGTATCCGCAAATTTTGAAATCTTATCAGGTAAATAGAAGAGCTTAGGCACACTTGAAGAAAGAATACTAACATTACCTTCAATATTAGAATTAGAAACAGAGATCTCAAGTTTAGCACTTCCAAGTGTATAAACGACATCTTTAGCATATCTATAGAAAATTTCGCCGGCATTAGTCAAAGTAACAGTGTGTCCAAGTCTATTTAATAGAGCACAGTCAAGTTCCTTTTCAAGATTTTGAATATGTGCGGTAATAGTAGGTTGTGAAACAAAAAGCTTATCAGCAGCTTTTGAAAAACTGTGCAAATCAGCAACATATATAAATGATTCCAAATGTTTTAAGTCCATAATAACCTCCTATAAAGATTATAACAAAATTAAATAGAAAAAGCAAATAAATCATTTGCAAACATAATAGAAATGTTATATAATAATTCTATGACAATTATATATAAAATATATTTAAAAGTAAAGAAAAAGATTTTTTAAAAATTTTAAAAAATCTTATAAAAAACGCTTGACAAACTAAAATGTATTTGATATACTAATTATTGTCAGCTCGAGAGAGCGAAGAACCTAAACAAAAAAATATGTGAAAAGTAGACAAGAATCTAACTACAAAGTTAATTCAAAAAGTGGAAGCAAAACCACTAAAAAAAAGCGAATAATAAAGAGCTTGGCTCGAACTTTCACTTGAGAGTTTGATCCTGGCTCAGGACGAACGCTGGCGGCGTGCTTAACACATGCAAGTCGAACGATGAAGAAAAGAATTGAAGCTTCGGCAGAAATTCATTTC
>CABTWE010000004.1 GCA_902488465.1 uncultured Tissierellia bacterium | reverse complement strand
CCGATCTAACTTAAAAGACACCAAAAAGGTCACTGAGAAAATTTTCATGTCAGAATTTCTATCGGTGACTTTTGATTAATGAGGGAAATTTCTGTAATATTTTATTTTAATAGAGCCTTCTTTGTGTTATTTTTTAATAAATCAAAATAAATAATAAGTTATAAGAAATAGTTGACAAGTGATGCGTATTCTATGTTCCCTTCTAAATATTCTTTTACTATTTTTAGTTTAAATTCTAAATTGTATTTGACATTTAAAAACTGACCTCCTTAGGTTGGTTTTAAGTCCAACTTTTGATGGTCATTTAAAAATGGTGGATAATGAAGGAAATATAATATCTGTAGAAACTGAAAAGCTATATGATTCAAACAGATATAGACCTATGATTAATGGTCGAGAAATTTATGTAGATGCCCATATAGATAAGTTATGGTTAATAAATCACGATAACCTTACAAATAGAGATTCCTTCCATTTAGCAAATAATGTATATAGGGCTAATATGGGAACTTCTCAGGAGGAAATTGCTAGAAATGCACAAATTGCCTAAGTACAAGGTCAGTATTAATACTGTAATTTCAATAATTCCGTTTATCGTTCTAATACTAATTATTTTAGCTGATATTATTTTATATGCTGTAGATGTAATGGTAACACCCTATACAACGATTTTTATTTATCTACTAATCGTTTTTTTAAATATCGCAATAAGCGAACATTGGCAGTTACTTATATAATTGTTATAATCAGTTTAATATCATTCCTCTATTTAAAGCCAAACTATACTATAAATCAAGCAACACAAAAATTGAAAGAAAATTCAGTTGAAAACATAAAAATCGAACAGTTAGGATTTGTAAAGAAGAAAAATATATTTGTTAGAGGTGCATATGTATTTTGCACGGAAGATGGAAAATTGATAATTTTTGATAATATTAACGGCAAGTTTCATATCGCAAACAATTAGAATCTAGAAGAATAAAGGGCGATGCATAATGCATCACCCTTTATTTTTTATTTCTTTCAAATTCTTCCTCATAGTCGCAGTTTAAGCATTTTATGAGATTCGTTTTCGCTTTTTTCCTTTCGGTCAATACTCCGCCGCATTTCGGGCATTTCTTTTCGATTGGAAGGTCGAATGATGCAAAGTCACATTCCGGATATCTGTTGCAACCGTAGAAGACTCTGCCTCTTTTGCTCTTTCTCTTCACGATGTCGCCTTTGCCGCACTTCGGACACTTGATTCCGATTTTGTCCTCAATCGGTTTTGTATTTTTGCATTCCGGGAAGCCCGGGCATGCAAGGAATTTTCCGTACGGTCCTTGTTTAATGACCATCATTCTGCCGCAAAGTTCACACTTAACATCCGAGACTTCATCTTTTATCTCGATTTTTTCCATCTCTTCTTCTGCAACTTTCAAGTCTTTCTCAAAAATTCCGTAAAATTCTCTCAAAGCTTTGCTCCAATCTTCTTTGCCTTCCGCAATTTTGTCGAGCATTACTTCAAGCTCCGCAGTGAATTTAACATTTATAATCGACGGGAAGTATTCAAGAAGAATTTTGTTTACCAGTTCTCCGAGTTCTGTCGGCTTTATGCTCTTATTTTCTATGACCACATAAGTCCTGTTGACAAGTGTAGAAATTGTCGGAGCATAGGTCGACGGTCTTCCGATTCCGTCGCTTTCAAGGGTTTTGATCAAGCTTGCTTCGGTGTATCTTGCCGGCGGTTTAGTGAATTGTTGTTCTTTTGTGAATCTTTCATGCGAAAGAAGGGATCCGACTTTAAACATGTTTAAGTCTATATCCGTGTAGCCCGGTTCGATGCCCGACGCTTTCATATATCCGTCAAATGTGAGCTTGTTGACCACATTTCTAAAAATGTAGTCGCCGTTTTGAAGCGAAACTTTTGTAGAAATAACTTTTGCTTTTGCCATTTGTGACGCAACAAATCTTTCCCAAATGAGTCTGTAGAGCTTGTACTCGGTGTCAGAGAGATATTTTTTCATCATCGACGGCGTTCTCATAACGTCGGTCGGACGAATCGCTTCGTGCGCATCTTGAGTGTTTTTGCCCTTATTTACATAGTGCTTAGGGCCTTCGTAATACTCTTTTCCGAATCTATCGACGATAAATTCACCCGCAGCTTGGATTGCTTCAGGTGCAATTCTCTTCGAGTCGGTTCTCATATATGTGATAAGACCGATTTCTTCTCTTCCCACTTTCACACCTTCATAGAGCTTTTGTGCAATTTGCATTGTAAAACCCGATTTGAAGTTTAAGCGTCTGTTTGCATCTTGTTGCAAAAGCGAAGTTGTGTACGGAGATTGAGGACTCTTTTGTCGATTGTTTTTGCTGTTTTCAATGACTTTATATTTATTTTCACTGCAATACTTTTCTATTTTTTTTGCAGTTTCTTCATTCGGAACTGTGAGATTTTTGGCTTTTCCGTTTTCCATGATTTGCTTTAAATCAAACCACAAGTCGCCCTTTTTCTCAAACGAAGCTTTAAGATTCCAATATTCAGTCGGCTCAAACGCATTGATTTCGTCTTCACGCTTGCAGATAAGCATGAGTGCAACCGATTGCACCCTTCCGGCGGAGAGTTTGTTTTTAACTTTTTTCCACAAAAGCGGACTTATACTGTAGCCCACAACTCTATCGAGAACACGCCTTGCCTGTTGGCTGTCGACGAGGTCTATGTCGATTTCTCTCGGAGATTTTATCGACTCCAAAATCGAACGTTTTGTGATTTCATTAAAAACAATTCTGTTCTTTTTGCCTTCCACATCGAGCACTTTCGAAACATGCCATGCGATGGCTTCTCCCTCTCTATCGTTATCTGTTGCGATATAGATATTTGACGACTTTGCAGCCGCTTTTTTTAAATCGCTGATAAGCGGTCCTTTGCCGCGAATGGTTATATATTCAGGCTCCAAAGTTTCCATGTCAACTCCCATGCGTGAACGCGGAAGGTCCTTTATATGTCCCTTTGTTGCCAATACTTTTTTATCTTTTCCCAAAAATTTTGAGATAACACGCGCCTTTGTAGGCGACTCAACTATAAATAAATCCAATTGATCACTTCCAATATATTCTTCAAAAACTTATATTAACAGATTATTAATAAAAATGCAAATTATTTCATTTTTAACATATAAGTGCCGCGTCTTGTCGAAACTATGAAGTCCATGAGTTCAAGTTCCGCAAGTGTGACTTGAAGCGTTGTAACGTCAAGTCCGGTTCTCGTTATAAGTTTATCGACGTTTGCTTCGCCGTTTTGAAGTTCGTTTATGATTAAGTTTTGCACATCCGTAAAGTTCGTGCTCTTCTTTTCCTTTTTCGGTTCAGCAAGTTCTCGAAGCTCACGAATTTCCGAAACAATGTCCTCAACACCCATGACAAGTTTTGCACCGTCTTGGATGAGCTTGTTCGTTCCCTTCGAATAGATGCTGTTTATGTTTCCCGGAATTGCAAAAACGTCTCGTCCTTGCTCTGCGGCAAACGACGCCGTGATAAGTGTACCCGACTTTTCCTTTGCTTCTACAACGACAACACCCAAAGAAAGTCCGCTTATAATCCGGTTTCTTCTCGGAAAATTGTACGGCACTCCCTTCATTTTCGCCGGAAACTCCGTTATAACCGCACCTTTATCGGAAATTTCTCCGTAAAGCACTTTGTTTTTCTGCGGATAAATAACGTCTATACCCGTTCCCATAACGGCGATTGTTCGATTGTTTTCTTTAAGAGCTGCACGATGAGCGATTGAGTCCGCTCCGTCAGCCATTCCCGAAACAACCGTTATTCCGAGCTTTGAAATCTCGCTCGCAATAAACTTTGTCGCTTCTTTTCCGTAGTCGCTCAAACGCCTCGAACCTACAACAGCAAGCGCGATGTGGTCTTTTGGTTTCAGCTCACCTTTGATATATAAAATCTGCGGCGCATCTTCGATATTTTTCAAACTGCTCGGATAGTCCTCGTCTTCGATTGTCATCACATGAACGCCGAGATTCCTATAATATTCCTTTGTCCACTCGAGTTTGTCGTAATTTTTATTTTCTAAAATATAATCGATATCTTTTTCCTTCAATATTTCGAGACTTAAAAAATCATTCTTCGTCATTTCGAAAATTTCTGAAATATTTTCGAGATTCTCTTTGAATGCAATGATTTTTTTGTTCGACAAATTTATAGAATTTAAAAAGATATACGCATCACAATTTGAATAAGCCATGTCTAGAAATATTTCGAGTCGAACGACCTGTATCTCAGGGCTTCGAGCACATGCTCCGTCTTGATTTCATCGGACTCCGCAAGGTCCGCAATAGTTCTTGATAGTTTCAAAATCTTATTGTATGCACGCGCGCTGAATTTGTATTTTTTGTACGCCATATCCAAAATTTGCGTTTCCGCTTCGCCCAGATGTATAAACTTCTTTATCGCCTTGCCATTTAGCTCGGCATTGTTTGTGATGCCGATGTCTTTATATCTTTCGATTTGACGATTTCTAGCTTTGTTTACACGCTTTCTGATTTCTTTTGACGTTTCCGCCGGCTTGTCGCTCTTCAGCTCATCGTATTTGACCGCATTCACTTCGACGTGAATATCGATTCTGTCGAGGAGCGGATTTGAAATCTTTCCGAGATATCTGTCGATTTGGCTTTGCGTGCAAGTGCAATTGTGGTTCGGGTCCCCATAATATCCGCACGGACACGGGTTCATCGAAGCGACGAACATAAAGTTCGCCGGATATTTTATCTGTGCGTTAATTCTCGAAATGCTTACAACTTTGTCTTCCATAGGTTGTCTTAAAACTTCGAGAGTGCTTCTTTGAAATTCCGGAAGTTCGTCGAGAAAGAGAACCCCGTTGTGTGCGAGGCTCACTTCACCCGGCTTCGGAATGCGACCGCCGCCCACGATTGAAACCGAGCTTGCGGTGTGGTGAGGAGATCTGAATGGTCTCGTCCGCATCAAACCGGTTTCTTTTAAAAGCCCGCTCACGCTATAAATTTTTGTGCTTTCGATTGATTCTTCAAGAGTCATATCCGGAAGAATTGTCGGAAGTCTTCTTGCCGCCATGGTTTTTCCGGAACCCGGCGGTCCGATAATAAGTATGTTGTGGTTTCCTGCCGCTGCAATTTCAAATGCTCTCTTCAGATTTTTTTGCGATTTGATTTCAGAAAAATCCACGTCATATTCCGGCTCAAGGTCCATCGGTTCGACAATATGTGACGGTGCGATTTCTAGATTGCCGTTTAAAAAGTCAACCGTTTCCTTTAGAGTTTTCACCGGATATACTTTTACGTCATCAAGAATCGAGCATTCCATTCGATTTTCATATGGAACTACAAATTTCTTAAATCCCATATCCCTCATTGAAAGAACCATCGGGAGCACCCCGTCAATTGGAACAATTTTTCCGTCGAGCCCAAGTTCGCCCAAGAAAACAAAGTCGTCCGTGCGTCTTTCTTCGATGACGCCGTCGGCTTCAAGGATTGAAATTGCAATAGGAAGGTCTGTGTGCGAGCCCTCTTTTTTTATGTTTGCAGGCGAAAGATTTATTGTGATTTTCTTTTGCGGAAAACGAAATCCGCTGTTAAAAATCGCCGCCGTACATCTTTCTCTGCTTTCGTTTATCGCCTTGTCCGCAAGGCCTACTATAGTAAAATTGCATTTTGCCTGTGCAAGGTCGCATTCGACTTTTAACTCCGCGCCGACAATGCCAAGTAAAACTGCACTTCTTATGCTTGAATACATAACTCCTCCATCATCTATAACTATAAAATGCGTTTTCAATATGATTTATATAATTCTCATCGAAAACAATTTCCACAATGTCAAATCTGACCGTTATATCCGACCAATTCATTTCTCTCATAAAGCCGTCCGAAACGTCGACAATGTGACGAATTTTTTCATCGTCAACGGCGTCCTGTGGATTTCCGAACATCCGATTTTTTCTCGCCTTAACCTCGACAAACACGAGAAACTCATCCTTAATTGCAATGATGTCCACTTCTCCGTATCGATTTCTATAATTTCTCTTAAAAATCATGTAACCATGTTTTTCAAGATATTCGGCGGCCATATCCTCCCCGAGATTTCCTACAATTTTGTTATTTGATTTCATAGCTTCACCTTGAAACTTTCTCTGTGAAGCGGTGTTCTTCCGTATTTTAAAATCGCCTCACGATGAGCTTTTGTGCCGTAGCCTTTGTGCTTTAAAATGCCGTACTCCGGATACATCTTGTCCCAACCGTAGCAGAGTCTGTCCCTCGACACTTTCGCAATGATTGAAGCAGCGGCAATGTTATACGAAAGGTGATCGCCGTGTATGATTGAGAGCGTCTTGTACGGAATGTCGAGCTTCACCGCATCCACAAGAACTATGTCAGGTTGAACTATCCTCGCTGCTTCATTGAGTGCTCTTGTCATCGCAAGCTTTGTCGCATTTAGTATATTGATTTCGTCAATCTCTTCTTTTGACGCACTTCCAAGCCCGATTGCACACGCTCTTTTGTAAATTTCGTTAAAATATATATTTCGCTTTTTTTCGGTAAGTTTTTTCGAGTCATCGATGCCGACAATGTAATTGTTCTTTTTCATGATTACAGCAGCACACACGACATCGCCGAAAAGCGGTCCGCGACCGACCTCGTCTATGCCGCAGATATATGTTTCATCGAGCGACTCTTCAATATATCTCATCGACCGACTCCAATGTCAAATTGCCGAGAACGCCCTTTCTAAATTCGTCGACCAAAATCGAACCGGCTCTTGAGTAGTCATACTCGCCGCCTTTTATGAGTGCACCACGTCTCTTTGCAATGCCCTCGAGCACTGCAAGCGGTTCTTCCGATTCGTCAACTCCGTATCTGTTGTTTAAAAGTCCCGGATAGCGAGTTTGCAAAATCTTTATCATGAGGAGTGCCGTTTCCGCCGCATCCACTTCCGATGTGTCAATCGAGTTTAAAACCTCGAGATTCGTCACTCTGTTTTCCTCGCTCCTACTCATCATCAAAATGCCCGGCGTATCCAAAAGAAGAATGTCTTCTCCTGTTCGCACCCACTGCATATTTCTCGTAACTCCCGGAGTGTTTCCGACTTTCGTACTCTTTGTGCCTTTAAACGCATTCAAAAAACTCGACTTACCGACGTTCGGCATGCCGACAACCATGACCTTCATCTCAAAATTTTCACGCTTTGACTTTTTGTTTTCAAGAATATCTTGTTTCACATCTTTTAAAAATCTCTTGAACGATGAAATGTCTCTTTTATCAAATGTATTTATCGCAAAAGCACTGAAACCGTCTTCACGAAATTGTTTCAACCATTTTGCCGTCTCGTCTTTGTCAGCCAAGTCTTTTTTTGTCATAAGTAAAATATGTTCCTTATTTTCCGCAATTTTTGCGACATAAGGATTCTTTGTGCTATAAGGCATTCTCGCATCAATAACTTCAACGACTACATCAACCAGTTTAATCTTTTCTTTAATTTCGTCCAATGCCTTTTTCATATGGCCGGGATACCAACTCATAAATGCCTCCTTCAGCAAAATAAAAATAAGTATATTAAAAGGATGAACCTATGCATAAAGATACTTCGGCTCATCCTTATAATTAAAATTTGATTTCTTTAACCTTAGCAGCTTTACCTTGACGGCCTCTTAAATAGAAGAGTTTAGCTCTACGTACATGACCTTTTCTTACAACTTCCAATTTTGCAATTCTTGGAGAGTGTAAGAGAAATGTACGTTCTACACCTACACCATAAGAAAGTCTTCTTACAGTAAATGTTTCTTGAACTTGTCCGCCTTGGCGTTTAATAACTGTACCTTCATAAACTTGGATTCTTTCTTTTTCACCTTCAACGACTTTGTAGTGAACTTTAACAGTGTCTCCAACTCTAAATTCAGGAATATCATTCTTTAACTGTTCTTGATTAAGTGCATTAATAACGTTCATCATATCCTCCTTCCTTCATTTTTATAATGAAATTTCTAATTTCTTTGTCTTCAAATTTATCCGCGTCCAATTCATCAATCAAATCGGGACGCAATCTCTTTGTAAGTTTTATACTTTCCATCAAATTATATTTATCGACCAGCTTGTGGTTGCCGGAAAGAAGTATATCCGGTACTTTGAATCCGTTGAAATCATATGGTCTCGTATATTGAGGATGCTCCAATAAACCGTGATAAAAAGATTCTTCGGTATAAGAATCCTCCGATTTAAGAAGTCCCGGTAACAACCTTGATACTCCATCAATGAGCATCATCGCCGGTAATTCCCCTCCTGTCAGGACATAATCCCCAACACTTAATTCGAGATTCACATAATTGTCAATAATTCTTCTGTCGACGCCTTCATAGTGTCCACAAAGTATTGTCATTGCCGGAAGTTTCGAAAGTTCATTCAAGACTTCCTGGTTGATTGTCTTTCCGTGCGGCGACATATAAATCACCGTTCCCGGATTTTCAATCGACCGAAGAGCGTCATATATCGGTTGACAGCACATAAGCATGCCGTTTCCGCCACCGTATGGATAATCGTCGGTGCGCTGATTCGGATCATTCGAAAAAGCACGTATATCGACTGAATTAATACTCACAATTCCCGCCTCAACCCCTCGTTTAATCATCGAGTAGTCCTTTATGGAATCCGTAAACGACGGAAATGTTGTCAAAATATTTATATCCAAGGTATCAATCCTTCCACAGGTTTAAAATTAACTCTCTTTGACTTTGTGTCGACATCTTCAAAAAAAGCTTTTACAAACGGAACCATTGCTTCATCTTCGCCATTTGTTATGACAAATATGTCTTGTCCCGGTCCATTTATAACATCCTTCACCTCGCCGATTTCTTTTTCGCCGACAAAAACTTTGATACCAATCAAATCGTTTACAAAAAATCTTCCGTCTTGCAAACTGTTTTCGTATTCATCGTTCGAAACATAAATCGAATAACCGATTCTCTTTTCGATATCATCAATCGAATCGAGTCCCCTTAGTTTAACATATAGGCTTTTCTTTTTGGTCCAAACGTCTTCAATTTCAAAACTATCGCTCATTCCAAAAATAACCATTTCTGTAAATTCAAAAAACTGTTCATTTTTGTCGACCGACGGCATGACTTTGAAAGCACCTTTAAGACCGAAAGGTGAAGCTATTTTTCCAACCTCTCTGAGATTATTCACTAATCGACTATCTCCACAAAAATATTTTTGCCGGATTCGTTTTTGGAAGCACGTGCAATAGTTCTGATACTGTTTGCAATTCTTCCTCTTTTGCCGATAACTCTTCCCAAGTCTTCATTTGCGACTTTGAGAAAATAAGTAATCTCTCTATCTTTTTCTTCTTCTGTAATTTCAATGGCTTCGGTATTTTGAACCAAATTACTTACAATATGATACAATAAATCTTTCATGTTTCACCTATTCTTCTGTTTTTTCAGCTTCTTTTGCTTCTGGAGCCTTTTCTGCTTTCTTATCGCTCTTTACATTATAAGTTTTTAAGAGATAATTTACTGTGTCTGTCGGTTTTGCACCAACGCCGATCCAATATTCAACTCTTTCCTTATCAATCTTGCAAGCTTTTGGTTCGCTTACCGGATTGTAAAAGCCGATTTCTTCAATAAAACGTCCGTTTCTAGGTGCTCTTGCGTCTGCAACAACAACTCTATAATATGGTCTTTTCTTTGAACCCATTCTCTTTAATCTGATTTTAACTGCCAAATCATTCACCTCCTCAAAAATCTATTACCTATTTAAAAAATGGAAATCCCATTTTGCCAGGTTTCTTTTTCTTTGTCATATTGCCGAACTTCTTCATCATCTTCTTTGTGTCTTTAAACTGTTTCAAAAGTTTTTGAACTTCGACAGGTGACGTTCCGGAACCATTTGCGATTCTGTCTTTTCTCGAAGCATCTATGATGTCAGGATTAATCCTTTCCATCGGTGTCATACTTCTTATTATCGCCTCAATGTGTCCCATTTGCTTTTCGTCAACTTCAATATTGCCAAGTGCCTTGCTGTTCATGCCCGGAATCATTCCTAGAATGTCCTTTATCGGTCCCATCTTCTTTAGAGCCGCCATTTGTTCGAGGAAATCGTCAAATGTAAAGCTCATATCACGCATTTTTTGCTCAAGCTCAGCAGCTTTCTTTTGGTCATAAACCGCTTCAGCTTTTTCAATCAAGCTCAAAACATCGCCCATGCCGAGAATTCTTCCTGCAAGTCTGTCCGGTTTAAAGGACTCGATCTTGTCAAGCTTTTCACCTGTTGTGATAAACTTTATCGGCTTGTCAACGACCGATCTGATACTTAGTGCGGCACCGCCTCTTGCGTCACCGTCGAGCTTTGTAAGAATAACGCCCGTAATCGATAAACTTTCATCGAATGTCTTTGCAACATTTACAGCATCTTGTCCCGTCATCGAGTCGAGAACGAGTAAAACTTCACTCACCGGCACAGCTTTTTCAATATCTTTAAGTTCGTCCATCAAAGTTTCATCAATGTGAAGTCTTCCTGCCGTGTCGACCAAAATTACGTCGTGGTTTTCTCTCTTTGCATATTCATAAGCTTCGAGAACAGTTTTTGACGGAGTTTGTGTTCCCCTTTCAAAAACCGGTGCACCAACTTGTTCACCTACAACTTGAAGTTGTTTAATTGCTGCAGGTCTATAGATGTCAACACCGACCAAAAGCGGTCTCTTGTTATCCTTCTTTAAAAGCCCTGCTAGCTTTGCTGTGGTTGTAGTTTTACCGGCACCTTGAAGACCGCACATCATGATTACTGTCGGCTTTCTCGAAAAATCAAGTTTTTCTTCCTTGCCGCCCATGATATTTGTAAGCTCTTCATTAACAATTTTTATAACTTGTTGAGCCGGTGTGAGGCTTTCCATAACCTCTTTTCCAATTGCTCTTTCTTTGACAGTTTTAGTAAAACTTTTAACAACTTTAAAGTTTACATCTGCCTCCAAAAGTGCCATCTTTACTTCTCGCATTACCATATCGACATCTTTTTCGTTGAGCTTGCCCTTTCCGGTAATCTTCGCGAGACTGGATTGTATTTTTTCACTTAAACTTTCAAACATATAATCACCTTTAATCAAATTTCATCGAGCATACTTAGAATTGCAAAAATTTCTTCTTCAACATCTGTCGGTAAATCTTTTTTCTTTACAGAGTTATTATATAAATTCTCAAGTTTATCTTTTGCACTTTCTATAATATAATAATTTCTCGCAAGTTTCAGATTTTCTTCGAATTTCTCGAGATTTGAAACTCCGTTTTTGATATTTGTTGAAACCGCCTGTTTGCTTATGCCAAGCTCTTCCGCAATTTCAATCATTGTCAAATCGTCATTGTAATATAGATCAAGTGCTTCTCTTTGTCGATCGGTCAACAGCTCTTTGTAAAAATCATAAAGCCGTCCCAACTCAAAATATTCTATCATAACAACAACCCCTTGTCAACCTTTTTTGTTGACATAGATATAATATCAAATAAATAACCGCTTGTCAATAGTTTTTTTGCATTTTTCATAAATATTTATAAATTACTCAAATATAGCATTTACAAAGAGTTCCGGCTCGAAAGGTTGAAGGTCGTAAATCGATTCTCCGACACCGACAATCTTTACCGGAATTTTTTCTTCGTATTGGATCGGAATTATAACTCCGCCCTTTGCAGTGCCGTCGAGTTTGTTTAAAGAAACTCCTGTAATTTCAGCAGCTTCTTTAAATTCCTTTACTTGAAGGAGTGCGTTTTGTCCCGTAGTAGCGTCGAGTGCCAATATAACTTCCATCGTTGCATTCGGCATCTTCTTGTCAATAATTCTCCTTACCTTGTTGAGCTCGTTCATGAGGTTCACCTTGTTGTGAAGACGTCCCGCTGTATCGATAATTGTGATGTCGATATTGTTTTTGATCGAATAATCGAGTCCGTCAAAAACAACTGCAGCAGGGTCCGAGCCTTCTTTTTGACTTATGATTTTAACACCCGCTCTCTCACCCCAAACTTCGAGCTGTTCGATTGCGGCAGCTCTAAATGTGTCAGCAGCGATAATTGCAACACTCTTGCCCTCTTGTTTAAATTGATATGCAAGCTTTCCACATGTCGTTGTCTTTCCGACTCCGTTAACACCGACAAGCATCAAAATTGCCGGTGACGGTTCGAGGTGAAGATAATTGTCCTCGATATGTTCGTTCATAACTTCCAAAATAATTTCTTTTAAAAGTTCCTTTGCTTCCGAAGTTTTGTGAATACCTTTATCGACAATTCTTTCCTTCAAAATGTCAATAATAGTCATTGTTGTCGACGCGCCGATGTCGCCCATAACCATAACTTCTTCAAGTTCTTCATAGAAATCGTCGTCGATATCGTTTTCTGTAAATACAGAGTTGATTTGGTAGCTGAAATTCTTTCTGGTCTTGTTGACGCCTTTCATAAATCTCTTGAATATGCTTTCCTTCGTGTCTTTCAGCTCTTCTTCTTTATCAGTATTTTCAATTTCTTTTTTTACCGCCGCGTGAATGAATTCTTTTTTCGGCAGTTCATGCTTTTCTTCAAAAACTTCTTTTTTCGGTTCTTCTTTTATTTCTTCGCGCGTTTCAATCTTAGGAGCCGGTTTGGCATGCTTTTCTTCAATAACTTCTTTTTTAACAGGTTCTTCTTTCTTTTCAGGAACTTCTGTTTTTATAGTTTCATTTTTAAATGATTCTTCATGAGTTTCAACCTTCTTTTCAAAAGTCGGCTCATTTTTTATTTCATGTGACTCGGTTTTCTTTTGGAAAATCGGTTCTGATATTTCCGCTTCATCAACTTTTTTTGTTGACTCCTCTATAACTTCTTCAATCTTATTTTCATCATTTTCTTTTTTCTTAGAAAATTTATTTTTAAACCAATTAAACATTCAATCTCTCCTTAATTTAACATTACATTTAATTATACATTAAAATATATTTCTTTTCAATCATTATACACACAAAAAAAGCGACATCTCTGCCGCTTTCATCGATAAAAATCGATATATTTTTTGTTTTAAAAGTTTCAAATAAAAAGAATTTATTTAATCTTCATGAAACTTTTATTTGTTTTTTTCTTTCATGTCTTTTTCGAGTTTTTCAGCTTCCTCACCGACAACAACATTCGGTTGTGTTACATCGATTGTTTTGTCGATTTGTTCGCTTTCAACGCCCGAAATTCCGCCTTCAGGAGTTTGAAGTGATTCCATTTTGTTAAGTTCGCTGTTTTTTAAATCTTCAGCTCTTACAACTTTCACATCTTTTAATTCCTTCGTGTCTTCTGCTTGCGCTTTTTTTAAATCTTTTTCTTTGTCCATATTATATTCCTCCAATTTTTAAAACACCAAATTTTATATCGTCTTTCAAGTTAAATCTCTTACAATTTATTGATACCCTTAAAACGGTGGAACATAACATTTATTTATTCTTCTTCATATTCTTCAATTCTCATGCTTATGATATCGCTTATACCCTTCTTTCTCATGCACACACCGTAAATTGTGTCCGCAACTTCGAGTGTCGGTTTTCTGTGCGTGATGATTAAGAATTGACTGTCTTCGCTCAACTTTCTTAAGAAATTTGTATAACGCATAATGTTTGCGTCGTCGAGTGCCGCGTCTATCTCGTCAAGTATACAAAACGGCGACGGTTTAAGTTTTAAAAATGCGAAGAGAAGTGCCATTGCGGTCAAAGTTTTTTCTCCACCCGACAAAAGGCTAAGCTGTTGTTCTTTCTTTCCAGGCGGTTTTGCAATAATTTGAATTCCTGTGTTCAATGGGTCGTCCGGGTCCGTCATCGTTAGATCCGCCTTTCCACCGTTAAATAGTTCTTCAAAAACATATTTGAAGTTGTTTCTTATTTCTGCAAATGCTTCGTTAAATTGTGCCTTCATATCGCGATTTATCTTTTTCAAAATCGAAAGCAAGTCGTCAATCGAATCCTTGCAATCGGCAATTTGTTTTTCATAGAAAGTCTTTCTCTCAAGTGCTTCTTTATATCCTGCAATTGCCGACATATTAACCGGTCCCATCAACTCAATCTTTGAGTTGATTTCGTTTATATTTTGAGTGAGTTCTCTTAAAGAAGCTGTTTCTCTTTCGCTTGCGATAAATTCGTCATATGAAATATTATATTCATTCAATAAATCACTCTTTTTAATCTCGAGATTTTCATCGATTCTTGCGATTTTTAAATTATCGGAATTTATCTTTTCGTTTATACCCGTAATGTTTTCTCTTATCGAGTCCTCTTGAATCGAGAGAGTTTCAAACTTCGCTCTGAGCTCATTTCGTTCTTTATATAGTTCGTTTGTTTTTGAATCGATTAATTTTTCCTTTTCTTCAAACTCAGTCATACTCTTAAAGAGTGAATCTTTTATTTCTCCCTTTTCTTCGAGCATTTTCTTGTTTTCTTCGAGAGTCTTCTTTAGATTTTCGTTTTCAATTTCCAAATTCTTAACTTGCAAATTGTTTTCGTCGATTCTCGACTGTGCGTTTTCCTTTTTATACAAGAAAAGCTTTATATTGTTTTCCTTTTCGTTTAACTCCCTCAAAGTATCGTCGGCCGACTCCTTGAATTTCTCGAACTCGGACTTGTAGCTTTCATATTCCGTCTTTGATTTATTGTACGCTTCGTCCGAAATCTCATCAATCAAAATCGAGCTCTTTTCGGCATTAATCTTTTTTAATTCCTCCAAAAGTCCGGCTTTTCTCTCTTCAATTGCGCCGAGTTTGTCTTCCATAAGATTTTTCTCGTTCTGATCTTTGGCAAATTCAATTTTATAATTTTCATAATCTCGAACACTAGAGTCGTACTTCTCTTTAAAGCTGTTGAAATTATTTATAAGTGCTTCGACATCGCCCAATTTTTTAAGATTCTCTTCATTCGCGTTTAAATCCGTTTTTAGCGCCTTGATTTCGTTTTTGATAGAGAGAGGTGTGATTTGCTCTTTCTTCCCTTCACCGCCGGTTATAGAGCCGGAAAAGTGGAGGAACTCTCCGTCAAGCGTCACGATGCTCGAATTATATTCGCGGCGTTTTAAAGTCGCACTTTTTAAATCTCTAAAAATCACAATCGGTCCCAAAACGCTCCTGATAAGATTCTCGAGTTCCGGACTTGTTTTAACATGGTCCGCCGCATAACCGAGACAGTCTTCGTCAGGTTTTAAAGCTTTGAAATTTGTCGGCTTGTTGTAAAGCTCGAGCGGTAAAAATGTCGCCCTACCGAATTTGTTCGTCTTTAAAAATTCAACCATTTCCTTTGCATCGTCTTGCGTTCTCGTTATTATATAGCCCAGTTTTGCACCGAATGCCGTTTCAATCGCCTTTGTGTACTTCGAATCGACATCGATATTGTATGTGACTTCGGCAAGATAGCCCTTGTCATTTTTAAACTTTTCGTTCACTTTCTTGTTCGAGAAACCCGAAAGTTGATACTGCTCTAAAATATTGTTCTTTAGTGCGAGTTCATATTTATAGTTTCTGATTTTGTTCTCGAGATTTTCTTTATTTTTATTAAACTCCTGAGTCTCTTTTTGCATGCGTGCTAAAGTTTCTCGAGATTCACCTATCGTGCTTTCAAGTTCTTTTAATGAATCACGTTTTTTCTCCAGACCTTCGCATAAATCCTCGAAATCTCTTCTCGAAATTTCGAGCGTACTCTTTAAATCCTCAAGAGAACTTTCGAGATTTTCGATTCTTTCATCATAAAACTCCTCACGCTTTTTATTGGAGTCAAAATCGAGTTTACTCTTGTTGTACGAAAGATTTTCGCTCATCATCTTGTCTCTAAGAGCTTCGAGATTTTTCGACATCGTATCTAACTTTTCTGAAAGTTCTGTTCTCTTTTCCTTTTCGTCACTTGATAGTCCGCCGTCATCCGTAGAATTTAAAATAATTGCCAATTCTTTGTTCGAAGTTTTATATTGCTCGATTTTTTCGAGATTCGTCTCGATTGTGCTCTTGAAAGTTGAAATGTCCGACTCGAGTCTCTTGATATTTTCAGCTTCGAGCCTGTGGTTTCCCTTTGACTCTGTGAAACTTCTGATGACTTCCATTTTCTCTTTTGATACATTGTCGATTACAATTGAAAGTTCGTCGATTTTTTTCTCGATTTCTTTCGAGTCTTCTTTGAGCTTGATGATGTTATCGTTTTCACGTTTCTTGTCATTTTCATAAATCTCAATAGAATCGATAAGCTTCTTTCTGTCTTCGGCGTTTTTGATTAAATTTTTGTACATCAAATCGAGCTCCAAATCTTTTTTTACAATTGCAAGCTCTGTATATTCTTTCGCTTTTGAACTTTCCGTCTTCAAGCGTTCATAATTCTTTTTTATTTCGCTGTAAACATCAGTGAGTCTGTCGAGATCGTCATTCGCGTTCTTTATCTTCGTGAGTGCTTCTTCTCTCTTATAACGGAACTTGCTTATTCCGCTCGCCTCTTCAAAAATAAAACGTCTATCCTCCGGCTTCGTCGAGAGAACATTGTCGATTTGCCCCTGACCGATGATGCTGTAGCCGTCACGCCCCAAACCTGTGTCCATGAAAAGTTCACGCACATCCTTCAGTCTCACCTTATTTTTATTTATGTAGTACTCGCTTTCTCCGTCGCGGTACACTCTTCTTGAAACAACGATTTCAGAATACGGAAATCTTTCGAGTTCACATTCGCTGAACTTTATTTCAACTTCTGCAAATCCGACCGGTTTAATATCATCCGTTCCGGTGAAAATAACATCTTCCATCTTGTTTCCGCGAAGAGTTTTTATACTTGTTTCTCCCAAAACCCATCTGATGGCATCGGAAATATTGCTCTTGCCGCTTCCGTTTGGTCCGACAATAGCAGTAACCCCATGAAAAAAATCAAGCTTTGTTGTATTCAAAAAACTTTTAAAACCCTTTATGGTCAATTCTTTTAGAAACAAAATAATCCCTCAACTTCAAAAAATAATCCGGTAGATATGCCCACCGGATAAATTACCATTTCTTAAATGCTCTTTTTAACAAACTTAATGCAATCGCCGATTGTTTCAATCTTTTCTAAATCATCATCATCCGCTTCGATATTAAGCTCTGTTTCAAGAGCCATAATAAGTTCAACCAAATCGAGCGAATCCGCATTCAAATCTTCTTTAAATGAAGTGTTTTCATTCAGAGTGTTTGCTTCAACGCCAAATTGTGAAGCTATAGACTCATAAATCTTTTTTTCAATATCCATTATTCTTCTCCTTTAAACGATTTTTCTATCTTTTCAATCATGTTGGACTCAATAGTATTTTTCGCAACTATAATCGAATTGTAAATTGCGTTAGCATCGGAACTTCCGTGTGCTTTTATGACCGGTTTTTTAAGCCCCAAAAGAGGCACACCGCCATATTGTGAAGAATCCAATATGCTCATTTCCTTTTTTAAGCCCGCTTTTGCAAGTCCCAAACCGATTTTTGTTATGAAACTTTTTTTAGCAGCACTTTTTAAAAGATAATTTGTAAATCTAAAACCGCCTTCAAGCGCCTTGACAATTGCATTTCCCGCAAAGCCGTCCATAACAACAACATCCGTATCTCCGTCAAAAATATATCTTGCTTCCATATTTCCGACAAAGTTCAAATCGCTGTTTTTGAAAAGCTGATATGCTTCCTTTGTAAGAGCGTTGCCCTTGTGTTCTTCCGCACCGTTATTTAAAAGTGAAATTCTCGGATTTTCGATATTTAAAATCGACTCCGCATAACACTTTGCCATAACCCCGAATGAATAAAGCACATCCGGTGTGACGTCGACATTAGCACCCATATCTATCAAGACGACATATCCTTTTTTTGTCGGGACATAAGTCGAGAGTGCCGCTCTTTTGACGCCAGGAAGCCTTCCTACAACAAGCATACCGCCTGCAAGAACTGCTCCGGTGCTTCCTCCTGAAACGAAAGCATCCACACTGCCCTCTTTCAAAAGATTAAGTCCGACAACAATAGTGCTGGTCTTTTCTCTTCTGATTGCAAGCGCCGGATTTTCGTGATTAGGAGTAATCTCCGTTTCAGCCGGTACAAACTCAATGCCCGCTTCCTCGACCTTTTCTTTTAAATCGGGAAGACCGACAATTGCAACTTGAATATTTAAATCATTTTTGGCTTTTTTGGCAGCCTCAATGACAATGTCGGGTCCTTTATCAAGACCACTCGAATCAAGTAAAATTTTCATACCGACCTCCATATATAATAATTATATGATAAAAATCATATTATTTCAAGCGTAAAAAAGAGCCGTACTTTTAACATCAAAAGTAAGGCTCCCAAACAAATTATTGTTCTACAGTTATAACTTCTCTTTTATTGTAATATCCACAGTGTGGGCATACTCTATGCGGTCTCTTAGGTTCTCCGCATTCCGGGCATTTCATAACGCTAACTCTTGGAAGAGTGTAGGATGAAGCTCTTCTTTTGTTCTTTCTAGCTTTGCCCGTTCTTCTCTTAGGTACTGCCATAAATTACACCTCCTAAAAATTTATCAGTCAATAGGATATTATAAACTATTTTTTTGTGTTTGTCAATAGCTTATTTATTTTCCGTAAGTCTTTTTGTATCTCTTGCAATCATAAGTTCTTCATTTGTAGGAATTGCCATAGCAATAATCTTTGAATCGTCTGTGCTTATGATAGCTTCTTTTCCTCTAACATTGTTCTTTTCTTTATCGACTTTAACGCCCATAAATTCAAGTTTTGAAAGAATTTGTTCTCTCATTTCGATTGAGTTTTCACCAACACCTGCTGTGAATACAATTACATCTACGCCACCCATTTGTGTTGCGTATGCGCCGATATATTTTCTTACACGGTTAGCAAATTGATTTAGAGCAATTTCTGCTCTCTTGTTTTTGCCAACTTCAGCTTCGATGTCTCTGAAGTCTGATGAAATGCCTGAAAGAGCTAAAACACCGCTCTTCTTATTCATAACATTGTCCATTTCCTTTGGAGAAAGTCCTTCTTTTTCCATAATGAATGTAACAATTGCAGGGTCCATATCTCCGCATCTTGTTCCCATACATACACCTTCAAGCGGTGTGAGACCCATTGATGTGTCGATAACCTTGCCGTGATCAACAGCAGCCATTGAGCTTCCATTTCCAAGGTGACATGTGATGATTCTTAAATCTTCACGTTTCTTACCGAGGATATCAGCAGCTCTCTTTGAAACAAAATTATGGCTTGTTCCGTGGAAGCCGTATCTTCTAACCTTGTATTTTTCATAATATTCATAAGGAAGAGCGTATAAATAATTTTCTTCCGGCATTGTTTGGTGGAAAGCTGTATCAAAAACTACAACATTCGGTACTTCAGGCATCAAACCTTGAATAGCTTCAATTCCCATAAGGTTTGCAGGATTGTGAAGCGGTGCAAGTGCAAAACATTCCTTGATTTCTTGTAAAACCTTGTCGTCTACAACAACTGAATCGTTGAACTTTTCACCACCGTGAACAACTCTGTGTCCAACAGCATTGATTTCCTTCAAATCGGAAATTGCTCCGTGTTCTTTGTTTAACAGTTCGTCCAAAACAAGTTTCAAAGCAACTCTGTGGTCCTTCATTTCTGTTTCTGTTACAAACTTTTCTCCGTCTTTCTTGTGTGTCAACTTCGAGCCTTCAATCCCGATTCTTTCAACTAATCCACTTGCCATAACATCTTCGTTTGCCATATCGATTAATTGATATTTTAAACTTGAGCTTCCGCAATTAATTACTAAAATTTTCATTTAAACACCCTTTCTTTATTTGAAATTAATCTCTCATATAATGATATACCAATTGCGATTAAAAATCAAGTGAAATAACGAAAAATAACCATTAATTAAAAATTTGCAATTAATTTATTTCAATTATATAATTATATGTGAAAGAGAGGATATTATGACGACACTTGGAATTGTTGCGGAGTTTAATCCGACGACCGAAGGACACAAGTACATAATAAAAAAAGCAAGTGAACAATTTCCGGACGCAACAATTGTCGCAATTATGAGCGGCGACTACACAGTGCGCGGCGAGTTTGCAATTTTCGATAAATGGACACGTGCGAAGTCCGCAGTTGACGCCGGAGTTGACATTGTCCTCGAACTTCCGGCAATCTACTCCTTAAACGGCGCTACAGTGTTTTCGAAAGAGTCCGTTCGAATATTATCCGAAACCGGAATCATCGACCAAATTTTCTTTGGTGCCGAGCACGCTGACAAAAACTTTTTATCCGGTGCCGCAAAATTCATTTCGGAAAAAAGGAAATCGCTTGAAAAATTTGACGACAAAATCTCATACAATATTTTTCTTCGAGAAGAGATTCGAGAAAAATTCGGGATATATCCTGAAAGTAACGACCTGCTTGCTATAGAATATATCGAAAATCTTCCGAAAGAAATCGGATTCTTTCCGATAGATCGCATTGTGAGCGACTACAACAGCACCGACCTTTCAGGATTTAGCGCAAGTCCGATACGTGAAAAGATAAAGTCGGAAGGCAGAGTGCTTTTTAATGCAAACGACAAAATCTTTTCGTCGATCTTGATTGCCGCAATAAACGGAGAATTCGAAAATCTAGATGACTCCGACGTCACACGCATACAAACCGCTGCATTTACTTCAAAAAATTTCGACGAATTTATTGAAAACGCATACCACAAAAGACTCTCCCGCTCCCGCATAAAGAGGGAAACTTTAAAGGCGGTAATCGGAATGAAAAACTGCGACTATATAAACCACAAGAACACAAAATTCATTCGTCCTCTCGCCGCAAGTGAAAAAGGCATCGAGAAGCTTTTGGAAATAAAAAATAAAGATGCACTGATATTGAAGTATGCGGACATAAAAAAAGTTCCCGAAAAATCTCGAGAACTCTTTTATCTAAACGAAAAATTCACAGAAGTCTATCATGCGTTCTATGACCGTGAACGATTCACTGACAGAACAAGAAATATTTTTACAAACGAAGCCTGATAAAATCGGGCTTTTTTTAATCTTCTTTTATAATTTCTATAATCGGTTTTTGTAGAATTTTTCGAAGAGTTATATTATAAATAAAAATATTTATTACATAAACGAGCACTGACGAGATTAAGAATTCTAAATAACCAAATTCTTTGAGTAAAATTTTGAAATTAAATTCATCCGAGAGTGCTGACAAAATAAACATAAACGCAAACGTTGTAACAACTGCAATTACAAACGATTTTATCTCCTCCACAATAAATTCCTTTCTTAATAGCGTGTGAATCATTTTCTTATCCATTCCGCACGAATAAAGACAACCTATCTCCCTCTCTCTACTCATAAGGCTGAGGTTGATTGACGAATATGCATTTGTTATATTTAAAATGATTATTATCGCTGAGATTACAAGCACAATAAGTTTAAACAATTGCGAAGACTTTTCCTGCTTTTCCTGAATTTCCATTCCGATTTCATAATCATAGCTCTCGCCTTTCGACAAGTTTTCATCAATTGACTCCGAGATAAATGATTCGAGTTTTTTAGAATTCAAATCGTTTGTGTGTAGCCTCAGCACAAACGACGAACCTTCATACCTCGGCTCACTTTTTTCGCCAAACAGTTTAAAATATTCCTCAAAATCCGTATATATTAAAATTACATAAGGTCTAAAATATGTTTCAAAGTCTTTTCTGTCACTTATAATACCGTCAATATGAATTTTCTTCTCCTCGCCATTATAAAGTTTTATTGAAAGTTCATCCGGCTCATCTATATACGAAACCATTTTTGCCTTGTAATTCGGCTCATACATATCCGTCTGCACATTGTTAAAGAGTAAAATTTTACCCTTCTCTCCGCCCAACTTTTTAAATGCATCGTCATCAAGCGCAATTACATATCCGTCGAGCGATTCTTTTTCTTTAGATTTCAGATATCTTTTGAGATTTTTATCAACATTATTTGAGATAGCCTCATCCGATAAATCAAAATCATATTTCACCGAGACGTATTTCTTTTTCGAAATATAACTTTTATCATTTTGAACTCCATTAATGATTTTTTCAAAAACGGTTGGAATTTGATTTTTCCGACTATAATATTGTACCAAAATATTGTAACCGTCATCGTAAAAGTAGTAATCATTAAAATATGAGTTGATTGATAATGCAACAATGAAAAATGAAATTATTATAATCCCGATTGAGGAAATATATCTTTGCGATTTTAAATTTGCCCTATTATTTTTACTTAGCTCCGACCAAATGTTTTCGCTTCTTCTCTTTTTAGATTCTTTGTAATCTATATTTCCTTTTATGCCGTCGATTATATTGATTTTGGACACTTTCCGTGCAGGAGAAATTATCGAAAGCAGAACCACTGTAAATGAAATCGCAAGAATAACAACACTCAAAACTGCGTTAAATTCCACCTTTATAAATATTGAAGGTGCATCAACTCCGCGTATATATTTAAACAAAAAGAAAATTCCAATAAAACCTATAATATGTCCGATTAATATCGGAATTATAGATATAAAAACCGCTTCCTTCGAAAGCATTTTATAGATTTGAAAATCCGTCGAGCCAATTGACTTATAGACAGAGAGTTCTTTTATTTTTTTGATTGCCCAAACCTTGAAAAGATTTCTTATAAAAAATACAAACAAAATTATTGTTACTAAAATAATGAATATTGTTACAATTTTTGATGCGATTTTTGTTGTGAAATCTCTGTCCGCGCTGTAATAATGCACAAGTGATTGGTTAAACTTTACACTCTCTGTTCGACCCAATAGTTCATCTATATTTGACTCAATTGATTGACTGTTCTTATATGCATGCACAAAATCCTTGAATTTTAAAACCGGCACAAGACTCATATTTACATCCGGCATCATAAGTCCATAGGCGATTTTTGAATTTTTATTATATTGATTCTCATATATGCCGACAAGTTTTAAACTTTTCGTAAACTCGGTTTTAAAAGTTTCATTTTTTATAACTGAGTCTATCGGATTTATTTCTTCTCCGTTTATAATTCTTTTTCCAAAACTTATTTCGACATTACAACCTATTTTTAAATCGTTTTTTTCGCACACATCTTTTGAAAGCAAAATTTCATTCGTATTTTTCGGAAACTCTCCATCCAATAAATATGAAAATTCATGCATATTTATCGCGTCTTGATCTTCGTAAGAAATTGCAATCCTTGAGTCATTAATTAACGCTGAAGTATTTTCCGGGAGCACCCCACCTGCTAAAACCACATTTTCTACATTGTTCAATTTTTTTATTTCATCCGGCGTGAGCTTTTCTCCAATTTCGGCATGATAGTAGTTATCTGAAAGCACTAATTTTTTGTTGGAATTTATATTTGAATATCCTTGATAAAATATAAATGTTATGAACACGCTCATTATAAGTAGAGATATAAAAATCGGGAAAATTTTTTTATTCATTAATCTCATCTCCTGCTATTTTCCCGTCAACAATAGTTATGATTCTATCAGATTCAAGTGCCACACTTTCGTCGTGTGTAACAAGAATTATTGTTTGATTCGAAGTGTGATTAAAATATTTAAGAATTTCAATTATTTCATTTGAGTTTTTGCGATCAAGATTTCCCGTTGGTTCATCCAATAGTAAAAGCGAAGGTTCATAAATCAAACTTCTTGCAATTGCAACCCTTTGATTTTGACCACCCGAAAGTTCGCTTGGAAAGTTGTTTAGCTTTTTTGAAATTCCAAGTTTGTTCACAATGTCATCGAAAAGCTTCTCATTCACTCGCCTTCCGTCAAGCGTAAGTGGCAACTCAATATTGTGTTTCACAGTCAAATTTGGAATTAGATTGTAAAACTGATAAACGATACCGACCTTTCTCCTTCGGAATAGTGCAAGCTCCTTTGAGTTGTAATTGGAAATGTCAGTTCCTTCAATATAAATCTTTCCGTCGTTTGGACGATCCACCCCTCCAATTAAATGTAGGAGAGTCGACTTACCGGAACCACTCGGTCCAACAACTGCAACGAACTCCCCTCTTTCGATTGAAAAACTAACATCATCTACAGCATTTACAAGATTTTCCCCTTTGCCATACATCTTTTTTAAATTTTCTATTTTTAATATTTCCATAGAATTCTCCTTTCACTAACCCAATCTTACATAATGAAAGTGACTTTTCTGTGACAAGTGAAAATCATTTATAAAATTTCATCGAAAAAATCGCACCTTTTTCTCCATTCTTTACAGAAATTGTGCCGTTGTTTTTTTCGACAATTGTCTTCGCCATGTTAAGTCCGATTCCGAAACCGTTTGAATCAGGTGATTTATAAAAACGTCTAAAAATCTTCTTAAATTCCGTATTATCTATTCCCCCTCCGTCATCTTCAATACAAATCTCAACATAAATCGGATTTTCGGAGCTTGAAATTATAATCTCCGACGATTTTTCGGAAGCATTTTTTAAAATATTTATCACAGCTTCACTAATCCAATAAAAATCGCCGGTAAACGACTTGCAATTATAACGTTCTGTTATTTTCATACTGTCATCCGATAAGTTCAAAATATCAAACGCATATTGAAATATCTCGGCAATATTAAGTTTTTCTTTCTTCATCTCTGTCAAATTTGCATCGAGACTCGAGAGTTTTAGAAGTATATCCGAAAGTAAATTTAGTCTTTTAAGACCATCGGAAATACTTGAAACATTGACACCATCTTTTTTTATAAATTCCAAATCAATAAGCATTGATGTTATCGGCGTTTTTATTTGATGTGCAATATTCTCGAAATTTTCAACTTGACTTTTAGATAAACGTTTTATATTTTCCCGCTCCTCGACATTTTTCAAAAACAACTTGTAAATACTGTCTTCCAAAATCGAGAAATTATCTTGCTTCATCGGAGCATAATATTCTCCATTGTTGAAACTTTCAATCATCAAAACCATTTCTTCAATTCTTTTATTTTCTCGCTTTTTCATAAAAAAATAGCAAATAACTATTGAAATCGGTATTAAAAAATAAATCATATTATTCCATCCTGTATCCAATTCCTCGAATAGTTGTAATAAGATCTTTCGAAGTTTTATCTCGAATTCGCTTTATTGTCGTCGTCAATGTGTTGTCGTTTACAAACTGCTCATTGTCTTCCCAAAAAATCTGAAGAAGATGCTCTCGTGTAAATATTCTGTTCGGATTTTTTATAAAAAGCGAAATCACGCCATATTCAAGAGCAGTCAAATTCACTGGACTGTTTTTATAATAAACTGTCCCTTCATCCATATTTATTTTTAAATCTTTAAAAATAATATTCTCATCGCTAACACAAACAGTTCTTAAAGTTGCGTCAACTCTCGCCCGCAAAACATTTAAATCGAACGGTTTTGTTATATAATCATCAACCCCATTATCAAGAGCTTTCGCAATATAATTTGAATCATTTTTTACAGTAGTAATTATAATTCTAATATCCCGTTCTTTAAAATACTTAATTAATTCATCTCCCTTTCCATCGGGAAGATTTATATCAAGTAGCGCAAGATCGATTGAAGCATCAGTTTTTTCATAAACTTCATCAATTGATGATGCCACGATAATATTAAAATTGTGTTCGCTCAAAAACATTGAAAGTTTTTTTAAAATATCCTTCTCATCTTCAACTATTAAAATCTTTCTCATAAAATTCCTCGCTAATTTTTTATAGTATATTTATTATATCATAAAAATTTCCGCAATAAAAAAGACACAAGAGCGGAAACTCTCATGTCCTTAAATTAAATTATTTTTTCAAGCTTTCGTCAATCCAAACTTGTGAAAATTCAGATTCTGAAACTTCTTCTCTTGCTTCATCAGCAGGTGAGCCTTTGACGTAGTTTTTGATTGGATATTGAGTTCCTCTGTCCCAGAAAAATACGACCGGAAGGTCTTCTCTAAGGATTTCTTGAACTCTCTTGTAGTGAACAGCTCTGTCTTCCAAAGTTGTTGCAGTGTTTCCTGCATTTAATTCTTTATCCATTTCTTCGCTTGAATAGTTACCATAGTTCATCGGTCCGCCTGTTTGGAATCTTGAACCCATAGAAGCGATGTCCGGTCCTTGGTATCCGCCCAATACTGTGAGTTCAAAGTCTTTCTTTTCGAGGACTTTTTCGTCGTATGTCGGGTCGTCCATTCCATTGTGTGTAAGTTTGATTCCGATTTCTTTCAATTGGTCGGCAAGCACAACACAGAAGTCGTCCCATCCCGGGAATGTGTCGATTGTTGTTTCGAAGTAGTATCCGTCTGCATCTTTTGTGTAGCCTGCTTCTTCGATGAGCTTCATAGCCTTTTCAACATCTCTGTCCGGGCTCTTTACGTCTTCGTTTAATGCCCATTTGTATTCAGGTGGAATGAAATAGTTTGAAATTGCACCTTGGGATTTGTAAACTTTCTTGAAGATGTCTTCTCTGTCGATTCCGTAAAGAATAGCTTCTCTGAGTTTAGGGTCAGTGAATTTTCCGCTTTTCATATTGAAGCAGATATATGATTTGTTCGGCCATGTCTTTGGAACAAGTCTGAATTTTTCATCTTGTTCTAGTTTAGGAAGTTCTTCAGCCGGTGCACCTGCCATTGAGTGGTCAGTTTCATTGTTTAACCAAGCTTGGTATTGTGTGTTTCCATCAGGAATAATTCTGTAAACGAGTTTGTCTACATAAGGTCCCTTGCCGAAGAAATCAGGGTTCTTTTCAAGTGTTACAGATTCGCCTTCAACTTGTTCAACGAATTTGAACGGTCCTGTTCCAATCGGCGATTGGTTTGCAGGATTTTCGAGCCAATCTGTGCCGTCGTAGATGTGTTTCGGCATGATATATGTTCCAACCCATGCAATATATCCAAGTAGACCTGCATTCGGTTCTTCGAGTTTGAATTCAACAGTGTTGTTGTCTATTACGTTTACTTCTTTAACATCTGACAATGAGTTTGAAGCAAAACCTTTTTCGCTCATAATTTTGTCAAATGTCCATTTTACGTCGTCTGCTGAGAAATCAACGCCGTCGTGCCATTTTACATTTTCACGTAAGTGGAAAATCAAAGTTTTTCCATCGTCTTTGTATTCATAACTCTCAGCCAAATCAGGGATAATTTCATTGTTTCCGTTGATTTTAAGCAATTTATTAAATACGTTTTGGATGATTTGGTATGCAGCGTCGTCAGCTGTTGCACACGGGTTATATTGACCCGGTTCTCTTGCCATACTTATAACGAAAGTACCGCCTTCTTGAATACCGTCTGCAGGTTTTTCGTCCTTTGCAGCATCTGTGTCATCTTTTGAATCGTCTGTGTTTTGTTCTGTTGTATCTTCTGTTGTTTTAGGTGCATCATTTTTGTTTTCTTCAGCCGGTTTTTTACAGCCGATTGCAAATGTTGCAACCATGATTAGAGATAAAAGAACTGCTAAAAATTTGTTAAATCTCATAAAATCCTCCTTGAAATTTAAATTATATATATCTGTTTTCAGGATTGAAACAGCTTATATAGTGATCTTTTTCTATTTCGATAAATTCCGGATATTCTCTCCTGCATTTCTCAAGTGAACAGTAGCATCTGGATTCGAAATAGCAACCCGGTCCCGTGCCAATCGGTTTAGGCACTTCCCCTTTAAGTTTTATTCTATCAATTTTATGTGTCGGGTCAATCGAGCCGACATGCGAAATAAGAGCCTTTGTGTATGGATGTGACGGATTATTTATAACCATTTCCGTAGGTCCATATTCAACAATTTTGCCAAGATACATGACAACGAGTTTTTGAACTAAAAATTGTGTCGTCGGAATATCGTGGCTTATATAAAACATCGAAACATTCATCTCGTCTCTGATATCTATCAACATATTAATTATATCCGCCCGAATTGAAACGTCGAGCATGCTTACCGGTTCGTCAGCAATGATTACATTCGGTTTTAATAGCATCGAACGCACAATAGAAATTCTTTGAAGCTGTCCACCCGAAAGTTCGCGCGGATATCTTTTTAGAAAATCGTTCGGATTTTTAAAACCCGCCTTTGAAAGACCCGCTCTTATAATGTCCAGCCTCTCGTTTTTATTTTGTCCAATTTTGTGTATTTTGAGTGGGGACAAAAGAATTTCTTCAATTTTCATTTTGCTGTCGAAAACATCGTACGGATTTTGAAAAATCATTTGAAGGTCGCGTCTAAATTTAAGTTTATCTTTTCTCAACCACTCTTCGACGGATTTATCTTTGTATAAAATCTCGCCTTCAGTCGGAGTATTAAGCCCGATAATGAGCTTTGCAAGTGTTGATTTTCCGCATCCCGACTCGCCTATTACTCCGACGATCTCCCCTTCTTTTATCGAAAGGTCGACGCCGTCAAGTGCTTTCAACATCCCGTCTTTTGTCTTATAGTGCTTTTTTAAATTGCATACTTTTATAATTTCATTATTCATCTAAAACACCCTCAGCCAAAAAACATGCAACACTTCTGTCGCCGTGACGAACGAGCGCCGGAGTATTCAATCTGCAACTTTCTTTTCTGTATGGACATCTGTCATAAAAAACGCAACCTTGATACTCACTTTTTAAATCCGGAAGTCCGCCTTTGATTGATTTCAAATATTTCGCTTCGTCATTAATTTTCGGATAACTCTCAAGAAGAAGCTTCGTATACGGATGCAATGGATTCAAAAAAACCTCGCCGACTTTCCCCTCTTCTAAAATAAGTCCGCCATACATTACAATAACCCTCTCTGTCGAAGAGCTGACAACCGAAACGTCGTGCGTTATCATTACGCGTGTCATATCTCTGTCTTTTTCAAGAAGCTTTATCTCATCCAAAATTCGTCCTTCCGTTATTATATCGAGTGCAGTTGTCGCTTCGTCCATAACGAGAAATTTCGGATTTAAAAGAATCGCAGATGAAATCGCAACTCTTTGCATCATGCCGCCCGAGAGTTCATGCGGATACATATTAAAAACATTTTCCGTCAAATTTACTTTTTTAAAAGTTTTTAAAATCTGTTCTTTCGCTTCTTTTTTATTTTTTGTCGGGCCGTTCGCCGTGTAAATCGAAATGAGTTGCTTTCCGATTTTGTGAACCGGACTTAAAAAATTCATCGCCTGTTGAAATACAATTGAAAAATCAGTCCATCTATATTTTCTAAACTCCGATTCTTTTAAATCATTTAGATTTACTCCCTCATAGATCACGTCTCCCGTGACTTTTGCATCTGTCCCGAGGAGTCTTAAAATCGCCATTACAAGTGTGGTCTTTCCGGAACCCGACTCGCCCACAATGCCGTAGGACGTGTTTTCCATAAAGTCAAGATTTACGTCGCGGACAGCGTGAACGTCGCCTTCACTTGATTTATAATAGACATTAAAATTTCTAACTTTTAAAAGGATATCATTCATTTGATTCGTCCACCAACATTTTATTTATTCCATTTGCAATCATTGAAAATCCAACGACAACAAACACGAGAAAGAGTCCTGCAAAAGTTGTAATCCACCAAGCATTTGTCAAATATGCGCGACCGTTGTAAATAAGTTGCCCCCAACTCACTATCGTTCTGTCGCCAAGACCCAAAAACGAAAGCGAAGCTTCGTATAGAATCGCCGACGAAATCGAAAGCGTTGCATTGACAACTATGGGAAAAATTCCGTGCGGAAGAATGTGTCTGAAAATTATATTGAAGTCACTCTCTCCCATACAGATGCTCGAATTTATAAAGTCGCGCTCCTTTATGCTCATGGTTTGCGCTCTCATCATTCGTGCAGTTCCCATCCAACTTGTAAGAGCAATGACGATGACCGCATTTCGAATTCCCGAGCCGTAAAACGACACGCACAAAATTATCAAAAAGAATGTCGGTATCATAAGAAATATATTTATAATTTCCGATACAACTTTGTCAAAATGTCCGCCGTAGTATCCGGTGATTGCTCCAATTGTTATCCCGATTAATGTCGAGATGATTGCGGCGGTAATTCCGACATATAGAGATGCCCTCGTGCCGTAAATCGCCATACTGAAAACGTCTCGCCCTAGATTGTCCGTTCCGAAATAATATTCTCTTCCCGGCGGAGTCAAAAGGTCGTCCGTCAAAGTCATCGGATCATGCGTTGCAATGAAAGGAGCAAAAATCGCCATAAGTATCGTTATAAAAATCATTGTCGTTCCGATTATAAATTCCGGTTTTTTTAATAGCTTTTTCATATCACTTCGTCCTTATCCTCGGGTCAACAATTGCATATAAAACATCTGTAAAAATTGTAAATACAATAACCGAAATTGAAATCATAAGATAGAGTCCGTTTAAAACCATATAGTCGCGTCCGTTTATCGAATCGATTATAAGTCGCCCCATTCCCGGCCACGAGAACACAATTTCAATTAGAGCCGCGCCGCTTATCGTGAATGCAAGCGACATGCTGAAAGTGGTTAGTATAGGAATGAGCGAATTTTTCATAACATATTTTCTAAAAATTTCCCCTTCCGTTAGCCCCGCTGCTCTGAACGTCTTTAAAAATCCCATATTCATAGTGTTTATTACAGATGCTCTTGCAATTCTGAAGTAAATCGGCGTTTGAATTAAAACAATAGTAAGAATCGGAAGTGTCATGTGATATAGTAAATCTAAGAACTTCCTGAAGCCCGTGTAGCTTTCTCTAATATTGTACATTCCCGAAGTTGGAAACCAACCGAGTTTAGAAGAAAAAATCATAATCATTATCATTGCAAGCCAAAAACCCGGAATCGCATCCATAATATATGAAATATAATTCATGGATTTATCGAGTATACTGTTCTTCCTTCTCCCGATATATAGACCCATAAATCCTCCAATTATTGCCGAAAGTATATTCGACGTAAGAGAAAGCATAAGCGTTGGTGCTATGCGTTTCTTTATAACTTCGAGAACCGACAAATTGTTTCGATATGAAAAACCGAAATCGCCTTTTGTCATATTTTTAATATAATTTACAAATTGTACGCCAACCGGTTTATCAAGTCCATACTTTGCAGTCAAATGTTCGATTTGTTCAGGATTTGGATTTTCCTTTCCTGCAACTATTCTCATAGGCGTGCCCGGTGCGAGCCTAATTAAAAAAAATGTGAGAATGAAAGAGAAAGATATGGTCACAAAACCCATTAGAAATTTTGATAATACATATTTTTTCATCTCACACCTCACATTTTATAGAATATATTAATATAAATGTCACTATTATAATAACATTCTTATAAATTCATTACAAGTAAATACAATTAAATATTTAACATTGTAACCAATTGTAACTAATAGTGCATAAAAAAAAGCTCGATTTAAATCGAGCAATAATATTGTATGTCTATTGATTATTTCTTTTGATTTCCGAAGCCATCTCTGCAAGTTGGCGACGGTTGTCATTTAAAGTATCAATAACTTTATTTAAGTTTTCTTGAGTACCGTTTAAAATTTTGTCGGTGTACTCAATTGAGCCCATAGAAATTTGAACGGATTTTTCAGTTGCAGCTTTAATTATTTGTGCTGCTTGTTTCTTTGCTTCAATCAAAACGCTTTCTTCCGAAAGAAGTCGACCGAGCTCAACTTTTGCGTCATTAATAACTTTGTCTGCATCCATTCTTGCTTCATTAAGTATTCTTTCTCTTTCGCCTTTAATCCATGTTGCTTGTTTGATGTCATCAGGCAATTTGAGCCTTAAATCGCTCAAAAGTTCAAGAATTTCTTCTCTTCCGACTGCAACTTTGTTGCTGAAAAATGCCGGTTTTGCACCTTCAACTAAATCTTCAATGGAATCTATAATTTCTAAAACATCCATTTAGCTACCTCCTCTTTATTTTAGCCTCTACTTCACTTATAACAAAATCCGGAACCATTCCGGTTAAATCGCCGCCAAATGTTGCGATTTCTTTTACTAAACTTGAACTCAAAAATGAATATTTCGAGTTTGCAACCATAAATAATGTCTCTGTGTCGCCCTTCAACTTTTTGTTTGCAAGAGCCATTTGCAACTCGTATTCATAATCCGAGACAGCTCTCAATCCTCTAAATATAATCTTTGCACCGATTTTTTCTGCATAATCTATCAGTAATCCGCTAAAAGGTTCAATTTTAACATTAGGAATATCTTCCGTCACTTTTTCGAGCAGGCTAATCCTTTCCTCAACTGTGAAAAACGGTTTTTTGGATGGATTTGTAAGTACAGCTACATATAATGTATCTGTAAGTTTTGCCGCACGCTGTATAATGTCTATATGTCCATTTGTGACCGGATCAAAACTCCCCGGATAAACTGCTATCATAGTTACCTCCGATAATTAAAACTTTTCTCTTTCCATAAACACGCTCTTTTATTATATTCACATTGGAAATTGAAAAATCTTTTACCGTTTCAATAATAATTTCCGTGCTTAGCTTTATTATATCAGATTTTTCAATAATATTAAACACTTCCAGCAAATTTTTTTTATCATCATATGGTGGATCGAGATAAATATAGTCAAATTTCTCCCCTGAAAGTCTTGAAAGTACAGTATTTACATTGGATTTAATTACTTTTCCAACTTCAATATGTTTTGTTTTTTCTAAATTTTGTTTTATAGAATTTATCGCTTTTATATTGTTGTCCACAAAAACCGCATTCTTCGCACCACGCGACAAAAATTCGATGCCGATTTGACCGGAACCCGCAAACAAATCCAAAACGCTTGACTCCGGCATTATAGGTCCAATTAAATTAAAAATATTTTCTTTTAGCATGTCATCCGTCGGTCGTGTCGTCATTCCCTCAGGTGCTACTAGTTTTGTTCCTCTATTTTTTCCCGAAATAACTCTCATTAATTTAGTACACCGCTTTCTATTTTTCCAAGCAAAAGCTCCGCATTGTTTTTGAGTTCGTTCACTTCAGCTTTGCTTGCATTTTTTATATATTCATCGAAATCATTTTTCGCTCTCATAACAATGTTTAAATCTGTCTCAAAATCCAAAAATTTAAATTTCTGCGCACCGCTTTGCTTGAGACCCAAAATTTCGCCGGGCCCTCTTTGCTTTAAGTCCTCCATAGCGATATAAAATCCGTCGTTACTTCTTTCGATTGTCTTAAGCCTTGAGTATGTTTCATCATTCTTTGCATTGTGAGCAATAATACACGTGCTTTTATACTGACCTCTGCCAACTCGTCCTCTAAGCTGATGGAGCTGAGCAAGGCCAAATCTCTCGCCGTTCATAATGACAATTGTAGTTGCATTCGGCACGTCAATTCCCACTTCTATAACCGTTGTCGAGACAAGAACATCAATTAAACCGTCTTTAAAGTCGGTCATGATTTTTTCTTTTTCTTCGTCGTCAGTTCGCCCTGTCAAAAGCGCAACATTTTTTCCGCTGAATTCTTCTTTTAATCTTTCATAAAGTTCCGTCGCTGAATTTAAATCAGACTTCTCACTCTCCTCAATAAGCGGACAAACATAATACGCTTGTCTGCCGTTTTGAAGTTCTCGCCTTACAAAACCGTTTATGCTGTCCATTTCTTTTTCCGTCAGCACATAAGTGTCGATTTTTTGCCTTCCTTCCGGCATTGTTTTTATCTCAGAAATATCCATATCGCCGTAAAGAATAATCGAAAGGCTTCTTGGAATAGGAGTTGCACTCATGACAAGAACATTTGTACCGTTGCCCTTTTCAATCAAATTGTTTCGTTGATTTACTCCAAAGCGATGTTGCTCGTCGATTATTACCGAACCCAAATCCTTGAAATTTATATCCTCATTTAAAAGAGAATGTGTGCCGACAAGAATGTCGATGTTTCCATTTTGAACTTCTTCGTATATACGTTCCTTGTCTTTTTTCTTTGTCTTCGAAATTAAAAGTTCACAGTTCATATTAAATTTATCGACAAAAGTTTTAAGCTTCTCGTAGTTTTGAACCGCAAGAAGCGTTGTAGGTGCCATAAAAGCAACTTGCTTGCCCCCGGCAACCGTCTTTATCGCCATATATTGTCCGACAACAGTCTTTCCCGAACCGACGTCACCTTGAAGGAGTCGATTCATCGAATAATCTGCTTCCAAATCGCGTTTAATATCGACAATTGCATCCTTTTGCCCTTCGGTCAGAAGAAACGGCAACCCCCTCAGAAAATCGCGTTCTTCGCTCGTGTCCCTTATAACTTTTCCTTTAGATTTTTTTGTAAAGCTGAAATTTGAATATTTCATAACATTTAACAAAAACGCTTCTACATAAGCCATTGATTTTATCGCATAGTTCGCTTTTTCAATCTCTTCCGGAAAATGTATCATGCGAAGGAGAGCTTTTATACTCAAGAAATTATATTTTTTTACAATTTCGTCCGGCAAAAGTTTTATATCCGTAAAATTGTCAAGTGCCGCTTTTATCGACTCACGCAAAATCTTATTTGTAATCGTGGCATTAAGCGGATAAATCGGAACTATAACTCCGAGGTCTTTGCCCTTCACTTGCGAAAAAATCGGATTTGAAAAGCTCACTCTGTTGTTATAAATACTAGGCTTTCCAAAAATATAATAAGACAGCCCCTTTTTAAAATAAGAAACAGCAAAGCTTTGATTAAAGAAAACAATTTCAACCGGTCTTTCGCCGTCAGTCGCATTGTACGAAACCATCGTCATATTGCTGGCTGTCTTTCGCCTTGCCGGTCCCGCAACAATTTTTAAATGCACGAGCTGTTTCTTTTCAAAATCCAAATCCTTTACGCGCACCAAAGTTTTTCTGTCCTCATAGTAATTCGGTGAATAAAAAACGAGATCATTTATGTCGGTAATATTTAATTTTCGGAGGCCCTCAAGTCTTTTCGGACCAATTTTCTTTATGTCTTTAAGCTCCAAAAAATCTCCCCAAATTAAAATAAAGAGCCGAAATCGGCCCTTTATTATTCAATACTTATCAAATAATAGTAAACTTGTTGATTACCCATTAAGCCTTCAATCGTAATGTCATCAAATTCATTTTCAAGTTTTTCTATAAGCTCTTCCATTTGTACTTCGGTAACATCTTGACCTGCATATAGCGTCACGATAGAAGAATCTTCATCTATTCCTTTTTTTAAAGTTTCAAGAACTGTTTCATAGATGTCGTCGCTCGAAGATACAATTTCCGATTCCAAAATTCCCATGTAATCGCCTTGGTTTATCTTCTTGCCCGAAACTGTGGTGTCTCTCACAGCATATGTTATTGAACCGCTCTTAACGGCTTTTATGGCATCATTTAGCGTTTCAATTGCATCCTCAAGATCCAAATCAAAATCGAAGTTAATCATTGCTGAAATGCCTTGTGGAATTGTCTTTGTCGGAATAACTATAACATTTTTGTCCGAAACTTCAGCAGCCTTCTCAGCCGTCAAAACGATATTTGAATTGTTTGGAAGCACAAAAATAGTCTTTGCGTTTATCTTTTCGATTTTTTTGGTTAAATCTTCAACGCTCGGATTCATTGTTTGTCCGCCCCAAACGATTTCATCGACTTCGAAATCTTTGAACACACTCATTATGCCATCGCCGGATGCAACTGCAACAAAGCCGTACTCTTTTTGAGGTCCCGCATCCTGTGCCTTTATAGATTCATATTTCTTTTGTTGTTCCTCTTCGTGTGCACGTCTCACTTCAGCATTTTGAAGTCTCATATTGTCTGACTTGATTCCGGTTAAGTATCCTCTTTCGAGTGCAAGCTCAAGAGCTTTTCCCGGATGATTCGTATGCACATGAACTTTTATAATATCTTCAACCTTAACACAAACAAGACTGTCACCAATCTTTAAAAGTTCTTCTTTGAGTGTGTCTGCGTCATGTTGATCTGTATTGTCGGTGTGAATAATAAATTCAGTACAATATCCGAATTTAATATTTTCATCAAAATGAACTTCCTGCGTCTTTGTTTCTACAACTTCAGCTGTGTATTGAACTTCTTCGCCTTTAAGACCGTCAATAGCACCTCTCATCAAAACAAGAAGTCCTTTACCGCCGGAGTCCACAACTCCCGCGTCTTTTAAAACAGGAAGCATTTCAGGAGTCTTTTCAAGTGCTCTTTCACCTTCCGCATATATTGCTTCAAGGTATTCGATTGTGTCGCTATACTTACTTTGGTTTGAAACAGCAAAGGCAGCCATATATCTTACAACACTCAAAATTGTTCCTTCTGTCGGTTTCATAACCGCTTTATAAGCAACTTCTTTTGAAGATTCAAAGCCGCGTTTTATCGCTCTTACGTCGAGTTCCTTGAAATCCTGAATTCCCATATAAAATCCTCTAAGAATTTGCGAAAGTATAACACCTGAGTTTCCTCTTGCACCCATAAGTGCACCTTTGCTAAGAGCTCGCGAAAGTTCACCACAGTGAGTTGTCTCTTCTGCCAAAGCATAATTGCCTGCTGATTTTATTGTAAGAAACATATTAATCCCGGTATCTCCGTCAGGAACCGGAAAAACATTCAGGGAGTTAACCATTTCTTTATTTACATCTAGGTTTTTGATGGCACTTTTTATCGCATTGCGCATCATGCCCGCATTAATATTAGTCATGCCGCCTCCTACTTATTGGTCCTGATTCCTTGAACGACAAGGTTTATTTCAGGCACCTTAAGTCCGGTATATTTTTCTACGTTGAAACGAACTTTTTCCTTAAGATTTTCCGCAACAACGGAAATATTTACTCCATATTGAGTAATAATATATATATCTAAAGACAAATCGTCACCATCTGAATTAACTTTAATTCCCCTCGTGAGATTGTCAGATTTTAACAGTTCGAGAAATCCATCTGCGGCGTTTTTTGCAGCCATTCCCACTATGCCGTATGTTTCCATAACGCTCAAACCCGAAATAGTTGCTATAGCATTGTCTGAAATTGTTATCGAACCAAATTCGGTTCTTTTCGTTGCAGTCATATTATTAATTCTCCTTTTTTGTTAATTCTATTATCATTATACATCATTTTTTTTTAGTTATCAAGTAAAAAAATTCGAAAAAGACTTGATTTAGATTAATATTTGTTGTAAAATATATATGTTAATCATAAGGAGGTGTATTACCAATGGCACAAGTATGTGAAATTTGCGGAAAAGGTAAAATGTTTGGCAAAAAAGTAAGCCACTCTCACAGACATTCAGCAAAATCTTGGGCTCCTAACTTAAGAAGAATAAGAATTGTTGAAGACGGAACTCCTAAGAGAATAAAAGTCTGCGCAAGCTGTCTTAAAAAAGCGAACCAAGATGCATAAAATTAACCCATAGAAATGATTTATAAAATTATTTCTACGGGTCTTTTTTATATTTATTGAATTTTTTTCTCAATAGGCTCTATCACAATCATCACAGGATTTCCTTTGACCATGATATAGCCATCCTCAACCGTGTAGTTGCTCAGTGTAAGCGTACTGCCACGGTTTATTTTTTTGTCCTTTAAATTCCATCTGAAGCCTTTCATGCTAATTGTCGTATCGTCATCATAAAAAGGAACGACCGACACCTCAAGGCCTTTCGGAATTTTTATAACTTCGTTATTTGAAAGAAAGTCACATCTTGTAGCTGCTTCTCTTATGGATACACGCCTACCCTCTTTCTTTATTTTAAGAAATAGCCCTAAATTAAAGAGCTCATGCGAAAGTCTTCCACCCAAAACACCTGTGAAATCTATTCTTTGAAAATCTTTTTCAATTAAATAGTTTATTGCAAGCTCGAGATCCGAAAAATCTTTTTCGACCGGATACTTAATTGTGTCCTTTGACTTAAAATATTCTCTAACATTTTTATCGAGTGAATCGAAGTCACCTATACATAAATCAAACTCCATATCCGTGCCGTAAAAAGCTTCGGCACCTTTATCGCACGCAATCACAAAGTCATAGTCGGCAATAATTTTTTTGATATATTTTTTCGAAAAACCTGAAGCACCAACGACAAGAGCTTTATTTGCCATTTAAAACATCCTTGAATGCTTGATAGTTTTTATTAAAGTCACCCTTTAGAAGAGATGAACCGCTAACAACAATGTCAGCTCCGGCATCAACAACATCTTTTAGATTGTTCACACCGATACCGCCGTCAACTTCGATTTTTGTGTCTAGTCCCGCATTTACAATCATGCTCTTAATCTTTTCGATTTTCTTTAATTGCGATGCGATGAATTTTTGTCCACCAAATCCCGGATTTACACTCATCACAAGAACCATGTCAGCCACTTCAAGAACATATTTAATCATTTCTTCCGATGTGGCAGGATTCAGTGCAACGCCTGACTTCATGCCGAGATTTCTGATTTGCGACAAATCACGTTCAAGGTGAGTCGAAGCTTCTGAATGGATTGTGAGATACTCAACTCCGATTTTTTGATAAATATCGAAATATCTGTTCGGCTCCATAATCATCAAATGCGCATCCATTCCCACATTTGAAATCTTTTTTATGTGTTCCAAAATCATCGGGCCGTAGCTGATGTTAGGGACAAACATTCCGTCCATAATATCCATGTGAAACAAATCAATTCCGGCACTTTCCATCATCTTAATATCTTTTTCCAGATTTAGAAAATCTGCGCTCAATATGCTCGGTGCGATTCTTACCATTTTTCTTTCCTCTCCTTCAGCTCTTTAAATAATCTCAAATAACTTTCATATCTCAAATTACAAATTTCACCATCTGCCAACGCTTCTTTGACTCGACATCCCGGTTCGTTTATATGCGTGCAAGTGTTAAATCTGCACTCACTTTTATACTTTTGAAATTCCGGAAAATAATCCGCCAACATCTCTCCTTCATCCAATGTTTCGAGTTCAAGAGTTGAGAAGCCCGGCGTATCAATGAGATAAAAATCGTCAATTGGAAAAATCTCGACCTGTCTTGTGGTGTGCTTACCACGCCCCAGTTTTTTACTAATAAAATTTGTTCGCTGTACATCATATCCGTGCACATTGTTTAAAAATGTGCTCTTCCCAACACCGCTGTTTCCAACAAGAAGGACTATCTTTCCGCTCAAATATTCAAAAATTTCATCGTAATTGTTGTTTTCGATTCGACCCAAAAAAGTTTTTATTCCGACAGAATTGTATTCATTATATAATTCTTCCGCCAACTTTTCATTCAAATCCGCCTTTGTAACAAGAAGAATCGGGTGCGTTTTTTCTTTAAAAGCGTAAACAGTGAGTTTATCTATCAAATATCTGTCAAACCTCGGCTCATCAATCGATTGAACGATAAGAAAAACATCGATGTTTGCGGCTTTGGGTCTTATAAATTCATTTTTTCTCTCAGCGACTTCAATAATCGTATTGTTTTCAGTCGACTCGTCATAATAAACGATGTCGCCCACCAAAAGTTTGCCGATTTTTTTTATTTTACCTGGACTGTGAAGAACAACTTCTTCATGTCCTTCACCAATTCCTGTAAAAATTCCACCTGAAACACTTTTAATTACAGCTTTTTTCATTATCTTTGTTGAACCGTAAAGGTTTCTGCGAATTCATCATTTATATAAAGTTCCAAAATTTCACCGACCGGTTGATCTTTAAGATTTATATAAGCGACTTCTTCATCTTTTGAGAAAGTGTTTTCATAAACCGTTTCACGATTTCCGTCAACAACTTTTACAAGTTTTACAACGCTTTCAGGCACATCCGATGGAAGTGGAACTGCAACGCTGAATTTTGTTGTATTAGCTTTTGGTTTTTCAGGTTCTGCCGGTTTTTCATCCGGCTTGTTTTCTTCAGTAGTTTGTTCGCTCTGATTTTGTTCATTTTCTTCCGGCTTTTCTTCCGGTCCCTTTGAAACATTAAGTTCGATAGTATCTCCATTTTCAAACGGTTTATTTGCTTCGATTGATTGAGTGATGACTCTGTCCTTTTCAGTTTCTTCTGAAGCTACATATACAGGGTCTTTGACGACTAAGCCCTTTTCTTCAAGCATCTTCTTAGCTTCATCAAAAGTCATTCCCAAAACATTTGGAACAAGATTATCTTCACTACCTTTTCCATTTGAAATAGAAAGATAAAGCGTGTCACCTTCAGTTATTGAAGAACCTGCTATCGGGTTTTGTGCGATAATAGTGTTTTCTTCAGAATCATCGTCTACATAATCCACTTCGATTTTTAATCCAAGTTCCTTGACTTTGGCTTCAATTTCTTCAAGTTTCATTCCGACGTATGATTCAATTTTCGTTGCATTTGAGTCGACATTTAAAACTACATATACAGTGCTGTTTTCTTTTACTGTCATGCCTGATTGCGGATCCTGACTTATAACACCATATGGCTTTGATGAATCTGTCGTTTCGCTCTTAACTTCAAGTTTTAAACCCATGTCTTGAACAGCTTTTCTAGCTTCCGCTTCTGTCATTCCGATTAAATTCGGAAGTGCTATCTCTTGAACCGTTGAATCCTTTTGAATTTGCTTTAATTTTGTGAATCCAAGATATAGTCCTGTCGTCAAAACAAATGCCGCTAAAATTCCGAGGATTATTGGAATGATTCCGAGTTTTTTATGCTTACCGTCGTCATCATAGTCATCGTAATCGTCGTCGTCATAATAATCATCATCGTCATAGTCGTCGTCATCATAATCGTCATCATCGTCGTAATAATCGTCTTTATTGTTGATCTTAACCTTTTTATTCTTTTGAACCATCTTATCAATCTCCGCAGTCGGTATCACTCTTGTTTGATCTAGCGAATCATCAATCACATCGCTTGGCACGAAAGTTCTCTTTGAACCTGTTGTGCTCCTTAAGTCGGTGATAATTTCATCGACATTTTGATATCTTTCCGCTTGTTTTTTCATAGTACATTTCAAGACAACTCTTTCGACCCCTTCTGAAATATCTTCATTAATTTCGCCCGGAGGAGTTATGTCTTCTTGAATATGTTTCATCGCAATTGTGACCGGATTTTCACCGACAAATGGACGCTTGCCGGTAAGCATTTCATAGAACACAATACCAAATGAATAGATATCGGTCCTTTGGTCAGTAAATGCGCCACGCGCCTGTTCAGGACTGAAATAATGAACAGAGCCTATTGCATCCATCGTAGTTGTCATTGTATGGTTTGAAGTTGCCCTTGCAATTCCGAAATCCGTCACCTTAACAATGCCGCTTTTTGAAATCATAATATTGTGCGGTTTAATATCTCTGTGAATAACTCCATGGCTGTGAGCTTCTTTAAGCGCTTCCAAAATTTGAAGTGCAATATCCACTGCTTCTTCTTCCGGAATGAACCCCTTCTTTTCTATGAGCTCCTTCAATGTGATGCCGTCGATATATTCCATAACAATGAAATAGACCGGCTTCCCATCGAGTTCTATCTCGTGAAAATCATAAATACCTACAATATTTGGATGATTCAGCTTTGCCGCAGACTGACATTCCATCATGAACTTCTTCACAAATTCTTCATCTTCAGCATATTCGCTTTTAAGAACTTTTATTGCAACCAATCTGTCTAGCGTATGGCATTTTGCCTTATAAACAGTCGCCATACCGCCTTCGCCGATTTGCTCCAAAATTTCATATCTATTAAGTAAAATAGTACCAATTTCCATATTAATCTCCGATCTCTGCAATCAAGCAGGTAATATTATCTCTTCCGCCAAGTTTTAACGCTTCATCGACAATTGCGTCGACAATTTCTTGCGGGCTTTTTTTGCATGCAACAAACTTTTCAATGCTCTTATCATCAAGATAAGTCGTAACGCCATCCGAACAAATAAAAATCTTTTTGACATCGGTTGCATCAATCGAACCGATTGCCGGTTCAACAATTGATGAGGATCCAAGGGCTTGAGTTATATAATTTTTCAAATCCGCCCTATCCTTGCTGTCTAAGATTACACCTTTTTCAATAAGTTCGCCAATCAAGGTGTGATCCTTCGAAATCATTATGAGCTTGTCCTTCAAAACATAAATTCTGCTGTCGCCTATGTGTGCGTAATAAATTTTTTTATTATACAAAACCGCAAGGCTGAAAGTAGTTCCCATGCCACGCATTTCGTCGTCGTTCTTGCCTTTCAAATAAATTTTTATGTTGGCTTTATTCACGAGGTCTCTTAGTATTTGAAGAATCTCATCGTCAGACTTGCCGTCAAATGAAAAATCAAATTCCTCCACAAAATCTCTTGCCATCTGACTAGCAACTTCGCCTTTTTTGTGACCTCCCATACCGTCACAAACAAGAAAAACATATAGTCCGTTTTCATTTTTGATTAAATAAGCATCTTCGTTGTTCGGCCGTATTTTGCCGACATCGCTTTTAGCACTATATATCATTTAACAATTCCTTTCCTTGTACTTGCGTCTCAATTGACCGCAAGCTCCGTCAATGTCCTTACCCCTACTGTTTCTAAATGTTGCGTTCACTCCGTTTGATGTGAGTAAATCACAAAACTCCCTCGCGGCATTTTTCTTGCCGCCGTCGCTGTATTCCTTAATTGGATTTAATTCTAAAATATTCACGTGAGCATGAATCCGTCTTGCAAATTCCCGAATTCTCTTTGCATCGCCCGGCGAATCATTTTCTCCGCCTATAACCATATATTCAAATGAAATCCTTCGATTAGTCTTTTCGTAATAATATGATAGAGCATCCATCACACTTTCGATATTATATGCTCTATTTATCGGCATGAGCTTGCTTCTCTCTTCATCAGTTGTCCTGTGGAGCGAAAGTGCAAGAGTGATTGGAAAATCATAGTCCGCAAGAGCTTTAATTTTTTCAGGGATTCCGCAAGTCGACACCGTAATTTTTCGAAAAGACTTGTCAGCGCCGCGTTCATCGCTGATAATTTTTAAAAACTTAACTAAATTTTCAAAGTTATCGAGCGGTTCGCCCTGTCCCATAATTACAATATTTTCTATGCGGCCGTTTTCATTTTCTATTTCATAAATTTGCCTAAGCATCTCAGCTGCGGTAAGATTTCTTGCCTTTCCGCCTTTGGTCGATGCACAGAAAACGCAACCCATATTGCAACCGACTTGAGATGATATGCAGATGGATTTTCTGTCTTCATAAGCCATATAAACCGCTTCTACAATTTCTCCGTCCGGAAGTTCGAGCAAATATTTTATTGTGTCATCGATTTTCGATATCGCTCTATGAATTATTTTTACATCTGTAAGTTTGCATTGATTTTTCAATTCTTCGCGCAAATCTTTTTTGAGAACTGTGATCTCATCGAGCGATTTAACTTTATTTTTATGAATAAATGAAAAAATCTGACCGGCTCTATATTTTTGCAGTCCAAGTTTTTCGGCAAATTGTTCCATTTCTGAAAAATCCAAATCATCTAAATAAATCATATTATCTCACTTTTAATAAACTTACAAAGAATCCTTCGTGTTCTTCGTTTAACATAAATGTTTCGTGCCACAAAACTTCCAATCCGAGTTCACGCTTCGCATATTCAAGCACATCCTCGTTTTCCTGTTTTAAAATCGAGCAAGTCGAATAAATAATGTATCCGTCATCTTTCACATAATTTTTTGCATTTGAAAGAATCTTTTTTTGCGTAACATTTAGCTCATCGATTGAACTTTTTTCAATCTTGTATTTAAGCTCAGGACGTCTTCTTATAACACCGCTTCCGCTACACGGAACGTCGGCGACAACCAAATCATAGGTTCCGCCCTCATATTCCGTCGCATCTGAAAGTTTTGCAACGACATTGCTTAACCCCCATGTGTTTATATTTCTCAAAAGAAGATTCACACGTGTATCGTTTATATCCTCCGAAACGATTTTCGGAGAGCCGAGTGCATCCGAAACGAGAAGTGTTTTCCCTCCCGGTGCCGCACAAAGGTCTATCACCGTTTTTATATTTTCTTTTTCGATATTTGAAAACGCCTCTCTTATAAACGAGGTCGAATAGTCCAAAATCGCCACGTCACCTCTTTCAAAAAATGTTTTCAATGCATTTCGATTGAAATTTTTTATAAATATAAAATCATCTTTTTTTGTATAATTCATTGCATTTTCATCGAGTGTCTTTAAAATATCTTCTTCGTTTCTTCTCACATAAACGTGAACAAGCGGACTTTCAAAGCTGTGTTTTAAAAAACTTTCGATTTCTTCATCACTCAAATTCACTCTTAGAAGCTTGATGAATTCTTCGCTCACAGAATATTTTATTGAAAAGTCGGAGTTTTCTATATCTTTTAAAATCTTATTCTTTTCTCTTTGAACACTTCTCAAAATACCGTTCGCAAAACTAGCTGCGCCTTTGTTAGTCTTCTTTTTCACCATCTCCACAACCTCATAGATTGCAGCATAAGCCTTTATATTTGTGTAAAGAAGATGATAGATGCCGATATAAATCAAAATCCTGACTTCATCTTGAATCTTGTTTTTCTTCATCTTTGAAAAACTTTCCAAAATATATTGAAGAGTGATCTTTCTTTCTATGACTCCGTAAACCGAGTCCGTGATAAAAGGCATGTGCTCACTTTTAACACGTCGAAGCGCATCGTTTGAGAATCTGCCGTTTATTATTGAATCATACAAAACATTGTAGATAATCTCTCTGTCGTTTGTCGGTGTTTCTTTTTTAATTATCTTTGCCATCCACAAAACCCTCTAATTTATTTCCGAGTAAAAACGATTTCGCATCCATTCTCTTTTTGCCCGGTGCTTGAATATTTAAAATCACAACCGATGAATCTCCAGCACCGATAAAAATCCTGCCTCCGTCGCATTTGATTTCACGCGGTGTTAGCTTTACATTCGCAGTCCTTGCGTTAAAAAACTTATAACGATTTGACTCGATAAAAGCAACCGCACCTATATGCGTTGAAAGACTATTTATCATATTCTTCACATCAACCGCATTTTTTGAAAAATCGATTATCGTGTCGTCTTTTAAAATCTTTTTCGCATACGAACTCTCGCCCCCTTGTGGAATCGGTTCAAGTCCTTCCGAAACATCTTTTAAAATCGTATTTATCGACTCATTAGTTACATTCAAAAGTTTTTTATTCAGTGTATCAAAAGTCTCGGTCTCAGAAATTTCAACTTCAATTTTTCTATAGACATCTCCGGTGTCAAGTCCTTTATTCATTCTCATATAGCTGATACCGGTTTTCTTTTCCCCAAGCAGAATTGCGGATTCAATCGGACTTGCTCCCCTTAAATTCGGAAGAAGTGATGCATGAATATTTATAGGAGAAATTTTCGGAATATTTAAAACTTCTTCACTTAAAATCGCTCCATATGCGACAACGACAAAAAAGTCCGGCGAAATTTCTTTAAGTTTCGTCTTTCCCTCTTCGTCAATTCTGTCATATTCCAAAACTTCGATATTATGTTCTAGTGCAACTTTTTTTACAGGTGTCATGTCGACCTTATTCCCGCGTTTTCTCACCTTGTCCGTTCTCGTCACAACTGCAACTACGTTTTCATTTGTGTCAATAAGTTTTTCTAAAACCGAAGCTCCGAAATCAGTTGAGCTGAAAAATACAATACTACTGTTCATAATCCCCAATCATCTTATCCTTGTATAAAATGCCGTCGATGTGATCAATTTCGTGACAAAGTTCTCTCGCAACAAAATCTCGAGCTTCAAACTCCACATCTTCGCCATCTTCATTTACATATTTTACTTTAACATAAGTCGGTCTCGGCACAATTCCACGTCTGCCAGGAATTGAAAGACAGCCCTCAAGGCCTTCTTCTTCACCGCTCGACTCGACAATTTCAGGGTTTATCAAAACCATTATATCGCCGTCTTCGTTTTCCGGTTCAGGGTCAATAACGATTATACGTCTTAAAGCTCCAACTTGAACAGCTGCAATTCCAACGCCTTGCTCGTGAAACATAGTCTCGACCATGTCGTCTATTAGCTCATAAATTTTATCGTTAAGCTCTTTTACCGGCTTTGATATTTTTCGAAGAATCGGGTCACCGTCAATTCTTATTTTTCTTATTGCCATAAAATCTCCTTACATCATATTTATAGGGTCCACATTTACTGTTATATTCCCTAATTCCAAACTGTTTATATAATTAATCATATCATTTAAAAGCTCCGGTCTAACCTTCACCATAAATTGCCATCTGTAAACTCCATTAATTTTTGAAATCGGACAAGGATTTGGATGCAGCACAACCGCATCAATCCTCACTCTTTGGAGCTCCAGATAAACCTTATCATAAATATCTTTTAAATCATTATATGTCTTATTATTGTCCGCCCCTTCGTTTTTTAGAACAATTATATTATAAAATGGCGGATACTTAAATTCATCTCTTATCAGTATTTCTTTTCTATAAAAATCGGTGTACGACGACTTCACACTGTAATCAATCGCATAGTGATCCGGTTGATAAGTCTGAAGAATCACTCTGCCGTCTTTGTCACCTCTTCCGGATCTGCCTGCAACCTGTCTTATAAGGCTGTATGTCCATTCGGGTGCTCTGTAGTCTTGAATTCTAAGTGTCATATCCGCTGCCAAAATGCCAACGAGTGTCACGTTTTTAAAGTCGAGCCCCTTTGCAATCATTTGTGTGCCGATCAATATGTCAATCTTACCGTCGTTCATTTCGTTATAAATGTTCGAGTGTGCATTTTTTCTTGCAGTCGTGTCTCTGTCCATCCTCTGCACTCGTGCATTCGGAAAAGTTTTTCTCGTAATATCCTCGACTTGTTCTGTACCGATTCCAAACTCCTTGATTTTCTTCGAACCGCAAACCGGACAACTTTCGGGATATCTTTTCGTGCGACCGCAATAGTGGCAAATCAAAAGATTTTCTCGTTTGTGATATGTCATAGAAACGTCGCAATGTTCACATTTAATGCTTTCTCCGCAGCTTCTGCAAGAAACCGAGCCGAAAAATCCACGTCTATTTAAGAAAAGTATAACCTGTTCTTTTTTCTCTAGATTGTCCAATATCGCTTCGTAAAGTTTCAAACTGAAAATCGAAGTGTTCCCTTCGTTTAACTCTTCACGCATATCCGCAACCTCTATTTCAGGAACCGGTCTACCGTTCGCTCTCTTGTCGAGTTCATAAAGACTGAAAAGTCCTTTACTCGACTCGAAATATGTCGTGATTGACGGAGTTGCACTTCCAAGAAGAAGTATTCCATCGTCTTTTTTTACTCTATATCTCGCAACATCAACCGTCTTGTATCTCGGAGTTTTCCCCGAAACGTATGAGCTGTCGTGCTCTTCATCGATTATTATGATACCGATATTTTTTAACGGACTAAAAACCGCACTTCTCGCACCGACGACTATTCGAACTTCCTGGTTCTTTATTTTCATCCATTCTCTGAATCTCTCAGTTTTATTTAGTCTTGAGTGGATGATTGCGATATCCTCCTTAAAACGCCCTTTAAATCTTCTCACAGTTTGTGGAGTAAGACCAATCTCCGGAACGAGAATAATCGCATTCTTTCCTTCTTTTAAAACCTCTTCAACCAATTGAAGATAGACTTCTGTTTTACCTGAGCCCGTAATTCCGCGAAGTAAAAAATTGTTTTGTTTTTTATTTCTATATTCATTTAAAATGCCGTCATAAACTCTTTGCTGATCAGCATTTAGAGAAATTTTCAGATAAGATTCACTCTCATCTTCTAGATCTCCGACTTCTACTTCCACTACTTTTACCAGATTCTTTTTTAGTAGTTGATTTATAACACTGTCGCTCACACCAAAAGTAGATTTTAATTGAGCTTTAGTGTATTTTTTCTTTTGAATTTCTTTAAAAATTTCTTTCTGTCTTTCAGTCAAATCATCCGAAATATTTCCGGTCGGAATCAAAACGTTTTCCGTTTTAATCTTCGGCTCATTTTTCAATTTAAAAAACTGTCTTATAAGCCCCTCATCTTCCCATTTCAGAAGCTTTTCTCTGTTTTCTCGGATTTTTTCCTCATCGATTAAAAAATCATTTGAGAAAATACCCGAATCATCGAATTCTGTGTTCTTTTTATATCCCGTAAGAATCGAATCAAAGCTCACCGGTGGAAAAAATAATTTCAGAGAGTCCACAAAATTTGCTCCGGTAATTTTCGAAATATAACCGGCGACATCTGCATCGTCATCATTTATAAACGGCTTGTCGTCGACAACCGAGATGATGTCCTTCAATTTAAAATCAAATTCCGGCTCTTTGTCAAAAACCTCGGTAATTATTGCAGTGAGCGGTTTGTTGCCCCTGCCAAATGGAACAATTACACGCTTATATTTTTTTATTTCGCTCTCAAGATTTTTCGGAACTGTGTAACTGAAAGACTTATCAAGTGCATCGTTGCTTTTATTTACAACTACACTGATATACATTAATTTTGCTCCTTAAAAAAATCGAGAATTGCATCTGCGATGAGACTTTTATCCATTCTAGGAACTTTCTTTTCTTCGCCGTTCTTCGAAATCATGATGCCGTTATTTTCTTCCGAGCCGAAAACATTGTCCTTCAAAATGTTGTTTATAAAAATCATATCCATTCCCTTGTTTTTGAGCTTTTCCAATCCATATTCATACGCATTTTCGCTCTCCGCTGCAAAACCGATCACCTTTAAATCGCCTTTTTCCGGCTTTATAGTCCTTAAAATGTCCGGCGTTCTCTTCATCTTAAAAGTTAGCGCCTCGCCTTTTTTAATCTTTTCATCGTGATATGATTCGAATTCGTAATCAAGCGGTGCTGCACTCATGATAAGGAGTTTATTTTCGCTCATTCTCTTTTTTATTTCCTCGAGCATATCCTCTGTAGTTTCGATTTTTATATGATTTATTCTTTCGTTCGCCGGCTTTTTATAACTTATATATGTGACGTTTGCGCCTCTCTTTATGAGACTTTCACATATTCTTTCGCCCATCTTTCCGCTCGACTGATTTGTAAAAATCCTTACCGGGTCGAGTTTCGAAATTGTTGGTCCTCCGGTCACAATAACATTCATACCGCGATAAAAATCGTCTTCAGCGTTTTTAAAATAATCCGAAATGAAATTATAAATCTCATCAGGCTCTCTCATCTTTCCGATTCCGACATCGCCGCAAGCAAGATTTCCGCTAACCGGTTCAATTATAATATATCCGATTTCTTTAAGCTTTTTAAGATTTTCTTGATTAATCGGATTCAAATACATGTTTGTATTCATTGCAGGCACAATAAAAACCGGACTTTTCGTCGCACTTATCGTGCTCGTCAAAAGATTGTCCGCCATACCGCATGCAAGCTTTGCAATTTCATTTTTTGAAGCAGGAGCAACAATAATCATATCCGATTTCGAAAGATAAATATGCGGAATTTCGTCATTTATATTTTGGAAGCCGTCTGAATAGACGCCGTGTCCCGTAACTCCGTTAAAGGAAACAGGCGTGACGAATTTTTGTGCGGCCTCAGTTAAAATTGTTTCGACAATCGCACCTTTTTTTCTGAGTAAACTTGCAAGATAAATTGATTTGTATGCCGCAATGCCTCCTGTAACAGCAAGAACGACCCTCTTGCCCTCAAACATTATTTACTCTCCTCGAAACTAATCTTGCCTTCCTTCATTTCTTCAAGCGCAATAGAAATCGGATTTGTTAAATCCGTTTCCACTTTTTTTGGAGAACCTGCAACCAATTGGCGTGCTCTCTTTGCCACCACCATAACGAGTGTATAGCGGCTTTCATTTTCACCTATAACTTTTGTCGATGGATTATACATCTTTTTCACCTAACACTTTCTCTTTAATATATTTAAATCTCTTTACTCTATGTTTTTCTGCATCAATAATTGACTTTATATTTTGAACTGCCTCATGAACCGTGTCATTAACAACGAAATAATCGTAGTCCGTAACAAAATCGAGTTCTTTAAAAGCATTGTTCATTCGAAGATTTATTGCTTCTTCTGTTTCCGTTTTTCTGCCGACAATTCTATTTTTTAGTTCGACCATGCTCGGCGGAAGAAGCATAATAAATACCGCTTCATCATAAACTTTCTTGACTTGAAGTGCACCTTGAACATCTATTTCAAGAATGACAACCTCTCCGTCTTTGATTTTATCAAATACAAATTTTTTTGGGGTACCATACTTGTGTGCATGTACATTTGCATGTTCTAAAAACTCTTCGTTCTCAACCATTTCCTCGAATCGTTCGTCGTCAACGAAGAAATAAGATTCGCCGTCAACTTCGCCCGGACGCATATCGCGTGTAGTTGCAGAAACCGACATAACAACGTCATTAACTTCTTTCAACAATTCATCACAAACTGTTCCTTTGCCAACTCCGGATGGCCCTGATATAACTAATAAAAAACCTTTTGACATCACATTCCACCACCTTTTCATAATAACTCCTTTGTTTATTTTCATTCTACTTATATTATATAGGATAGCCGTTAGTTATTCAACGAAATATTAATTTTTCTTAATATTTGATGTAAAAACTAAAATCTTATATAATATACAACGAGGTGATTTTTATGAGCATGAACGGCGTATCACTATATGCTTTAAAAAATGAAATGCAGGAAAAGCTTTTGAATGCACGTATAGATAAAATTTATCAAGAAAACAGAGATATAATAATATATCTTAGAAACAAAGGTGAAAATATGTCCTTATATTTTTGTTTTTCTGCAGATAACCCTGCTTTTTATCTGACAAAAAATAAATTTGACAATCCGAAAGAACCTCCAATGTTTACGATGCTTCTTAGAAAATATTTAACCAACGGAAAGATTTCGGGCATAAGGCAAATCGGTCTCGACAGAGTCATCTCAATTGATTTTGATACCGCTGGCGACGTTTTTGATTTGGATAAAGTATCCCTTAATTTTGAAATTATGGGAAAATATTCAAATTTGATTTTGTATGAAACAAAAAGTGGAAATATTTTGGATGCACTTATAAGAGTTTATCCCGACATGAGCAGCGTTCGCCTTGTCCTTCCAAAAGAAGAATACACTCTTCCGGTAAGTGACAAGAAAAATATTTTAAAAATGGATTTTGAGGAAATAAAAAAAGTGCTTGAAGAAAATGCTCTTCAACCACTTTCAAAGTCGCTCTATAGATATTTTGAAGGTTTTAGTCCGGATATTGTGCTGGACATTTTATTCAAATTAAATCTTGATGAAAATATAAATTATTCAAGCTTAGATGACACCGACAAAAATAGAGTCGTCGATGAAATAATTGTGATTAAAAATAGAATTTTAACTAATGATTTTACTCCTACTGTTCTTCTAAAAGACGACAAGCCATTTAGAATTTTACCGTTCGACACTCCGCGTCCACACGATAAAAAGATATTTGACTCGATGAATGATGCAGTTAAATTTTTCTACGAAAATCGTGCATTTCTCAAACTTCAAACTTCAAGAATTCACGAACTCGAGAAGAAGATAAAAAATAAAGTTGAAAGTCTTGAAAGAGCACTGGCAAACAATCAAAAAGATATGTTAAAAGCAAGCGATCGTGAGTCGATAAAGTTAAAGGCTGATCTTCTTGCAGCAAATATTTATAAAATAAAAAAAGGCGATAAAAAAATCATCGTTAACAATTTTTATAGTGAAGACAATGCCGAGATTACTCTTAATATTGACGAAACACTTTCTCCGAAACAAAATGTGGACAAGATGTATAATAAGTACACCAAACTAAAAAACACAGAAGAAGTTTTAAAAAAGCGTATGCCTCACATAAAAAATGAGATTTATTATTTAAACAGCGTACTTTTAAATTTGAGACAAACTGAAACCATAGACGAAATAAGTGCAATTAGAAAAGAACTTATTGACGGTGGATATTTCAAGGTTAAAAGTAAGAAAAAGATACGTGAACCGAAACTTAAATTCAGAGAATTTAAATCCCCGAGTGGACTTGTTGTTCGTGCAGGACGAAACAATATTCAAAACGATGAATTAACAAACAAACTTGCACACAAAAGTGACCTTTGGTTCCATCTTAGAAATGAACCCGGCACACATGTGATTTTGTCGTCTGCGAATGAAACAGTTACCGAAGAAGATATTGTTTATTGTGCTTCCCTTGCCGCGGCTCTTTCAGGGAAAACAATAAAATCTGATATCGACTATACTGAAGTAAAAAACGTAAAAAAAATACCCGGTGCAAAACCGGGACTTGTAACATACAAGGACTTCAAAACAATTACTGTAGAGCCAATTAAATTATAACTATAAATTAGTCGTTTTATCGATAGATAAATCGGCTTTTTTTAATGCTTCTTTCATATCTTCAAAAATAGGTGCTTCAATTTTTATTTTTTCTCGTGTTAATGGCTCAAAAAATTCAATTGAATGTGCATGAAGCATTTGTCTTGATACATTGATTCTTTCACGTTTCATTCCGTAAACTTTATCCCCTAAAATAGGAAGATTTTCCGAAGCGAGGTGAACGCGAATTTGATGTGTTCTTCCGGTGATGATTTTTACATCAAACAGTATAAAAAAATCATTCCCATCTAATCTCTTTACAATTGAAACTGCCCTTCTTCCGCCTTCAACAATTCCCATCTTTACCGGATTTTTGCTTCTTGCAATCGGCTTATCAATTGTAAACTCATCACTCTTTGAAACTCCGTTTGAAATAGCGAAATAATGTTTCGACACATTCTTTTCCTGAAAATCCCTTTTTAAAATCGAATGAGATTCATTATTTTTTGCAAAAATTATAATTCCGCTTGTGTCCGCATCGAGCCTGTGAACGACACCAGGCCTTGTTTCATCTTCCCCGTCACTAAGTTTATAACCTCGATCCAAGAGCCAATCGACAAGTGTTGGACCGGAATAACTTTTAGCACCGTGAACAGCGATAAAAGGTGGCTTATTTAAAACAATAATATTTTCATTTTCAAAAAGTATCGGAACATCAATTCCTTCAGTGCTTTGTTTTATCTCTTCAGGAAAAATAATTTTAACAATATCATTTTCTCTAAACTTATAATTTTGTTTTTCTTTTTTCCCATTAACAAAAAAATTTCCGTCTTTTATAAGAGACTGAAATTCAGAACGCGAGTCAAATCCAAATAAATCAAAATATTTGTCAACTCTGTTTTCATCATTTTGCAAATAGGTAAAACTAACTTCTCTCATGACTTATAGCACTTAATAAATAAACAATAACTGCAAATGTTACATAAATATCTGCAAAGTTAAAAACCGGAAAATCATACACATTAAAAATTCTAACTGAGATAAAATCAATAACATAGCCTTGAACAACTCTGTCAATGAGGTTTCCAATAGCCCCTGAAAACAAAAGAATAGATGCCCAAACTTCAAGCGTAGAAAGAGAAGAATAGTGTTTGTAAATAAAAAACGCTAAAAATACTAGAACAAAAACAGTTACAACAATAAAAAATGTTTGTTTCCCATCGAGAAATCCAAATGCCGCTCCTCTATTTTCAACATAATCTAGTTTAAACCAGTCAAAAATTTTTATTGAATTATGAATTAAATACTTGGATGCCGCAAATTTAGTAACCTGATCCAATAATACAAATAAAATAACAAATAAGTATATCAACTGTAAACCTCCCGACGCAATTTAACTTTCAAGTTGTCACTTCCTGTCCTCCCAACTACTTCATCGACATAAACTCTGCCATATCCGCGAAGAGAAATAAGAGCCGGAAGTTCGACTTGCCTGTCCCCTCTTGTAAAAACTCTATAGTCAAGCTTCATTAAACCTTTTGATATCATAGATGTAGCTATATTTCTTTTAATATTATAAATTTTTGCAACAAGTAAATCCGCACGTAAAGATGCAGCGATAATAACCTCTGTCGTTTTTTCAGATTCAACAACCTTTAGTCCTTCGCCGTCAACGCTATAAAGGCTCACGCTGTGTCTCCTTATATCTTGAAACTGAGATAACAAAAATGATTCAACGGACTTCTTCACACTAAAAAAGCAAGCATCTTTATAAAATATAATATCTCCAACCGTTTCTCTTTCAATTCCCATGTTCATAAGCTTCCCCAATACATCTTTGTGCTTGACATCGTCAAACTTAGAATCAAAAGCAAGCACACTCATGTACTCGTCTTCTATTGGCACCGGCAAATAGTCGTTATAAATAACACCTACACATCTTTCCGCATTATTGAAAGCACCGAAAAAAGAAACAGACACCCCATCATATTTGTTGGCAATAGAAATCAACATCTTTTGCCAAAATGGATCTAAAAAATCTGTCTCTTCATATGAATTTCTTCGATTTGATATAAGAACCTTTTCCTCGAGCATCTTATAAAAAGACACTTCTTCCTTGTTTAGAAAGGATAACTCTTCTACCAAGAATACAAGCCACTTTCAAGAATTTCTTCTTTTATACCTTCAATAGCTACATCCTTTGGTGCAAGAATAAAAATGTCTTGTGTAACTTTTTGAATTCTGCCTTCGATTGCATAAATTCCGCCATTGATAAAATCAAAAACTTGTCTTTTTAGTTCAGGTTCTAAGTGCTCAAAATTAACCACAACTGCATCATTTAAAATCAATTTATCGATAATCTTTGGTGCATCGTCATATTTGAGTGGGTCTTGAATTTGAATCTTAAAAGGTAGTGCCCCTGTTCTTGTTGAAACAGCAGCTCTTTGAGTTGTCACGCTTGGTCTTGTAGCCGGTGTTTGTGTTGTTGTAAAAACTTTCTTTTCAACAACCGGTTTTTCAGCTTCTACATATTCTTCTTCGTATTCTTCATCCGTATCCGGAGCGATGATTAAATTCTTCATCTTATCTAAAATGCTCATAGTTCCTCCTTATCTCTTTCCAAAAATTCTGGTACCCACTCTAACAAGCGTAGCACCTTCTTCTACAGCTATTTCATAATCATGACTCATACCCATAGAAAGAATCTCGCCAGAAACATTATATATATTATACAACTTTAAACGCTCAAATTCTAGTCTCATTCGTTTAAAATCTTCACGAATTATTTTTTCATCATCTACATTCTGTGCAACGCACATTAAACCCCTAACTCTTATCGATGAATATTTCCCAACTTCTTCGACAAACTTAGGCAATTCTTCAACAGAGACACCGCCACGATTCGGGTCCGAGGTCAAATTCACTTGAATTAATGTATCTGAAATTATATTCTTTTTCTTCGCTTCCTTGTCCAAAGTTTTTAACAAACTCATCCTGTCAAGCGAATGAATAAGTTTAACTTTATCTATTATATATTTTACTTTATTTGTTTGCAATTGTCCAATCATATGAAAATTTACATCTTCAGAAAATTGCGGAAGCTTATCAACAAGTTCCTGTACCTTATTTTCCCCAAGAACAGTTACGCCTGCTTCTAGCGCTTCTTTAATCCTTGGTACATCAATATATTTACTTACTGCGCAAAGGGTTACATCTTCGGGATTTCTTCCGACTCTTAAAGCGGCTTTTGCTATGTTTTCTCTAACTTCGTTAACATTGTCCTTTATTGTCAAATAACCACCTCCAAAGCACTATTTAAATTCATTTCTTATAAAAATTTGACCTATCATATCCGCGTCAGGTCTTAAAACCACGTCTTCATAATATTGTAAAGTGAGTACATTCTCACCATTTACATTTATCATTCCCTTTTCATTCCCTTGGGAAACATAACTTTTTTCCGCTTCTCGTTTTAAAAGTGTGACCGGTCTAAACTGAATTATCCCATTTACATCTCTTGCTAAAACTCCAACAACGCCATCTTTTTTTATTAGACTTCCGGTTGGAATTATAAGAGCTTTGACAGAATTGAAAATGACATTAATCTTACCTTTTCTCATTTGATATATGTCTTCGATGTGACTGTTTATAAAAATACCCGCAACGCCCTCTTTGTCATAATCAGCCGGCACCAATGCGATGCCTTTTCCAAATGTATTAAAGTTGTCGATGCTGTAAGTAACATACTTGCCATCGAGTTCTTTAAGTCTTCCGTTATTCGGAGCGTAAAACATTGCCGTAGCTTTAAAATTATCAATGATTTTAAAGTCTCTTGAATAACTCTTCACAACCGGTCTATTTAATATAGATTTGAACTCATCCCTTGAAGTTAAGTACAAACTTTCATTTTTCAAATCCTCAAAACCGTCCAACGTATAACTTATAATTCCCGGCGGATTCCAAATAATTTCGCCCGCCATGTGATTTATTTGATTTGTTATATTCGCTTTTTCCTTTTCAAGGTCCTCAACATTTATTTGCCCCACACTCTCATTATTTTGATATGAGAAACTTCCGACAAGATCAACCGCTAGACTGTAATTCCCATTTATAATCGAGCGTCTTAATTCTTTGTCTATGTCGTTAATTTGATTTTTATAAATTGATATTCTATCATTTATATCTTGTAGTCTTTTTGAGAGTTGTGCATATTCATTTGAAGTTGTTTTTCCCGCCTTTATTTCACCAAATCCAAGACGCGTGCCTTCATCATAATGCATAGGTTCATTTACGCTGGCGGCGTTGAAAGGCGTTTCATCTTTCAAAAGTACAAACTCCGTTTCAATGCCATCATAATAAGTTGTTTCAACAGGTGTGACAAATTTTCCGCCAACAGCCATTATTTTTGGTTTAACAACAATTTCAAGAAATATAATGTAAATAAGCGAAAATATTACAATCCAACTTGTGAATCTACTTTTTTTATCCACCGTTTTTTCGCTCACTATAATACCATCTCCTCTAAAAATTCGTGTTTCTTACTTCTTGTCATAAGTTCGAGTATCGCTTTATGTGGATCTTTATTTTCATAAATACCCTTATATATAGCTTCCGTTATAGGCATCTCGATGTTATATTTTTGGGAAAGAATATGTGCAGCCTTTACAGTCTTAAGACCTTCAACTGTTTCTCCAACCTCATCTTCAAGCCTTTCAACCGGAACACCTTTTCCAATTAAAACTCCCGCTCTGAAGTTTCTTGAGTGCACTGAAGTTGCAGTAACTATGAGGTCGCCCATTCCTGCAAGACCCATAAATGTCATCATATTGCAGTTCAACTTTTTACCGAGTCGTGCAATTTCAAAAAGCCCTCTTGTAATTAAAGCTGCTCTTGCATTGTCCCCTTCATTTATACCCTTTAATATACCGGAACCTATCGCAATTACATTTTTTAATGCACCCGCAACTTCAACTCCCGAAACATCGGTATGAATATAAACTCTGAAATATTCATTCATAAATAAATCTTGAAGACTCTTTGCAACTTCAATATCTTTTGAGCATATAACTACAGTTGTAATCATTTTTTTTGAAACTTCTTCAGCGTGTGACGGTCCACTCAAAACTGCATACTTATTATCCGGACAGATTTTATTTGCAAAATATTCTCCCGTTTCACAGTTTTCAATATTAAGTCCTTTTGAAACATTTAAAATTATTGTTTTTTGTGATAAATGAGGTTTTATCTCAATTAAAATCTCCTCCATTTTCTGAAAAGGAGTTGCTATAACCGCAAGATCACATCCATCTAGAGATCTTAAATCATCTGTAAGATTAATATTATCTGGAAAAATAAAATCCTTCAAATATTTTGGACTTCTTTTATTTTTTAAAATATATTCTTTTTGTTCTGAGCTTCTCATATAAAGTGTGACATCTCGGCCATTAGTTGAGAGTACACTTGCAAGAGCAATACCCCAACTCCCTCCGCCAACTATACACGTTTTCATTATTTCCCTCCAATCCGAAATTGATTTTCCTCTCTTCGGATTAATCTTTTTATATTTGAGTTGTGTCTTATTATTGCAAGAAGAATAATCCCTGCAATCGCAACAATCTCTATCTTATCTAAAGCATAAGTGTAAATTATCAAGATCCCACTTGTGAAAACCATAAATATACTTGCAACTGATACATATCCTGTAAGAACCGCAAGTCCGGCAAAAACAGCCAATCCAAACGGAAAAATGTTTATAAATAAAAATGTAAAACCTCCTGCCGTTGTTGCAATTCCCTTGCCGCCTTTGAATTTCATAAAAATCGGATAGCAATGTCCAAGCACAGCAAAAAATAGTGCTACAACCGGATATCCCAAATCGTATTTCTTAAAAATAAATGTTACAAATACACCTTTAAAAATATCCAAAATTGCAACCGGAAGTCCAAGTTTCCATCCATAAATCCTTATTACATTTGTTCCTCCGGCATTTTTACTTCCCTTATTTCTTACATCCTCATTTTTAAAAATCTTAACTAAAAGATAAGAAAAGCTGATGCTGCCAATGATATATGCAAGAAGATAATAAAGATAATTCATTATTCTCCCCTGTTTTTATAAACTATCGAAATAGGTACTCCCTCAAAATCATAATTTTTTCTTATGGAATTTTCCAAATATCTCGTGTACGAAAAGTGAGTAAGTTTCGTATCATTAACATAAAAAATTACAACCGGTGGTGCAGCGCTAACTTGTGAACCATAATAAATTTTGAGTCTTCTACCCTTGTCCTGTGGAGTTACATTAAGAAGTATTGCGTCTGAAACAATCTTGTTCAATACTCCCGTAGGAATTCTCTTGTTATAGTTGTCATAAACCTTTACAACTGTGTCTATAAGAGTGTCTACCCTCTGACCGGTCTTAGCGGAGATAAACACAATAGGTGCAAATGGCACATATTGTATCTTATTTCTTATTTCCTTTACATAGTCCCTTTGAGTAAAGCTGTCCTTTTCAACAAGATCCCATTTGTTTATAGCAATAACCACGCCTTTTCTATTCTCAAAGGCGTATCCCATAACTTTTGTATCCTGTTCCGTAGGTCCTTCAACCGCATCAATTACAAGTACACATATATCGCTTTCATCAATTGCGGAAAGTGTTCTTATAGCAGAAAATCTTTCAACAGCTTCCGTAATTTTTGATTTTTTGCGAAGACCGGCTGTGTCAATAAGTCTGAAATCTCTGCCCCCTATTTCAACAAATGTGTCGATTGAATCTCTTGTTGTCCCCGGAATATTTGTTACTATTGCTCTTTTTTCACCCAAAATATTGTTTAGAAGTGAACTCTTTCCAACATTTGGTTTACCTATAAGTGCAACTTTTATTTCATCCGGATTTTCTTCGATTTCTTCGTCTTGTGGGAAAAATTTAAAAACTTCATCAAGCAAATCTCCGACACCGGTTCCATGTTCAGCTGAAATTTGAACCATTTCATTTATACCAAGTTCATAAAAATCATAGAAATTATCTTGTGATTCTTTGCTATCAAATTTATTTATCGCCAAAACAATATTCGAATTCATTCTTCTAAGCATTGAAAGTATTGTTTTATCAGTCGATGTGAGCCCTGATACTCCATCGACAATGAAAATAACAGCTACTGAAGACTCAATAGCCACTTCCGCTTGTTCAATAATCTCCGGCATAAAGTCGTCGTCACTTTGCGGATCAAGTCCGCCGGTATCTACAAGAAGAAATGGTTTTCCGAGCCATTCTGCTCTTGCATATAATCTATCTCTCGTAACGCCAGGAGTGTCCTCGGTTATTGAGGAACGATTATTTGTAATTCTATTAAATAAAGTGGATTTGCCGACATTCGGTCGTCCAACTAAAGTAACTATTTTATCTCGCATATAAACTCCTCCACTTTTATTATATCATAAACTATCTCAAATATAAACGTCTTTATGCATCTATGTACAAAAAAATGGGGATATAATCCCCATTTTTATTATTTATATAAAATATGTGCGTCGCAAAGAGCTTTTACTCTTGCTTTAAGTTTATCAACATCATGTCCTTCAACGAGTGTGTCAGCAATAATGTTTCCAACTTCCTTCATATCTTCTTCTTTGAATCCTCTTGTTGTCATTGCAGGAGTTCCTAAACGGATACCGCTTGTAACAAATGGAGATTCCGTTTCGTTTGGAATAGTGTTTTTATTTGCAGTGATTCCAACTTCATCAAGCATCTTTTCAGCTTCTTTACCTGTGAATCCTTTTGATTTAACATCAACTAAGATCAAGTGGTTATCTGTACCGCCTGAAACTAAACGGAAACCTCTTTCAAGAAGTGTATTTGCAAGAACTTGTGCGTTCTTTAAAATTTGTTCTTGATATGTTTTGAATTCAGGTTTCAATGCTTCGCCAAATGCAACAGCTTTAGCTGCGATAACGTGCATCAAAGGTCCGCCTTGTGTTCCTGGGAAAATTGCCTTGTCTATAGCTTTTGCGTATTCTTCTTTTGTAAGAATTGCACCACCTCTTGGTCCGCGAAGTGTCTTATGTGTTGTAGTTGTTACATAATCTGCATATGGAACCGGTGATGGGTGAAGACCTGTTGCAACAAGTCCTGCGATGTGAGCCATGTCAACCATGAGTCTTGCTCCACAAGCATCAGCAATTTCTCTGAATTTTTTGAAATCAATAATTCTTGGATATGCACTTGCACCTGCAACGATAAGCTTTGGTTGTTCTTTCTTTGCAATTGCCATTACTTCATCATAATCAATTGTTTCAGTTTCTTTGCTTACACCATAAGCTGCGAAATCAAAATATGTTCCTGAAATGTTTACAGAAGAACCGTGAGTCAAGTGTCCGCCTTCTGATAAATTCATACCCAAAACTTTGTCTCCAGGTTTTAAGAATGAGAAATATACTCCGATATTTGCGTTTGCACCTGAGTGCGGTTGAACGTTTGCGTGATCAGCACCGAACAATTTACAAAGTCTATCTCTTGCGATATTTTCAGCCACGTCTACGACTGAACAGCCGCCATAATATCTCTTTCCAGGATATCCTTCAGCGTACTTATTTGTTAGATAGCTTCCCATTGCTTCCATTACAGCTTCTGTAACGAAGTTTTCACTTGCAATAAGTTCGATATGTGATTGTTGACGTTCCTTTTCTTCCATGACGACATTATAAATGTCCGGATCTGAGTTTTTTAGGTTTGTAAAATCCAAAATAATACCTCCTTTTTGCTTCAGTTATAAGAAAATCCTATAACCCTACCTCTAATTATAACACTAAAGTCCGGTTTATACAACCTGATTTATATGTTTAATCAATTAAATTTTTTAATTGTCGCAAGTATATTATTTTTCTTGTATCTTTTGTCACTCAAATGAATTACAAAAAAACCGATAAGAAGTCCGATGACAGCAGCTAAAAGTGCGTTCATCTCGCTCATATTCATTAAAAAAGCTCCCAGTAATCCAATCAAAAATCCGGCAAGCGGAATCAGATAAATTATCAAACTTGCTTTCATTGATTCGCTTTCTTTAAATTCAATTTTCACAGTCTCCCCAATCTTTGCATCAATTGTGTTTTTTACTTTCAAACCGTGAAAAGCACTCTCACAGCTTCCACCGCAATGTTCGCAGTTTCCTCCGCAACCCGAAACTCTTTTAATTTGAACTTCGGCCTCATCTCCATCTATTTTGGAAATAATACCAAGTAAATCCATATAATCACCTCTTAATAATGTCATTAATAACTTCCGACACTATTTTTATACCCATAAAATTTGGAGAATAACTTATTGTGCCAACAAATCCAAGGTTTTTATCAACCGAAACTGTCTCGCCCTCATAATATGCAACTTTAGTTTTATCTTGATATCTCTTATGAAGATTTTGTCTCAATTTTTTTGCAAGTGGGCAATAACTTGTTTTCGAAAGTTTTTTTATAAATAATTTTGAAATGTCTGTTCTATTTCCGGCACCCATCGCTGACATAAAAGGAATTTTATTATCTACGGAATATTTTATTATTGCACACTTCGCATCAACATCGTCGCACATATCTATAATATAGTCCGAACTCTTTAATAATTCTTCAACATTCTCATTTGTTAATGGTTCTGAAATAGTTTCTATCTCCGCGTCCTCGTCGATATCTAAAAATCTTTCCTTAAATACATCAACCTTTTTTCTGCCTTCCGTGCTTATTAGGGCACCCAATTGACGATTTCTGTTAGACGCATCAAACACGTCGAAGTCTATTAGTTTTAGATGAGAAACGCCTGCTCTTACAAGCATTTCTGAAGCAATTCCTCCAACTCCGCCCAAACCGACAATTGATACTCGGCATGAGTTAAGTTTTTCGAATGCTTCTTCACCAATCAGAGCAAGCGTTCTTATATCCTTAGTTTTCTTCATTAGATTCTGTTTTTCTTACGTCGAGATGCACTTCATCTAGTTGTGCATCCGAAACGGTTGAAGGAGCGTCCGTCATCATACATGTTGCACTTTGTGTTTTAGGGAATGCAATAACGTCTCTGATGTTCGGAGTATCTGTAAATAGTTGAACCATTCTGTCGAGGCCAAGAGCGAGTCCTCCGTGCGGTGGTGTTCCATAGCTAAGAGCTTCAATCATAAATCCGAATTGTTTTTGAGCTTCTTCTTCAGTAAAACCGATTGCTTTAAACATCTTGTCTTGAAGGTCGGAGTTGTTTATTCTTATTGAACCGCCGCCCATTTCTTCTCCGTTTATAACAATATCGTATGCTTTTGCATAACATTTGTCAGGTTCGGTGAGCATCTTATCTTCATCTTCAAATCTCGGACTTGTAAACGGATGGTGTTCTGCAACATATCTACCTGATTCTTCGTCATATTCAAAGAGTGGGAAATCTACAATCCAGAGAAGTTTGTAGTCGCCTTTCTTTAAAAGTCCCATGTCTGCTGCGAGTTTATTTCTCAAGTTTCCAAGGGCTGCACATGTGATTTTGAATGTGTCACAAACAATTAAAACAATATCACCTTTTTTCGAACCCATAAATTCAAACACTTTATCTTTTTCTTCTTCTGTAATGAATTTATCGATTGAGCTTGATTTTTCATCGTCGTATCTCAAGTGGATAAGGCCCTTAGCTTTAAAATCCTTTACAAAAGATTCGAGTTTCTTCATGCCTTTTTTCGAAATGTGTTCGTCTCCACCCGGAACATTTATAGCCCTAATTCTACCGCCATCTTCGATTGTCGATTTGAAAACGTTAAATTCGCTGTCTTTAAACAAATCATTTAAAGTTTTAAGTTCCATTCCGAATCTTAAATCCGGTTTGTCTACTCCGTAGTTTTCCATCGCATCGTCAAACTTCATTCTCATAATCGGAAGTTCAATGTCAACGTTTACCATTTCTTTAAATAATTGCTTAAATAATTCTTCATGAATCGAAATGACATCATCCACGTCAACAAAGCTCATTTCAACGTCAACTTGAGTGAATTCAGGTTGTCTGTTTTGTCTCAAGTCTTCGTCTCTGAAACATTTTGCAATTTGGAAATATCTATCCATGCCTGCAACCATCAAAAGTTGTTTATAAATTTGCGGACTTTGCGGAAGTGCATAAAATTCACCCGAGTGAATTCTTGACGGTACAAGATAGTCTCTTGCGCCTTCCGGTGTGCTCTTTCCTAAGATTGGAGTTTCAAATTCATGGAAACCGTGTTCATAGTAGAAGTTTCTGATGATGTGCATAAGTTTTGATCTTTGCATCAAAATATTTTGCATTCTCGGTTTTCTCAAATCGAGATATCTGTATTTCAATCTTGCTTCTTCTTTTACATTGTCGTCATCTTTAATATAGATTGGTGGCGTGTTTGCAACGTCAAGAATTTGTAATTCGCTTGCTAGAATTTCAATTTCCCCTGTAGGAAGTTCTTCGTTTTTGCTTGAACGTTCACGAACAATTCCCTTTACTGCAACAACATATTCATTTTTGAGTTCCTCTGCACTTTCAAAGAGATTTTTGTTTTCTTCATTGAAAACAACTTGAACAATGCCTTTCAAGTCTCTCACGTCTGTAAAAATAAGTGAGCCAAGGTTTCTGCTTCTTTGAACCCAACCCATTACAACAACTTCTTTTGATATATCTTTACTTCTTAAGTCTCCGCACATAACGCTTCGTCTTAAGCTTCCCATTCCTCTCATAAAAAATCCTCCTTAATAATCTAATCTACATTATAATACTTATAATCATATATTACAAATATTTCTCTACAATTTCTCTTTTATTTTCATTTAATTCATTTAAATGCTCTATATAATAAATGACATCTCTAAATCCGAAAACTCTGTGGCAGTCCAAATTTTTATCTACAAACTTTGAAACTGCTCCCATTCCAAAAGCCAGAACATGATTTTCGTCATTCATCGAAAGAATATTAAAAATATTTTCCTTTCCTTCTTTTGAAAAACCGATGTTTTCAGCTTCACCTACTTGACGTTTTTGTCTATATAAATAATATGGTCTATAAGAATTTTTTCTAAGAATGTCATAAATATTTCTTCTATCAATAAATTCTTCATACGAAAAATCAACGTTCTGATTTTTAATTCGACTCCCGGTTTTAAGTGCAAGTGAATGCACAGTTATATTTTCCGGTTCAAGTGCAATAAGTTTTGAAAGTGTGTCCGTCACATCATGAACGCCCTCACCTTTAAAACCTATTATCATATCCGTATTTACGTCGATGTCATATTTCTTTGCTCTCTCGAATGCAGCATATATATCCTCGACGGTGTGCTTTCTACCGATTGAGTCGAGCGTTTTTTGTTGCATAGACTGTGGATTAATACTAATTCTTGAAACGCCTTCACTCTGTAAAACTTCGAGAAGCTCTGTAGTTATACTCTCAGGTCTTCCCGCTTCAAAAGTTATCTCTACCAAATTTTTAAACTTTTCATTTATGACCGACAAAAGTTTCTTTGTCTTCTCAATGCTAAGAGTCGACGGTGTTCCTCCACCTATATAAAGGCTACATGCTTTTTCGGGAGGTAAAATATCGTAACCTTCTTCGATTTCTTTCAAAAGCGTTTCGAAATATTTATCCATCCATTTTCCAAATTTGTCCATTGTCATAACCGAAAAACTGCAATAGTTGCATCTGGTTTCACAAAAAGGAATATGAATATAGATCAAGTGGTTATCCTTATACTGAGTCATTGTTTTATGCTCAATATTTTCAATTTCTTCGCATAATTCAACTTTGTCGGCACGCACATGATATTTTGTAGAGAAAATTTCTCTCCCAAGTTCATTTCCATATTGCTTTTTTGTCCAATTGAAAAAACTTACCGGCCGAATACCCGTGAGTGTTCCCCAAGGTAAATCTCTTTTTAAAACTCGAGATAAAACTTCGTAAATAAGAACTTTTGTCGCCCTTACTTCATCAAGTGGAGATATTTCTGTTGTTCCTTCCCCAAAAAGTTCCTTATCTTTGAAAATTTTTAAATTGATTGAATTATCATTTTTTGTTATTTCAAACAGGATATTTTCATCATATTCTTCGAAAGGTATATAGTCAAAAAATGCTTTTATCATTTCCTCCCATGTTTTATGAGTAGAGATGTTGTTGCATTTAATGTCTATCATTATACTAAACCTGTTATATACGGATTATTTTCGACCTCAAATTTCATCGTGGATTCAGGGCCATGTCCCGGATAAACAATAAGCTTTCCATCAAACATATCTCGCATTTTTTTAAGTGATTCGTTAAGATGTGCTTGATTGCCGGAATATAAATCACTTCTACCGACACTCCTATTAAAAAGTGTGTCGCCTGTAAATATCATTTCATCGTTATAAAGACAAACAGAGCCTTCAGTGTGTCCCGGAGTTGCAAGAACTTTTAATTTAATATCTCCAAACTTAAGTTCGTCGCCGTCATTAAAATAGTGGTCACATTTTAAAGTTATAGGACCTACAAGTGTTGATTGTGATAAATTATTTTGTGCATCTTCAAATAAGTCCCTTTCCTTTTCGCATCCGTAAATCGGTGCACCGGTAATCTCTCTTAAATTGTTCATGCCTGCAATGTGGTCGAAATGTCCGTGTGTAAGGATTAAAGCTAGTGGTTTTAAATCATGTTCATTCAAGAGTTTTTCAACTTCATCGGCATCGCCCCCACAATCTATAACGACAGCTTCTTTTTTGTCATCATATAAAATATACGTGTTAGCCCCGTATATTCCAAGATTTTTCTTTAAAACATTTAAAGTCATATACTACCTCCAAAAAGAATACATACAATATATTAATTATAACATAACAATCTTAAAATAAACAGTAAAAATCAAATTCTTAGACATATAATAAAATTTCGTGTATAATATAAATGTTCATTTTACATAAGGAGGAAGGGTTATGCAATTTTCGGAATCACAAATAAAAGCAATTAAACATGTCGATGGTCCATGTCTCGTGCTTGCTGTTCCCGGTGCCGGAAAAACAACGATACTTATTCAGAGAATTATTAATCTCGTTAAAGTTCATAGCGTTCTTCCTTCACAAATTCTTGCCTTAACTTTCACACGTGCGTCTGCAAACGATATGAAAAGAAGAATTGAAGAGCTTGGCGACGACATAAAAGTTCAAAACATAAAAACAATTCACTCACTTTGTTATGATATTGTCGCACTCAAATGTGAAAAAGAAAATAAACGCTTCCGAATGATTGAAGACAGACGACTCGGGAGTCTTAGATTTGATATTTTAAACCATACAAAAATGCGACTTGAAAATATCCCGCTCACAATAGAAGAATATCGAAATCTTTTGAGTGCAATAAGCAATATGAAAACTCTAGGTTCTCCAACATCTTCCGAAGACCGTTCAATGATATTAAACAATTTCGAGGAATATTATAACGACTACGAAAATTATAAAAACAAGAATGATTTGTATGACTTCGACGACCTTTTGATTGTTGCAGATAAGCTTTTAAAAGAGGATAACGAAATAAGAAACTATTACAAAAATAAATTCAAATACATCTCCCTAGACGAAGCTCAAGACACATCAACAATTCAATGGTCTATAATAAAAAGCCTACTGACTGCAAAGGAAAATCTTTTCGCAGTTGCAGATGACGACCAAAGTATTTATCGTTTTCGCGGCGCGAATCCGGAAATGCTTATGCGCTTCGGCGAAGAATTTAAAAATGCAAAAATTATTTATCTTGAAACAAATTATCGTTCTAGATTTGAGATCGTAAACTCTGCATCGAAACTCATAAAAAACAACAATATAAGATACAAAAAAAATATTTGTGCAGATAAAGATAAATCCTCTACTGTAAAGGTGAGGATAATGAAATCTCGCAAATCACAATACAGTAATATTATAAAAACCATAAAAGACACGAATGGCGAAGTTGCATTGATTTATCGAAACAATCTTTCAGCAGTTGCACTTATGGATGCACTTGATCGAGAAATGATTTCATTTGAACTAAAAGACCACAATATTGACTTTTTCAACCAAGTTGTATATAAAGACATAACTGATATTTTAAAGTTCTTTAATGACCCATCCAACATCGAAAGCTATTCAAATGTATATTTCAAATTAAAGGGTTACATCTCGAGAAAAGAAATAAATTCAATCAAGCATTCATTGGGCGAAACTTATTTTGAAAAAATATACAACAACTTCGATGTGCCGTCATACAAAAAAGAGCTCATTGAGGAGCTCGAGTATTCGAGACGTGCGCTTATCAAAAATTTTTCGAAAAATGGTCTCGACATATTGCTGAATCACTGCGGCTATCTCGACTATCTTAATCACTTCAAACGTCTTAATAACCGTGGGCTCGAAGGATACATGAGGCATTTTAGAACGCTAAGAATCATTTCAAACGGATGCAATGATATCGAAGAATTTTTGAATCGCCTCGAAGACATAAAGAATATGGCGTTAAGAGAAAGTAGAAGTAAGATAAAACTCATGAGCATGCATGCGTCAAAAGGGCTCGAATTCGACACCGTTATACTTCTCGATCTTTTAAACAGCGAGATTCCGGGCGAACATATCACTAAAAACGAACTCGAAGAAGAAAGACGACTTCTCTATGTCGGTATGACACGTGCTAAAGAAAATTTATTTATGTATGCATACAAAAATGACGGCAATCAAGAATTTAAAATTTCCAGATTTTTAGATGAACTAAAAAGCGGGAAATAAAGCAATATATACTATTTAATTTTATATTTGCTTTTCGTTTAATTTCATAAAATTTAATCGTAAAGCAAGAAATCTATTTTAAAACTAAATTATTCGAAACAAATAAACAACAACCAAAAACCGGATTGAATGAATCAACCCGGTTTTTTTGTACATAATCTATATATTTTTTGTATCCCTTTTAATTGTTTTCACTAGCTTCTTTGATTTTCTTTGCAATTTCTTGCGGAACTTGTTCATAGCGAACGAATTCCATTTCAAATGAACCTCTCGATTGAGTCATTGCTCTTAAATCGATTGCGTATTCGAACATTTCAGCATGCGGTGCTTCTGCAATAATCTTTTGGCTTCCGTCTCTTTGTTGTTCCATTCCGAGAATTCTTCCACGACGTTTATTCATGTCACCCATAACATCCCCCAAGTATTCTTCCGGAATCGAGATTTCCGCTTTTACAATCGGTTCCAATAAAACCGGTGCTGCTTCTTCCATACCTTTTTTGAATGCAAGTTGTGCAGCGATTTTAAATGAAACTTCGTTTGAGTCAACGTCATGGTAACTTCCATCATATAATACAGCTTTCATATGAACTACAGGATAACCTGCAAGAATTCCGTGTTCAATTGATTCTCTCAAACCTTTTTCAACAGCCGGGAAGTAGTTCTTAGGAACTGCACCTCCGAAAACCTCTTCATCAAATATAAAGTCTTCATCGCACGGTTCAAACCTAATCCAAACATCTCCATATTGACCTGCACCACCGGATTGTTTTTTATGCTTACCTTGAACTGATGCAACCTTTGTAATTGTTTCTCTGTATGCAATCTTTGGATTTTTAAGTTCTACATCAACTCCAAATCTATTTAAGAGTTTATCTTGAATAACTTGAAGCTGCATGTTTCCTTGTCCGCCGATTAAAAGTTCCTTTGTTTCACTGTTCCTTTCAATAACAAATGACGGATCTTCATCATGGAGTTTATACAGACTTTGAGCCATCTTATCTTCGTCGCCTTGTTTCTTTGGATATACTGCCATAAATAACGTCGGCTTCGGATATCTAAGTGGTTCATAAACAATAGGATTATCTTCGTCACAAAGCGTATCACCTGTTTCAGTATATTGAAGTTTTGACATAGCTCCAATATCGCCCGCTGTAATTTCGTCAGTATCTATTTGTGTCTTACCTCTTAGATAGAACAGTCCGCCCATTTTTTCGGTCTTGTCTTTTCCTGAGTTATATAAAACTGTGTTCTTTGTAATTTTGCCGGAAAGAACTTTAAATAATGAGAGCTTTCCAACAAACGGGTCAACAATTGTCTTGAATACAACTGCTGAAAACTTATCATTAACGTCAGTTGTTCTTTCAATAATTTGTTCGTCCCAAATACCCTTTTGAATCGGGTGATCCTTAGGACTTGGGATATATCTCATAACAGCGTCTAAAATTCTCTTAACGCCTATACCCTTTGTTGCAACTCCAATAAACAGAGGACAAAGTTCCCCTGAAGCAACGGCAGATTTTATACCTCTAATAAATTCTTCTTGTGTAAACGGTTCGTCGGCGAAATACTTTTCCATAAGCTCTTCATCGCTCTCTGCGACAATTTCATTAAGAGCGGAGATGTATTTTTGACATTTGTCAATCAATTCTTGCGGAGCGTCTTCAACAACTCCGTCAGGACCGTCGAACTTGTGGTATTTTTTGTCCAGAACGTCGTAGCAACCTTTAAATTCATCACCATCTCCAATTGGAATTGTAAATGGAATTACTTTGTCTCCAAGTTTTTGTTTTATAAGTTGATAGACCTTTTCAAACTTAACATTTTCCTTGTCCATCTTATTTAAAAATATAAGTCTCGGTGTATTGTATTTTTCAACGTTGTTCCAAGCCTTTTCAGTTCCTACTTCAACACCCGCTTGAGCGTCGATAATAATTACGGAACCGTCCGAAACTCTTTTTGCTCCATACATTTCAGCAATAAAGTCGAAATAACCCGGTGTGTCCAAGATGTTGTACTTGATGTTGTTGTATTCAACAGGAATTACAGAAGTGCCGATTGAAACTCCTCTACTCATTTCTTCCTTGTCAAAGTCGGAAACTGTATTTTTATCTTCAACTCTTCCTTGTCTTGAAGTCACGCCCGTTGCAAACAATGCTCCTTCGGTAAAAGTTGTTTTACCGGAGCTTGAGTGCCCCAAAAGGGATATGTTTCTGATGTTATCCGCAGTATATGCTTTCATGTTAATCCTCCTTTTATTAAGAAAAATAATATATTTGATTTATAAAACATTTTAGAATATAAATTTATATTATGTAATTTAAATCACATTTTTCTCATTAATTTCATTATACCATATCCAAATTATAAAATAAAGATATTTGAATGATTACGTTACATATTTTGAAATTTTTTTGTAACTAAATTATATATACCCAATAATAAAAAAAATAAAAGACTTCATAAGAAATCTTTTATTTAATAAAATCCAAAAAATATTTTAAAATATATTCTTTTGTAATATTATCTTTTTTGAGCTCCTCTTCTAAGTATTTTACAATTGATTCATCTTTCAAATTATGAGCCCTTATAATTGCATTTCTTTTTATAATTGACCGACCTCTCCAAAAAAATGCTTTCTCCCCATAAATCTTTTTAAACTCCTTATTTGAAAGTGTAAATAAATCCTCATAGCTCATATCATCTCCCGATAAAAATTCAATCATACCACTTGCTTTATCTGAATTATACGGACAAACTTTTTGACATATATCACAACCGTAAAATGTTTTAATCTTTCCTTCAAGATCGGGGTCCGGTTTTTTCGTTTGTGTAAGATGCGAAAGGCACCTCATAGGTCGAAACTCCCCTTCCCCGATTGCTGATGTTGGACAAGCCTTAATACATCTAGTACAATGTTCGCAAAGTGTATTTTTAAACTCACTATCCTTATATGGAATAAACTTTTCAAATTTTAAATCTGTTAACACATAGCCGATGAAGAAAAAACTGCCAATTCTTGGATTTATTAAACACCCATTTTTCCCAATAAAACCAAGTCCTGCCTTAAGTGCAAGCGTTCTATCGAAAAGCGGGCCCGTGTCCGAATATCCTAAAAAATTTCCAAGGTCCATCATATTGCCTAACTCACTAATCTTTTCCTTGAACACAATGTGATAATCTTTTTCGTTCGAACCTATTGACATTCTTCCACTTTTTAAATTCTCCGGCCGATAGTTCATAAGTAAAACTATAATAGAATTGAATGCACTCATATCAAAATTATTTTTAATCTGATTTTCATTGTAATAATCGACCATTGATGGAATAAAATGCGGTTGAATATAACACGCCGTTGGAATTATACCAAACTCTTCAAAGCCCAACAAATTTAAATTTTCTTTAAGTTTCAAAAATTTATTATCCATATTTTTATTTTATCATTTTATATAAAAATTTTCCATTTCAATTTTTTTCTGTTATAATGTATGTATATTTGTTGGGAGAGATTTTATGTTTTTTGATAAAAAGAAAACTTACAAAAGAATAGATTATTTTTTGATTTTAGTGGTCCTTGCACTTTTAGCGTTCGGACTAATTATGGTAAATTCAACCACCATGAGCTATGGTGCCGCAAAACACTCGAGTTACATGCGTTCACAAGGCCTTTCGACCATACTTGGGCTTATTGTTATGTCGATTCTTGTAATAACACCACCTGATTTAATAAAAAAACTTGCATGGCCAATCTATATTGTGTGTGTTGGTGTTCTTCTTGCAACAATGCTTTTTGGCATCACCTACTCCGGTTCAAGATCGTGGCTCGGAACTAATTCCTTTAAATTCCAACCGTCGGAGTTTGTAAAAGTTGGACTTATCGTGTCGCTTGCAGCATTTATGGATAAAAATAAAGAAAAACTTAATGAGCCGTTCACACTTTTAAAACTTCTCGTGCTTGCATTCATTCCGGTAGCTTTTATATTAAAACAACCCGACTTCGGTACAGCGGTAGTATTTATGGGAATAATTGCCGTAATGTTTTTTATCGGTGGTATTCATTGGAAATACATTTTGATTGCAATAGGATCCGTGCTCGTTTACCTTCCTGTACATTGGTTTAATATGGATGAGTACGCAAGAGAAAGAATCTTTGACTTTTTGGAACCTGAAAGAGATACTTTGGGCACAGGAATGCAAGCTTATATAGGAAAAATAAGTTTGTCGTCAGGCAAATTCAGAGGACGCGGTTTATATAACGGTGTGCAAAACCAAGGGAACTTTTTAATGCTCAAGCACTCTGACTTTATATTCCCAATGATTGGAGAAGAACTCGGATTTTTAGGCGGAGCTTTGCTTCTAGTTTTATATTTCTTGCTCCTCACAAGAATTCTTCATATTTCAAAACAATCAGATTATTTTGCCAAAGTTTTATCCATTGGTGTTTTTACAATGTTTTTGATTCATATATGGGAAAATATCGCCATGACAATGGGCCTTATGCCGGTAACCGGGATTCCGCTTCCATTAATTTCATCAGGCGGAACTTTCCAAATTGCAAATCTTATTAGTATTGGATTAATTTTGGGTATAAAGTATCATGAAGGTGCGAACAGTTTATCCACCGGAGAAAAAATAGACAGTCTTTTGACATAGAAAGGAGAAATTATGATAACATACGAAATGTTATTGGAATCAGCAGTTTTAAATGACATCCATAAAAAACAAGATGAAAAAATATCTTATTATACTGTATGTCAGGATTTGCGTGAGCTATGCCCTACCACTTCTAAAATCGTAAAAACTATTATTGATTTCTGGCGTCAAAATATAATTGAAGAAAATACTGAAAATGATTTAAAATATTTAATTCTTACAGATAATGGCATTAAATATATGAACGAACTTTCAAAAGAGCTTTCTTCTCAAGTTGAAACCATGAAAAAATATTATACACATAACAGTGATATAAAAAACAACAATGTCATTTTAAAAAATAACGACAATTCAGTTGAATACGCCTCTTTCGGTAAAAATATTAAGGAAACAAAACTAGTAGATGACAAAATTTCTAGCGGATTTGTTGAAGACAAAGGAGGTAATAATAATGAAAAGTAAATTTCTTGATGATTTAAAACTTTCACTAAAAAGCTCCGGTGTCAAAGATACAGCTGCAAACGAAATCACACGTGTTTATGACGAATACTTTAGAGAAGGCGAACGTTTTGGAAAATCTTATGATGAAGTAAGAGGTTCTATTGAAAACCTAAACACAATTGTCTCCACCTTTGCTCCTAAAAAAATTAGAGAATACAAAGAAGTTGGAGATACAGTTATCAAAGAAAAAAGAAGCCTCGGCGTCATTGCAATGTATGCAGTTCTATTTTTCTTTTTAAATCTATTCTTAGTTCCGGCATTCATTGCAATGTTTGGAGGAATTGTATGTATCGCAGTTCTACCGGTTACATTTATTTTGGTAGCTCTTGGCGTTTTACTATACGGAAACGCTTATGTTAACGGTCACCTCATATTGATGAATCCTCTTACAAGATGGACTCTGCCATTTGGAATTATAGGCCTTTCGATTTTATGTTTCGTATTTGCCTTTTTCCTTTTGAAATGGCTATTCAAACTTGTTGCATTAATATTCAGTTGGCAAGCTAAATTCCTAAGGAGGTATAAGTAATGAAAAAATTTCTATTGATTTTCACAGCTGTAACTCTTCTATTTTTTGCGATTGGTGCAGTTTCATTCTATGTAAACGACAAAGAAAATATTGTAAATGCAATAAATTCGGAATATGGGGATGAAAGCGACAAGATTTGGAAATATCCGATTTATGATCGTATATATCAATTAAACAATAATTTGAACGAATTCAATTCGCATATGCATGAAATAAAAAATAATATAAGCGAAAGCTTCAAGTAAATGAAAAACCACGATATCAAAATCGTGGTTTTTTTGTTCTCTATTCAAAAATACTTCCGCCAATAAATTCTCTTATAAGAGATGTGTTCGGAATCATCGCATCGTCCTCAATTGAAACGAAATATCTAAGCATATCCATCAATCTGTTTGCACGAACATAATTTCTGTCAGACTCAGGAACTTTCTCAAGAAGTACCATAGCATGTTTTTTTAGAACGGCAATTTCATAAAAAAGACTTGTGTTTATCATTATATCCGCTTCTTCCTGAAATGGAAATACATATTTATCTTCTCCCTTTCTTACATTTTCCCACTCGTTTAGTGATGTTGAAACATCACGTCCTCTTGTTCGCACATCTCTTACCATACGTCTTAAAAATCTAACGTCCGTTGTAGATAGCCTATTCATTGAATCAATATTCATTGTGGTTAATGCTGAAAGATATAGTTTCAACTTGTTTCTGTTCGGCACATCTTTTGAAAGAATCGGATTAAGAGCATGAATCCCTTCGATTATAATTATTCCACTGCTTCCAAGTTCATGCTTTTCCCCTGTGAAAATCGGTTTTCCTTCAATAAAATCAAAACTTCTCTTTTCTGTTTCTCCGCTCTCTATTAATTTAATAATATCTCTATTTAACGATTCTATATCAACAGCATCAATTGTTTCAAAATCGTATGTGCCATCAGGATTTTTAGGTGTCATCTTTCTGTCTACAAAATAATCGTCGGTTGAAATTTCAATTGAATTAAGGCCATACATTGTAAGTGCGATTTTAAGTTTTTGTGCAAAGGTTGTCTTTCCGCTGCTTGAAGGTCCGCTTATAAGAACAACTCGCTTTGCAGAGTCCTCAGCAATTTTTATTGCAATATCCCTTATTCTCATATCAAGAAAACTTTCTGAAACCAAAATCAAATCTCTGCTCTTCCCACTCAAAATTTTATCGTTCAACTCTCCAACATAATTTACTCCAATAATATGTGCATCCTTGGTGTGATCTTGAAATGTTTTCGCAAGTTTTGCTTCCTCTTCATCTATATCAATCTCAAAATTTTTATCACTAGATGGAAAGCGAATTAAAAGCCCAGGATAATAATAAGACAATTCGAATTTTTCAATAAATTCTGAACTTGGAACTAAAACGCCCTCAAACTTTTCTAAAAAGTTATCCATTCTGTACATATTTACTTCCATAGCTTTGCTTGTTTCTAAAAGTTTAACAACATCTTCTCGTTTAATTTTGCTATAATAATCAATGGCCTTTTCAGAATTCCATTTTTCCATTTTAATATCAATATTTTCTTTTACTATTTCTCGCATCCTTTTTTCGATACTTTTTACTTCCTCAATAGTAAACGGTTCTTCTCCAATTTTTTGTGTGTAAATTGTGCTTCCAACATAATGCTCTATAACTGTGTTCATGTTTGGATATAGACTTTTTATTGCATAAGCATAAATCATGGAAAGACTTGTTGTATAAATTCTAAGACCAAGAGAGTTTTCAATGTCCAAAAGAACTATTTCATCGTCTGTCTTGGGTTTATAGTATAGACTTTTTAGTTCAGCGTTCACAACCGCGCCTAAAAATCTTTTATAGTTTTTAAACTCTCTCTTTATTATTTCAACGATGGATTCTCCATTCTTATATTCAACTTCTACTTTTTTTGCCTCGTGTGGCATTTTAAATTTTATTTTCATCTAATCCCCTTCTTTTCATTTTTCATAGCATTATACTTATACCCATTTCGAATCTTAACAATAAGGTCACGCAAATGTAATAAAAAAACACACAATTATAATTGATTAAAACTCTACTCTTTGCTATAATGTAATCATGGAGGTGATAGATTGCAACCGTTAATAGAACTTAAGGACTTAACGAAAGTCTATAAAATGGGACAGGAAAAAATAGTTGCTTTGCGTCACGTCAGTCTTGATATTTATAAGGGTGAATGTATTTGTCTTGTCGGCCCTTCCGGCAGCGGCAAATCAACTCTTTTAAATATGTGCGCCGGACTTGAAAGACCAACATCCGGAGAAGTTATAATAGGAAACATTCACATGGAAAATCTAACTGAAGAACAAGCAACAAGGTTCCGACAACTAAATGTCGGTTTTGTTTTTCAGGCTTACAATCTTATACCGACATTTTCAGCAGTTGAAAATGTTGGGCTCGGACTCGCTTTTAAAGGTGTCCCTAAGAAAAAAAGAATTGAAATGGCAGAAAAGATTTTAAAGGAAGTTGGACTCGGAAAAAGACTCTACCACAAACCTTCCGAAATGAGCGGTGGTCAGCAACAAAGAGTAAGTATTGCGAGAGCTTTTGTGGATAGCCCGAAAATAATTTTTGCAGACGAACCAACCGGAAATTTGGATTCGAAAACCTCAATCGAAGTTATCGAACTTATGACCGATATGGTTAGAAGAAATAACAGCACTATGATAGTTGTAACGCACGACATTGAAACAGCCGTCTATTCTGACAGAATTATACATTTTAGAGACGGAACGATTGAAAAAATTGATACACAAATACCAAAACCACTTCCTTCAGAGGAAGTTATTCGAAGCAGATTCGATAAGATAGAAGAAATAAACAGCGAGATATAGTTAATATTGGAGGAAAATATGAGAAAAAACAAATTTTTAATTTTATTAATATCATTAGTTATGATATTTCAAAGTGTAAGTATTTTTGCGGATGGCCCCACTGGAAAACCTGGCGATGGAGGAGTAACCGAACCCTCAACTCCCCCTTCACAAGCTGCACCATCATCAATTACACATATAAGTGCAAGTAGCACTGTTGTCGGCAAACCTGGTGAAACAAAGGAAATCCGTGCGTTTGTTGACTTCAACTATCCATTAGATCAAAGTGGATTTCCGATGATTGGCAGATATTTTACAATTAGCGGAAATGCCGACTCTAAAGGAAATAATAATATTTTTATGTTGAAAGGCTCAGACGAAAGAATGCCTGGTAAAGAATTCAGAGGAAGAATGATGGGGGGATCAATTGACCTTCAATTTACCGTGCAAATTGCAAACAATGCACAGCCTGGAACATATCCTATTGACATTAACGTGTATACTAGCGACGGACAAACAAAAAGCGTCACAACCTATGTTAGAGTTGAATATGACCCAAGACAAGCTTCCAGACTTGTTCTTTCCGACATAAGAGTTATGCCGAACAATATGAATATTGCCCCGGGAGAAGATGTCATTGCCGGATTTACGATAAAAAACCCTACCGATAATGAAATAAACAACGTTGAGGTTAGACTTGAAGGAATGAGTTCTGACGGATTTACGCTCGAAAGGGATTTTAATGTTAAAAACTTCGATACTATTCTTCCAAATGAAGAAAAGCGTGTTAGTTTTGTTCTTTCAGCCGGACCTAATGCAAAAGCCGGCAACCATGAGTTCAAAGTAACTCTTTCTTATTTCGATCAACACATTGAAGGCGGACAATCAAAAAGCGAAAAATCATTTTTCTTAACTCTAAAAAAAGACCCATCAAATGTTTCAAGTGTTGTTATTGAAAATCTTGTAACACCGGCAAACACACTTTATCCGGGCAAGTCCTCTACCCTATCGTTTGACGTTACAAACAGAGGAAAAAAAGCTGCAAAGAGAGTTTTGATTAAGAGCAGCGTTGAAGGTGACGGGCTTGTAAATAAATCAATCAGTCAACATTTCATTGAAACCCTAGCACCTGGAGAAACTCAAAGTTTCAGCTTTACCTATCTTGCAACGCCTGCAAGTTCAACACAAAACTATCCGATTACAATCAAAGTTGAATATAGAGACGAAGACCAAACTGAAGGCGATCCTCTCACAACTGAACAGTATTCCGGAATATTTGTTTCAAATCCAAAGAAAGATAGCTCAGGTGATGGAAAAGAAGATAAAATTTCGACTCCAAAAGTAATCATCAGAAAATACACTTTCAATCCTAAGCTTCCTGAAGCGGGAAAAGAATTTGCAATGGATTTGGAATTCCAAAATACTTCCTCAACAAAGGTTGTAAAAAATATAAAGATTTCTATGAACTCTCCAAAAGGCACTGACAGCAAGGATTCAGGAGGTTCTAATATCTTTACACCTGTAGACAGTTCAAATACATTTTTCATCGACAAGATTATGCCGAACGGCGTGGTTCAAAAAACTATAAATCTTTATACCGTTCCTGATGCAACGGCAAAGACATATAATGTAACATGTTCATTTGAATATGAAGATGGCTCTAATAACCAATTTAAAGCCGAAGAAGAAATCGGTATTCCTGTTGTTCAATCCTCGAGACTTGAAATCGGCGAAGTTCAAACACAAGAGGCATTTAATGTCGGCGAAGGTACTCCACTTTCCGTTACATTCTATAACACCGGAAAAGTTACACTCTACAACATGATGGTTCGTTTTGAATCAGATGAGTTGGAAGCACAAAATTCAACTTATTATGTTGGAAAGTTCCTCGAAGGTTCAACTGAAAATTACGACATTCAAGTAAATGCAATGGAAGCTGGAGAAAAGAAAGGAAATATTGTATTTTCCTATGAAGACTCAACCGGAAAAAAACAAGAAGTTAAAAAAGAAGTAAAATACACAGTCTCAGAAGCACCGGCTTTTGACCCGAATGCTCCGGAAAATCAAATGCCGGCTGAAGAACCGGGACTTAAAGATAAGATTTTAAATATTTTAAAGAAATGGTATCTTTGGGTTGGACTTCTTGCAGTCGGTGGAATCACATTTGTGGTTGTAAAAAAATTAAAAAAGAAAAAAGAAACAAAGGATTTGACTTTAGATGTCTAATTTAGATTTAATTAAGATGTCTCTCGGGAATCTTTGGCGTAGGAAACTTAGAACTCTTTTGACGGTGCTTGGTGTTATAATCGGCACAGCATCAATCATCACCACATTGAGCCTCGGCTTCGGAATGAAGGAGCAAAACAAAAAGCTTCTAGCTCAAATGGGTCCGGTTGATGTTATAAAAGTTGTTTCCTACCCTATTTACGATCCTGAGACTCAGAAACAAAAAGATGCAAAGCCACTTGATGATAAAGCACTCGAAGAAATTGCGAAAATTGAAAATGTACAAGTGACAATTCCAACTTTGGAAGTTGATGGAGTTGACATAGCTTCTAAAAAATATTCAAACTTCGCACAAATCATTGGTGTGGATCCGGAAAAATATGCACTGTTGAATCCGGAAATGCAATGGGGTCGTTTTCTGGAAGCTTCTGACGGAGAAGTTGCTGTATTCGGTGGCGGTCTCAAACATTCATGGTACGATCAAAAAAGTAGAGGCGGCAGAATGAATGACATGAATGATCCGGATAAAACGCTTGTCGACCTTGAGAAGGATCCGATAACAATGAATATTGGAGAGGGCTATGACCCGGAAACTGAACAAAGGAGCTATTCAAAGACTCACAAAATAAAAGTTGTTGGAGAACTTCCTGAAGAAGACTGGGAAACCGCATATAATGTATATATACCAATGGATTTTGCATTGAAATTAAAAAGAGAAATCAAACGTGAGAACGATAAGCAAAAAGCTGATGGAATGGTCGGCGGAATGGGCTACAGAGACAGAAACAGCACAAGCAAGTATTCCAGCATTATTGTCAAAGTCGACGATATTAAGAATATGAGAGCTGTAAATGACAAGGTCAAAGCACTTGGATACAACGCTCAATCAAATCTTCAAGCAACCGACGCTCTAAACAAAAATGTTGAAAGTACACAAAAAATACTTGGCGGAATTGGTGCCGTAAGTCTTCTTGTTGCTGCAATCGGAATTGCAAATACTATGGTTATGAGTATCTATGAACGCATCAAGGAGATCGGCATTATGAAAGTTATCGGCGCTAATGTTTCAGACATCAAAAAAATGTTTTTGACAGAAGCTGCGTTTATCGGACTTTTTGGAGGTGCCTTGGGCATTGGCGTAAGTTATATAGCGAGTGCCATCATAAATTATCTTTCAAAAAAAGGTAATCCTGATGACATGGGCGGAATGATGGGAGGCCTCCCTATGATGGGAGAAGGAAAAATTTCTATAATTCCAATATGGCTCATACTCGTTGCACTTTTATTTGCGACTATAGTCGGAATTTTAAGTGGATACTACCCTGCTCGTAAAGCAACGAAGCTTTCCCCTCTCGAAGCAATTAGAACACAATAAAATACAATTATATGTTTGTATAATTTAAAGTCCCCTTTTATAGGGGACTTTTTTGTAAATAATTATATTTGTGCTTCCAATTTTTTAATGGTATAATATTTGTAAGTTGATTTAATTAATCAACATAATAAATTATTTGGAGGAAACTATGAACAAAAAATTTTCATTGCTCCTAGCAATACTCATGCTGGTTGCGTTAACCCCAATCACTTTCGCTGAAAGCGAAACTGTTGTAGCAAAGAAGGCCAATCAAAAATTGACTCTTGACGGCAAAGATGTAGAAGCTCCGTTCTATAATATCAACGGATCAAACTATATTAAGCTTCGTGATTTAGCTGTAATTTTAAATGAAACTGAAAAGAAATTCAACATTTCATACGACAATGAAAATAAAACCTTCATAATTGAAAGATATAGACCATATGAAAAAATGAAAGGTGATCTCGAAGAAATCAAATCTGAAAAGGCAAAAGCTATGCTCTCTACAAAAACTGTTTATATTAATCATAATCCAAAAGGATCAGATATATATGAAAAAAGAGATGCTAAAACAGCTTTGACAAACGGAAACAACTATCTTCAATTGAGAGATCTCGGTGAATTGGTCGGAATTCATGTCGATTATGATAAAGAAACTAGAACCATTAAACTTGTTTCCGATTATAAAGATGAGACTCACTACGGCTTCATTTCAAAAACTTTTACAGAAGAAGATGAAAAAGTCTTTAATGCAATCGAAAACTTCTATAATTCTCTTGCAAAAAACTATAAAGATGGAATCTATGGATTCTTTAGAGAATATATTCACCCGGATTTTAGTGATGAAGGCTGTGCAAATTTTGAAAAGCAAATCAGAGATATCCTCAAAAATGGTGGCATAAAGGAAATAAAAGATGGCTACAAAATTGAAAAAGTGATTGAAAACTATGATGATGGTAAGGGCTATATGACCGCATTTAATTTCAATGATCACTATGTAGCATTCGATTATTTTAAATCGAACATTGACAAAACAGAAAATCAATTGCGTTTTGTTATGAATACCGGACACGATTTCACCGATGGAAGCCTGGACTCAAGTTATTTCGTAACAGAGTTCGACACAGGTATAAGGCTTGCGAATGTATTTAGTTTACATGATAATTTTGCAAATAAAAACTATGATGACGCTTATAAAAACTATCAAAATTTAGGGCTCTCAGGCAGCAAAGAAGAAATGATACAATTTTTAAACGATAAGGCCAAAGGACGTGACATTTTCCATCCAAAATACACATATAGAATGGCTGAAAGAAGAACATTTTTAACACGTGGTGTGACTTATACTTTTGATTACGGTACGGATGATCAAATTATATTTGTTTATGATATTACCAACAATGTATCCGTGCTACAAGTAATTCCTGTAAAAAACCCAAGAATAAAAAAATAAAAACGCAATTTTAAGATGCTTGCCAATCTGATATGTACCCTCTTTACTGGACAACCAGTAAGGAGGGTATTATTATGCGATATAGTTATGAATACAAAAAAGAATGCGTAGAACTATACAGACAAGGAAAGTGGATGGAAACACCAGAAGACGTTAATCAACATATGTTTAGAGATAAAATTAGATATTGGAGCAAGCTGGTTGATTTTCATGGAGAAGAGATTCTTAAACACAAAGAGCAGAATAAAGACTGGAGTGCAGAGGAAAAATTTAAGTTTATATCAAAAGTATTAGCAGGAAATTCATGTAATTCTGTAGCTATAGAGGCTGGCATTCCAGATGGTCAACTTTACACTTGGGTTAATAAATATAAAAATTTGGGTATAATTCTCTTGAAATTAAGAAGAGAGGACGTCCATCCAAAATGAAAGATAAGAATGAAAACACAGATATAGAGCCAAATCCACTTAATGAATCAGAAAGAGAAGAACTTATTCGTTTAAGAGAAGAGGTCAGATAATTAAAAACAGTTCAAGCAGTCGAAAAAAAATTAGGCGCCTTGAGAAGGGAAAAGTATGCTGCATATCTCAAGGCGAAAAAGCAGCAGTCATCAGAGAACTAAGAAATGAAGGAT
>CABTWE010000003.1 GCA_902488465.1 uncultured Tissierellia bacterium | reverse complement strand
GACGCCGCTTCAAAAGTTCTAACACCTGTTTGATAGAAGAAATTCTTCGTATCCACAGTTATTCCTGCAAGTAGTGTCGTTGGTGTAAGCATAGCAACCTGTTTACCGTCCATTATGGCCTTAAAAGCTGCCCTAAGTGCAACTTCCGTCTTACCGTATCCAACGTCTCCTAAAAGGAGCCTATCCATAGGCTTTTTTGATTCCATATCAGCTTTAATTTCATCTATCGCCATGAGCTGACCCTCCGTCTCAACATATTTGAAACTGTCTTCAAACTCATGCTGCCATTCGGTGTCCTTGCTGAATTGGAAGCCCTCTTTATTTGCCCTCGCTGCATATAACTCGATAAGTTCACGAGCCATTTCGTTTATTGCTTTTCTAGTTTTCTCCTTGGTTTTCTTCCATTGGATACTGTCCAAACCATAAATTCTCGGCTTTGCTCCTTCTTTTGATGTGTACTTGTCAATTTGATTTATATTTTCAACAGGCAAATAAAGCTTGTCTTGGTCCTTATAGAGAATTTCAAGATAATCTTTTCTCACACCCTTTATATCGAGTGTCTTAACGCCATTGTATTCACCAACTCCGTGGTCCTCATGAATTACATAGTCGCCCACATTTATATCTTGAATTCTTAAGTTGGAAGATGACTTAGACTTTTTTCGTTTTCCCCTTTTTTCACTGAAACCGAAAATGTTTAGGTCGCCAAACACAACTAAATTTATACTTGGCAGAGAAAATCCATTTGAAATAGCCTTTTGTGTTAATATTATTTTATTTTTATCATCGTCATCGTATGTGTAAGGAAAACCATGCTCCAAAAAATTATCTTCAATGGCCTTTCTCTTTACATCATCACTTGCACTCAAATAAATTCTATATTTTTCATCTTCATATTTTGATATATCTTTAAAAATCTCATTAAAATCGCGCCCATATTTCGGCACACTTTTGATTTTTAATTCATAATCCAAAACATCTTTTATTTTTCTCGGAAGACCGGAAACATAAAAAGCACGATTTTTTATTTCTTTAACCGCTTCCGGATCAAAAAGTCTGTCTCCATAAATATCTTCACTCATGATTTCATGGCTTAAATATAAATGGCTGAGCTCCATGTCCAAATACTCATAATAACTTAAAATCTCTTTCTTCGCTAAATCCGGATAAATAAAAAGAATATTATAGTCTTTAGCCAGATCAAAAGTCCGAACTTTAAGTTCTTCCGGAAAATATGAAAATAAAATTTCGCGTTCGCTTGAATATGAGTCCTCACGTAATTTTTCAAGGATAATATCGAACTTTTTATAATCTTCTCTATTTTCCTTTTTCTCTAAATCTTTTGAAATTCCGTCAATTAGTGATTTTTTTGTGTATTCATCAATTATAAGTTCTTCACTTGGAAAAATCTCAATCTCATCAATATATTCAGTTGAAAGTCTCGTATCTGAATCTACAAGTCTTATTGTGTCGACCTCATCGTCAAAAAATTCTATTCTAATAAGACCTTCTCCACAAATTGGAAAAATGTCGACTATATCGCCGCGAAGACTAAAGTCGCCCCGAGAACTGACTTCCGGCTCCCTTTTAAATCCGCTTGAGATAAGCATCGAAACAAGTTCATCAAAATCAAATCTATCGCCTTTTTTTATTTTAATAATTTTATTTTTATAAAAATCTAAATTTAGATTGTGGTCATAAAGTGTAAAAAGTGATAGTGCAATCAGCTTTGTTTCCTCACTAATCATTCTTTGGAACACAGATAAGCGGTCCTTTTGAACTTTGTCGTCAATTACTTTTATTTCGTAATAAATTTTCTCTCTTGGCGGCATATAGTCACAAACAATTTCCTCGTCGTCACATCTATCAACAAACTGTTTTGCTTCCGCCTCTGTTGGAAATACAGCAAAAAAAGGCCTATCCTCCTTTGCTACAAGGGTTATTAGATAATCCAAAAATTCATCGCCCACACCGCTTATAAGTGCCGACTTTCCATCTTTATAGGCCCTCAAAAAACTTTCAAGAACAGGCTCTTTTTTTATTCTTTCCAACAATTTATCCATTAATTTCTATTTTTCCATTATAATTATTCATCGCATTATCAATTCCAATATCAAGAATTGCGTCAAGTGAGTCAACCGCCTTATTAACAAGTAGATCGATAATTTCAGAATCCTTTTTAGGCGGACGTGCAAGTACAAAATCCGCCAAATCGCAGTCTCTCATGAATTTGCCAACACCGAGCTTCACTTTTGTATAGTCATCAGATTTAAGATGATTAAAAATAGACTTAAGTCCATTGTGTGTGCCCTTGCCGCCTTTCTTTCTGATGCGAAGAGTACCAAGTTCAATTTCAATGTCGTCGACAACGACTATCAAATCAGAAAGTTCTAATTTATAAAACTTTAAAATTTCAGAAACAGCAACACCACTTTCGTTCATATAAGTCATCGGCTTTAAAAGAATTATCTTCTCACCGGATTTATTGAACTCACCGACAAGTGCATTAAATTTCGGTTTATCAATCGACACACCGTGCTTATCGGCAAAATTGTCCAAAACCCAAAATCCGGCATTATGTCTTGAGAGCTCATATTTTGCGCCCGGATTTCCAAGTCCAACAATAACTTTCATTAGTCAAAAATCTTACTGATGGATTCGTTGTTTGAGATAATTGTAAGTGCTTTTGCAAACATTTCTGCAACAGATACAACTTTAATTTTATCTCTAATTTCAGGAAGATCCGGAAGTGGAATTGAATCTGTTATAACAAATTCTTTTAATTCACTGTCGAGAAGCCTTTCAATTGCCGGTCCTGATAAAACACCATGGCTTGCACAACCGTAAACTTCCTTTGCGCCCATTTCTTTTAAAGTTTTAGCAGCTTGACAAATAGTTCCGGCTGTATCGATAATGTCGTCAACCAAAATACATGTCTTTCCTTCGATGTCTCCGATAACATTCATAACTTCAGAAACATTCGGTCTCGGTCTTCTTTTTTCAATGATTGCAATAGGTAAGTTTAATTTGTTCGCAAAATTTCTTGCTCTTGTAACTCCACCTAAGTCAGGGCTTACAACTGTTGAGTTTTCATCAATTTTATCCTTAAAATATTCAGCTAGAACAGGAATTGCTGACAAATGGTCAACAGGAATGTCAAAATATCCTTGAATTTGTCCTGCGTGCAAGTCCATTGTTACAACTCTGTCTGCACCTGCTTTTTCCAAAAGGTTTGCAACAAGTTTTGCTGTGATTGGTTCACGTGCACGAGTTTTTCTATCTTGTCTTGCATATCCATAGTATGGAATAACTGCATTTATTCTGCCTGCACTTGCTCTTTTGCATGCGTCAATCAAAATTAAAATTTCCATCAAATTGTCATTTACAGGACTTTGTGTAGGTTGAATAATAAATACATCACATCCACGAACTGTTTCGTTGATTTCAACATTTATTTCTCCATCCGAAAAAGTTGTTACATCGCAGTCAAGTAAGTCAATTCCCATTTTATCGCAAATATCTCTGGCTAATTTCCTGTTTGCATTTCCTGTAAGTACTTTAATTCCCTTATAAAAACCCATCATTAAAAATCCTCCTTGTGAAGTCCCTTTTTCTTCACCCATTCTTTAATATTTTTCTGCTCGCTTCTTTCTATAGCAAGCTCATCCTCGTCCACAGGCTTTGTGATAGTTGAGCCCGCAGCAACAAATCCGTTATTAGAAACTTCTACAGGTGCGACCAAATTTACATTTGAACCTATAAAAGCATTGTCTCCTACAACGGTTCTGTGTTTATGTTTTCCATCATAATTGCAGAATATAACTCCGCAGCTTATGTTAACACCTTTTCCAACATCTGCATCTCCAATATATGCCAAATGTCCAGCCTTTGTATTTTCGCCCAAAGTTGAATTTTTTACCTCAACAAAATTTCCAACTTTCACTCCGTCTTTGATGACGGAATTCGGTCTTATCCTTGAATATGGACCATATGAAACATTGTTACCGACAATTGAATCTTCTGCTACAGTATTAATAATATGACAACCCTTTCCGATTTTCATATTTTTTAAAGTCGATGATTCAATAACTGTGCCCGATTCTATTACTGTTTCACCATAAATTTTACATTCTCCAAAAATCTCAACATCCTGTTCGATTTTAACATCAGGAGAAATCATTGTAAGATCAGGATTGTGAATCATTACGCCCGAAAGCATTCTTCTTCTGTTTTCACGCTTAATTAAGGCCCTCTCACAGAAATATAAATCTTCTCTGTCGTTCACGCCTAGAATTATATCCGTGTCACGAGTGACAAAAGCACTCACTTTCATGCCCATTTCCTTAGCATATTTTATGGTATCCGTAATCATATATTCTTTTTTTGAATTATTATCATTTATAAGGTCAATTGTATTTAAAAACGCTTTTCCGCTAAAGAGATAGATTCCGGAGTTAACCTCGTTTGTATAAGTCTTATTCGGATCAAGCTCCTTCTTTTCAACAATCTCACTGAACTCTCCATCTTCTCTGACAATTCTTCCATAATCTTTCGGATCGTCTAAAATAGCTGAAAGAACAGTTATATCAGACTTTTCTTCATTATGAAATTTTGTGAACTCTTCAATAACGGTTGAATCAATAAGAGGTGTGTCTCCATACAAAACCATTAAAGAGTCATCTTCTTTAATATAATCTTTTGCAAGCTTTACGGCATAACCCGTTCCGTATGGCTTTCCTTCACCAAGTTCCTGTAAAACAATTTTAGAGCCCTTTTCTTCAAGAACCGGTGCAGCTTCGTCTATATTTTTTGTGCCGAGCACAGTTATTATTTCATCGAAGCCTGCTTTTTTTACAGAGTCGAAAACGTGCATGATAAGTGGCTTAAATAAAAGCATATGAAGCACTTTCGACTTTGACGATTTCATTCGCGAGCCTTCACCGGCCGCTAAAATTATTGCCTTTTTAATAATATCACTTCCTAATTGCAATTTGAATTTGTCTGTCAAGCGCTTCCTTGAACCCTTCAAACTCTTCTTTTGTCTTAAAAGCATGACTTGGAATTAAAAAATCAAATTCCTTGTCTTGAGAAAGAATATAAATATAATCGTCTTCAACAATATATTCACTCATATTGTCAAATAAAACTATAAATCTATTCTCACCTTTGGAAGCTTCAAGTCCGCCTTCAATCTTGTCTATCTTATATTCTTGCAAAAATGAACTATCTGTACTTGCTTTTGCAAGAAAAGCTCTTTCAATTTTCTTTTTTATATTCTTCTTAAAAAGTTTTGGTATAAAATAAATCCACACCGCCGAAATAACAGCTGCTATTAGAACATTTAAAGGCACAATCGGCTTTGCGAGCAAAACAAGAAGCATTGCGATTACAGGAAGAGTAAGTCTTTGCATCCAAAGACTTCTCTTAAATGATTTTCCTGTATAAATTCCTCTAAGTGCAACTTTTATATAATCCCCAACCTCCGGCTTTATAATAATCGGCATACTACACCTACTTTACAACAATGTTTAAAATTTTGTTCGGAACAAAAATTTTCTTAACAATTGTTTTGCCTTCAGTTTTTGATTTTATATCATCAAGAGCGAATGCGAGTTCCAAAACTTTTTCTTCTTCCATATCTCTTTCGATATTTATTCTTTCAATAACTTTTCCATTAATTTGAACCGGAATTTCAATGGTTTGAAGAACAGTTAAATCTTCATCATATTGAGGCCATTCGCTTTCACAAATCATCTTATCGAATCCCAGTCTTTCATTCAATTCTTCAGTTATATGAGGTGCAACCGGATTTAAAAGAGTAATCAATGTCTTAAATTCACATTTATTAATCTTTTCAGTTAAATAAATCTCATTTACAAGAGTCATTATTTGAGCGATTGCAGTGTTGTATTTGAGAGTCAAATAATCGTTTGTCACTTTTTTAATTGTGATGTGGAAAATCGGAAGAAGTTCCTTTCTAATTTCATCGCCGTCAACAGTTACATCCAAAAGCCTTATAACTCTTTCAACAAACTTTCTAAGTTGTTTCGGTCCATCATCATTCCAAGGTGCACTCTTTTCATAGTCTCCAAGGAACATTTCATAAAGCCTTAGGGCGTCTGCGCCATATTCCTTTACATATTCATCCGGATTTCTTACATTTCCTCTGGACTTACTCATCTTTTCGCCGTTTTCACCTAAAATCATACCGTGTGAAGTTCTCTTCATATACGGTTCTTCAGTTGGAACAACTCCAATGTCGTAGAGGAATTTGTGCCAGAATCTCGAATAGAGAAGGTGCAGAGTGGTGTGTTCCATTCCACCGTTGTACCAGTCGACCGGTAGCCAGTATTTAAGCTTTTTATAATCTGCAAGTGCTTCATCATTGTGCGGATCGCAGTATCTCAAGTAATACCAACTTGAACCCGCCCAGTTCGGCATTGTATCCGTTTCTCTCTTGCCAGGAATACTTGGATTATCCGGGCATGTCGTGTTAACAAATTCAGGAATAAGTGCAAGAGGACTTTCTCCCGAATCGGTAGGTTCGTAGCTGTCAACATGTGGAAGTGTGAGCGGTAAATCCTTTTCATTCATCGGGACCCACTTGTCTTCACAATAAACCATAGGAATAGGTTCGCCCCAATATCTTTGACGGCTGAAAACCCAATCGCGGAGTTTAAAGTTGACTTTCTTATCACCAATTCCCATTTCTTGTAATTTTTCAAGAATTTTTTCCTTAGCTTCAGCGACAGAAAGGCCGTTGTATTCTCCACTATTTACAAGTTCACCTTCAGCCGTATCGGTGTAAGCTTCTTTTGAAATATCTCCGCCTTTTATAACTTCCACAATCGGCAAATCAAATTTCTTTGCGAAATCGTAGTCTCTTGTGTCATGTGCAGGAACACTCATAATTGCACCTGTTCCGTATGTCATAAGAACATAATCCGAAATAAAAATCGGAATTTCTTTATTTGTAAAAGGATTTATAGCTTTTACGCCTTCAAGACAAACTCCCGTCTTATCTTTGTTTAACTCTGCTCTTTCGAAGTCGCTCTTTCTTCTCGCTTCTTCTTGATACGATTTAACTTCGTCTTTATTTTTCAAATCCCACTTTGCAAGCAGCGGATGTTCAGGACTCAAAACCATATATGTCGCACCGAAAATAGTGTCCGGTCTTGTTGTGTAAACTTTTACTGAATCTCCATTTGTTGTTTTGAAATTAATTTCAGCTCCGTAGCTTCTTCCGATCCAGTTTCTTTGTTGAGTTTTAACCTTTTCAATATATTGAACCGTATCGAGCCCATCTACGAGTTTGTTTGCATATTTTGTAATTGCAAGCATCCATTGATTTTTAACTCTGTGTTCGACTGTATGTCCACATCTTTCACAGCAACCGTTTACAACTTCTTCATTTGCAAGACCGATTTTACAGTCCGGGCACCAGTTTATTGACATTTGTTCCTTGTATGCAAGTCCTTTTTTATACATTTGAAGGAAAATCCATTGTGTCCATTTGTAATAACTCGGATCGGTTGTATTTATTTCCCTGTTCCAGCTGAAACTGATCCCAAGACTTGTCAATTGATGTTTAAATGTTTCAATGTTTTTCTTCGTTACAACTTCCGGGTCCATATGATTTTTTATTGCATATCTTTCCGTCGGAAGGCCAAATGCATCAAAGCCGATTGGAAATAGGACATTGTATCCTTGCATTCTTTTGAGTCTAGCAACAACATCAAGAGCAGTGTAACTCCTTGGGTGCCCGACGTGAAGCCCTTGTCCGGAAGGATAAGGGAATTCAACGAGTAAATAATATTTCTTTTTGTCGTAATCTTCTTTGGCGTCGAAAACATGAGTTTCAGCCCATTTATCTTGCCACTTTTTTTCTATTTGTTGATGATTGTATTCCATAATATCTCCTAAAATTCACAATTGTTTACAGTTCTTGGGTAGAGTGCAACGTCACGAACATTGTCAACCCCTGTCATATACATAACCATTCTTTCAAAACCGAGTCCATATCCTGAGTGAATTGTGGATCCGTATTTTCTCAAATCCAAATACCATGAATAATCTTCTGCGTTTAATTTGAAATCCTTCATTTTGTTTAGAAGAACTTCATAATTTTCTTCTCTTTGGCTTCCGCCTATGATTTCTCCAATTCCCGGAACAAGAAGGTCGCAAGCTGCAACAGTCTTTCCATCCGGATTCAGTTTCATATAAAACGCCTTTATTTCCTTTGGATAATCCGTGACAAATGTCGGTCCGTCAGAATGAACTTCCGCCAAATATCTTTCATGTTCACGTTGAAGATCATCCCCCCAGTTTGGAATAACATCAAATTTGTGGTCGGCATTTCTTATTATATCAATTGCTTCTGTGTATGTTATACGAGCAAATTCGCTGTTTGCAATTTTTTCGAGTTTTTCAATCAAACCTTTTTCAACGAATTTCTCCAAAAATTGCATTTCTTCAGGACATTTGTCAAGAGTGTATCTGATAATAAATTTCATCATTGCTTCAGCGACGTCCATATTACCCTTCAAATCGCAAAATGCCATTTCAGGTTCAACCATCCAGAATTCAGCTAAGTGATTCTTTGTGTTTGAGTGGTCAGCTCTGAAAGTCGGCCCAAATGTGTAAATGTTTCTGAAAGCTTGAGCCATTGTTTCCCCTTCAAGTTGTCCTGTAACAGCTAGGTTTACAGGTTTTCCGAAGAAATCTTGTGAAAAATCTACGCTTCCGTCATCATTTTTCGGAATATTTTTCAAATCAAGGTTTGTAACATGGAAAATTTCTCCTGCCCCTTCACCGTCAAAAGCTGAAATAAGAGGGGTTTGTGCATACAAAAATCCTCTATCTTGGAAAAACTTGTGAATAGCATAAGCTAAAACACTTCTAACTCTAAATGTTGCTCTAAAAAGATTTGTTCTTGCTCTTAAGTGTGCAATAGTTCTAAGATACTCTCTTGTGTGTCTCTTCGGTTGAAGCGGATAATCAGCAGTACTTTCTCCTTCAACTACAATTGAAGTTGCCTTTATTTCAAAAGGTTGTTGCATTTCCGGCGTCATAACAAGAGTTCCTTTGACCTTTATAGCTGAACTTAGATATAGTTTTTTAAGTTCCTCAAAATTTTCTGTATTTTCATCCATAACAACTTGCACAGATCTAAAATCTGTTCCGTCATTCAATTCTATAAATGCAAAGCTTTTTGAATCGCGAAGATTCCTTACCCAACCTTCTGCTTCAACAGCCTTTCCATCAAGTTCGACAGCTTTTTCAAATAAACTTTTTATCTCCATATTTACCTCCATTGATTTTAAAAAAATAGATTCCTCTAACCGAAAAGGTACGAGAAATCTTCGTAGGTGCCAACCCTTCTAATACTTAGATGCTCTTATCGCGAGCGAACGATCATCCAATAAAGAAATATGTTGCAGCTTTTTATTTATTAAAAACACTTGACTCCCACCGTCTCAAGTTCGCTTTGGAATTTAATAAATCGCCTATTCCCAAGGACATTTATTACCTATATTTTACCACTAAATTGAATAATTATCAATCAATTTAGTCATTATTTTCTTCTTTTCCGCCTTTTTCTTTATCCATATCTATAATAATAGTTTCTCCCGGCTTAATCATGCCGAGTGCACGTGCCTCTTTCTCTATGAATTGCAAGCTGTCTGAATTTTCCAAATCATAATTTATGGTTTCGAGTTTACTATTAAGTTCCTGCAAATCATTTTCAAGGCTTGCTTTTTCTTTTTTCAAACGAGATTTTTCGTTTAAATTGTTATAAAAACCAACTGCAAAAGCTGCGAAAGAAACAATTATTATAACTGCGAAAATAAGTTTGTATAAGCTATTCGTTTTCATTTGCCATTCTCACATATGCTTCATCTTTTTGAGTTAGGCCTACAACCACAAATTTTGAGTTTCCTCTGTTACTTTCAAAGCTGATCTCATCGCCTATCTTAACTTCGGAGCCCGGCTTTGCAGGATTTCCGTTCAGTTTAATAAACCCATTCACCACAGCGTCCTTTGCAACAGTTCTTCTTTTTATTATTCTTGAAACTTTTAAAAACTTATCCAATCTCAATTAAATATCACCCTTATCCTTAAACTCAATTAAAACCGCACACATATCGTCATATCTTACACCACTGTTAAAATAATCGAGCGAGCGTCTTAGTGTCTTCAAAATGTCGTTCGGCTTTGTCCTTATAATGCTCTCAACTCTGTCAAGACCATATTCTTCGCCGTCTTTGTTTTGTGTTTCCTTTATGCCGTCTGTGAAAAGTAAAATCTTATCGCCCGGATTAAATCGTATAACCTTTTCTTTAAAATATATCTTTTCAAAATAATTGCACACCGGCTTCCCTGTCATTTCAATTCTAATAACATCATTTTGTCTTATTAGAAACATCGGACAATTGTGACCGGCGTTTGAATACGAAATCGTTTGCTCATTAGTATCTATCAAAACATGAAACATCGTAAGATATTGACTCATGTCGAGCCTTAAATCTAAAAACCTACGGTGAAGCTCAGTCAAATCGTAAGCACTGCTGTGATAATCCTGAAGATTTCTCATAGTCTCACGAACAAAAACCGTCACCATTGCTGCCGGAACACCGTGTCCCGAAACGTCACATATATATGCGCTTGTAATGTTTTTATTTATGCTTATAACGTCAAAAATATCTCCACTCAGCTGTTCACATGGTAAATACATGTAGTCGACTTTAAGTCTGCCGAAATTTAAATCGACCGGCAAAATCGACTCCTGAATTTTCTTTGTAAGAGTGAGATCCTTGTTCATAATCTCATTTTTAAAAGTTAATTCATTTTGTATGTTTTTAAGAGATGTCATATCTCTATAAATGTCAACATACGCAGTAATTGTTCCAAAATCGTCTCTAATGGGTGCCGTTGAAACGTCATAAACTTTTCCATCATATTTCAAATCTGACTTTTTCATGTCTGCTTCTTCAAAATCTGACGGTGAAATCCAAATACTGAAAATTTCTTTAAATTTCGTTGTTTTCAAATCGTCAATCTTCATTCCTTGAGGATCGAAATTAAGCTTGTTAACAAGCGGCTTATTTGCAAAAATAACCACGCCGTTTACACTTGTAATCTTAACCCAATCCGGTAAAAAATTTAGAACATCAAGATTGCTATTTAAATCAACTAAGTTAAAGTTTTTCATAATACTCCTTTGGTGGTCTTGGACCCAAAAATGTATAAAAATATGTTCTTATCTTTCCATTGTATAACTTTCTATTTTTATCCGACTTTCTATCAAGCACAGTTTCCAGCTTTTCATAGTCCGTAATAACATATGTGCTCCAAGTTGGCAACTTATCTATAAGTGTTTTAAAGTTTCCATACGTTCTGTCGAGAAGTTCATCATCAAGCCTTATACCGTATGGAGGATTCGTTATAATAACACCATATTCATCTTCTATTTCGACTTTTCTGACTTCCTTTGTGAAGAGAAAAATATCTTCAACGCCAATATTTTGTGTATTGTCTCTCGCAATCAAAATCATATTTCTATCGTAGTCAGAACCGGTGATATTTAGAGTTGAATCTTTGTCAATTGCAGCCTTTGCATCTTTTCTTATAGTCCTAAACTCCGATAAATCCAAAAAACCGAAATGTTCACATGAAAATCTTCTTAAAATCCCCGGTGCAATATTTCTGGCAATCATAGCCGCTTCGATTGGAATTGTTCCTGAACCGCAAAACGGATCGTAGAGAGGCCTGTCTTTGTTCCAGACACTTAAATTTATCATTGCTGCAGCAAGCGTTTCTTTTATAGGCGCAGCTCCTTGCATCTTTCTGTATCCCCTCTTGTGAAGTCCCGCTCCCGAAGAGTCGAGATATAAAATTGCATGATCTCTGTTTACGCTTATTTCGAAGTTAAATTTCTTTCCTGTTTTTTCGTAATAAACTTTATTATATGTTAAATTGAGCTTGTCAATTATCGCACGTTCAGTAATTCTTTGACAATCTGAAATTGAAAAAAGTTTAGACTCATAGCTCCTGCCGTTAATTACAAAATTTGCATCTTCCGGCAAAATGTCTGCCCAATCTAAAGAGAACACATTCTCATAAAGTTCATCAAAGGTATGAGCATCAAATTCGAGCAAGTTAATATGAACCCTCTCCGCTGTTCTAAGCCAGAGGTTCGCCCTAAATATATCGGCGCTCGTACCGTAAAATTCTATATGCCCATCGGTAACGCTCTTTATTTCGAGCCCCAGATTAAGTATTTCTCTTTTTAAAACCGCCTCTGTTCCAAAATGGCATGTTGCTGTTAATGTATAAATCATTCTTGTCCTCCAACATAATTATAACAAATATACCGATTAATTTAAAGACTAAAATAATATTTATATAAATAATAAAAAAACTCGTCAAAACTGACGAGTTTAAATCGAATTGTTTCAATTGAAACTATTAATTTTATTTTGCGAATCTTTCTTCAACAACGCTCCAGTCTACAATTTCCCAGAATTTCTTTAGATATTCTGCTCTCTTGTTTCTGTAGTCAATATAGTAAGCATGTTCCCAAACGTCGTTGTTTAGAAGTACTTTATATCCTTTTGAAATCGGTGCATCTTGGTTTGCTGTGGTCATGATTTCGAGTTTTCCGTCTTTTTCTACGAGCCAAGCCCAACCTGAACCGAATTGTCCTGCGCCTGCTTTTTCGAATTTTTCTTTGAATTCTTCAAATGAGCCGAAAGCTTTGTCAATAGCTTCTTTCAATTCACCTTTCGGTTCTTTTTGTCCATCTTTTGCAAGTTGTTTCCAATAAACATTGTGGTTATAAACTCCACCGCCTTGATTGATTATTGCTTGTTTTTTATCTGCAGGAGCCTTGTCCAAGTTTTTCAAAATTTCACAAGGATGCATATCTGCGAGTTCCGTTCCTTCAATCAATTCATTTAGCTTGTTTACATAAGCTTGGTGATGTTTGTCGTGGTGATATTCGATTGTTTCCTTACTTATAACCGGTTCTAATGCATCGTATGCATATGGTAATTTAATTAATTCAATCATTATAAATTCCTCCTTTAATGATTCTATATATTTCTTACCCCACAATTATTAATACTAAACATCAAAAACTTGACAATTTAAAAATAATATTATATAATTTAAGTACCGTTGATACGGACGGTACTTTTTTATACAAGAAATATGTATACGTTTTGCTTGCGTTAAAAGTTATAGAGATGGAATTATCCCATGAAGAAAGGTGGTACCGCGTTTTGATGCCCTTTTATTCATGGGCTTTTATATTTTTAAGGAGGATTTATGAAACTAGTTGATGAACTAAGGGCACGCGGGTTTATTGAGCAAATGACATACCCGGAAGAGCTCGAAGAAAAATTAAACGATGGAAAACTTACATTTTATGCCGGATTTGACTGTACCGCAGACTCATTGACGGTCGGTCACTACCTATTAATTTGCCTTTTTAAACATTTACAAAAACATGGACATAAAGCAATTTGCATGATTGGTGGCGGCACAACAATGATCGGTGACCCGTCCGGCAGAAACGACATGAGAAAGCTTATGTCAAGAGAATTTATCGACCATAATGCAGAATGTTTTGAAAGACAACTGTCAAGCCTTTTAAATATGGACGGCGAACACGGTATCTTTATGAACAACAAAGACTGGCTGTTGGATTTAAATTTCCTTGATTTTGTAAGAGAAATAGGAACAGAATTCAGTGTAAATAGAATGCTCCAATTCGATTGCTACAAAACAAGACTTGAAAAGGGATTAACTTTCTTTGAATTTTCATATATGCTCATGCAATCCTACGACTTTTTGAAACTATATAGAGAAGAAAATTGTACACTTCAAGTCGGCGGAAATGACCAATGGTCCAACATGCTTGGCGGTTACGAACTTGTAAGAAAGCTTGAAAATGGAACCGTTTACAATATGACTATTCCACTTTTGACAACTGCTGATGGAGTAAAGATGGGAAAATCTATGGGTAATGCAGTTTGGCTTGACAAAGAAAAAACTTCGCCATTTGACTTCTATCAATATTTCAGAAATGTCGACGACAGAGATGTTATAAGATTTATGAAAGTCCTTACATTCCTTCCGCTTGATGAAATTGAAAGAATCGAAAAAGAAGAAGACATAAATAGACAAAAGGAAATTCTTGCATACGAAATCACCAAGGATATTCACGGCAAAGAAGAAGCTGACAACGCTATTAATACTGCACGCGCACTCTTCAGTGGGAAAATTAACGCTGAAAATATGCCAGAGTTTGAACTTGATGTAAATAAAGCAAGTGAAGGAATTGGGCTCTTAAATCTTCTTGTCGAATCCGGAATTTGCAAATCCAATAGCGAAGGCAGAAACCTTGTCAAAGGCGGCGGTATAAGTATCAACGATGAGAAAGTAAGTGACCCTTCGATGGTTGTTTCACTTGAAGAATTGAAGAATGAAATCATCATTCAAAAGGGAAAGAAAACATTTTTAAAAGTTTATGTAAAATAAAAAAAAGCCTGTTTCATTTTTTGAATCAGGCTTTTAGCTTGTCTTTTTTCCAAAATTTAATTTATATGTTATAAATCCGGAATAACCGAACATTATGAAAAGTAAAAAATATAGTTCAGCAATGCCCATTGTTCCAATGCCATCATTTGTCTTTCTGATTTTATTATAAATTATTCCAATCATAGTTAAAACTCCAACGAGATTTATCCAGCTAAGCCCTTTTAAAAAACTCAGAAAGTCACTCTTTTTATAGAAGTAACTTGCAAAATATAAAATACATACAATTAAATGCAAGAACACAATAGATAATATAATTCTTCCAATCATTTAAACTTTATTCCGGCTTTATCGCCAAAATTTTCCCCCTCTTTATAAATTCGTCAAGACCCTCATGGCCCCATTTATTTAAATACTCCGGTGTCAAATCTTCCTCAACTATTGTGTATGGCATAAACCCTACTTTTTGCAGAATTTTCTTCAGAGACTCTGAAGTGATTGAACCTCCAACTCAAGTTGCATGAAAAATCGGATCTGCAAGAATATTCTCAGGAAGTTGCTTTATTTGAATAATGTCACTTATTGAAACACGTCCCCCCGGCTTTAAAACTCTGAAAATTTCTCTATAAACTTTCTCTTTATCCTCTAGAAGATTTATAACACAGTTCGAAATGACGACGTCGAAAGTATTGTCCGGGAGATCTATGTCATCAATGTCAGACACAACAAAATCAGCGTTGTCAAAATGCCTTTTGTCCCTTATAGCATTGGCTTTTTCAATCATTTCCGGAAGTCTATCAATGCCGACAGCTTTTCCGGTACCATTTAATTCTCTTGCCGCCTTAAAAACGTCGACGCCTTTTCCGCATCCCAAATCGAGAAGCCAATCCCCTTCCTTGAGTTTTGCATTTTGGATAGGATTGCCGCAACCTAAACCCAAATCTCCTCCAAGTTCAATATCCTCGTCGGTGTATCCGAGAGAATAAGCAACCGCACGCTGCTTCTCTTCATCGGAAACTTTGTTCTTTTGAGCAATTTTTTTATAAAACTCATCAACATATTTTTTTGTATCAAATTTTTCAGCCATATATTCACCCTCGATACTAAATCATCTCGTCAAGTTTTTCCCTTACTCTGTCAATTCCGAATTTGTTCAAACTCGAAAATGGCAAAATCTCATCCTTTGCTTCAAGCTTTTTTCTAATTTTTGAAATTGCTCCTTGATATTTGCTCCTTGCAATTTTATCGGCTTTAGTTGCAACAATCAAACAATTAAATCCAAAATGTTTTATATAATCATACATAACCTTGTCGTCATTTGTAGGCTCATGTCTTATATCTACGACCAGCACAATTCCTTTTAAATTTTTTCTGCTCTCAAGATATGTTTCTATATAAACCTTCCAATTTTCTTTTTCTTTTTGTGAAGCAATAGCATATCCATAACCCGGCAAGTCAACAAGCCTAATCTCGTCATTCACACCATAAAAATTTATCGTCCTTGTCTTACCCGGTTTTGATGAAGTTCTAGCAAGAGATTTTCTGTTCATTATACCGTTTAAAAGACTTGACTTCCCTACATTGCTTCGCCCGGCAAACGCAATTTCAGGCAAGCTCTCATCCGGATATTGATCGGGTTTTACTGCAATTTGTACCAAATCCGAACTTTTTATATTACTTAATGGCAATTTTAAACACCTCACCAACGTCTTTTACAAATTTAAATTCCAGCTTTTCTTTTACATCATCCGGAATTTCAACCATATCTTTTCTGTTTTCTTCAGGAAGTACAACAATCCTTGCCCCCATTCTTAGTGCTGCCAAGACTTTCTCTTTTAATCCACCAATTGCAAGCACTCTACCTGTTAATGTAAGCTCCCCTGTCATCGCAACATTTCTATCAACAGGCTTTTCTGTAAGTGCTGACAAAATTGAAACTGCAATCGTTACACCTGCACTAGGTCCATCCTTTGGAACTGCCCCTTCCGGCACATGAAGATGAATATCCATTTTCTTATAAAAATCTTCTTTAACTCCAAGTTTCTTTGCATTTTTTCTTATATACGAAACTGCAGCGGCTGCTGATTCTTTCATTACATCCCCAAGTTTTCCGGTGAGCGTAAGTTTTCCTACGCCCGGTGTTGCAATTGCTTCAACTTGAAGAGTCACTCCGCCAACACTTGTCCATGCAAGACCATTTGTAACTCCGATTCTGTCCTTCTTTCCAAGTTCATCTATAGAAAATCTTCTCGGCCCAAGCATCTCCTGAACCATATTTATAGTAACGGAAACTTTTTCTTTTTCACCTTCTGCAATCTTTACAGCGGCTTTTCTTATAACCGATGAAATTTCTCTTTCGAGGTTTCTAACCCCGGATTCTCTCGTGTAATATTCTATAATTTCTTTTATCGCACCCGGCGTGATGTTGAAATTCGTTGTATTAACTCCGTTGTTTGCCATTTGTTTTTTTACAAGGAATTTTTCAGCTATTTTTTGCTTTTCATCATTTGTGTAACCCGCAAGTCTTATAACTTCCATTCTATCAAGAAGTGCCGGCGGAATATTTAAACTGTTTGCAGTCGTGACGAAAAATACCTGCGACAAATCGAACGGAAGGTCCAAATAGTTGTCCACAAAATCCTTATTTTGCTCAGGATCAAGTACTTCCAAAAGTGCACTTGCAGGGTCACCTCTAAAATCGGAATTAAGCTTGTCAATTTCGTCAAGCAAAAATACCGGGTTATTTGAACCCGCTTTTTTCATGCCTGAAATAATTCTTCCCGGCATCGCACCGATATATGTTCGTCTATGTCCTCTAATCTCAGCTTCATCTCTTATGCCACCCAGACTCATTCTTACAAAATCTCTATCGAGAGCCCTTGCGATACTCTTCGCAATTGAGGTCTTTCCAACTCCAGGAGGTCCTACAAAAAGAAGAATATTCCCTTTCGATTTAGGATTAAGTTTCTTTACAGCTAAATACTCTAAAATTCTTTCCTTTATATCCTCAAGTCCATAGTGGTCCTCGTTCAAAACTTTTCTTGCGTACTCAAGGTCCACTTCTTCATCTTTCGATTCGGTCCAAGGAAGACTTAAAATCCAATCGACATAACTTCTTATGACGCCGGTTTCCGCTTGATTGAATGCATTTTGAGAAAGTCTTTTAACTTCTTTTAATGCCTTCTCTTCAACTTCTTTCGGCAGATTCTTTTCAGCAATTTTCTCCCTTAAATCATCAACTTCAGCCTGAATATTTTCGCCGTCACCAAGTTCATCTTGGATAACTTTTATCTTTTCTCTAAGATAATAATCTCTTTGAGTTTTATTCATTTGAGATTGTACAAGAACATTTATCTCATTTTCAATCTTCAAATTTGCAATTTCTCTCAAAAAATATGTGTGAAGCAAAATCGCACGCTTTTCAAAGTCGAGTTCACTTAAAACATTTTGAGCTTCACTCGTGCTAATTTGAATTGTAGAAGATGCAATGTTTACAACCTTCTCCGGGTCATTCTCTTCCATAAATTGTGCAATTGACTTTTCTGCAATTCTCGAATTTAGTTTTGAATATTCTTCCACATCTTTTTTTATAAGCCTCAAAAGTGCATCGCCTTCTTCTGAAAAATCAGAAAAAGCATCTTCTCTCAGTTCAAGTCCTTCGATATTTGCTTCGAAATAATCATTTGTTTCCGTAAATTCGACTAGACGGCCCTTCATTTTACCATCAACTAAAATTCTAATTCCACCTTGCGGCATTTGACCGAATTGTTCAACCGTACAAATTGTGCCATACTCAAATAAATCCTCAGCTTTCGGATTTAATAGGTCCGCCTGCTTCTGAGAAACAACAAAAATCATATTATTTTTATCACTTAAAACCTCAAGCGCTCTTGCACTTTTCGGACTGTCTATATCAAAATTGACTGTAGTGTCCGGGAAAACAGTTATGCCCCTTAGCGCTATTATCGGTAAATTTATCTTTTTAATATTATATATACTCAAAAAAAATCCTCCTATATGAACATCTTTCTATTAATATAAATCTTATTCTAACATATATTTACCCAATTTAAAAGTATATTCATTACAATAAAATATCTAATTCTCGTTTGTATTTTATTTTCTTTGATGATATGTATTCACAAGTATTGCATTTTTTTCACATAGTGGTATAATATTTGGGAAGGCATAAATTAGAAAAGGAGATCAAATTGAAAAGATTATTTTTAATTGCAGTAGCTGTAGTATTTTCATTCACAGCTTGCACAAACAAACCGAAAGACGACAAAGTTGTCGACGAAACAAAAACTGAAACAACTGATACAACCGAAACAACCACTACAGAAGAAAACAAAATGGAAGTTTCAAAGGAAAACCCAATTGTAGTTGACAAAGAAGCTAAAACAATTTCCATTCTTGCAACAGTAAACGGAAAATATTTTGACGAAGTTACAAGACATATGGCAATTTCTGAAGGTGGAAAAATTGCTGACATGGCGCTTTTTAAAACACCTGTAACACCTACAGACTTCTACAACGGACTTCTTGAAATCGGTGCAAAAGCCGGAGACAATATGACAGCAGAAAATGCTGCAACAACTACAACTGAAGGAAGCAAGCTAAATGTAACACTTTCATTCGGAGACAAAAAAGACGTTGACGTAAATGAAGCTGTTCTAGATTCAAACGGAACACCGCTCGACATTCGTTTCAGCGGCAACATGGACAATTCAAAAGAATTTAACACAGGTTGCATCACATGCCTCGACAGCTGCTTTGTAGGAATCACATCAAATGCTGCTTACTCACTTGGAGCTGTTGAAGAACAAAAGAGCGTTGAATTTAAAGGAAACAAAGACGTACTTCCTGCAGACGGCTCTGAAGTTGTTATAACTTATAAACTTGCAGACTAATAAAATAACAAATATCGCAAAAAATCTTATCCTTTCGTTTTTCATTGCACTCATGGTCGATATGATTTCGACCTACAGCATCTGGCTTCGAATGAGATTGAAAGCCCCAACAATGATATGGGCAACATTTTTTGCGACATTTATTATACTAACGATTTTTAAAATTCAAATAAATAAAATTTTATTTCCACTGCTTGAAGTAACAACATTTTTGCTTGCAGCAATCGGAAATAAACTTTCTATACTGATTTATGATATAAGAGACAGCTTTTTTATAAAACTACCGATTCATGAATCTCTTTATATCATAATTCCGGTTCTTATTATAATGAATATATTTATGTTTTCAAAAGATAGAGTTTAACCGCTCTATCTTTTTTAGTCCAACAAAAAAGAGACCTAGCGGCCTCCTTCTTCAATTACATTTATTATATATTCCATTGCATCTATATCGGTTACAAGCTCCGGCAAATTAACAATTGCATCGTTTCCTTCTTTTAAAAATCCTCTCGCCATATTTTCCTTGAGCTCAATACTTCTCTTTTTATCTTCGAAAAATTCCGGATTTGTAATGTAAAGTGCAGCAAGCGCATCCCAAAGCACGAGTTCTCTTTCTTGATAAATTATATCAAACTCCTTAGTCCATCTTATGAGCGAATCTTTCATATAATTCATATAGCTTGATTTGTATTTTGGATTTTCAGGAACGAGGTATCTGTGTGCCATGCAATTGTTTCCGGTTATGATATTTATATTTTTAATTTTACTGAAAACGTAGTTTGTGGACAAATGGTCGATGCTGAAGTTCAGTTCATTCATAATTCGCCCCTTAAATTCGAGTTCACTTGTGATTCCGCCCATCAAAACAAGACTCTTTACTCTCGTCGGGTCCATGCCGAGTGTGAGCGCCCTTTGTGTGTTTGTGGTCGAGCCGAGCGACAAAATGATTATATCGTCTTCGGTATTTACCAAATCTCTCATATGCGTCGCAGCGTCAAGGCTGAAAATTCCACCCTTATATAGCGGAACATCAATATTTAAATCCTCAATCATCTTCTTCGACGATTCATAGACCTTGTCCTCATTGCTGTTTCCGAAAGACGTTGTGATCATTTTTACATCGACATCTTTCGATGACAAAAGATAAAGACATGCAAATGCGTCGTCAAGGTCGCATCCTCTAACATTTATCGTGCAGTCAAAATCAATAATAACTTTTTTCATCTCAGTCCTCCAATTTTGTAATTGTTTTTATTTTAACGCCCACTTTATCTCCGACATTTCTTTTCTTCGAATCACGAACAACTAAATCTCTTTCGCCCTTAAGAGTATATTCATAATTCATTCCATTATACATCGCTTCTTCGATTAAATAGTCATAGCCTTCGATGATTTCAATGTCTTTCGGTTTTATAAGATTGTCCTCAAATATATTTTTCTCAATTGAACAGTGAAAATCTATAAATATATTAACATAAAATAAATAATTAATATCTAATCATTTGAAATAATATTTTCAAGTGTGCTAATTGCTGTAAGAATCGCCTTACCGCAAACGCTTTCAAGAAGTCCTTCTTCCGCCGCTTTTTCTATATTATTCCCTTCCATAACTTTCATTCCCAAAAGTTCATTACAATTAGTCGAGCCCATTTTTTCTTTAAACTCATTTTTAAATGCAAGCGTTTTCTTTGCAAGTTCAATTCTTTTGTCAAAATCTGTCGAGCCGTATTTTAAACCGAGAACCATATATCCCGCTGTAACCGCTCCGCATTGTCCGCTCTCATACATTCCCATCTCAAACGGACACGAAATTTTTAGCGCGGTCTCTTCATCCAGCCCAAATTCTTCTGCGAAATAACAGAGAACGGTTTGACTGCAATTATATCCCTTTTGGCTAAACTCATTTATTTTTTCTATATTCATAATAAGCCTACTTTCTTAAGTTTTTAAATTTAAATTTCAATACATTCGTCGCATAACTTGATGAAGGTTCTTCTTTTACCTCCAAAATTTCAGTTAAAAAGTTTTTTACATTTTTAAGTTCATATCTATTTTTAAATATTCCAGCGCAAGAACTGCAATATGTGTACACACTTTCAGCATTGTGGGCATTCATCTTTTCCTTTGTTTTTTCCAAAAGATCCGGCTCTTTATTTCCCGCTCCGCCGCCAAGACCGCAACAGTTGACATCCGTAAATGTATCTCTGTAGTCATTTATGAAATACTTAACCGATTCAAAAATTTCGTGGTTATATCTGTCGCTGCAAGGGAAAAACACATCCGGAACAACGTCGAGTTTTTTTCCTATCCCCTTTTCTTTTAAAAACTTATATATATCAATTACCTCGATATTAAGTCTGTATTTCAAAAAATGATAACAGTTTGGACAACAGCACACAAGTCTCTCAACGCCCTTGTCGCGACAAAGCTTTTCCACCTGTGAAATATTCGCTTTTCCACCCGATTCATAAACCGGCTTTTTGCAACAGTCTATGCTATAGTCCATTCCCATATCTTTACAAATTTCTATAATTCTTTCGGTGGTTTTCGGAAGAAAGCCCGGAAAATTACAACCGAGATAAAGTAAATCCGTAGATTTCTTTTTGCTGTTGTTTCGAAGTTTGTAATTATTTTTCATAAACTCAGTTTTAAAAGTGCCCTTCGGTGATTCTTTTCTCATCTCCGTTGCAATCTGTGCTCCCGACAAATCCTTCGGACATACCGCCCTGCACTTGTCACAAAGAAAACATGAATATCTGAGCTCCGGTTTTTCTATAAATTCAAATAAATTCATATCGTATTTCGTCAAGAAATCGCAATTTTTCTTGCAAATATTACAATGAATACATTCCTTTTTTGTCTTTTCAATCATATTTTCATCAATAAATTTTTCAAAACCCAAAATATCACCTCATTCGACCTTTCTACCTTCATATTCTTCATAAATCTTTTCAATCAAATATTTTTCATCGCCTTTTTTTCTTGCACGTCTATATGTTTGTTGAAGGCGTTGCATCTTTTTATTTGTTTCCCATCTTCCATTTTCCAAGTATCTTCTAGAAGATGTGATAATAGGCAAATTTATTTGTCTAAGCGGTACTTCGTGTTCTTTTAAACAAATTGAAAGTTCATAATCCTCCATTATTGGAAGCGGCTTATATCCACCAATTTTATCAAAAAGTTTTCTAGTAATAAAAATTCCTTGATCACCGAAAGCAATATTTCTCGAAAGCACTCGATAGTTCGAACAAAACTGAAAAATATTTTGTAAAAAGTTTGTTTCATCAAACTTTAACTTAAAACATCCCGCCTCAGCATTTGCATTTTCGATTGCAATAACGCTGTCTGGATGGACTATTGAATCTGCATGAACAAACCATAGCACATCGCCTTTTGCATATTTTGCCGCAGCGTTCATTTGATTCGAACGGAAACGAGTTTCCCTAATTTTGTCAAACTCAATCATGTCGTATGTATTGTCGGAAGAAAATCCATCGCTAAATATAACCTCAAAATCGCCTTTAAGATTTTTAAGATTTTCTTGAAATCGCATAATATTTTTTTCTTCATTGTATGTTGGAACAATTATCGATATCATTTCTTCACCGACCTACTATTTTTCATGTTCATTTTTTAAGAACAATTTTGATATAATCGCAGAGATCACAACAAGTAAAAGCAAGAAGCTAAGACTGATAAAAAATTCTTTGCTTCCGACTTTTAAAACATTTTCACCAATATTAATAAATACAATTACTCCCGGTAAAACGCCTGCAATTGTGGTTAAAATATACGGAAGAAAATTTATTTCCGTGACTCCTGAAATGTAATTTACAAGATTATAACTGAATATTGGACTAAGTCTTATTATAAAAAGTACAAGTGATAAAACTTTTTGATTAGTACTTTCAAGTGCACTTCTTAGCTTTGCACTCATGTGATTATTAACGAACCTGTGTACAAAATCTTTGAGTAAAAATCTTCCGATAAAATACATAATAGGCGTATTAATTAAAACGCCAATCATTGTATATAGTGAACCTTTAAAAAGCCCGAAAATAGTTCCTCCTGCAAGTACAATAACCGGTACCGGGAAGAAAAATATTGGAAGAATGACGAAAGTTGCTACATATATAACCGCCGCCCATGCCCCATGTCCAAGAACCCAAGCTTTAATTTCTTCAAGGCTTATGTTTCTTATTACAAAAAAGCTGGCGACGGCAATTGCGATTATTACCGCAATCTTTATATAGTTCATTCGTTTTTCTTCAATACTACTTTCTTGCTTCTCTTTTTTGTTGTCTGTCATCGTAAATTTTCTTTCCGATATATCCAATCAAACTAAGTGAGAATAGTCCGATAAGACCATACATAAGAGTTTGAGCACCACCAGTCAATTGTCCGCCAAAATATGAATATAAAATTGTTGCAGGCAATTGTCCTAAACCTGTTGCAATAAAGAAACTCCAAAAGCTCATTGGCGTAAGTCCCGCTGCGTAGCTTACAGGGTCAAAAGGAACAAATGGTAAAAGTCTACAAATCATTATTGACTGTTTGCCAAATCTTGCAAAAAACTTTTCAACTGATTGAAGAGCTCCTTCTGTTGCAAATTTCCTAACGACGTCTCTTCCGAGAACTCTTGCAATGTAAAAACAAAGCGCAGCTCCTGCCATTGCAGATGACCAAGAAAGGATTGCCCCTTTCCACCATCCCCAAATCATTGAGTTTGCAAGTGTTATAAAAAATGCCGGTATTGGAGCTACAATTGATTGTAGAATCATCAATAAGAATGAAACTGCAACCGCCCATGCTCCATATCCTCTAATATATTCGGCAATTTGCGCCATATCTGCTTTTCTTAAAACTCTAAATGCTTCTTTAATTCCGCTGTTAACCGCAGGAACAAACAAACAAATTAGAAGTGCTACGACGAGTATGCCGATCATTACAATTCTGTTTCTTGATTCCTTCGAAACATTTTTTCTTTCTGTCATATTAATTCACCTCATAAAATATACTTAACATGTCTAAAAATTCCGGGCTCAAAAATTTATTAATCTTATCCAAGGTTTCATCATTTTTGAGCGTTCTTTCCTTTGAATATTCAACCTTCGCCATAGAGCACCAAGTTACTCCCCTAAGGCTGTTGAACATCAAATACTTCATAAATTTCTTCCTATCAACGTGTCTGTACTTTTCGTACATATCTAAAAACGACATCATCTCGTCGATTGAAAGAATAACATCAGTTTTCCAATTTGTGGTTGTAGGAACAAGAAAATGCGCCAAATCCTGCTCACACTCTCCAATAATAGGCTTTTCCCAATCTATAATTCTAGAATTATTGCCAATAATAAAATTCCTATTATTAAGTTCCGTGTTAATTATACATGGATTTTGAATTTCGCTGTCGAGTCCGGAATTTTTTGCAATTTCCATAAAGCTGTCTATTCTTTTCTCGGTTTCAGGATTTTTACCATCCCAAGACTTATATACCGAATACATTTCCACAAACTCATCATACATAGTTTGAAACGGTCTCTCTGCATAAATTAAATCTGCATCTTGTATAAGAGTATTATGAACTTTTGCTAAAAGTTCGGCAGCAATTTGAAAATCTCTATAATATTCAAGTGGTCTTCCTTCTATATATTCCATAGTAAGAAAGCCAAACGGTATAAATTTACCCTTTTCATAAAGCTTGATGGGTTTTGGTGTTACACCTGAATTTTCAAGAGCTTTCAATGCTCCATATTCATATGCAATTTGTTTATCTCCAAGATGAAGCTGAGAGGCAATATTAATTCGTATAACCATGTCATCAATTTTAAAATTCATATTGTATTCGCCGGCACCAATCAAGCTGACATTATTGCTGTCAAATTCTGCGCTGACTAAATCTATAAGCTCATCAACATCTCGTATTGTAGGAAGAAGGTAATAAGATTTGTTAAAGAACTTTATCTTTTTTATAGTATCTTCCAAAACTCGCGGTGTCGAATAAATAATATCCATGAAAATATCAATCTGATTTTTCATGCCTATAAGACCATATCCACCGTCTTTTGTTGGAGAAATTACCACATCATATTCATCAAGCTTGTCAAAAGCACAATTTATATCTTCAGTTGTCAAATTGTTTAAATCAGAACCTATCAAGACCACTTTGTCCGCAGTTTCCAGTTCTTGAAAAATTGCATTTCTCATACGACGCCCCAATCCGTCACCAAATTGAAGAAGCTTCTTGCCGCCGATAAAATCAATATCATTTTTCTCACCGTCATAATAGACAACATAATCTTTTCCGGATGACTTTATTTTTTCGTAATTGTCGTTTATTAAATTGATCATTAATTCAAGGCGTTCTTGTTCACTAAGATACGGTTGCAATCTTGATTTGCCAAATCCGAGCCGCGGAGCCTTTGTAAAAAATATTATTCTGTCCATCTAAACTCCTCCTTCCAATCAACAACGAATAAATAAATTGCAAATAAAAACGGACTTAAGGCTTTTGAAGTAGCAATTTTTATTCATTAACTACCTCAAAAATCCCAAAGTCCGAATATCAATACTACTTAACTAATTCGTATCCGTCGTATTCTTTTGTTCCATCCCATGCATTGTATACTTCATAACCTTTTTGTGCAAGTTTGTCAGCAACAGTCCATGATCTGTTTCCGCTGTAGCAATAAGTCAAGAACGGCTTATCTGTAGGGAATGTTTCGATATCAGCATCTGCTGTATCAACAGTTGTGTGGATAGCATCTTTCATGTGTCCATCGTTGTAGTCTTTTTCATCTCTTACGTCAATAACTGTGTATTCGCCTGATTCAACTCTCTTTTTGAATTCTTCAGGAAGAAGAGTTGCAGCTTTTGTCATTGTTGTATAGCTGAAGTCTTTAACACCTTGTGCGTTCCAAACATTTTTGAATCCTGCATCAATAAGTTTTTGAGCAGCTTCTGAGCTTTTCTTTCCTGTGTTGCAAACTGTAACAACATTCTTGTCTTTGTATGCTTCGATTTCTGCAATTCTTCCATCGAGTTCATCAACAGGCATGTTGATAGCATGTTTAACGTGACCTTCATTATATTGTTCTGCCGGTCTTACGTCTAGAACAAGATATTTTTCTTTTTCTTTATTGTCTTCTTCTATTTTGTCAAGATCTTCACCTTTCATTTCAGCATAGCTGCCTTCCTTCGGTGCATCACCTGACGGTGCATTGTTTGTCTTGCAGCCAGCAAAAACTAAAACTAATGCTAATACTGCTGCAATTAAAGCTAAATTAATTCTTTTCATATTCAATCTACCTCCATATGAAATTCGGCTTATAAGCCTTTCGCCTTCCACGCTGCAAATAATTGAAATTCGCACCGTTTTAGACCTTCGTTATATATTATACCCAATTTTTACAAATTTATCCATAGTTTGATAATAGATATTTTTAATCAGTTTTTAATTATTGATAAGAAAATCATATAACTAAAAAGAGGGCTTGCGCCCTCCCTTTAATGTGTCTTACCTCCGGTAACCACAATGTCTTCTTTGTTTGTAATAATAGCTTCAATTGCAAGCTCAAGACCCTTAACTATAGTTTCAAGAGCCATTGACGGCATATTCTTTTTATCTGTAACTTGTTCAGGTAAGAACGGAATGTGAATAAATCCGGTTCTCATATTCGGATATTCAGTCGCTTTTATATGACAAACTCCATATAGTACATGGTTACAAATGAATGTGCCGGCCGTGTTTGAAACACTTGCCGGAATCTTACCTTCCTTTATGTGCTCAACCATAGCTTTTATCGGAATTGTTGCAAAATATGCTGCCGGTCCGTCTTCAGCGACCTTTTCATCAATAGGTTGATTGCCTTCGTTGTCCTTTATTCTGCAGTCATCGCAGTTTATTCCAACTCTTTCAACCGTTATGTCCGGTCTTCCGCCAGCTTGCCCGATTGAAAGAACTACATCAGGTTTAACTTCTTTTATTTTTTCTCTTATTTTATCAACTGATTTTCCAATAACTGTTGGAATTTCAAGTTTAATAATTTCTGCACCCAAAATCTTATCCGGTAATTTTTTTACCGACTCAATTGCAGGATTTATTTTTTCTCCTCCAAACGGGTCAAATCCCGTTACCAAAATTTTCAATTAAAATCCTCCTTTAAATTTAATATTCTCTAAAATCCAAATGCCAACATTAAGATGACATGAACAACCACCAATGCTAAAGCAACCGGTGCTTGAGTCTTCATAATTGTATATTTGCTCTTTGTTTCAAGAATTGCAGCCGGAACTATGTTAAAGTTTGCAGCCATAGGTGTCATAAGAGTTCCGCAGTATCCGCATGTCATGCCGAGTGCACCGATTACAGCAGGATTGCCACCATTTGCAATGACAAATGGTATTCCGACACCAAGTGTGATAACTGTAAATGCAGCAAACGCATTACCCATAATCATTGTAAATACAACCATTCCGAGGCAATATGCAATAACACCCAACACTTTTGCTTCCGGTGGAACAATAGCTGAAACGCCTTGTCCTATTACTTGTCCTACTCCTGCAGAAGCAAAGACTGCACCGAGAGCTCCAAGTAATTGTGGAAGAAGTGATGAGCTTCCAATTTGCATAAGCATCTTTGAAGTATCTTCTTTTGTTTCTTTATAATTTGCTTTTGTGATAATTAAAGCGATTATAATTGCTATGATAGATGAGAAGCCTAGTGTTTGAGCGGATGTGAATCCAAAAAATACCGGAGCTCCGTCCTTTGCTGTGTCGACAACGATTTTAAAGCTCTTAAATTGAGCCATAAGCATTGCAATAACACCAATTGAAAGTGCAGGAATAAAGATTTTATTTCCTACTCTCTTTCCATATTGTTCTCTTTGTTCTTGATTTTGCGCTTCAAATTCTCCAATTTGAACTTGCTTTGTAAGTGTGAGCGCACCAAGTACCATTAAAAGTGCTCCTATAACCGCTCCACCGTGTTCATAGCTGTTGATAAGAAACTTTCCTCCGGCGAAAAGAATTCCAAGCAATGTCCAGAAAACAAATGTTCCTAAAGGAGCTTTTTTATTTTTCAGTCCTCTAACACCTACTATAATGCAAACCAAACCACAAAGAATGTAAATCAGTTCATCAATTATAGCCGTATTTTTATAAATAAAGCTAAACATTACCTTGCTCCTTTCTCAATTTTCTTTCAAACAAGTAACATTGAATGAGAGCCAAAATAACCATTGCAACCCCGGCTAAAATTGAGCCTTGAGCAATCTCTGCATTGGTTACATCGTATCCTGCTTCAGAAAGTGTCGATTGAATCAAAAGTACACCTCCCGCAACAGGGAAAATGTTTTGTCCGAAAAAGTTTCCATAGTTTTCAGCAGCTCCTGCCAATCCTTTAAGTTCTTCCAATCTTTTTTCTGAGAGATCAACTTTCTTTGTAGCAGCTCCTTCAGCCATAGGGAGAATTAAAGGTCTAACAAATTGAATGTGTCCGCCCAATCTGAGTGAGAAAATTGCTGCAACCCATCTGATGAGGATATAAATCCCAACAACTGCTCCTGCGCTTGCAGATTTGATTTTTTGTATCGCTTCTGCAGCTCTGTCCTTTAAACCATATCTTTCCATAATTGCAATTAGTGGTAAACTCAAGAAGAAAAGAGACATGTATCTGTTTGTTACGAATCCCTTACCTATCAAGTCTAACACATCGATTAATGGCATGCCGGAAACTAGACCCGTTACAAGTCCTGATATCAGAACTACTGCAACTACATCAAGTTTGCAGGCAAACCCGACGACTATTAAAAAGACGCCGATTAAAACAAAATAGTTCATAAGCACCTCCTATTAACCTTATACCCTTTTTTCTTATTAGTAAACTAAATTAATGTTTTTTTACTAAATAATATTATTTATTTTATAAATATATACTGACAAATAAAAAAGGATGCGTAAATTGCATCCTGATTCTAATCTTCATTTCTTTTTATCTTAGCTGTAAAAACTTCTTTTCTTTTGTCGTAACTTATAGTTATTGCTGTAATATTCGGGTCGCTTGGAAGTTCGTACATATAATCGAGCATTACGCTCTCAACAATTGACCTCAAGCCTCTTGCTCCCGTCTTTCTTTTAATTGCTCTATTTGCAATTTCAGTAAGTGCGGCTTCTGTAAATTTCAAATCACAATCTTCAAGCTTCATAAGTTCCTGATATTGTTTAATTATCGCATTTTTTGGCTCTGTCAAAATTCTTATAAGACTATTCACATCCAAATCGTCAAGCGAAACATGAACCGGAATTCTTCCGACAAGTTCAGGAATTAATCCGTACTTGACAAGGTCGTGTGATTCCATTTTTTGAAGGAGTTGTCCGACGCTCATCTCTTCCTTTTTAACTGGGTCATTTGTAAATCCGAATGTGCTTTTTCCAAGTCTCTTTTCTATAATATTTTCAAGTCCGTCAAAAGCGCCACCAACAATAAATAGAATATTTTTCGTGTCAACGGTTAGCATTGTTCCTTGTGGATGTTTTCTTCCGCCTTGAGCCGGAACACTTGCAACAGTACCTTCAATGAGTTTTAAAAGTGCTTGTTGCACACCTTCACCGCTCACATCTCTTGTTATTGAAACATTTTCGCTCTTTCTTGCAATCTTATCAATCTCATCGATATATATAATTCCCTTTTCAGCAGCTTCAATATCCATGTCAGCTGCTTGTACAAGTTTTAAAATAACATTTTCAACATCTTCACCAACATAACCTGCTTCAGTTAAAGTCGTCGCATCTGTAATCGCAAAAGGAACATCCAGTATCTTCGCAATCGCTTGTGCAAGAAGTGTTTTCCCTGAACCAGTCGGCCCTAAAAGAAGCACATTACTCTTGTCAATCATAACATCGCTTTCAGGCTCGACATATACTCTCTTGTAATGGTTATACATTGCTACAGATAAAACTTTTTTAGCCTCATCTTGACCGATAACATATTCATCAAGCCTTTCTTTTATTTCCTTTGGTGTCAAAAGCTCAGTAAGATCTTTTGAAAACTTCGTTTCTATTTGGCTCTTTACAATTTCTTCGCAATACTTAACGCAATCATCGCAGATATAAGCATCTCCACCGCCGCTAATCAATATATTTACATCGTCTTGAGATCTGCCGCAAAATGAGCAACGATTCTTATCATCCGGTGTTCTTGGCACTATTTTGACCTCGATTCTAAGACTTTGTCGATAAGGCCATATTCTACAGCTTTTTCAGCACTCATAAAGAAATCCCTATCGGTGTCCTTTTCAATTTTTTCAAGTGGCTGACCGGTTCTTTCAGCTAAAATTTTGTTTAATCTTTCTCTCGTTTCCAAAATCTTTTCAGCTTGAATTTTAATATCCTCTGCTTGACCTTGAGAACCGCCGAGTGGTTGGTGAATCATAATATCGGCATTCGGAAGTGCAAATCTCTTACCTTTTTTGCCGGCTGTGAGTAAAATTGCTCCCATACTTGCTGCAAGCCCAACACAAATTGTTGAAACATCGGGCTTTATGTGGTTCATCGTGTCGAAAATTGCAAAACCGCTTGTAACATTACCTCCCGGACTATTTATATACATTTGTATATCTTTTTCAGGATCTTCAGCTTCCAAAAATAAAAGTTGTGCTACAACCAAATCTGCCATTGTGTCATTAACTTCACCTGAAACAAAAATGATTCTTTCTTTCAAAAGTCTTGAGAAAATGTCGTAACTTCTTTCTCCTCTGCCTGTTTGTTCTATAACCATTGGCACTAATGCCATAAAATCACTCCTTTTTAAATAATAAACAAGGCCCTTTTGGGCCTTATTTCATTTTATTTTTCTTCTATATCTTCTTTTTCTTCTTCGACCTTAGTCTCTATTTTTTTCTTGGTCTTCTTTTTTTCTTTCTTTTCTTCAACTGCAAAGTCTGCATCTTCAGCTAATTTTTCGGTCTTTTTCTTCGGAGCCTTTTTAGGAGTCTTCTTTTCTTTTTCCTCAGTTGCTTCCTTTACTTCTTTAGCTTCTTTGTCAGCTTTCTTTGTAGTCTTTTTTGTTGTTTTCTTGGCAGGCTTCTTTTCTTCCTTTGGTTCTTCTTTATCTTCTACTTCAACTCTCTTAACAGTTTTCATAAGTTCTTCAACAACTTTTTTGTTTAAAATTCCTGTATCCATGAAAGTGATGTCTTGATTTTTTGCCATTTCGAAGAATTTATCAGGGTCCATTCCGTAACCTGTTGCAGCTGATTTAATAGCTTCTTCTCTATCTGCATCAGTTACTTCAATGCCTAATTCTTTTGCTGCTGCGTCAAGAACAATATTTGCTCTTGTTTTCTTTTCTGCAATAGGTCTGAGTTCATTTTTTATGCCATCTTCGTTTTGACCTGTATATTTAATGAAATCTTCATAATTCATGCCTTGTTGTCTTAATCTGAATTTAAAATCTTCGAGTTCTTGTTTTGTTTGTGATTCAACAAGAGCTTCCGGCACTTTGAAATCAGTTTTTGCTACAAGAGCATCTACTGCATTGTTTTCATCTCTAATTGCAATCGATTCTTGAAGCCTTTCTTCAAGTTTCTTTCTAATGTCAGCTTCAAGTTCTTTAATCGTTTCAAATTCACTTACTTCAGATGCGAAATCGTCATCTAATTCAGGCAATTCGTACTTTGAAATTGCATTCAATTTAGTTTTAAAAACTGCTTCTTTTCCTGCATATTCTTTTGCATGATAATCTTCAGGGAATGTTACGGTTATATCAAATTCATCATTGATATTCTTTCCAATGATTTGATCTTCAAATCCCGGAATAAATTTGCCTGCCCCGATTTCCAAAGTATTGCCTTCAGCTTTTCCGCCTTCAAATGCAACACCATCAATAAACCCTTCAAAATCTATATCAACTGTGTCGCCCTTTTCAGCAGCTCTGTCATCTATAATAATTTCTCTTTGATTATTTCTTCTTTGATTTTCAAGTTCAGCTTGAACAGCTTCGTCTGTTATCTCTTCTTCGATTTTAGGGATTTCAAGATTTTTCATATCCTTAATTTCGATTTCAGGCATAACTTCTGTCGTAAATTCCATAACGACATCTTTGCCGCTTTCGAGTTCTTTTATATCTACACTTGGCATACCTACAGCTGTTTTTGGAAGTTCTTTAACTAAACTTTCATAATTTTCATCGATGGCAATATTTAGAGCGTCTTCATAAAATACACCCTTGCCATAGAAATTTTCAATAATATGTCTTGGTGCTTTGCCTTTTCTAAAACCGTCAATTCTAAAGTGGCCTCTTGTCCTCTTGTATGCGGTTTCTATATACTTTTCAAATTCATTCCAAGGAAATGTCCAATCAAATTTTAATTCATTGTCCTTTGATTCAACTACTTTAACGTTCATAAATATCTCCTTTCAATATTCTCTGACTATTATAGCACAAACTAATTATAAAATCAATAACTGTCTCACTTATTATACCCTAAAATTAATGACTTAAACATTAGTTGAACATGAAAAATCAAGCATTATTTCATAGCGGAATAATTCTCTTGACATTTTGTCACTTATCTGTTATAATTTTAATGTCGCTTAAGCGAGACTTAAATTGACTATTTTTCATTTTTTAGTCAATTTTCGAGTTTTTGAATCTCGCAACTTAAACTCGATCTAAAAAGTTCATTTAAAGTAGTGCGGTCTACCTCCTATGGCAATACTACTTTAAAAGGACACTAAAGACCCCCACTTAGGGTCTTTTTTTATGTTATTTATATGGAGGTTTTTTATGATTGATAATGATAAATTAGGCACTATGCCGGTTAAAAAGCTTTTGTTTGAACTTTCAATTCCGGCAATTTTTGCACAAATAGTAAATGTTTTATATAACTTGGTTGACAGAATTTATATTGGGCATATAGATACAATCGGCAGCCTTGCTTTGACAGGTGTCGGAGTTGCAATGCCTTTGATAATGATAATTTCGGCATTTGCAGCACTTGCTGCCATGGGCGGTGCTCCTCGTTCATCAATATACTTAGGAAAAGATGACTTAAAAACAGCCGAAAAGATATTAGGAAATTCATTTTCTCTTTTACTTATAATTTCTTTAATATTAAGTGTTTTTATTTATGCCACACTTGATAAAATTTTAATTCTTTTTGGTGCAAGCGCAAACACTTTAATCTATGCAAGGGATTATATGAAAATATATCTTCTTGGAACAGTGTTTGTCCAACTTTCAATCGGTTTAAATGCATTCATAACTGCACAAGGCTTTGCAAAAACAAGTATGTACACGGTTTGTATAGGTGCGGTACTTAATATTGTGCTTGATCCTATATTTATTTTTACATTTAAAATGGGCGTAAAAGGTGCTGCACTTGCTACTATAATATCTCAAGCTGTATCGGCAATTTGGGTTTTAATGTTTTTAAGAGGCGAGAATACAATACTAAAAATAAAAAAGAAAAATATGAAACTTGACAAAGATATCATACTTCCTTCAATCGCTCTAGGTGCATCGCCTTTTATAATGCAAATGACAGAGGGGCTTATCGGAATAACTTTTAATCGTTCTGCTCTAAAATACGGCGGAGACATCGCAGTAGGAACAATGACGATACTTCTTTCAATAATGAACTTTTCTATGCTCCCGTTAATTGGACTCACACAAGGTGCACAGCCAATCATAAGTTATAGCTATGGTAAAAATGATATAAATCGTTTAAAAACTACATTTTCGTATTTATTGAAATCATCTATAATTTATTCTACAACACTTTGGCTCTTGCTGATGTTTGTTCCTAATGTTTTTGCTTCACTATTCACAAGCGATGTAAGTCTTATAGACTATTCCACTCCGACAATAAGAATGTTTTTCTTTGTAAATGTTTTACTTGGAATACAAATCGCATGTCAAAACACATTTATAGCCATTGGAAATGCAAAAACAAGTTTATTTCTTGCGGTCCTTCGTAAATTAATTCTTCTTATTCCGCTTATAATAATTCTTCCAAACTTTATAGATCCTAAAATAAATGGCGTATTCATCGCCGAACCGATTTCAGATTTTATTGCAGTCTTAACAACAGTTGTAATGTTTAGAAAAGCTTATAAAAAATTATAAAAAAACTCCCATATTAGCTTTGTGCTAGTATGAGAGTTTTTTTATAGATATATCCAAAATCTTTTCGTGAAAACGTCTCCATCTTCTACTATATTTTCTAAAATGCCTCCTGCTGATTCAATTGTTTTTTGAGATGCAATATTATTTTTGTTACAAGTTATGAGAACTTTATCGTAGCCTTCGTCTTTATAAAACTTGAGTGCACAAGAAAGCATCGCTTTTGCATACCCCTTTCTCCTTTCATCCGGACTGACCGAATAACCGATGTGACCACCAAACTTCAAAAGCATATCATTAAGCTCAAATCTCATATTTATCATTCCATAGACTTTTGTTTCATCGTCATCTACATAAATCATTTCATATGCGGGAACAATTCCATCCGGACAAGTTTCTTTTTTTGACACCATAGAAAGATATTGAAGCCATTCGCCATAGTCCATTCTTTCAAGTCCGCTAACTCCACAGAACTTTTCATTTGCATCTATAATCTTTTGTTTAAAATCCATAACGATTTTTTCGTGTTTTCCTTCTGGCTGTATTAATTTCATATTATCCCTGATTCCTTTCAATGTCTTTCTGACTGTCTATTGCAATAACGATTCCCAAAACCTCTGACGCGTATTTTTTATCATATACGTCAATTTCGTAGGTGTCGCCCCATGTTAGCCACTTTTTAGAAATAGTTGCAATCACCTCTTCTTCTTTAAGAACATCGAAGTTCAAATCCCAATAATTGCCTCTCACAAATAAATTTCCAAAAGTGCTCTCTACATCAATTTTTCTTTGAATAAAAGAAAATCTGAAATTCAAAATAATTTGTTCTCCATCTTCAAAAGTTAAAATGTATTTCGGAAGAAATCTAAAAACTTCTTTGTCTATTACGAAACTGCTAAAACCTTCTTTTGCACTTACATCCGCATGAAAACCTAAAAATCTAAATTTTTGATTTACTGTGAAAATTACATTTTGTTCTTCATCATAAACATCATAGTGGTCTAAAAATTTGAAAACTTTTTGTTTTAAATATAGTTTCATGAAATGCTCCTCCGTATAACTATAAATTTAGTTTCATATCTCCATCTTTTATCCAACCTAATTTCTTTAAAGCTATATAAAATACATATGATAAAATTGCAGGCAATACAATGTGAACAAGTAAAATACTCGTATAAATCACAGCTGTTCCTCTTCCGTCAGCACTCATTGATGTTATTGTTCCAATTTGACCAACAAGTCCACTTGTTCCCATTCCGGAGCCGATTGGAATATTTGTCATCTTAAATACTACAGTTGAAATTGGTCCGGTTATCACGGATGCAAGTGTTGCCGGAATCCATATTTTCCAATTTTTTACAATATTTGGAATTTGAAGCATAGACGTTCCGATTCCTTGACTGACTAAACCACCAAGTCCATTCTCTTTATAGCTTATAACTGCAAAACCAACCATTTGAGCTGAACATCCTGCCGTTGCTGCACCACCTGCGAGTCCTGAAAGCCCAATCATCATACAAAGTGCTGCGGATGAAATTGGAAGAGTTAAAACCATTCCCACAACTACCGACACAACAATGCCCATAAAGAAAGGTCTCAACTCCGTCGCCTTTATAACAAATTGTCCAATTGAGTTCATTCCACTTGAAAGCACAGGGCCCAAAACAGTAGCAATTAATGAGCCAATAATAATCGTGGTTGCAGGTGTAACAATTATATCAAGTTTAGTTTCTTTTGAAACAATTTTCCCAAGTTCGACACTCACGCAAGTCGCTATAAGTGAGCCAACGGGCCCACCCGCAATATTTCCTATATATCCAACTACAACAGCAGAATAAAGCACGAGTGCCGGAGCATTTAAACTATGTGCAATTGCAACCCCGATGGCAGCCCCCGTCATATCTCTTGCTGCGGGCCAAACTGTTTCTGTTAAATAAGTAATTCCTAATTTTGTTCCAATAGTATTTAAAATAGTGCCGACAAGAAGTGTTGCAAAAAGTCCGAGTGCCATTGAACCCAAAACATCTATACCATATTTTCTTAAAGAAATTTCGACACCCTTTCTCTTTAAAAAGTCTTTTATATTCTTATTCTCCATAATAACCTCCCAAATAATAAAAACAATAAATTAAAAATTTATTGTTCTCTTGTATTATTCATTATTTATTAATCTTTTAAAATAATCGTATTCCTCTACTAAATCAAGCTTCATCTCCTGAGGAGCGGAAGACATTTTTTTAAGGACATCATTAAGTATTTCATAAACTCGGTCCTCAGAAAAATAGTTTTCATCTACTAGATTGTACATATTTTATCCTTTCTATCGATTAAAAAATATATGTATAAGGGCCGCATAAGCGACCCTTAATTATATTTATATTGTTTTCTTTTCTTGATTTTCATCATCAAGTTCAGGTACATCTTCTCCTGCTTGAATTACAATCGGTTTTTGTTCAGCAAGTTGCTTGTATGTCAAATATTTTCTCTTTGCCATTTCTTCAGCTTGATCGAACAAGTCTTGTGCTTGATCCGGGAATGCTCTCATAAGTGAAGTATATCTTACTTCGCCTTTGATGAAATCTTGGAATGATTCCTTAGGTTCACGGCTGTCCAATTGGAACGGATTCTTTCCTTGATCTTCAAGACGTGGATCGTATCTGTAAAGGTGCCAATAACCTGAATCAACTGCACGTTTTTCTTGGTGAATGGTTCTTCCCATACCTTCTCTGATTCCGTGGTTGATACATGGAGCATAAGCTATGATGAGTGATGGACCAGGATAGCTTTCTGCTTCCTTGATTGCTTTTATAGCTTGGTTCATGTTTGCACCAAATGCGATTTGAGCAACATATACATAGCCATAGCTTGTCATCATAAGACCGAGATCCTTCTTTCTGATTCTCTTACCTGATGCAGCGAATTTTGCAATTGCAGCAAGCGGTGTAGCCTTTGATGATTGTCCACCTGTATTTGAGTAAACTTCTGTATCGAATACCAATACGTTGATGTCTTCGCCGGAAGCGAGTACGTGGTCGAGTCCACCGAATCCGATGTCGTATGCCCATCCGTCTCCACCGAATACCCAAACGCTCTTCTTTACGAGGAAGTCTTTCTTTTCAAGAATTTCATCGAGAATTTCCTTTGCACGACCGCTCGCTTTTTCAGCATATCCTTCAGTTGTAAGTCTTCCATAGACGTCTCTTGTCTTTTCAGGATCGTCGATGTTTTCTTTGAATTCTTTGAAGATTTCTGAAACTTTGCTGTCTGCATCATCAAGAGTCATATATTCATCCATTAAGTCTTGGAGCTTTTCTCTGATGTGACGGATTGCAAGTGCCATACCGTAACCATATTCAGCATTGTCTTCAAACAATGAGTTAGCCCATGCCGGACCTCTTCCACATGAATCCTTGCAGTAAACTGTTGAAGGAGCTGAACCTCCCCAAATTGATGAACATCCTGTTGCGTTAGCAATAAGCATTCTATCTCCGTAAAGTTGTGTTACAAGTTTTGCATAAGGAGTTTCTCCACATCCTGCGCATGCACCTGAGAATTCGAGATATGGTTTGTTGTATTGTGAACCCTTAACTGAGAATTTGTCCATAACATTGTTCTTTTCAGAAAGTGTTGTTGCAAATTCCCAATTTTCTTTTTGTGGGTGGAATTCTTCTTCGAATGGAACCATTGTAAGAGCTTTAACTTTTGCAGGACATGTGTCTGCGCAGTTTCCGCATCCTGTACAGTCTAGAACTGAAACTTGGATTCTGTATTGATAAATATCCAATCCTTTACCATTTGCTTTAAGTGTTTCAAATGTTTCAGGCATATTCTTTTGTTCTTCTTCGCTAACAAGCATCGGTCTAATACATGCGTGCGGACATACATATGAACATTGGTTACATTGGATGCAGTTTTCTTTGTTCCAGTGTGGAACATTAACTGCGATTGCACGTTTTTCATATGCTGAAGTTCCGTTTTCGAAAGTACCGTCTGCGTATTTTCCTGTGAAAGCTGAAACAGGGAGTGTGTCACCTTTCATCTTGTTCATAACGTCAGCTATCTTTCTTACGAATTCAGGACGTGATTCGTCAACCTTTTCGTCTACAACTTTGAGGCTCTTCCAGCTTTCAGGAATTTCAATCTTATGAAGTGCGTTAACACCTTGATCAACAGCTTCATAGTTCATGTTAACAACCTTTTCACCTTTTCTGCCGTAGTTCTTTACGATTTGGTCTTTCAAGTCTTTGATAGCTTCATCGAGTGGTAGAACTTGTGACAATTTGAAGAATGCAGCTTGCATGATCATGTTTGTTCTTCCGCCCAATCCGATTTCTGCAGCAATCTTTGTTGCATTGATTGTATAGAAGTCAATGTTGTGATCAGCGATATATTTCTTTAGGCTGTTTGGTAGGTTTTCTTCCAATTCATCGTCATCCCATAGACAGTTGAGAAGGAATGTGCCGCCGTCTTTTAAGCCTTCGAGCAAGTCATAGTTGTGAACATATGCTTGTTTTGAGCATGATACAAAGTCAGGGTGTGTAATCAAGTAAGTTGATTTGATAGGTTTTTTACCAAATCTTAAGTGTGATGTTGTTACACCGCCTGATTTCTTTGAGTCGTATGCGAAATAACCTTGTGCATATAAATCACTGTCATCTCCGATAATCTTGATAGCTGATTTGTTAGCACCGACTGTTCCGTCTGAACCGAATCCCCAGAATTTACATCTGATTGTTCCTTCAGGTTCTGTGTTGATTGTTTCACCCAATTCAAGTGAATGATGTGTGACGTCGTCAACGATACCTACTGTGAACATATCTTTTGGTTCATCTTGTTTTAGATTGTCGAATACAGCCTTAATCATTGTAGGAGTTGTGTCTTTTGATGACAATCCGTAACGTCCGCCAACGATGATAGGTTGTTGTTCATTTCTGTAGAAAATTTGTAGAACATCTAAGTGTAGAGGTTCTGCAGTTGCGCCCTTTTCCTTTGTTCTGTCAAGAACAGCAATTTTCTTAACAGATTTTGGAAGAACGTTGAAGAAATATTCTTTTGAGAACGGTCTGTAAAGTCTAACTTTAATAACACCGACTTTTTCGCCTTTGTCTCTCAAGTAGTCTACTGTTTCTTCAATTGTATCTGTAACTGATCCCATTGCAACGATAATTCTTTCTGCATCCGGATCTCCGTAGTAATCGAATGGTTTATATTCACGGCCTGTGATTCTTGAAATTTCTTTCATGTAATCTGCAACGATTCCAACGATATCTTCATAATATTTATTTGAAGCTTCAGCAGCTTGGAAGTAGATATCTCCGTTTTCTGCAGTACCGCGTGTCACAGGTCTTTCAGGATTTAATGATCTCATTCTGAATTCATTTAATGCTTTGTAGTCAATAAGAGATCTTAATTCTTCATAATCCATAACTTCGACTTTTTGAATTTCGTGTGAAGTTCTAAATCCGTCGAAGAAGTGTACAAATGGTACACGGCCCTTGATTGTTGCTAAGTGAGCAACACTTGCCAAGTCCATAACTTCTTGAACTGAACCACTTGCTAGCATTGCAAATCCTGTGTTTCTTGCAGCCATAACGTCTGAATGGTCGCCGAAAATTGATAATGCGTGGCTTGCTAAAGATCTAGCTGATACGTGGAATACAGCCGGTAGAAGTTCCCCTGCGATTTTGTACATATTTGGAATCATGAGTAATAAACCCTGACTAGCCGTGTATGTAGTTGTAAGAGCACCAGCTTGAAGTGAACCGTGAACTGCACCTGAAGCACCGCCTTCAGATTGAAGTTCTTTAACTAATACTTTTTGACCGAATAAATTCAGTCTTCCTTCTGAAGCCCATTGGTCTACAGCTTCAGCCATGTTTGAAGATGGAGTAATCGGATAAATTGCAGCAACTTCTGTAAACGCATAGCTTACGTGAGCAGCGGCGGTATTACCGTCCATCGTCTTAAATACTTTTGACATAATTACCTCCTAAAAAGTTGTCATCATGTGGTTAAAATTATTTTCCACATACTATTATATAACAACTAAAAACTAATGTCAAAGTTTTTAGCTATTATTGGCTAAGAATCTTTAATAGATTTTTTTAATACCAAACCTCGTGCTTATAGAGTTTGCCTATAAACAAAAACAAGATTCGGTATTACATAAAAACATTTTAAAGTATGTTAATCTATTTCATACTTTTTCAATTCTTCTTTCACGGACTCGGCGGATTTTCTATTCATCCCCTGCACTTTTACAAGATCTTCTATGGAAGCCTTCTTTATCTTTTCAATCGAGCCGTACTCTTTCATAAGTGCTTCTTTTCTCTTAGGTCCAATTCCTTTTATGCCGTCAAGCCTACTTTTTATCATCGTTTTACCTCGCAGACTTTTATGATAACTTATAGCAAATCTGTGAACCTCATTTTGAACATTACTTATGAATGTGAAAAGTTCTCTGCTATCCTTGAGAGCATAAAATTCATTGTTGTATAAAAGCTTGTTTGTTGTGTGAGAATCGTCTTTGACCATTCCCATGACCGGTATATCTATTCCCAAATCATCTAAAACTTTTGTAGCTATTCCGACTTGAGTCTTGCCGCCATCCATCAAAATTAAATTCGGTGCCTTTGAAAAACCTTTTGAGCCATCAAGCATTCTCTTATATCTTCTGGTCAAAACTTCTTTCATGCAGTCCAAATCATTTCTTGTGTCCGCTTCTTTTATTTTAAACCTTCTATAGTCATTTCTGTTATGATTACCATCACTAAATACTACCATTCCGCCGACAGCATCGGTTCCTTGAATGTGTGAAATGTCGAATGATTCAATCCTTTCCGGGTATTCTCCCGTTCCGATAATCTGCGCAAGTTCTGTAAGTGCAATCACATTTGTCTTTGTCTTTTGAAGAATTCTCGCCCTGTGTTTTGCCAAATCTTCAAGTGCGTTTTTCTTAACCATCATAATTGTGTCACGCTTTTCGCCTCGTTTAGGCACACTGATAGTAGTGTTTAAAATTCCTTTTTGCCTTATCGCTTTTTGTAAACTGTCGAGATTTGTCGGTTCCACCTCAAGCACAAGCTCCGACGGCGGATTTGATATTCCAAGATAGTACTGCTTAATAAATTCTTCCATCATCTCGTGCTCGTCTTCTTCATCGTTTGAAAGCACAAAACTGTCCCTACCGATTGTTTTACCATCGCGTTTAAAAAACACTTCAACAAGAAAAATATCCTCGCTCTTTGCATATGCGACATAGTCAATCGAATCGCCAAGCGGCTTTGTAATCTTTTGATCCTCTTTTAGAGAATTTAAATCCTCAATAAGGCTTTTCATTTCTGCAGCTTTTTCGTACTCCATATTTTCAGCATAAAATAGCATCTTATCACGAACTCTTTCAACTGTTAGCTCATTTTTTCCCTTCAAGAAATCTATCGGTTCAACGAGTTTTTTCATATAATCTTCTTCGCTCATGTTGCCCATGCAAGGTGCATCGCATTTATCGATATAAAAATTTAGACACGGCTTATAAACTCTGTCCAAATATCTCTTTGTAGTCCTAAGTCGATACTCGTCTTCCCAAAAAGTAAGAACATTATTAACAGCCAGAACATTCGGAAAAGGTCCGAAATAACTTCCGCCGTCTTTCTTTAACTCCCTCGATTTTATAAGTCTTGGAAACGGTTCGTTCGTAAGTTTTATATATGGATATTGCTTGTCATCTCTAAGTAAAATGTTGTACTTCGGGGCGTAGCTCTTTATTAAATTACTTTCAAGCACCAAACTTTCTACTTCATTGTCGACGATAATATATTCAAAGCTCTTTATATGACTTACCATCGCAGAAACTTTCGGTGACTTTTGAGTTTTATTGAAATATGATCGGACACGATTTTTTAAAATCTTTGCCTTTCCAACATAGATAACATTGTCTTTATCATCTTTCATTATGTAAACTCCCGGTTTTGCTGGTAGTTTTTGTAGCTCTTCTCTTATATTAAACACTCTAACACCTCTAATACATTATACCACATATTGTGTTTTGATTCCATAAATGTACTCATATACAAAAAAAGAGAGCTTACGCTCCCTTTATCTTTTAATTTCTGCAGTTGCTTTTTTAAGCCATGCTTTTTCTTCTTCAGTTTTCATATGACTTTGTGTGTTTTCAAAAACTTTTTTGTGATATTCATTTATATATTCAAGCTCTTCATCGCTCAAAAGTGAAACATCAATCAGTTCTCTTTCATACGGACAAAGTGTAAGATTCATAAATCCGAAGAATTGGCCGAATTGTGTGGTCTTATATTCTGTAACCGTTACAAGATTTTCAATTCTAATTCCGTGTTTGCCTTCTCTATAAATTCCAGGTTCATTTGAAATAACCATTCCAGGTTGAAGTGGAACATTTATAATAGCTTTCGAAATCGACATCGGTCCTTCGTGAACGCCAAGACAATACCCTACGCCATGACCCGTGCCATGTTTAAAATCGATTCCTTCTTTCCACATTGCACTTCTTGCCATTACATCAAGATGACATCCGCAAGTTCCCTTCAAGAACTTTGTCAAAAATAAATTAATATGTCCTTTTAATGTCAAAGTATAATCTCTGATTTCTTCCGCGGTTGGGTTTCCAAGTGTCACAGTTCTTGTGATATCGGTTGTACCTTCGTAATATTGTCCACCTGAGTCTACAAGATAAAGTCCTTCCGCCTTTATTTCAGAGTTGTTTTCGTTTGATGCACTATAGTGTGCCATAGCTGCATTTGACTTATATGCGGAAATAGTCTTAAATGATTCACTTATAAAACTTTCATGTTCTGCTCTTATTTCGTGGAGTTTTTCTTCCGCTTCAAATTCATTCAATTCTATCTTTCCCGCATTTGCCTTTATCCAACAAAGATAACGGCTGACAGCAGCTCCATCAATGATATGTGCAAGTCTTTCATTTTCAACTTCAGTATCGTTTTTGATAGCCTTCATCATTGTTGTAGGAAGCATTTCATCAATTACTTTCGTATTTTCAGATATAAGCTTGTATTGAAGTGCATTAATCTTGTCACCGGAAATATAACATGCATCATTTTTATCAAGAGCAACAAGTTCGTCATTAACACTTTCATACGGTGCGATTTTTACACCATTCTTTTGAAGATATCCCTTAACGCTCACGTCAATTTTATTTTCATCAACAAAAAGTGTGGCATTGTGAGAATCAATCAAAAGATAGCTTACAACAATCGGAGTATAAAGGTCATCTCTACCTCTTATATTAAGAGTGTATGCGATATCATCAAGAGTTGCCAAGAATAAATGAGTTGCACCCTTTTCTTCCATTTTTTCACGAATAATCCCGAGTCTTTTTGTTGGATTTTCACCGGTATATTCTTCATCCAAAATAAATGCTTTACCTGATGGAAGTGGCGGTCTATCTTCCCAAAACTCCCCTATCAAATCTTTCTCAAATTTGAAATTTATTTTATCACCCAACTTTTTAACAAGTTTTTGATACATTGAATATGGTGTGATATCACCATTAAAGCCAACTGTCTCTCCCGGTTTTACATTCTTTTTCAACCATTCGTCATAGAAATCAACACCTTCAAGTCCCCATTTCATAAGTTTGAAATCAGAACCTTCTATTTGTTTTTCCGCTTGTACATGATATCTTCCGTCTGCCCAAAGAAGTGCTTCGTCTTGAGTAACAACAACAAATCCGGCACTACCTGTAAAACCCGTCATATATACTCTGGACTTATATCTGTCCAAAACATATTCGCTCATATGCGGATCTGAAGTAGGTATTACAAAATAATCAATACCCTCTCTTTCCATAAGACTTCTTAACTTTTCAAGTCGTTCTCGTCTGTTCATTTTAACCTCCATAGTCCCTTATTAAATTAATTTTCTTTTATAAATGACTCCAATTTGTCTGCAATTTTTTCAGGAGTAAATCCGAAATGCTCAAAAAGTTCTGAGCCCGGTGCACTTGCTCCAAATCTGTCGAGGCCTATCTTGAGTCCACCTTTTGTATATTTATCCCATCCGAATGTTGAAAGAGCTTCAACTGAAGCTGTCTTTACGCCACACGGTAAAACACTTTCTCTATATTCTTTGTCCTGTTCATCAAATAAATCCCACGAAGGCATTGATACAACACGAACTCCATATCCTTTGTCTTCAAGAATCTTAGAAGCTTCCATTGTAACTCCAACTTCCGAGCCGGTTGCAACTACAACAAGATCAAGTTTATCTTTTTCTGTTTTAGCAATATATGCACCATATTTTAAGTTTTCGCTTTCCATTTTTAAAGTTTCCAACTTTTGTCTCGATAAAATAAGAGCTGTCGGCTTTGTTGCCTTTTGTGCAACTTCCCATGCATGTACAGTTTCATTAAAATCCGCAGGCCTTATAACCGAAAAATTCGGCAAACTTCTAAGCATTGCCAAGTGTTCAATCGGTTCATGTGTAGGGCCGTCTTCTCCAACCCCTATTGAGTCGTGTGTCAAAATATATGTGACCGGAAGGTTCATCAGTGCTGCAAGCCTCATTGCCGGCTTCATATAATCGCTGAAAACAAAGAACGTTGCACAGAACGGTTTAAGGCCTCCATGAAGAGCAATTCCGTTTGAGATTGCAGCCATCGCAAACTCTCTTACGCCGAAGTGTATATTTCTTTCATTGTAATCGCTGGAACTTATAAATCCGCTATCTTTTATTTGACTGTTGTTCGACGGACCCAAGTCTGCCGAACCTCCTATCATATTTGGAATAGCTTTTGCAACCTCTTGTAAAGCTGCACCGCTCGCACTTCTTGTTGCATCTTTTTCCTTAGAATCTAGTAGTTTTGATAAATCTGCTTCATGTTTGAAGTGAATCCAATCAATATATTCTCTATATTTTTCAGGATTTTTACTTTCATATTCTTGAAGCTTTTTCTTGTATTCAACATAGATTTTTTTCTTTTCTTCTACGATTTTTGCTGCATTCTCTTTGACGTCTTCCGGCACTGTAAACTCTTCTGTTTCATTCCATTTAATTTTTTCAACCAACGCTTTTCTATTATCTTCGCCTATTGGTGCTCCATGAGACTTTTCAGAGCCTTCCACGCTTCCTGCACCGAATCCGATAACAGTTTTAACTTCAATAATTGATGGACGTTCGTCTTTCTTTGCATTTTCAATCGCTTCTTTTATTTTTTCAATATCATTTCCATCTTCGACTCTTTGAGTGTGCCATCCATAAGCTTCAAATCTCTTCAATGTGTCATCGTGGAATGTGATGTCCGTATTTCCTTCGATTGAAATATTGTTTGAATCGTATAAAACTATAAGTCTTCCAAGTTTAGAACTACCCGCAAAACTTGCAGCTTCGTGTGAAATGCCTTCCATGAGACATCCGTCTCCTACAAGAGCATAAGTGTAGTGATCCACCGGTGACCAACCGTCAACAGTGAAATGTGATCTCATGTGTGCCTCAGCGAGTGCCATTCCAACAGCCATTGTAATCCCTTGTCCTAAAGGTCCTGTTGTTGCATCAACCCCATCAGTGTCTCCATACTCAGGATGTCCTGGAGTTTTTGATCCCCATTGTCTAAAATTCTTAATATCGTCAATGCTTACATCAAATCCGAATAAATTTAATAAACTGTAAAGTATAGCACTTCCATGACCTGCACTAAGTACAAATCTGTCTCTGTTAATCCACTTCGGCTTTTCGGGATTAAAATTCAAAAAATCCTTATAAAGTGTGTAGAGCATTGGTGCTGAACCGAGCGGTAAACCCGGGTGCCCCGACTTTGCCTTCTCAATCATATCAACCGATAGCATTCTTAGTGAACTAATAGTCTTGTTATCAATCATTATTTTCCTCCATAAAACAACTATTTTTAGTAAAAACTATTTTCCATAAAAACACAGGTATAACAACTTGTCTTTTAATTCTACCCGGGTCTTTTACCAACCTATAAAACCATTCAAGCCCCACCTTTTGCATCCAACGCGGTGCTCTTTTAACCTCTCCGCTCATGACGTCAAGACTGCCGCCGCAAGCAATTGAAACCTTCGGCACTTGAGTTTTTGTAAGGAATATTTCCTGCTTTGGAAAACCCATTGCCGCAATCAATAAATCCGGTTTCGTCTCTTCTATGTTTTTTAAAATTTGATTCTCTTCAGAAGACCCATCTTTAAAATACCCATTATGTTGGCCTTTAACAACAATATTCGGAAATTTATCCTTAATATTGATAATTGCCTTTTGAAGAATCTCATCCTTAGCACCGACAAAATAAACTGAATAACAATTGTCGTCAGCTATTTTAAGAAGTCTTTCAAGCGCTTCAATTCCAGTTTGTCGCTTTTCTCCATTCACGCCCTTAAGTTTCTCGGCAATTTTTATTCCGATTCCATCTTTCAAAACAAGTGAGGAATTATTTATCATATTCCTCAAACTGTCACTTTTGTTCGCCGCCATTACTATTTCCGGATTTGGTGTCACAATTCTCAGATTCGACTCACTCATAAATGCATTTTCCAAAATATCCAAAAGTTCCGCATCCGATATATCTGAAAACTTTATATTTAAAACATTCACTTTATTCATCAAAATCACCCAAAATTTCCAAAACTTCCTCCGCATTTTGCCTTGCAAGCGACTGTCTCTTTCTCTCGTCTTTGCTTATATTTTCAAGATATTCGCCATCTTTTTCAAATGCATCAATTCTTTCATATAAATCATCTACTGTGAAATTATTTATATCGACAATATACTTCGACCCTATATCTTTCATAAACCCATCAACTTTTGGGTCATAGCTTAATGCAAACGGTTTTGTTTCAACCGCAACCGAATATATAAGTCCATGTAGTCTCATCGAAACAACTTCCTTTGCCGCCGAAATAATTCCCATAAGAGTTCTAACACTCATCTCATCGTAGTATGCGTAAAGATTTTCGTGGCTAAGCTTTGACTCGAGTTTCTTTAAAACATCCGTGTCTTTTGAGAGGTGCATTGGGAGAAGTAGAACTTTATGTCCGTCGTCCATAAACCTCTTCATTGCTACCGAAATCTTTTCGATAAATTCATCTTCCTTAGCCCAAGGTCTGAGATTTAAAACCATAAAGTCACCTTCAAGCCCGATTTTGTTTAAGATAACTCTCGCTTCATCCATATCCGGTTTCAATAAAAATACCGGATCAGAACGAAGTTTCATATCCTCTTCTTTTAATCCTATATTCACAAGGTATTTAAACGAATCTTCATCACGAAGCGAAATATAATCCACATTTTTCAAAGTATTTTTAGTCAAATATCTATTGAACTTTTTATTTATCGGTCCCACTCCGTTTGCATAAATAACTGTCTTCTTTTTAAAACGCTTACTGAGCGCAATCACAAAAAGATAATACCACAAGCTTCTCGAACTTGTTATATCCTGCAAAAGGCTCCCTCCTCCGCTCACAAGCATTTCTGAGGATTTCATCGCCTTTATAAGTTTTGGAAGACTAAATCTGTAGACGCTTAAAAGATCGTAAACCTCACTTGTTTTTGTCGGGTTATTGCTTAAAACTTTTAGCTTCAAATATGGATTTATGGATTTTATCTCGGATGTGATAGCTTCCAAAATTGCATCGTCTCCTTGATTGTCGAAACCGTAAAAGCCTGAAAATAAAATTGTCTTGTCAAGAATTGCGCGTTTATATATTTTTATATGTGTTTTTGCCATACTTATGGCACTGTATTTTTCTTTTATAAGCTCATTAAGATTTTCCCCCATTTTTATTCGAAGAGCTTCATCTTGTTTGAGCTTGATTAATTTTTTTGCAAAATCTTTATAGTCGCCGCTTTTAAAAGTGTATCCCGAAAAATCATCTTTTATAATACTTGGAATACCGCCAACCGCACTTGCAACCATCGGTTTCTTAAGTTTTCCGCCCTCCAAAATTACGTATGGAAAGCTTTCCGATAGCGATGTAAGTGTATTTATCTTAATTGCATCTAAAAATGAAAAAGGATCTTTTATTTCGCCCAAGAAATGTACATTCTTTTCAATCCCCAGTTCTTTTGTGAGTACTACAAGTTCCTCTTTATGTCCGCCGTCGCCACCTATAAGAAAATCCGCGTTTTCAACTTTCAAAAATTCAGCAGCACCTCTCAAAAAAGTCTTGTGGTCCTTCACTTCGTCAAGACGCGCTAAAATTCCAATTTTAAAACTGTTCGGATCGAGATTGTATCTTTTACAAAATTCTTCGTTTGAAACACATTTCTCTACCTTATTCAAATCGATTCCATTGTAAACAACGTCGATGTTCTTGTCTGTAAATCCTCTCTCAAGAAGCATATTCTTAAAATTATCCGATACGGCAATAAAGTTTTTAAATTTTTTTAGTGCTAAATAGTTCAGATTCTTAAAGATAAGTTGTTTATAAAACACGCCTTTAAAATCGAGTCTATAGTCCGAATGCACAGTCGTAATAAATGGAACGTCAACTTTTTTTCTCAAAAAAAACGCAATAAAATTAGCCCTTGCTCCATGGCAATGGACTAATTCAATGTTTTGTTCCTTAATAAATTCCGCCAATTTATCGATAACCGATAAATCGAATCTGGATTTTTGTAAAAAAAGTTTGGTAGAAATTCCCAAAGACTTGGCTTCATCCAAAAAAACATCATCAATAAATACACCTAAAGTCACATCGATTTCTTCTTTAAGTGCACTTAAAAGAGCCATAATATGAGTTTTTGCACCACCGGTATCGCCACCGCTGATGAGATGAAACACCTTCATTAATAGATTTCCCCCTCTATAGGTTGTAAGTACCAATTGTTTATATTCTTTATGTCAAAGTCGACATTTCTTTTCTTTGCAACAAACGGTATTGAGCTTCTTGCAAAACTGAATCCCAATCTTTTTAGAGATGTACTATATACCGAGTTTTGCCAAATGCCAACCAGCGAAACTTCTCTTTCCCTGCCAATTTCGACGAGTTTTGAAATTAACGCCTCAAATGAAACTTCGTCTTTAGCAAAAATATCCATTGTCATATAATATTTTATATCATTTCTTTCAATGAATCTATATATTAAATATCCGGAAAACTCGCCACTCGTTTTTGCGACCAAAATTTCACAATCTCCCCAATGCTTGAGTCTTTTGGAAAGAAAATCTGTCGTCCTTTTTGTATAAATTTTTCCGCTAGAAATTGTTTTGTCTCCTAAATTTTCTATGTCCCCTAAATTTTTTGTCTCAGATACTTCCACTCCTGATATGTCAAGTGTCTTCGAACGTTTATCGCGAATTTTATTAATAAAAGAAACAACGCTGCCAAGAATGGAATGCCCCTGCATGATGTCAGAAGAATTTAAAATCTTTGCAAACACCTGCACTTCGCCAACGATTGAATAATCTTGTTTATCGACCAAATTCAAAAGTTCATATTGAAGCGGAAAGCCGTAGAACAAATCGATGTCCCCGTTTTCCTTTTCAAATTCCTTATAAAGTGCCGTAAAAATTCCTTGCTTTCTTTTTTCTTCGGCAACTGCATTGTCGAGCATAAAACCGCCATTAATTTCACCCTCAGGTGAAACAAGACATCTCTTATCACATCCGAGATGAGCAATCGCCCTTCCATCCTCTTCTACATATTTATGAACCGGATTTGTATATCTCGACTCAAATTCATCCACGCTTTCAAACTTCAACGTTTCTTTAATTAAGTCAATTGCGTTTTCGTTCATTTTGCCTCCAAACTCAAACTTATTCTTAGAGCTTCGTCAATCTTTTTCAATAAATCGTCCGGAAGTCGCCCTATTTTATCCTTAAGCCTCTTTTTATCTATTGTTCTTACTTGCTCCAACAAAATTACTGATTCTTTCGGCAGACCACAGTTCTTGTCCCCGACTTTCACATGTGTTGGAAGATTCGTCTTGTTTTTTACAGACGTTATCGCTGCAACAATCGTAGTCGGTGAAAACTTGTTTCCAACGTCGTTTTGAACGATAAGGACAGGTCTAACTCCGCCCTGTTCGCTTCCTATTACCGGAGATAAATCTGCATAAAGAAGATCGCCTCTTGAAATAGACTTATCATCCTTTTGATTTTCCTTTTTTGAAAATGGACTCTTGTTATCGCTCTGACCGTCGCCGTTTTTCTTAAACTTTATAGACGGATTCGAGTGCATGCCCACTGGAGAATTAGAATTTTTATTTGTATTCTCCGCACGATTGGCATCTCCAAAAGATTCTTTTTTATTTGCTAAATCATTGTTTTTATTCATTATAAATAGTTGATTATTTGAGAGATTTCGCCGTCTTTGATATATACTCGAGGTATTCTGCGAGAAATCAAGCACATAACTTCGTAGTGAATTGTTCCCATCATCTTTGCCATGTCAGTTAAGTCGGTGTCATTTTTACCGTGACCGAAAATAACAACTTCATCACCAATCTTTACATCGTCGATATCCGTAACATCAACCATAAATTGATCCATGCAAATCGAGCCGATGGACGGTGCTTTCATGTCGTTCACCGTGACCATGAGCTTGTTCGACAAAAGCCTTGAAATGCCGTCGGCATATCCAAGTGGAATTGTTGCGACCTTTGTAATTCTTCTAGTCACATAAGAATGCCCATAGCTTATGCCACTTCCTTCAGGAAGAACTTTCAAGTTACTTATTAGAGCTTTCAAAGTCATAAGCGGTCTCAAATCCATCTTGTGTGGAATGTCCGGGTCAGGCAAATAGCCGTACATAATAATGCCCGGTCTCACATAATCCAAATCATATTCCGGATAGTCGATAATAGCACCCGAATTTGAAATGTGCCTTTTTAATTTTTTACCGCTTGCAGATTCTATGCTGTTTACAAATGAATCAAAAATTTCGTACTGCTTTCTCGTGTTTCCTTGGTCATTTGGAACGTCTGCAGTTGCAAAATGGCTGAAAATGCCTTCGCAAATGATATTCTTCATTTCAAGAATTTTTAAAATTCTTTCAAATGCAACCGTTCCCGGTAAAAAACCGATTCTACTCATTCCAGTATCAACTTTTATGTGAATTTTTGCTTTTTTATTTAATTCTGCCGCACATTCATCTATAAGCTTTGCCTGTTCATAATCATATACAGTCATGTCCAAATTGTTTTCAATAGCACCTTTAATTTCCGAATCCCTGATATAATTTAAAAGAAGTATTGGATCTGTGATTCCGGCTTTCCTTAGCTCAAGTCCTTCTGATAAAATTGAAACACAAAATCTATGAACTCCAAGTGTATTTAATTCTCGAGCAACTGTGACTGCATCGTGGTTATAAGCATTTGCCTTAATAACTGCCATAATTTCGCTACCCGGTTTTACACTTTCCTTAATAGTATGTATGTTGTGTTTAAGATTATCCAAATTTATCTCAAGCCAACATGGGCGTATCTCATCAAAATTCATCTTGCCCCTCCTTTCTTAATCACTAACTTGAATTATACCACATTTTGTAATTTATTACAATTATGGGTATAAAATAAATATCGAATAAATTGGAGGTAAATATGAGCACTTTAAACGAAAAAATTAACTTCACTGTATTGATAGATAAAATGAAACAAATTGACAGGCGAACGAAAATAATCGGTGTCGACAGACGTGAAACCGATGCGGAACATTCTTTCTCAATCGCTCTAATGGCGTATATATTCAGAGATTATGCAAAAAATATAAACTTGGAAAAGACAATGCTCATGCTCCTTGTCCACGACCTTGTTGAAATTTATGCGGGAGACACTTTTGCATATGACGTCGAAGGAAACAAAACAAAAAAAGATCGCGAAGAACAAGCTTCCATAAAAGTTTTCTCCGAACTTGGCGAAGACGGCGAATATCTAAGAGAGCTTTGGCACGAGTTTGATGCAATCGAAACTCCTGAAGCAAAATTTGCAAACGCAATGGATCGCTCGCAACCAATTATAAATAATATTTTTAACAACGGCGGTACTTGGAATGAATTCCATGTAAAATGGTCGCAGCTCATGAAAAGAATGAGCCCTATAAAAGAGTTTAGCCCAGAAATATTTGATTACTTAGTCGAAAATGCAAAACCTTATTTCAGCAGAAACGGAATGCTCATCGACGACAACGACGAAATGTTTTTTATTGGCGACGAAAAAAATCCAATTGCAAAACTCGTTTTTAAAGAAGACGCCGACAGTTTTTCGATTTTGGAAGTTTTTGTCGAAGAGTCGCACAGAAATCGTGGCATCGCAAAAGAGCTTGTGCTTGAAGCAAAGTCTTACGCAGATTTTCATAAAAAGAAAATAATACCTGTTTGTCCATATGCGAAAAAAGTATTGGATAAAGAATAATGACCGAATATGTAAACTTGTACACGAGGCAACACGAAAACAGTCTGTACGAGCTTGAGCGCGAAGGCGTCGTAAGGAACAAAAAGCTTTACGTTGAACTTCACATGCGGGATATTTCAGATTTCTTTTTGGAAAAATACGATTTATTTGTTGAAATGGCTGAGAAAAAAGTGCCACGCCCTTCCGGAATAAACTATCCAATTTGGTGCAGCGTTTCGAAAAACAACTGTTTGAAACCTATTGACAAAGAAATTGTTTACGCTCTAACAGTGCCGAAAGATCAAGTCATCTATTTTGACGGTGCTAAATGGGACTATGTTTTAAATAATCTCTATATTCCGATTGGCGAAGATGATGATAAACGATTTAAAAAATTACTCGAAGAAAATAGAATTGAGCACACTTTCGACCTCTTCAGCAAAAAATACATCGGTGCATTTGACGACATAAAAAAAGAAATCACCGAAAGTTGGAAAAGAATTTTTGAAATTACCGACCGTTCCGAATTTGTTGTGCAGGCAAACCTTTGGCAAATAAAAAAAGAATGGATTAGACACATCATACGTCCTGGCGAAGATTTCTTTAAAATTGTCTCAGATATGGAAGAAACATGGAAAGAATAAATATTTTAATTGGGTTTGGATTTTTAGATTTAAACCCAATTTTTAATACAAAGATTGCCGCATAAACTTTAAACTTTTACATTTGAGGTAAATATTTGCATATTTTTGCCATAAACATATTCAGAATCATTGACATTTTGAAAATACATAATATAATATATAACCAAACGAAATCGCATACGAACTATAAACTGCCTATTTTACCAATAAAGGAGGGCACAATGAACTTCGAAAAATTTTATTATATTCTCGAACTTATCGGAACTGTGGCGTTCGCATCATCCGGTGCGATGATTGCAATAAGAAAAGGCATGGACGTTTTTGGAATCATAGTTCTTTCAATTATAACCGCTGTCGGAGGCGGGATTTTCAGAGACTTAGTTCTTGGAATAAATCCGCCGATAGCATTTCTTCAAACAATTTACACAACCGTTTCAGTCGTGTCTGCTACTGCAGTCATAATAATATACAAACTCATTGACAAAAAGAAATTTCTTAATATGAATTTTCTTCTAACTTATGTAAAAATAATCTCCGTGCTTGACGCAATTGGACTTGGCATATTTACGATGAGTGGTGTGAACCTTGCATGGAAAATGGCATACGGCAGCAACAGATATCTTCTGATATTCGTCGGAATGGTAACGGGATGCGGAGGAGGAGTTGTGAGAGACCTATGTGCAGGTGCAATTCCGATTATATTTACGAAAAATACAATCTACGCAATGGCATCTCTTCTCGGCGCAGTCGCATTCATCATTTCCAGACAATATTTTAGGCACTATGCATACCTCTTGGGTGTCATAGTCGTAATTGTTGTTCGTCTGCTCTCAATGAAATATAGATGGAGTCTTCCTGATGTCCGAAGTGACCTTATAGAAGACGGTCCTAACCAATAAAAAACAGCTATTGATTTATCAATAGCTGTTTTTGTTTTAAATTGCAAATTTTTTATAGTATTTCACAAAATTTTTACATTTTTTATTTCTCATCGTCTTTTTCTTTTTTTATAAGTCCCAAAATTGTCAGAAAGAGGACTATTTCGCCTGTAATCCACAATATCAACGAGCCTTTGTATTTATCGCCTTTTTTATCCATTTTATCCCTACTTTTTCTTTAAAATTTTCTTTAAAAATTGTCCGGTATAACTCTTTTTCACTTTGGCAACTTCTTCAGGCGTCCCGGTTGCAACGACTTCACCGCCGCCGTCTCCTCCGTCGGGACCGAGGTCCACAATGTAGTCGCAAGATTTTATCACGTCTAAATTATGCTCGATTACGACAACTGTGTTTCCACCTTCGCAGAGTCTTTGAAGCACTTGAATCAATTTTCTGACATCTTCACTATGAAGACCTGTCGTCGGCTCATCGAGTATATAAATTGTTTTCCCGGTTGCGCGCTTCGAAAGTTCAGTTGCAAGTTTTACACGTTGTGCCTCACCGCCCGAAAGCTGTGTACTCGATTGACCAAGTTTTATATATCCGAGTCCAACATCATTCAGTGTTTCAAGTTTTCGTGAAATCGTCTGATGGTTTTCAAAAAATTCGCACGCTTCGCTCACGTTCATATCTAACACATCGGAAATGTTTTTCCCTTTGTATGTGATTGCAAGCGTTTCACGATTATATCTTTCGCCCTTACAAACTTCGCACGGCACATAAACGTCAGGAAGAAAGTGCATTTCAACTTTTATTATTCCGTCACCCTTACATGCTTCGCATCTTCCGCCTTTGACGTTGAAACTAAATCTGCCCTTTTGGTAACCCTTAGCTTTTGCAGCTGGAGTCATCGCGAAAATATCTCTTATCCCGTCAAACACACCTGTGTATGTTGCAGGGTTTGAGCGCGGTGTTCGTCCGATTGGACTTTGGTCGATGACAACAACTTTGTCGAGCGGGCTGTCATATGTCACGCCGCCTGATTTACCCGGTTTTATTTTCGAGCGATTGATTTCTTTTGCAAGATTTTTATAGAGAATTTCATTCACAAGCGTTGACTTTCCTGAGCCTGAAACTCCTGTAACCGCAGTCATAACTCCAATCGGAATGTCGACATTTATATTTTTTAGATTATTCTCCGCCGCTTTTTTTATGTGTATGAATCCTCTTTCTTCCTTTCGCCTTTCCTTCGGCACATCGATTTTCATTCTGCCCGAAAGATAGTTGCCTGTTATAGAATTTTTGTTTTTCGAAACTTCCTCCGGCGTTCCGAATGCAACCACCTCTCCTCCGTGAATCCCGGCTCCCGGACCTATATCAAGGAGATAGTCGCTCGCTCTCATTGTGTCTTCGTCGTGTTCAACAACAATAACTGTGTTTCCTACGTCTGTCAGCTCCCGCAAAGTTGCAATCAACTTTTCGTTGTCCTTTTGATGAAGTCCGATTGACGGTTCGTCGAGAACATAAGTAACGCCGACAAGCTTTGAGCCGATTTGCGTTGCAAGCCTTATTCTTTGGCTCTCCCCTCCCGAAAGTGTTCCCGCCATTCTCGAAAGAGTTAAATACGAAAGTCCGACCGCATTAAGAAAGCTAAGTCTCTCTTTTATTTCCTTTAGAATTTCTTCCGCAATCACATTTTCTGTTTCCGTTAACTCGAGCTTTTTGAAAAATTCGATTTCTTTTCCAACGTCTAAATCCGTAAGCTCCGCAATATTAAGTCCGCCAACTGTAACAGAAAGTGCATTTTCATTTAACCTTGCGCCATGACATTTCGGACACGGAATATTTTCTATATATTCTCCGATGCTTTCTTGCACATAGTCACTTGTGGAGTTGTCAAATCTGTATTGTAGATTTTCTATAACGCCTTCCCACGGGCGATTATATGTCTTAACTCTGCCCTTGCTGAATCCGGACTTCGCCGAAAATTTTATATTGTAATCCGTTCCATAAAGAAGGTCGTCCATAAACTCCTTCGGTGCATCCTTTATCGGCTTTTCAATCGAAAAACCGTGTTTTTCTGCAATCGCTCTAAACATCGACAGATAGTATCCGTTTGTGTCTGTACTGTAAACACCTATAGCGCCCTCTTTTATCGAAAGCTCTTTGTTCGGAATGACAAGACCCTCATCGATTTGCCTGAAAAATCCGAGTCCGTTACATTTATCGCACATACCCATCGGGTTGTTGAAAGAGAATAGACGCGTAGAAATTTCTTCAATTGCAATTCCGCAATCTATGCATGCAAAATTTTCCGAAAAAGGAATGTCCTCATCGTCGGTTCTTACAATGACATATCCGTTTGTGAGTTTAAGCGCTGCTTCCATAGAGTCGACAAGACGTTTTTCGATATTGTCTCTTACAACAAGTCTGTCCACTACAACTTCGATTGTGTGCTTCTTTGTCTTTTGAAGCTTCGGCACTTCCTCAATCATATACATTTCTCCGTCGACATAAAGTCTAACATATCCATCGCGTTTTATGTCTTCAAGAACCGTTTTAAATTCACCTTTTTTATCCTTTACAATCGGTGCTAAAATTCGAATCCTTGTGCCTTCTTCGAGTTGCATGATTCGGTCGATCATTTGGTCAATCGATTGTTTTTCAATGAGTTTTCCACACTTAGGGCAATGTGCCTTTCCGATTCTTGCGTAAAGAAGTCTCAAATAATCGTAAATTTCCGTGACAGTGCCAACTGTTGAACGTGGATTGTTCGAGGTCGTCTTTTGGTCAATCGAGATTGCCGGACTAAGTCCTCCGATAAATTCCACCGCCGGTTTTGTCATATTTCCAAGAAATTGTCTTGCATATGAAGACAAACTTTCGACATATCGCCTTTGCCCTTCGGCATAAATCGTATCGAAAGCAAGACTGCTCTTTCCTGAGCCCGAAAGCCCGGTTATAACAGTCATCTTGTTTCTCGGAATATTTATATTTATATTTTTCAGATTATTTTCGTGTGCCCCTCTTATTTCAATATAATCTTCCATATTACCTCTCTTATCTTTTCTTTTTATCCAATTGATTTTGGAACTTCTTCATTTCGTCTCTGAAATTTGCTGCCGCTTCGAAATCCAAACGTTCAGCCGCTTCGAGCATTCTTGCTTTAAGTTCTCGTACAATGTTTTCGAGTTCTTCAGTCGAAAGTTCCGAATCCTTTTTCTTTGGTGTCTTTTTGTCATCTTTCAAGATTCCGATGACTTCTCTTATATCTTTAACAATTGATTTCGGAGTGATGTTGTGTTCTTTATTATATTCTTCTTGAATATTTCTTCTCTTTTCCGTAATTTCAATTGTGTTTTTCATTGAATCCGTTATTCTGTCGGCATACATAACAACTTCACCATTTGCATTTCTTGCCGCTCTTCCTACTGTTTGTATGAGCGAAGTTTCGGACCTTAGGAATCCTTCTTTGTCCGCATCAAGAATTGCAACAAGTGAAACTTCCGGCAAGTCGAGTCCTTCACGAAGAAGGTTAATCCCGACTAGCACATCGATGTCTCCGGTTCTTAAATCCTTTATAATCTTCATTCTGTCGATTGTCTCTGTGTCGGAGTGCATATAGCTGACCTTAATTCCGAGCTCTTCCAAATAGTCCGTCAAGTCTTCCGCCATTTTTTTCGTGAGTGTCGTTATTAAAACTCTTTCTTTTTTCTCAATTCTGTCCCGAATTCTTTCCAAGAGATCATCGATTTGATTTTTAATAGGTCGAACTATAATCTTCGGATCCAAAAGTCCCGTAGGTCTTAGAATTTGCTCTGCTATAGCTTCGGACTTTTCCTGTTCATACGGTCCAGGTGTTGCCGAGACAAACAAAATATGTTTTATAAGTGATTGGAACTCGTCAAAGTTTAGCGGTCTATTGTCGAGTGCCGAAGGCAGTCTGAAGCCATAGTCAACAAGCGTCTGCTTTCTCGAGCGGTCGCCCGCATACATTCCTCTGACTTGCGGAATCGTGACATGCGATTCATCGGCAATTATTAGAAAATCTTCCGGAAAATAGTCAATCAATGTGTACGGTCTTGAGCCCGGACGTCTTCCCGACATGTGCCTCGAGTAGTTTTCAATACCCGAACAAAATCCGATTTCTCTAAGCATTTCGAGATCATATCTCGTTCTTTGTTCAAGTCTTTCGGCGTAAAGAAGATGGTCCTGATCTCGAAGCTCTTTGAGTCTGCTTTCAAGTTCCTCTTCTATTGTAACGATTGCACGTTTAACTTTTCTGTCGGTCGTAGCAAAGTGAGATGCCGGGAAAATCGAAGCGTGCCTCATCTCTCCTAAAATTTCTCCCGTCATACTATTTATCTCTGTAATTCTTTCAATTTCGTCTCCGAAAAATTCAACCCGAATCGAGTTTTCGCTCTCGCTTGCCGGGAAAATATCCAAAACATCTCCACGCACTCTAAAAGTACCGCGAATAAAATTAATATCATTTCTAATATATTGAATTGCAATGAGTTCCTCTATGACCTTGTCACGGTCCTTTCTCATCCCCGGTCTCAAAGAAACCATAAGGCTGATGTAGTCCTCCGGGTCCCCTAAACCGTAAATACAAGAAACAGATGCCACGATTATTACGTCTTTTCTTTCAAAAAGGGCTGCAGTCGCCGAGTGGCGCAGCTTATCTATCTCGTCATTTATTGCGGAGTCCTTTGCAATATATGTGTCCGTTGACGGAACATACGCCTCCGGTTGATAATAGTCATAATAACTTACAAAATATTCTACACTGTTTTCCGGAAAAAAATCTCTAAGCTCCATGCACAGTTGATACGCAAGCGTTTTATTGTGTGCAATTACGAGTGTCGGCAGCTGAGTCTTTTCGATTATATTTGCCATCGTGAAAGTTTTTCCGGAACCCGTAACCCCTTTTAGCGTTTGAAATTTATTGCCTGATTTTATAGAATTTACTAATTTTTCAACAGCTTCGGGCTGGTCTCCAGTCATTTTAAATTTTGAATGTAATTTAAAGTCCATATTTTTCCTTTCTAACCTTGTATATCTTAAACATATATTATAAAATATGAATGAGGTGTTTAAATGAATAAATTTAAATATTTTTTAATTTTTATAACCATAATTTTTCTATCCGGCTGCAAATTTTTAGTAAAAGATGAACCAAAAACCGGTATAAATTATGTACCGCTTGATTATAAAGTAGATTCGATAAATTATCTTACAAATGTCGATTCAAATGAGCTCACGACAAAACTTAATCATATCGACGACTCAAACTACAAGCTTAGTATTTTGGCGCCGCTCACAAATTGCGATGAAATTGTCGTTGAAAATGTTAATGTGAACAATTTTGAAATAGATGTAATCCTCGATGCTAAAAAAAATAGAACTACCGAGGTGAGAAAGCCTCTAATTATATTAACACTCACGGGTCTTAACCCTTACAACAACAGCGAATATAAAGTCCACGTCGACATTAAGTACGATCGTATAAATCTATGGCTTACACGCGATGAAGCTTTTAAAATTTTAAAATCTGAAAATTTTATTGAGCCATGTTCACCGATTTACACAGATATTTTAAAAAACGGCAGCTCTATTCTTTGGAAGCTCGGGTTTTATGAGACAAATAGCGAATCAAAAAGTCCCATCAGATATACCGAAGCGGTTATAAATGATAAAACCAAAGAACTTTTAACTGTAAATTCTCTTGATGTATCTCAACCTATTTTGGATGGCTCGCTCATTTCGAGTCTTGATAACAAAAATTTTTTATATGAGTCCAACAATAAGCTCTACATCTATAATATACCCCATAAAACAAGTAAAACACTTGACATTAGTATTACAGATAATTGCGTATTCTCAATGGATTTTTCGAGTGGCAAAATTGCTATTCTATATCCCGAAAACAAAATTACAATTATCGACAGATTTCAAAAGATTAGAAATCTAAATCTCGATTTGGATGCCAAAGTTAAGCTATTTGAAATTTATGACAGCAAGTGCTATATTGTGAGCGCCGACAACAGTATTTATAAACTTGAAGGTGACACTCTCAATAAAATTTACTCATCCGATGAAGAAGTTACCTCTTTTTCTGTTGGCAGGGAAATTGCATTCAGCTCGATTAACAAATTTGGTGAGGAAAATATATTCTTGCTCGACAAAGATGGAAAAAGATTCATTTCTAAAGGTCGCTTACCAAAGGTAGGCAACGATAAAATTCTTTTCGAGATTCCTAGGAGTGGAAAAAATGTTGACATTTACAGCTACAATCTTTCAACCGGTCTGCTTTTAAAAATTTATAGCGGGACCGAGATTAGCTACAATAGAAGTGGAACCGATGATTTCAAAATTTTCGATAAAATCAACTCATATTATAGTGCATATAAACTTTCTTCCGACAATCTCACATATATTTGTCCGCTTGAAGAAGCAAACATTTGGGATTTTGAAAACAAAAACATCTATTTTACAAATGCAGACAGTAAAATTTATATCTTGAATCTTAAAAATCAATAAAATAGTAAAAGCACCTGTATAGGTGCTCTTTTATTGCAACAAATCAATTGTTTCAACTGGTTCTTCCTCAGGAATGTCTTTCAAATCCGTCGGTTTTGAATCCGGTGTCTTCGTCTTAGTACCAACAAGAACTACCTGATCACTCTTAGGATAATAGCTTTTCATATAAGGCACTTCTTTTATAAGTTTTCCGCCGTTCTTATACACTTTATAGGATTGATATCTATATCCCGGTCTACCTTTTTTAACGACTTTTGTTTCGCCCACAAAAAGCTCATCGCTCTTTTTTTCCTGCGTTTCAAAAGGAATCTCTTCAATACATTTCGAATACATCTCAACCGTATAATTCTTTTTACTTTTATCTCCGTAAATTGTAAATGTTATAATATTTTTCGCAAGATTTACGCTACTCGTAATTGCAATCGGAAAATCGAAGTTGTTTGTAAACTTTAAATCTTTTGCTCCTACCCAAACAGCTCCATCCTCTCCATAAGGAACATATGGTGCCGGAATCGAATGCGGATGTCTTTCAGTTATTGTGACGTCGCTTCGGACAAGAGCATTGTATAAAGTTGTAGATGTTTGGCAAAGTCCACCGCCAAGTGCATCGGTATAAACGCCACCTTGAATTGTACTTGCTTGTTTGTATCCGTTTGCCTCTGTGATAGGCCCCATTTTTTGATTGAAGCTTACACTTTCGCCCGGCATGACAACTATATTTGAAATTCTCTTTGCCGAAAGAACAATATTTGCATTTCTTCCCGCAGTGCCTCTTCCGAGATTTGATGTAAATGTTCCGATAACACCGTTCACTCGAGCTATTGCATCTTTGTTTACAGACGGTTCAATAGTCTTTGTTTTAGTCTCAAATGAAACATCATTGTTTTCATTAATGGCTTTTTTTATATTTTCATTAAGAAGTGAAAGTAGTTCTTCTTTGTCCACTTCTTTTCCGCTCTTGCTTTCACCGACCTGAAGTTTTCCATCGACAAAAGTAACGTCAGAATTCGTAGAAACAACATTCATATTTGCACTTATTGTGTTGACAAAATCCTTGACTTTTTCCTCATCAACATTCAAACTTAAATCAATATTTTCTTTGTTTTCCTTTAAAGAATTTATTTTATTAAATCTTTCTTCCTCGGTCCCATCTCTGCCAATTTGGTATGCTTTATTTATTGCAGCGTCAAAGTTTGGATTTAGACCAAGTTCTGCAAGTGTTTTTGTTGCACTGCTGTCGTCGATATAAACCACAATTTTTCTTTCACCCAGACCTGAAAATTTATCTCTAAGCTTCGATTCAGCATCACTTTTTGAAAGCCCTGAAACATCAACACCGCCAATTGAAATACCGTCATAAATGACTTCTTTAGACAATGTTTCACGAACAAGATTTTCATGTTCTTCTTGCTTTAGTCTTTGAGCTTCTTCCTCCTGTTTAATTTTTTGCTTATCTGTGTAATCTTTATAAACATAAAAACCTCCCCCAACAAGCAAAATTATAATAATACCTATAATAAAACCCTTTAAAAATCTGTTCAATTAATAATTCCTCCGTATAATAACCATAGTTATATTTTACCCCAAATTCTGTTTATTATTCAACATATCCCATGCTGAAAATCGGCAACATTATTCCAAGAGCAATGATTGCAACAAGTATTCCTATAAAACTTATCATAATTGGTCCAATAAGCTTTAAAAGTACATCGAGGCGATTTTTGTAACTCTTTTCATAAAATTTCATGAGTTTATAAGCCGTTTCACTAACAATCTCCTCCCTATTTAAACTGATTAGCATAGAGCGCGAAAGAGGCGAGAAAATCATATTGAATTCTTCAATTTCGGCAATTGTTTCGCCGAATCTTATTTGTGCAATAATGTCTCCAATCGTCTTTTTTATAAAAATGTCCGTTTCTTCATTGTAAATAAACTTCAATGAATCTTCGAAATTTCCCTGATATTTATATATGATACTAAATTTTTTAAAAAATAAATATTGAAACTTATCTCTATAAAGACCTTTAGACAAACCTCTGTTGTAAATAAATTTTCTCAAATTGTACTCTAGCATAGGTCTTTTTATTATCAAAAGTTTAAACGAAAGATAAATTGCAATGAGCACGAGTAAAATCTGAAGTCCGTATGACGCCAAAATATTCGAAAGCCCAAATGCAATGTTCGAAATAAAAGGCAGTGCTGTTCCGAAATCACTCAAAACATTCAAAAACACCGGTGCAACAAATTTTGATATAAAAATAAGAAGTGCAAGTCCCATAACTAAAAGAAATGTTGGATAGTAGAGAGCTTTTTTTATTTTCGTCGAGATGTCTTCTTCATATTCTATATAATCTGAAACATTTTGAAGTATTTCTGAAATGTCACCGCTATCTTCGCCGATTTTTAAAAATGATATTATAAATGAATCAACGTTGTAATGGTTGGCAACCGATTCCGAAAAAGGAACTCCATTTTTGAGCTCGTTTAACATCTCCTTAGATTTCTTTCTGTCAACATTAAAATTGTCGCTTTCAGAAACCAAATCAAACGCATCCACGAGATTCATTCCTTCGTTCGTCAAGAGTTGAAGCAATTTGAACAAATTAAGCGGAGAATCCTTTGTTTTAAAAATCGGCTTTTTTATATAATGTTTCGTTTGCCCGTTTTTATCAGCTGATATCCCGCCTCTAAATTTTTCGTTCACTCTGTCAACATATTTATAAATCATTTTCAACCTCAAAAGTTTTCAAATCTATTTTGCCGTTTTTTAGATGTTCAACCAGCGAATCTTCAAAATTCATTATAGTTTGAACTTCCCCATCTTCTATGACGTTTACCTCAAAAGCCCCTATTCTTCCCTTATATCCTTTGTCACACCTTCCACAGCCGACAGCTTCATAGACAGAGTTTATTCCTTTTTCTTTTAGCCATTTTGGCGCCTCGACTTTCTTTCTGCAATCCGCGCACAAAGTTTTTACTAGCCTTTGATTTATAACAGTTTTAAGTGCTTCTTTCATAAGATTTTCATTTATATTTAAATCCAAAATTCTGTCAAAAGTTGAATTTATATCCTTGGTATGAAGTGTCGAAAAAACAACATGTCCTGTGATTGCAGATCTAAACGCAACTTCCGCCGTTTCTTCATCTCTTATTTCACCGATATATAAAATATCCGGATCCTGCCTTAAAATCGCCCTCAATAGTTTGTGGAAAGTCCTATCCCGCTTGTTATTTACTTCAAGCTGTGTTATATTTTCATTTTTATATTCAATCGGGTCCTCGATTGAAATAATATTCTTTTTATCCGAATTTATCTTTTTAATAATTCCATGAAGCGTTGTGTTTTTTCCTGAACCTGTCGGACCGCATATAAGATGAATTCCCGCTTTTTGTGCTCTGTTTAAAATAAATTCCGAAATTTCTTTTCTTAAACCTAACGTTTGCAAATCCAAGCCTTCAACACTTCTTTGAAGCAGACGAAAAACAATCTTCTCTCCATTAAGTGCCGGAACGGAACTCACTCTTATCATGAAGCCCTTGTATTCAAAAGAACTCTCTTGAATCTCTTTGTTCATCGTGTCAAGTCCGGACTTTACTTTTATTTTATTAACAATATTTTCGCAGTTTTGATTGGATTGATAAATTGTAACAAGGTCGCCGTCGATTCTAAATCTAATCAGCATAAAACCTGACTTAGGTTCAACGTGAACGTCTGTTGCTTTGAGTCTTATGGCTTCATCGAGTATCTTTTCAAATTCCGGTATTCTTCCGATATTATAGTTTTCATCGACCAAATAAACAAAGTCTACCTCAATTTCTTTTAATATTTCGAGGTCCACTCCTGTCGGATTGTATGTTAAAATCAAAAATTTATTCCCATCAATAATTTTTTCAACATAAACTTTGAAGTTCACACTTTTTATGCTTCCGTTTCCCACGTTTAATTCTTTCAAATAAAAAGAGCCTTTTGCACCAGCTCCTGATAATTCAAGTGAGTTAATAAACTCATCAATTCTTTTTATCATAAGTGTTTAAAAGTCTCCTTTATTTTTGCATTCAAAATATTTATTGCCACCTCATTTTCTCCGCCTTCCGGAATTATGATGTTGGCAAATCTTTTTGTCGGTTCAACAAAGTTTGTGTTGGTCGGTTTAACCACAGAAATATATTCGAGAATAATTTTTTCAAGCGTCATAGATTTTTCCTTTGTATCTCTAATAATCCTTCTTATTAGACGAATATCCGAGTCCGTGTCGATAAATACTTTTATGTCAAATAAATCTCTTAACTTCTTTTCATAAAGAATGAGACTGCCTTCAACAATTATTATGTCTTTAGGACTTATGTTTTGAAAATTATCGGTTCTTTCGAGTGTAACAAAATCGAAAGAAGGAATCGAAGCACTGTTTCCTAGTGCCAAATCATTTAAAGTTCTGACTAAAAAATCAAAGTCAAAACTGTCAGGATGTTCCAAATTAAGCTTTTGCCTTTCGTCAAAACTCATAGATGAAAAATCTTTTATAAATGAATTTTGATCAATTATCTGTACTTTGTTTTCACCATTGATAGATTTTAGCTTTTCTGAAATCGTACTTTTTCCCGAACCGGCACCGCCGGCGAGACCAATAATCAACGGCTTTATCATTACTCCTCCACCTGTCTTATATAAAAACCTTCCGACGCATCTTTGTCATATAAAAAACTGTAAACAGTTTGCGGCACATTTGCCCTTTCGACATGTTTGTCCTCTTCATTTCTCAAATCTTTAACTTCTACAATCACATCACCTTCAGGTCCCATAACTGAAACCATTTCGCCTTCATTTAAGCCGTTCTTTAAAGTGAAATAAATTCTTCCATCCTTTGCTTGGTGGACTTCACCTTTAAAAGTGCTTTTCGGAATTGCGACCTGATTATTGTTGTATTGTCCATCTTCCATAGGATTGCCAAAATAAAATCCCGATGTAAACGGCCTGTGTGAACTTGATATAACTTCTTTGTCAAGCGATTCGTCAAATTTATAATTTCCCGGATCCTTCAAATATGAGTCAATCGCACGTCTGTATGCTCTTACAACTGTTGCGATATAATACGCACTCTTAACACGTCCCTCAATCTTTAATGACGTAATACCGGCTTCAATCAACTTTTCAACAAAAGATATTGTTTTCATATCCTTTGAATTCATTATATATGTTCCGCCTTCGGTTTCCTCGATTGGGAAATACTCGCCCGGCCTCTTTTCTTCCATCAAATAGTATTTATACCTACACGGATGTGCACAGTCGCCCTTGTTCGGATCTCTGCCGGTCATATATGAACTCATTAGACATCTTCCTGAATAACTCATACACATTGCCCCATGGCAAAAAGCTTCAAGCTCCATTTCCGGTGCAATGTTCTTTCTGATTTTTGAAATCTCCTCAAGTGAAAGTTCCCTCGCAAGAACAACACGACTTGCTCCCATTTTGTGCCAGAAATTTATAGTGTTTGAATTTGTCACTGAGCCCTGAGTTGAAATGTGAATTTGAAGATTGCTATTTTCTTTTACAAGCGAAAACACCCCCGGGTCCGAAACTATAACTGCATGAACCCCGATTTCATCCAAAAACTTTATATAATCAACCATTCCATCAAAGTCGTTTTCGTGCGGAATTATATTTAAAGTGACATAAATTCTTTTATTATTTTTATTTGCAAATTCTACAGCTTCCTTTAAATCGTCCCTTGTAAAATTTGTTGCAGCTTTTCTTAAGCCGAACTCTATTCCGCCTATGTAACAGGCATCCGCCCCATACATGAAAGCAGTTTTCATGCGGGACAAATCACCTGCCGGTGCCAATAATTCTATCATTACTTCATATTCTCCTTAGCCTTTAAATGCTCTTCGTAAGTTGATGTGAAAGTATGTGAACCGTCTTCACCGGTCAAAACAAAGAACAAATAATCAGTTTTAGCAGGATTTATTGCAGCTTCGATTGACTTCATACCCGGTGAAGCAATCGGTGCCGGTGGCAATCCTTCGTTTATATATGTGTTATAAGGCGAGTCAATTTGAGTTTCTTCATTTGTTAGCTTGGCTTTCCTCTCGCCCAAAATAAATTGTACTGTAGCACATGATTGAAGACGCATGCCTTGAGCAATTCTATTATAGAAAACGCTTGCGGCGAGCGGTCTTTCGTCATCCACCTTGATTTCTCTTTCGATAATTGATGCAAGTGTAATCATTTGTGTGAAAGAAAGACCGTTGAAGTCATCTCTTTCCAAATATTCACCCATCCTATCTTGGAAAGCTTTAAGCATTTGCTTTGCAATATCCGTTTCTGTTGCTCCAACAGGAATGTCGTAAGTTGCAGGGAATAAATACCCTTCAAGGCTTTCATCTGCATTTAACTTTTGAAGCCACGGGAACTCGGAAACATAGTCGGCTGCGGATGCTGTTGCATTTAAAAATGCTTCTTTCGATCCCAAGCCTTCTTCTTCAATCCTTTCAGCTATAAGTTTTCTTTCAAAACCTTCCGGTATTACAAGTTTCTTGGTTTCAGCGACATCTTCATTTTTTTCAGATGTAATGACTCCAATGATTTCATCTGTCGACATAGACCTTGAAAGTGTAAATTCACCTGTTTTTATTTCGGTTTCTTTTCCGAGTTTTTGAACTCTTGACTTAAAGAAAGTACCGTTTTTAATCAAATTATTATCGTAAAGTATTGACGCGACCTTGCCCAATGAACTGCCGCTCGGTATTTCAATTTGAATTTCTGACGTGTCATTTATATCAACAGGTTCATACATTCCGCCAAAAAGTGTTCTGTAGAGATAATATCCTCCACCGACAATCAGTAATAACACCAACAAACTGATTATTGTCTTTGTTTTATTGTTCATCAAACCACCTAAAATCTTTTATAAAATTTAGAATGCTCGTAGACATAATTGATAACTGAACCAAATATGACCACGCTTATAGCTTCTCCTCCCATAAGCGTCAAAACAGTAGTCCAATAAGGAATATTTGTGAAATAGCTTACCCAAATACTTACAATGAATCCATTTAAAAGTATCGGCGGAAAAAAAGCCAATATTCTATTTTTGCTCTTTTTAGTGAGATATGCGGCCAAAAGAGTCACTAAAGAACCACATACTACATCAATAATACCAAATCCGGATTGAAATACAAGGATGATATTGCTTATCAAACATCCTATAAAGAGACCCGGAACTGCAGCGGCTTCTAGAAATGGTAAAACTGTAAGCCCTTCAGCAAGTCTCAATTGTACCGGACCGTATGTTAGTGCAGCTGCAGGAACCATTTGAATTACCACAAGCACCACATACATTGCAGCTATCAGAGCTGCCTTCGTTAAATACTTCGTGTCAGTAAATTTGTTTGCCATTTTTTACCCTCCAAATTTCGGTGTGACACGGTAGATTTGACTGAATATTTTTTCATCGAAATAATTTTATTTTATTTCGATGATGCTATTAAATTTAATTTAAATCGCTACATTCTCATACAAATTACCGTGCAAATTACACCTCTGTAAATATTGTGAGAATCATAGGATTTCTCTTTATTCTATCAAAAATAAACTTTCTAAGTTCATCTCTAATAGTCGTTTTCATGGAATTCCAATCTTGAATTCCGTCGCGGTCGAGTTTTGCTACAATCTGTCTTACCTTTTGTAAAGAACTTTCCATTATGTCTTCGTTCTCTTTAACATAGACAAATCCCCTGCTTATTATATCAGGTCCTGCAATAACTTTACCCGTTTCTTCAGACAGCGTTAGAACTACACAGATGAGTCCGTCTTCGGATAAATGCTTTCTGTCTCTTAATACGACATTACCAACATCTCCTACGCCAAGTCCGTCTACCAAAATCGAGCCGTTTGGAACAGATCCCGTGCATTTAAATGACCTCTTTGTTAGCTCCATTACGTCTCCGTTTTTTTGTATAAATATATTTTTCTTGTCCATTCCCATGCTGAGTGCAAGATTTGCATGAGTTTTTTGATGCCTTATTTCCCCGTGAACCGGCATAAAGTATTTCGGCTTCAAAATGCTGTGAATAAGTTTTAATTCCTCTTGACATGCGTGACCGGAAACATGGATGTTTGCAAGCTTTTCATAAATAACTGTAGCGTCTTTTTCCATCAACTTATTTATTACTCCACCAATATCAAGTTCATTTCCCGGAATAGGATTTGCACTTATGATAACTGTATCTTTATTTGTAAGTTTAATCTTTTTGTGCATGTCATATGCAATTCTTGTAAGCGCACTCATAGGCTCTCCTTGTGAGCCTGTCATTATAAGGCATACTTTGTTCGGTGGATATTGATGAACTTGATTTATGTCCACTAAAGTTTTTTCCTTAACTTTAAGATATCCTAACTCTCTCGCAGTGTTAACAACATTAAGCATACTTCTTCCTGAGAGTGCAACGAACCTTTCATACTTTTCAGCTGCCGTAATAATTTGTTGAACACGGTGAACGTTTGATGCAAATGTAGCAACCAAAATTCTTCCCGTTGCCTTTGCGAAAAGATCGTTAAAAGTTTCGCCGATAGTGCTTTCGGAAAGTGTGTACCCTTGTCTTTCAACATTTGTCGAATCGCATAAAAGCAAAGAAACGCCCTTGCTTCCAAGTTCCGCCAATCTATTCAAATCAGTCCTTACTCCATCTATTGGAGTATAGTCTATTTTAAAGTCCCCTGTTTGAACAACAGTTCCAACCGGAGTATGAATGGCAAGCATTGCAGAATCCGGAATGGAGTGGCTACAAGCTATGAATTCAACTTTAAACGGTCCGACACTAATTGCGTCGCCGTACTCAACATCTTGAAGTTTTACCGGAAGATTAAATTCCTTAACTTTGTTTTTTATCAAAGCATTTGTGAGCTTTGTTCCATAAATAGGAGCGTTGAATTTGTCAACAACATATGGAATCGCTCCGATATGGTCTTCGTGACCATGAGTAATAAAAAATCCTTTTACCTTTTCTTTGTTTTTCTCCAGATAACTAACGTCAGGTATTACAATATCAATACCCGGCATCTCATCGCCAGGAAAAGTCATTCCACAATCTACTACTATAATATTATCTTTATATTCGTATGCAGTTATGTTTTTGCCTATTTCGCCAAGGCCTCCGAGAGGTATTATCTTGAGAGCATTTGTGTTTTTCGCCATATTTATAACCTCTTTCTTATAATTTTATTAAAATAAATCGGTATTTACTAACCGTTTAATTTTAGATTTAATCTTTAAAGTTTTTTGCACACAAAAACTAAAGCTTATTCAAAAGCTTAAGAATTGTGTTTTTTTAAATATATTTCCAGAATATATGACGCTGCTAGTGCATCTTCCGCACCTTTTTGTTTGCCGCGTTTAACATTTAAAAATTTCAGAGTATCGTTTGCCATCTTTGTGGTGTATCTTTCATCCACAAACTCGGTTTTTACACCAATTTCTTTATATAAAAATTTGACAAATGTCATTACAACGGAAGCTTGTTTGGACTTGTTGCCTTCCATGTCGAGCGGCATCCCCGCTACCAATGTGTCCACGTTTCTTTCTTCCATAATTTTTTTTATTTTTTCGGAATCCTCTTTTTTGGATCCCCTTTTAATAGTGCCAATCGGTATCGCAAATGTTCCGGTCGGATCGCTCACCGCAAGCCCGACAGAACTTTCGCCGATATCCATGCTCAAAATTCTATTTGTCATCAAGTTTCAAATACTCTTTTAACATTGCTTCCAATAACTCGTCTCTTTCCATTTTTATAACAATACTTCTTGCATTGTTATGACTTGTTATATATGTCGGGTCACCTGAAAGAATGTATCCAATTATTTGATTTACAGGATCATAGCCTTTTTCAGAAAGTGCATTATAAACATATTCAATAATTTCACGAGGCTTCATATCGTTGTCCTTATTAAGATTAAATTGCATTGTCTTATCAAAATCTTTATTATTCATTCTTTGACCCTCCTTGTGGATAATTATGTTCTTTAATCATTATAACATTTTTTTCATTGCATGTCCACCTTTTGCACATAAAAATAGTCATTATTAATTAATATGTAGTATTTATAAACTTAAAGCAAACGTTATAATTTACGTTTGTATTACATTTTATCAAATGTTTTCGTTTTCTCATAAAATATGATATAATATTATAGATTATGAAAGGAGAACTGTATGCGACATCGAAATAAAGTTTTTACCATTTCAAAGCTTGTTCGATATTTTATATATATAAGTTTAATCGTAGTAGTTGTTTTCGGAACGCTGTTCGCACTTTCCGGAATAAGAATTATGTCACAAGTAGAGGATATTGACCCTCGAATCGTGAATATGGACTTGAACGAAACTTCTACAATATACGATCAGGATGGAAACTTAATTGAAAAAATAGCGACAGCTGAATATCGTACAATGATAAGTGTACAAGATATGCCTAAAAATTTAAAAAATGCTTTCATAGCTATCGAAGACGAAAGATTTAATGAACACGTCGGAATTGACCCTAAAGGGATTTTAGCTTCATTATATGAAGCATATAAATCAGGTGACTCTGCAAGAGGTGCAAGTACAATCACCCAACAACTCGTTAAAAATACATTTTTAACACCTGCCAGAACGCTTGAAAGAAAACTTAAAGAAATCGAAATTTCTATTAAGCTCGAAAAAATGCTTACTAAAGATCAAATTATTGAAGCATATTTAAACAGAGTAAGTATGGGACAAAATGCTTACGGTGTTGAAGAAGCCGCTCAAACATATTTCAACAAACACGCCAAAGATTTGGATCTTGTTGAATGTGCAATGCTCGCTTCAGTTGTTAAAAACCCGAACATTTACCCTCCATTCTATAGAGTTGCACCAAACAATTTTGATTCCACAAAGATGGAAAAAGTCGGAACAATTGATCTTTTAGGTCAAACTTATATTCTTGTATATAATCCGACAAATGAAAACCGTGCAAATGCTGTTTTAAGAAAAATGCATGAGCTCAATTTAATAACAGATGAAGAATATGAATCGGCAAAAAAAGTCGACAAAAAATCTCTTCTTAAACCGGCTGAAAAGAAAGAAAATCAAATTACAAACTATTTTGCAGACTATGTAAAAGAAAGAGTTGTTGAAGATCTTCAAGACAAATTCGGGTGGACAAAATCAAGAGCTCAAGACGAACTTTTCTACGGCGGACTCAAGATTTATTCTACAATCGATATGAAATTGCAACAAGAAGTGGAAAACGACTATAAGAAATTTAATGAAATACTTGTTGGCGATACCACTCATCTTAGAGCTCCTCTTTTACTTGATATGACTGTTGACCAATATGGAAACATCATCGACAGTAAAAATAGATTGGTGTTCTTAAATAGAAACAATATATTAAACAACGACGGCTTGATTTATCTTGCGGAAAATGAATACAAGTTTGCTGACAACGGCGACTTGATGATCAAGTCCGTAAAGATGGTTCCTTATCCTTCAAATGTTGACGTTTTGGACTTCTATACCATAGATGAAAAGAAGAATCTTTTGACACATACAATCGGAAGTCTTCCAATCAAAAAAGATGATTTTAATATGGAAAACGGTTGGATTCGAATCAATAAAAAAGCACTCGACGAAAACCCTGAACTCTATGAAATTAAAGATGGTCTATTGGTATTTAAAGAAGGACAAATTTTTATAAACAAAAACGGTATTGTTCAACCTCAAAGCTCGACAATTATTATCGACTATAAAAAAGGTCATATAATTGCAATGGCAGGAGGAAGAGACGTTGACGGAAGAAGAATCTTCAACAGAGCAACAAATTCGGAAAGACAACCGGGATCATCTATAAAACCTGTCGGAGTTTATCTCGAAGCACTTGATAACGGATACACTGCAGGAAGTGCGATAGACGACGTTCCGTTTAACTTAAACGGCAATCCTTGGCCGAACAACTGGTACTCAGGTTATAAGGGAATCACATCGCTTAGATATGCGGTTGAGCAATCTATTAACACCAGTGCAGTTCACACACTAAATAGTCTTGGCGTAAAAAAAGTTATTCCTTATCTTGAAAAGATGGGCATAATAAATAAAGAACATCCTGAAAGAGACACGTTCGTTACCGAAGAAGAAAATGCAAAGTATAATGATGAAAACTCATCAGCTCTTGCCCTAGGTGGTATGACTAAAGGGTTGAGTCCTCTCACTCTTGCAAGTGCTTATACAGCAATTGCAAACGGCGGAGTTTATATTAAACCTAGCCCTTATACAAAAGTTATAAATAAAGACGGTGCAACAATTTTGGAATATAAGCCGCAAGGCGTTCGAGTTGTAAGCGAACAAACCGCTTATATTATGAAAGATATTTTAAGAACGGTTGTTTCAAATGGACTTGGTAAAGCTGCAAAGGTTCCAAATCAAGTAACTGCCGGAAAGACCGGTACAACTCAATACACTGCTGACTTATGGTTCGTCGGATTTACAGATTATTATCTCGGTGCAACTTGGATTGGAAGCGATACCCCTCGTATTACAATGAATAAAAACTCAATGATAGCAGCTCAAATGTGGGAAAATATAATGGAAAAAGCCCATGAAGGTCTTGCTCCGGTAAATGAGTTTAAAATGCCTGACGGCATTGTTAAAGCTCAAATTTGTACCCAATCCGGAAAAGCTCCTACTCAGCTTTGTACTGCTGATCCTCGCGGAGTTGTTAAAACTGAAATATTTGTTAAAGGTACTGAACCTAAAAACCCATGTGATATTCATGTTGCAGCAAAGATTTGTGAAGAATCTGGACTTCTTGCAAATCCTTACTGTCCGGTTGATCATGTTAAATCCGGTGTCTTTATAAATAGAAAGCCACAATATGTGCCAAGTGCTCATAACGGTATTGTTCCTTCAGACTGGGGATACACATATCCACAAGGTTATTGTGACCTTCACAATGAAAATACGCAAAGCCAAGGCGGAGAAACTTCAGACTTGTTTGACCCTGATATCGAAACCGGCGACGATGAGGATTCAAATAAAAACAATAAAGATAAAAACTCAGCAAAACCTAAAGAAAATAAAAAACCTCATGATGTTGTGACACCGAAGGAAGATCAAAAACCTGATATTAAGGATAATCCTGGTGGAACAGTTGATTTGTTTAACTAGAAGAAAAGAAGCGAATGTGCTTCTTTTCTTTTTATCGAATTTGAATATTCGCTTTAAAATTTAAGGAGGCAAGATATGGAAAATGAAATAATAAAAAAAATTAAATCAGACAAAGAATTTTTATGGCTAAATCCAAACTTCAATAAAAGTGCGATGTATAGCGAAGTTCCAAAAGAAAAAATATATGAAGCGAATAATCTTCTATTAAAATTTGCTCCATTTTTAAAATCTGCATTCAAAGAACTTGATAAAACTGATGGAATAATCGAATCTCCTCTTATAAGGCTTAATAATTTCGGCATAAAAAATTTATATTTAAAGGAAGACAATCTCCTCCCTATTGCCGGAAGCGTGAAAGCTAGGGGCGGCATTTATGAAATTTTAAAACACGCAGAATCTCTTGCATTAAACGCAAATCTAATAGACCCCGGAAAGGATTACTCTCAATTTAATTCAAAAACTTTTAAAAACTTTTTCAGCAAGTACAAGATTCAAGTCGGCTCGACGGGAAATCTCGGCATTTCTATCGGACTAATAAGTGCAAAACTCGGTTTTAATGCAATTGTGCATATGAGTAAGGATGCAAAAGAATGGAAGAAGCAACTTCTTCGAGAAAACGGAGTTACTGTCACTCAATATGATTCAAACTACAGCGAAGCTGTCAAAAATGGAAGAATGCTTTCGGACAAAGATGATAAAAGTTATTTTGTCGACGACGAAAAATCTATAAATCTATTTCTTGGCTATTCAACCGCAGCTCTGAGACTAAAAGCACAGCTTAATGAAAAACAAATTCTGGTTGACGATGATCATCCGCTCTTTGTTTATATTCCTTGCGGAGTTGGTGGAGCCCCTTCTGGTATTTTGTACGGTTTAAAAGCCGTTTTTGGTGAAAATGCTTACGTATTCTATGTAGAGCCTGTGAGAAGTGCATCGGTACTTCTTGGCATGTCCACAGGTCTAAACAGCAAAATAAGCGTTGAGGATATCGGCATGGATGGAAAAACCGAAGCTGACGGACTTGCTGTAGGAAGAGCAAGTGAATTATGCTGCGAGTCCTCAAAAAACACTCTCTCCGGCATATTTACTATAAATGAAAATTCTATTTTCGAACTTATGAAAGATCTTTATAAAAACGAATCCGTTTTTGTAGAGCCAAGTGCCGCAAGTTCTTTGATTTTCACAAAGTTTCTAAACGATGCAGAGTTTTTGAAATTTCTAAATAAAGAAGAATTATCTCTTGAAAAAATAACCCACATTGCTTGGTCGACAGGCGGAATGCTTGTTCCGGAAAATGAGAGAGAAAAACTTTTAAACAAATAAAAAAATGGCTACTATATAAAATAGTAAGCCATTTTTATTTTATTCTTTATTTTGCTAATACATATGCGAGTGCCAAGTCAGTTGTAGCTTTGATACCATCAATATGTGTACGTTCAAAACTATGACTTGCGTCAACGCCCGGTCCAATTAGAGCCGCTCTAGCATCAACGCCTGCTCTTTGTGCAGCTGAAGCGTCCGAACCATAGAAAGGATAAATGTCCAGTTCGTATGGAATGTCATTTTCTTTTGCTAGTTTGATTAGCTTTCTCTTCATATCAATGTCATACGGTCCGGTTGAGTCCTTAACACAGATTGTTGTTTTTTGTTCGTCTGAAGTTTGTCCAGGACCAGGTGCCGCCATATCAACTGAAATAAATTCAGTAACTTCTTTTGGAACTCCTGCACTTGAACCGTGACCCACTTCTTCATAGTTTGAAATGAATAAATATGTTGTTCTTGGTGGAACTATGTTGTTTTCTTTCAAATATTTTGCAATGCCTAAAAGAGAAATAACGCATGCTTTATCATCGAGGTGACGGCTCTTTAAATAGCCTGAATCACAGAGTCTTGTTCCTGTATTGTAATAAACGAAGTCACCAACTTGAATTCCTAATTTTTCCAAATCTTCTTTGCTCTTTACAACTTCGTCAACACGGATTTCGAGGTTCTTATCATTTCTTTCGATTGATTGTGTGAGTGAACCGTTCACGTGACTTGATGCAGCTGTTGTCATAATTGTGCCTGTATATTCTCTGCCATCTTCCGTTGGAATTCTGACTTCAAGACCTTCAACCGTTGCCCAAGCGTATCCGCCGAGCATGCTCATTTTTAAACGACCGTTCGGTTTTAGTTCTTTAACCATTGCGCCAAGTGTATCAACGTGTGCTGACAATAAAAGTGCATCTTCCTTATCTTCCCCTTCAATTTTACAAATCAACGCACCTTTTCTTGTATATTCACAAGGATAATACTTTTCAAGTTCATCCTTTACAAGTTTAACAGCCTTTTGTGTGTCACCTGTCGGTGATGGTGTCTTTAAAAGTTCAATACCAAAATTGATAATATAATCTAAATCATATTTAAATGCCATAATATACCTCCTTAATAATACATTTTTATTATATCATTTTTCCTTTAAAATTACAAAAAATAGCTAAGCGCCATCTTGTATACATAATCTCCAAACCCTGCAATAACTCCATCTGCGCCACGAGCAGTGACAAGATTTCTTCTCTCTTCTTCTCGTCTAAATACATTTGTTATGTGAACTTCAACTTTGGGCACATCGATTGAAAGAAGAGCGTCCAATATAGCAATGCTATAGTGGGAGTATGCTCCCGGATTTATAATAAGCCCATCGTAATCTCTAAGCTGAATCCTGTCGATTATTTCTCCTTCTGAATTTGACGTAAAAAATTCTATGTCATTATCATTTAAATCTGCCATAGACCTCAATTCGTTTTCTATGTCCGTGAGCGATTTTGTGCCGTATTTTTCCGGTTCTCTGATACCCAAATATCTAAGATTCGGACCGTTTACTACTAATATTCTCATTTTATAATTCCCATCCTTCTAAGTTCCTCTTTTATAAAGCTCGCTGTTAAAAACAATCCATTATTGACCTTAACTTCCAGATCGCAAAAATCTCTATACTTGTCAATTCGTCTCTCATATAACAAATTTAAAACTTTATCCTTATTATTTCTAAGTAGCGGCCTATTTTTGCTGGTCAAAACTTTTCTGATTTCATTAAGATCGCGATTTATAAAAATAACAAATCCGTTTTTCTTTAAAACCTCTTTGTTGCACGCCCTCTCAACGACACCTCCTCCGGTTGCGACTACAGTTCTGTCATATTTATTCATTATGTCGACGAGGGCTTTTGTTTCCTCTATTCTAAAAAAATCTTCGCCAATTTCAAAAAGTTCGTCAACAGTCATGCCGGATGTTTTTTTTATATATCTATCCGAGTCAATTGCCTTGTAGCCAAGCATCTTTCTAAGTTCGAGTGAAAGAGTCGTCTTTCCGCAGCCCGGCATTCCGATTAAAACTATATTCAATTCGACCCTCTCCTTATTAAATCATATAAAATTATTGCTGTCATAGATTCCAAAACAACTGTTACTCGCTTTGAAATATTCTTGTCGTGTCTTCCTTCAAACTTGACATCAACTTCATTAAACTCTTTATCCACAGTTTTAACTTTGAAATCATGGGTTTGAATCGGTTTTAGAAGTATATAGAAATAAATTTCTTCTCCATTTGTTATACCGCCGTCAGCCCCACCCCAATAATTATGTTTGAGTTTCGGTTCACCGTCTTTAATCTCGTACTCCTCATATATGTCTTCTATTTTTTTATTGTACAGATTTTCTATTTCTCCGAAGTTCACACCCTTTACTGCAGGTATTGAAAACATTGCATGTGCAATTTCAGATTCAAAGCTGTCAAAAAACGGTTCGCCTACACCCGCTTTAACTCCGTGAACAGAGACTTTTATTTTGGCACCTGTGCCCGATTCTCCGAAAATTATCTTTGATTCAAGCGTGATACCAATTTTTGAAAGTATATCCCTTACAACAGTGCCCGCGACAACTATAGGTGCAGTCATTCTTCCCGAAAATATTCCTCCACCGTTTCTAAAAGCATTGCCGTTATATTTTACATACTTCGAATAATCCGCATGCCCCGGTCTAAATATATTCGATATCTTTTCATAATCTTCAGGTTTTATGTCTTCGTTTTTAATCGCAAAAGTAAAAGGCGCTTCCGTCGTGTGCCCGTCCTCCAAACCTGACACAAACAAAAACTCATCCTTTTCGACTCTATTAGTCTCATTTTTTGTACTCGGTCTTCGCCTTTCGAGGGTTGATTCTATTTTATCAAAGTCTATTTTTGTGCCGGCGGGAATTCCCTCCAAACTTCCTCCGACGCAAATGTCATGGGAAGCTCCGAAAATATTAAATTTTACAACTTTTCCAATAGAAAAACTCATTTCATCCTCCCCAAAAAACTATATAGCTCGAAATGTGATTTTTTTAAACACTCAACATTTTTTATTACGACTCTCCCTTTATGAAAACATGAAAGAATAAGTGCCATATGAAAAATTCTGTGCTCTTTCGGATATAAATAAATCGAACGTTCAGAGTCAAAACTAGTAGCTCTTCCTCTAATCTCAATGGTGTCTTCTCCAATTGAAACAGCATAGCCAAACAAATTCAAAACTTCTTTTATTTCAAAAGTTCTATTCGATTCCTTAAACGCAAGATTTTTTATACCTATAATTTTATATTTTTTACCATTCACTGCCGACTTTATTGCAATTGCCGCAGCAAAAATGGGTGCAAGATCCAAATTATTGCTTAAATCAAAAGTATTTTTGTTTGATTTAAGCCACTCTCCTATTATGTTGTCGGTTGATTTTGCAGACTTCATCTTAGGCATATCGCCGTCAAGCCTATTAAAATATTTTAATACTTCAAAAAAAGCTCTATTGCTCATATCTTCAGGCACATGAACTTCTATTTTTTCAGAACTTTTGTTCATTCTTAGAATCGCGTCTTCAGTTTGGTGGATATATTGAATATTTGGCCCATCGGTGTAACTCACATCAAATTGATTAACCCCCGCCATCATCATGCCTGAGGCAAACTGTGTTGACTTTGAGATGTCTACATCAAATTTTTTATGAGTTATTTTTCCAAAAAATTCAATAGAATCCTTTGATTTTTTAAACTCAATTCCCTCATCTTTAAAAAGTTTTTCGTAGTAATCGAGCGGTCTTTCAAAAAGTCGTTCACTTCCTTCGAGCTTATGTTTCTTCCCGTCCAGAAAAACCGGAATGAGAAATCTTAGACTGCTCCCGCTATCTTTTAAATAATGTGCTTCCTTCTTAGTTTTCCATTTAGGAAGAAGTATAAGTTCTGCGTTTTTCCCAAAGCGACTATTATAATATTTGAATTTATAATTATCATAAAGAGCGGAAAGCGTTATATTTGCATCTTCTGAAAAACTAAAGTTCTTAATTTTTGTCGGTCTATTTAAAACATAACTCAAAACCAAAAATCTGTGACTGTAGCTTTTTGATGAACATGGTAAATATGGAATTTTTAAATTTTCATCAAAATTTTTTTCAAATTTTCTTCCAGCCACGCTCTTTTTACCCTCACAATCTTCCCTTTTCCAATAGATTCAACAACCGGAACATCTATAGATTCTTTGTCCACAGCTTTTTTGTCCGCCCTGAAATCAAAATCTATATCCTTTTGAATCTCAAGTTTTCCATATAAAATCTCATAAAATTCTCTAAAAATTTGAATTGTCTCCTCATCAGAATATCCGAGCATTGCCTCCATTAAAAGCCCAATCGCAACCGCCTTTCCGTGACTGATTTTAAAATCAGATTGGCTTTCTAAAAAATGTGCCACGGTATGCCCTGCATTTAAAAGATTTCTTATTGCCTTATCTCTAAAATCCATCTCGACAATTTGCGCTTTTTTAAACGGTGCATACTTTGTCATTTTGTTTATAAGTTTTTCTTTTTCTCCGAATTTTAAAAGTTCAAACATCTCTATTGCAACATCTCTATCAAAAAGTGCTGCAATTTTAAAACCTTCCACAAAACCATCTTTTAAGTCATCCGCTTCAAGCGTTTTTGTAAAGTCCGCATCGATATAAACAATGTCAGGCTCTTTAAAAATTCCAATATTGTTCTTCGCATGCATGAAATTTATCGCACACTTTCCTCCAATCGCCGCATCTGTCATCGACAAAAGTGTCGTAGGAACAATTACATGTCTTATTCCTCGCATATAAATGCCCGCCGCAAAAGACGCTACATCAGAAATAGTTCCGCCTCCGACTATATAAAGTGTCAAATTTCTAGTAAGCGACAACTCGTGCATTCGCTCAACTATTGAAAATAAAACTTCTTTTGTTTTCGCACACTCTCCACCCTCAATAAACATAGTGTTATCAGGAAAAATATCCGGATATAAACCTTTTAATTTCCTGTCGGCAACAACCAAGTATTCTTCTGAGTCTATATAGTCTGATTTATTTTTTAAGGATTTTAAAATTATTTTTTCCACAAATCCTCCAAAATTTTATCAAATGTTCCAAGCGGAATTGTTTGCTTCGAATCACTTAGAGCAATTTCCGGATTTTCATGCACTTCAACAATTATTCCGTCCGCACCGGCAGCAACTGCAGCTCTTGCTGCACGTCTTACAAAATCACGTTTCCCCATTGAATGACTAGGGTCCGCAATAATTTTATAGTCAGTGTTTTCTTTAATATAAATAATTGCCCCGATGTCCAAAACATTTCTCGTAACATCGTCAAAGCTTCTAATCCCCCTCTCGCAAAGGGTTATCTTATTATTTCCTTCAAGTTTTATATATTCCGCTGCTTTTAAGAATTCGTGAACTGTGTTTGAAAAACCTCGTTTTAAAATTACAGGCTTATCAGTTTTCCCAATCTCTCTTAAAAGCTCAAAGTTTTGCATATTTCTTGCACCGATTTGAAAAATATCGACATGGTCATAAAGTTTCTCAATTTGACTTACACCGATAACCTCTGTAACAGTTTTCATGCCCATCTCTCTGATTTTATCAAGAATCGGCAGTCCTTTCCAACCAATGCCCTGAAAATCTTTAGGATCGGTTCGTGGCTTAAAAAGTGCCGCTCTCATTTCAGTTATTCCACGTTTTTTTAGTTCAGCCGCAAGAGAGAGAGCCTGCCTCTCACTTTCAATTGAACATGAACCTGCAATAATTCTAATCATTTTTCTCACCCTTATATAACTTGTATGCTTCAACCGCCTGATAATAGAGCATATCGTATCCATTTTTTACTTCTACACCCTGTTTTTTCATCTCACTTAAAAAAAGAGTGCACTCAGGCGTATAAATAATATCTACAGCCGTTTTCTGTGACTTAAACTTATTTGTAAAAATCGCTTTATCTTCATTAAAACCTACACTTGTAGCATTTATAACATTTATAAAATCACAATCCTCTAAATCATAAATAAAATTTAAATTGGGATTTATTTTTAAAAGTAAATTATTTTTACTCGAATCTCTAACATATAGTGTCAAATTCAAATCTTTAAACGCATAAACAAGTGCCCTTGCTGCCCCGCCTCTTCCGAGAATAAGGGTATTTCCATATTGTAAGAACTTTTTGTATGCAGTCCTTGCTCCATAAACGTCTGTGTTATATCCTACAAGTTTTCCATTTTCATTTATGACAGTGTTAGCTGCGCCAAGTACTTTGACCGCTTCCGACATTTCATCAAGATATTTTATTATATCAGATTTATATGGTGCCGTGACATTAAATCCTCTCGCACCTGTTCTTTTTATAAATTTCACGAATTCCGGAATCTCTTCTACATCAATATCTGCGTTTTCATATAAAAAATCTATCTTGTCTTTTTCCGACAAATCTCGATAAATCTCACCGGAGCGTGAATTTTTAATGCCCTTCCCAAGCAAATAACATTTATACATGAAAAAGCTCCGAAAGTGTATCGGTTATATTTTTGGAATTACTCCTTACATAACCGCTCTTAATCTCGAGAAATTCACCCGTTATTAGCTTAGTATTTAAAATTTCTCGATCCTCATTTGTAACAACTACGGGAATGCTTCCTTCAAAACTGTATTTTTCTATGAGTTCTCTCTTAGGAAGCACATCATTTGCAAGTACAAAATCAATTTCACGACCCAGATATCGCTCAACTTCCTCAACGTGATGATAAAGAGTATATCCATTCGTTTCCTCAGGTTGAGTCATGACATTTGCAATATATACAATTTTTTTGTCCTTTAACGCTTCTCTCACACCGTCAACAAGGAGATTGCATATAACAGATGTGTATAAACTTCCCGGCCCCAATGTGACTACATCAGCACTTGATATCGCCTCTTTTGCATGTTCAGAAATATTCACGTGATTAATCAATGAAAGCTCTTTAATTCCCGCTTTTCTTTTTAGAGCAAAAATTGCAATCTCGGACTCGCCCCTTACTTTCACTCCGTCTGATAGAACTGCACACAAATCCATATTGTCAATTGTGACCGGATAAACCTTGCCCTTCAAATTTAGAACATTGGAAACAACTTGAATTCCATTTTCAAACGAGCCTTCGCTCTTCACCATCCCTGCAATAATCAAATTTCCGAGTGACTGCCCCTTTAGAGAGCCGTCTTCGAACCTATAGCTAAGAAGTTTTCTCAAATCATCCGGTGCCTCAGAGAGTGCCAAAAGACAGTTTCTTATGTCTCCCGGTGGAAGCATATTAAGATCCTCTCTTAAAATTCCGCTACCTCCGCCATTATCCCCAACTGTAACAATAGCAGACACGTCAAATTTTTTCTTAAGACCGTATAATAAAATGCTGAGACCTGTTCCTCCGCCTATTGCCGCAAGCTTAATCATTGTGAACCTCATCCAAGTCACGATTAATTATTGTAACATTGATGTCTGCTTCTTTTAACAGTTCGGCAAGCCTTCTTGCAACGCTCACAGACCTTTGTCTTCCGCCAGTACATCCAAACGCAACTATAAGTTGTTCCTTACCCTCATTTTCATAGAGTGGAATTAAAAACTTAAGTAAATCATGCACCTTGCCAATAAACTGTTCGCTCTCATTTTGCGACAAAACAAATTTATAACAATCAGGATCATATCCACTTTTTAGCTTCAATTCCGATACATAATATGGATTTGTAATAAATCGTACATCAAAAACCAAATCCGCATCGACAACAATCCCATTTTTAAATCCAAAAGTCTTAAAAATAACTGAAATTTCATTTTTGTCATTTAAAACAAGGCTGTGAATAATGCTCTTCAACTCACCTAATGTAAGATTTGTCGTATCAATTGGAATTGAAAGATCCATTACTCTATCCATCAATTCTCTTTCTTTGCGAATCCCTTCAACAATAGTTCCTTCCGGGCTCATCGGGTGAAGCCTTCTCTTTTCTTTAAAACGCTTTATAAGTTCATTGTCAGTCGCATTTAAAAATAAAACTTTCGCACCGTAATCGTCTTTAAGATCTTTTATAGTTTTATAAAGTTCCCGTTTAAAAACACGCCCCCTTTGGTCAAGAGCGAGTGCAATTTTATTTATTTCCGGAGTTTCCTCCATAAGTTCAACCAAATCTCTTATAAGTGGCGTTGGTAAATTATCGATTGAAAGATAACCTTCGTCCTCCAAAACGTTTAATGCTGCAGTTTTTCCTGCACCGCTAAGCCCTGTGACTATAACAATTTCCATAAAATCACCTCAAAATCTTAACTTCGGTTTCCAAACTTATACCGGTTTTTTCCAAAACAATATCGTGCACCGTTTGAATGAGCGAAACTACATCTTCGTAGCTTGCGTTGTCTACATTGATAATAAATCCGGCATGCTTCTTTGAGACTTCCGCCCCTCCGATTCTAAATCCTTTAAGTCCGCATTCATCTATAATCTTAGACGCAAATCCGTTTTCCGGTCTCTTAAACACACTTCCGCATGAAGGATAGTCAAGCGGTTGCTTTTCGCGTCTTCTGCCGTTCAAATCATTTATAACTGCTTCAATTTCCTTTTGGTCGCCCTCTTCTCCGATAAAAGTCGCCCCAACAATTATTTCACCGTTTGTTTGAAATGAACTGTACCTTTGGGAAAAATCAAGCTGTTCTTTTGTATACCTTACAACTTTGCCGTCTCTGATTGCACTCACACTCTCTAAAACATCACTGATAACCGGTCCATAAGCACCGGCATTCATAAAAATTCCTCCGCCGACAGTTCCCGGGATTCCATCCAAAAATTCAAAACCTTTTAAATAGGACTTAAGTGCAAATCTGCTCAATGCTTTCATAGTGGCTCCGGACTCGGCAATAATTCTATAGCCATCCTTTCGAATTTTGGAAAAATTGTCCCTTAATATCATAAAACTTTTATCATAATATCCGTCGGGAATAATAAGATTCGAGCAATTTCCTATTACAATTACATCTTTACATTTATTTAAAACATCTAAAATATCGTCGGTGTCTTCAGGAAAGAAAATCTCTTTTACATTCCCTCCGACTTTCATCGACGTATATGGTTTAATAGATACATTTTTCAATACTTCCATATTACACCTCATACATACATTATACCCAATTATGAGCAATAAAAAAAGAGCACTTTCTAAGTTTTTAGACACAGTGCTCATTTTTAAATTGTTATAATTTTTGTACGGATAAATTAAAAATTTTTCAGATTAAAACTAGTTTTGTGCATTGAATAACTCAAAAAACTTTCCATTTGCATTCATCAACTCATCAAAACTTCCTTCTTCAACAATTTTTCCGGCATCAAGCACAATAAATTTTGTCGCTCTTTTTAAACCTTGAATTCTGTGCGTGGTAAAAATTGCCGATCTTATATTTGAGTCTTCCAAAAGATTTTCCCAAAAAACTTTTTCTTGTATCGGATCAAGCGCACTCGTCGGTTCGTCAAATATCAACACATTCCCGCCGTGATAGAGAGTTCTTGCGGTTGCGATTCTTTGCCACTCGCCACCCGAAATTTCCACGCCGTCATTATAAATTTTGCCCAAATGCGTTTCCATATTATTGTCGAATTTTTTCAGTACTGAATCAGCTCCTGCACGATTTATTGACTCAACAAGATCATTCTTGGAATTTTTATTTATATTGCTCAGCTCCACATTTTCACGGAAAGTGATTTCGTATTTGTTGAAATCTTGAAAGAGCACTCCAAATGAACTTCTAAGCTCATCAACATCGTAATCCTTGATGTCTTTACCGTTTATGAGAATTTGACCGCTGTCGGCGTCGTATAGCCTCAGTAAAAGCTTCATAATTGTAGTTTTTCCCGAGCCGTTTACGCCCACAATTCCAAGCCTGTCCCCGACGTTAAAATCGAAACTCACATTATCCAAAGCATAATCGTCTCTTCCCGGATATTTGAAGGACACATTTTTAAATTCAATTTTATTCACATCGCTGCAATTTGAATCTCCCGAAGCCATATTGAAGTCGAAGTCCAAAAATTCAAAATAAGTATTCATAAAAAGTTCCGTTTCAAGAAGCATCGAGCCTTCCTCGATAAATCTTATGGAGCTTCTTGCAGTGTATAAAAGATAATTTAGAAATAGCGAAAGAGCACCGATTGTGTAAATTCCGGCGACTACGTTTTTCACAAATAAAACTATTGTTATGGATAAAACCACGACTCCAAAAATTGAAACAAGCACTCCGGCAAGCCCCTTCTTTCTTCTGTCTTTAGCAGATTCCCCGTTAATTCTATCAATAATTTCGTCGTAATCTTCTTTAAATTTGTCGCCATATTTAAAGACAACTCTTTCTTTTGAGAAATCTCTGCCCAGCAATATGTCCCTATAATAGTTTAATTGCTTTACAAAAGGCGATCTCGTGACCGTGTTTTCATAAGCTGCCACTTGGAGTTTGTAGACGATATAGCTTTGAGGGAAAATGCCCACCAAAAATGCGAGCGGAATCCAAATGGAATAAGCCGACAGCTGAGCAAACATAATCACGATTGTAACGAAAATTCTTATGATAGAAAAAGAAAATACAATCAAATTTATCGGTCTGAATGCGATTTCCATTTGAAGCATATTGAGCCTGTCGTAAAACTCAGGATTGTCCAATGTGTTTAAGTTGTCCACTTCTGATACTTTATTAAAAAGATCCATGTTCACCTTTTTAACAAGTGAATCTGTGCATTCCCCTTGCACAATCATCATCAGCGGGCCCACCAAAAAATCTATGAGCACCGCAATGATAAACGGTAACATTATAAGTATCGCCGATTTAACATCCGATAGCGTTTTTACACTGTCGATAAATTTTGCAATCGCCGTCGCTTGAACGACAGGAATGAAAATTTGCATCGCCAAAATTATCATAAGAAATGTAACTTTGGTCGGTGCACTTTTAAAAATCAGGCCCAGAGACCTAAAGAATGTTTTAAAATATGACGGCTTTTCAGATTTATTCATATTTACCTCCTAATGTTTTTCCCCACGCATTTGTATTTCCATTTATAAAAACAAATTTTTCAAAGTCTGAAATAAGATATGTTATATAAACGAAGTTTTGCGGTTTTAAAAAGTCCTTTTGTATGTATAATTAATATAGTTAAATATATCTCAAATTAATATTTATAACTTCTAAATTCCATTCACAATATTTATACCCCAAAAAAATAAATCATAATTGTATTAATAAAATATATCAATATCTTTTATAACTCCATCTTGCAAACTTTAAATCCACCATTAGATTTAATATCGTGAGTTGGTAAAAGCAGTAGATTTTTTGCATTAATGTGAAGTTCACAACTGCGTGTTTTGTTCCCAGTTTGTGCTCAATTTGTTCCCAATTGTCGTAAAAATATATGATTTTTCATTGATTCTTATAAAATTCACAAAAATAAAAAAACGCTACAACCATTAAAATTGCAACGTTTTATTTGGTGCTGAAGACAGGAATCGAACCTGCGACCTGCTGGTTACGAATCAGCTGCTCTACCGACTGAGCCACTTCAGCATGTTTATAACAAAATCTATTATACCAAATTCTTTTTATATTTACAAGTGTTTTATGCGTAATTTTCGGTAAATTTTCTCGAGTTTGTTTTAACACATACAAAAACACCTCTCAAGTTTAAGAAGTGTTTTAATAGAATTATTTAAAATATTGTTTAAGTCTTTTTGCAGCGTTTCTTATAACTTCTGTCGGAGCAGCAAGGTTTATTCTTTCAAAACCGTCTGCAACTTCCCCGAATTTGTGTCCGTGGTCAAAAATCACCGCACAATCCTCTGCAAGAGTTTTTTCTCTTTCCTCACGCGTCATATCGTATGCGCGGAAGTCGAGGAACATGAGATAAGTTCCTTCCGGTTCAACAATCTTAATCTTTGTGTCTTTAAGCTCTTCTTTCAAAACATTTTGATTTTCGATTATTTTTTCAATAAGCTGACTTAGCCATTCTTCGCATTCATTGTAGCAGATTTCAGCAGCTTTAAATCCGAGTGCGGAGTTTGCGTGCGATTGAACGCCCATAACTGCTTGTATAAAATTCTTTTTGAGCTCAGGATTTTTTATAATTGTTGTAGAAACTCCCATTCCGGCGAGATTAAATGTCTTTGATGCCGATGTGAATGTGATTGTTCTATCCGCGAGTTCATCCGAGAGCGTTTGAAATACAATATGTTTATGACCCGGCATTATTATGTCCGAGTGAATCTCATCGCTTATCAAATACAAATCGTTTTCAAGAATTATTTTCTCAAGCTTTTCAAGTTCTTCTCTTGTCCAAACACGTGTAACCGGGTTATGAGGTGAACAGAAAAGAAGTACTTTGTTTTCTTTCACTTTTGCAAGTTCCTCAAACTTTTCAAAGTCAATATAAAATCTGTTTTCTTTCTCAATTAGAGGAGCATCAACAAGTTTCCTTCCTTGAGAGAGAACAGCATTAAAAAACGGAAAATATACCGGCGACATTACTATAACACCGTCGCCCTCATTTGTAAGGGATTTTACAGCGTTAAAAATCGCAGGAACAACAGCAGTATTGTTTGTCATCCATTCGTCTTTTACTTCAAAATCGTGCACTCTTTTGAGCCATGATTTCAAAGCTTCCTTGAAATCCTCATTCGCTTCAGTGTATCCAAGAACCATTTGATCCAAAAACTTTTTCAAGCCTTCGACCATTTCCGGCGGATTTTTAAATTCCATATCTGCCATCGAAAGTGGAATCGTGTCAGCCGGCAAATCGGGAAATTCTCTGAATGTTTTTCTATATTTTACAGAGCCTTGTTCTCTTCTGTTTGTTAATGTTTCAAAATCGTATTTCATAAAATCTCCTTTTCTTTAAATTCTTTTTTATATCCATCTATATATTCTCTAAATTTTTTAGCGAGTTCAATCGATAGTTCATAATCTTTCCCACTCAATTCTCTCCCATTTATACTTTTTATAGGCACAACGTCCATTCCAGTCCCCGAAAGAAGAGCGCCGTCAATATTTTGAAGTTCATCAAGTGAAAGCTCCCTCTCTTCCACTTCCAAAGAAAGTCTCTCTTCACACATCTTATAAAAATTCTTTTTAACTACTCCAGGCAAAGTTTTTTTCTTTGTAGGCTCAAAAATTTTTCCGTCTTTTATATAATAAAAATTGGATCGCGAACCCTCGAGAACCTCGTTGCCATTATACAGAAGAAGCTCAAACAAATCATTTCTGTCCATGATTTCTTGAACCTCTTTTTTAAAATTCTTTCTATAAATCTTTCTCTCCGGATTTAGCCTTTCAAATTCGTAAAGCCCGATATTAACACCATTTATTCTTTCAAAGTCCGTCACTTCTCGAATTTTCATATCTTCCATAAAAACATCTTCGCCGTCAACCATAATCATGACGCTTTCAACATTTCTTTCAGGCTTAAAATCCGACATTATATTTTTTATTTTGTCAAACAATTCAGTCTTGTTCACTTTTTCGAGGTTTCTATAAAGTCGCTCCATGTGATCTTCAAAAAATAAGTAAACACCGTCTTCGCTTCTTATAACCTCATAAATAAAATTGTCATTTAAATATGGTTTTTCATCTAAAAGTTTGCCATTTTTATAAATCATTTTCCCTCCTATAAGATAGGGCTGCCAAGTCTTGAAACATTCTCTTTTATCCTAATCCAATTGCTCCTCTTTTTGTATTCTTGGAATGTTAGGCAATATGAATTCTCTCTTATGTCTTCAATAAACTTCTCCGAAAATTGTTTTGCAATTTTTTCATCATATATAAACGCATTCGCTTCAAAGTTGAGTTGAAAACTTCGAACGTCCATGTTCGCAGTTCCCATTGAAACCATCTTGTTATCCATAATCATAACCTTAGAATGCTGAAAGCCTTTTTCGTAGAAGTAAACTTCTCCACCCGCTTCCAAAATTTTGCCTGCAAAAGATAGCGATGCCCAAAAAACAAAAGGATGATCTCCTTTAAACGGAAGAAGAAGTTTTACTTTTACTCCCGAAAGTATAGCAACCCTGAGGCTCTCAAGCACTGAATCATCAGGGATAAAATAAGGAGTTTCAATATATATGCTCTCTTTCGCAGAAGAAATCATTTTTAAAAATCCGTCCTTTATGCTCGGCCACTCATTGTCCGGCCCTGATGTAACGATTTGGCATGCGCTTTTTCCTCTGAACTCATTAATCTCGTCTTCATATTTAACATGTTTACTTCCGGACGCAAAATTGAAATCAAGAATAAATCTGTATTTCAACATATATACGGCGGAGCCCTTTATTTTAATAACCGAATCTCTCCAAGATTCCCATCTTTTACCACCGTCATAATATTCATCGCCGACGTTAAAACCACCGAGATATCCTATTTGCCCATCTAATATATAAATTTTTCTGTGGTTTCTATAGTTAATTCGCGGTGAAACGAAACTCAAAAAGAACGGGAAAAATATTTCAACTTGAACACCGGCTTCACGCATCTTTTTTATATCTGAAGAGTGAAGCCTTCTCGAGCCCATTCCGTCAATCAAAAGCTTTACGTCAATGCCCTCTCTTGCCTTCTTTTTCAAAATCTCGCAGAGTCTTTTTCCCATATTGTCGCTTCTCATAATATATGTTTGAATGTAAATTGAACTTTTAGCATTTTCAATTTCATTAAAAAGTACGTCAAAAAATTCTTCCCCATCAAAAATTGGAAAGAATTCATTGTCCATAGTAAGTACAGCATCTCCGTTTCTGAAATGCATTTCAATCATGTCGGCATATTCGTCAAACGGAAATATTTGTTGTTTGTCCATATCGCGGTGCAATATTTGCTTGCCTCCGATAAGACCACGGCTTTGAAGCCTGTCTTTTGCGAATTTGTCCTCAAACATTTTTCGCTTTTTGAAACTTCTTCCAAGCCATAAATATATAAAAAATCCAAAGCCCGGCAAAAGAACGAGAATCGTAATCCACATCCACGTAGTGGTTGGATTACGTCTCTCCATAATGATCACCGCAATAGCAAGTATTATATTTATCCAAAGTAAATTGCTTAAAATCGGTATTATCAACTCTTTCAATTCTTCTACCTCAAATTAAATCTATCTTTTTGATTTATATCTCTTTTGATTTGACAAAATCTTCTTTCTAATTCTTAGTGAATTTGGAGTTACTTCAAGAAGTTCGTCATCTTCAATAAACTCAAGAGCTTCTTCAAGCGACATCGTGATTGGTGGGACAAGTCTTAAATTGTCGTCAGAGCCTGCAGCTCTCATATTCGTCTTTTGCTTTTCCTTGCCCACATTAACTTCAATATCAAGGCCCTTAGGATTTTCTCCTACAATCATTCCTTCGTAAACTTCAACACCCGGTCCAATAAACAGATTTCCTCTGTCTTGTGCTTGGAAGAGTCCATAAGCTGTAGATGTAGCATTTTCAAAAGCGATGAGCGAGCCCATTTGTCTTTTAGGAATGTCACCCTTATATGGTTCAAAGTCTTTAAACTCTGTATTTATAATGCCTTCTCCCCTGGTGTCAGTCAAGAATTCTTGTCTATATCCGATAAGACCCCTAGCCGGGATTTCAAATTCAAGTCTTGAATATCCTCCTCTGCTTTCAGTCATATTCTTGAGTTCACCTTTTCTTTGTCCGAGTTTATCCATAATCGAGCCGATATATGCTGCATCGACGTCGATAATAACCTCTTCTATAGGTTCGAGCTTTTGTCCGTTTTCATCTCTCTTATAAAGAACTTGCGGTTTCGACACTTGGAATTCATATCCTTCTCTTCTCATTGTTTCAATAAGAACTGAAATATGAAGCTCCCCTCTACCCTTAACAATGAAGCTATCGGTCGTGTCAGTTTCTTCAATCTTCATCGAAACATTTGTTTCAATTTCTTTCATGAGTCTGCTTCTAAGTTGTCTTGATGTGACAAACTTTCCTTCTCTTCCCGCAAAAGGTGAATCATTAACGCTAAAAGTCATAGCAATTGTCGGTTCACTGATTTTAACAAATTCAATTGGGCTTTCCCCTTCAACCGTAAGCGTGTCTCCGATTTCAAGATCTGAAATTCCTGTAACTGCAACAATATTTCCAGCCGCTGAAGACTCTACTTCAACCCTATTCAAGCCTTCAAACTCATATAATGCTGCAATTTTAGCACGCACATGTCTATCCGGATCGTTATGATTTACAACTATACAGCTGTCGTTGTCCTTCAAAGTTCCTGATTCGATTTTACCAATCCCGATTCTGCCTAAATACTCACTGTAGTCGATTGTTGAAATCAAAAGCTTTTTAGGCCCATTTACATCAACTTTCGGTGCCGGAATATATTTTAATATTGCATCAAATAACTCATGCAAATCTTTTGCAGGTTCGAGCGCACTGTATCCGCAGTAACCGTCTCTTGCAGAAGCGAATAAAAACGGCGCTTCCAGTTGTTCATCCCCGGCTCCAAGCTCAATAAATAAATCGAGAACCTCATCGATAACTTCGTCAACTCTCGCATCTTTTCTGTCAATTTTATTAACTATAACAATTACTTTTAAATTCAACTCAAATGCTTTTTTTAATACGAACTTAGTTTGTGGCATCGGGCCTTCAAATGAGTCAACAAGTAAAAGAACGCCGTCTGCCATCTTCAAAACACGTTCAACTTCTCCACCGAAGTCCGCGTGGCCCGGTGTGTCTATAATATTTATTTTCGTGTCATTATAAACTACAGAGGTGTTCTTACTTGTAATGGTAATACCTCTTTCACGTTCAAGGTCATTAGAGTCCATTACACGGTCCTGAACTACTTGGTTTTGCCTAAAAATACCTGACTGTTTAAGCATAGCATCAACAAGCGTAGTCTTGCCGTGGTCAACGTGAGCAATAATGGCTATATTTCTAATATCTTTCAAATTATCATCTCCTAACGTATATTATAACAGCCAATCTTTGATTATTCAAGTAAATAGCGGATAAAATATGATTAAATAGAGATTTTTATTCATTTTATAACTGTATAAATAAAATACAATAATGCAAATAAATTTCATTTTAATTATATAATAAACATCACAATATAATCTTATTGACTTCAATATGTTAAAAGTATATAATAATATTAAAGTTGCTTAAATCATCTATATTTAAACAATTTTAAGTTTTTAAGGGCGAAAACGCTCGATAAACTATTAATGGAGGTATATTATGACTGAAAAATATTCTTTAGATGTTCCTACACCGACACATTTTACATATGCGGTTAGGGATTTGCCGACAGTTACAGTTGAGGAACGTGAAAGGGCTTTAAAAGCTACGCACTACAATGAATTTGCTTTCCCTTCGGGGCTTCTTACAATCGACATGCTCTCCGATTCAGGAACAACTGCAATGACAAATACTCAATGGGCTTCTCTATTTTATGGCGACGAAGCATACGGAAGAAATACGGGGTACTATGTTCTTCTTGACACTTTCAGAGATATTTTTGAACGTGGCGGTGAAAAAAATTGGAAAAAGATTTTGGATCTTGTGAGGACCGATTGCAGAGACGTCAAGAAAATGATGGACGAAGTTTATCTATGCGAATATGAAGGCGGTCTATTTAACGGTGGTGCCGCTCAAATGGAACGTCCGAATTCATTTATCATTCAACAAGGTCGTGCAGCTGAATCTGTGCTTATGGAAATTGTCAGAAATATTTTACAAGAAAGACATCCCGGAAAAGTTTTCACCATTCCATCAAACGGTCACTTCGACACAACCGAAGGAAATATAAAACAAATGGGCTCAATTCCAAGAAATTTATACAACAAAAAACTGCTCTATGAAATTCCTGAAGGTGGAAAATATGACAAGAATCCGTTTAAGGGAAATATGGATCTTGAAAAACTTGAAGAACTCATACAAAAAGTCGGTGTTGAAAATGTTCCTTTAATCTTTATGTGCATTACAAACAACACCGTTTGCGGACAACCTGTTTCAATGGCAAATATAAGAGAAGTGAATAAAATTGCACACAAATATGATATTCCTCTAATCTTCGACGTTGCACGTTGGGCTGAAAATTCATATTTTATAAAGATGAACGAAGAAGGCTACAAAGACAAGTCAATTGGAGAAATTGCAACTGAAATGTTCTCTTATTGTGACGGTTTTTGTATGTCTGCAAAGAAAGACGGTCACGCAAATATGGGTGGAATGCTCGCATTCAGAGATAAAGGTCTTTTCTGGCAAAAGTTTTCCGACTTCAACGAAGATGGCTCAATCAAAATGGACGTCGGTGTAAGACTTAAAGTTAAACAAATTTCATGCTATGGTAACGACTCATACGGCGGAATGAGCGGTCGTGACATTATGGCATTGAGCGTCGGTCTATACGAAAGTTGCAACTTCAACTATATGGACAGTCGTGTTAAACAATGTGAATATCTTGCACAAGGTTTTTATAAAGCCGGCGTCAAGGGTGTCGTACTTCCTGCCGGAGGTCACGCGGTCTACATCAATATGGACGAATTTTTCGACGGCAAACGTGGCCACGAAACATTTGCAGGTCAAGGCTTCTCTCTTGAACTCATCAGAAGATACGGCATAAGAGTTGCAGAACTCGGCGATTTCTCAATGGAATACGACTTGAAAACTCCTGAACAACAAGCTGAACTTGCGAATGTAGTTCGATTTGCAATAGATAGAAGCAGACTTACACAAGAACATCTAGACTATGTAATTGCTGCTGTAAAAGCGCTCTATGAAGACAGAGAAAGCATTCCGAACATGCGAATTCTTTGGGGACACAATCTCCCGATGAGACATTTCCACGCATTTTTGGAACCATATGAAAATAAATAAGAATAAATTTAAGGCGACAGAGCTTAAAAGCATTGCCGCCTTTTTGTTTGAGAAAAATATAATTTTATTTAATAAAAAAACTCCCATTAACGAGAGTCAAATTTTATAAGTATTTCACACATATGACGCGATTTTGATAAGCTTCTAATTTGTCAACAACCGCATCTACAAGACAAAGTCCTCTTCCTCCGACAAATTCGGAGTTATGTTCTTTATTCGGTTTTATAGAGTCGATTCCGCAACCTTGGTCTTTTACTACAATTTTGATTTCAGAGTCCTGAATGTGTACATAAACCGTTATCAATTTCTCAGGATCAAGCCTGTTTCCATGGAGTGCAGAATTTATTGTAAGTTCGTTTAAAATAAGCTTGACGTCAAATATAACATCTTCATCTGTTATATATTCTTTTACAAGACTTACCAATTTTGAATTAAATTCTCGTATTCTTTCTATGTCAGTTTCAACCGACTCAGAATAATCAAGCAACATATCTCTCACTCCTTTCTGTTAATAGTTACCCACTATAACATATTCTAAACATTCTTTTGATATATTTTAATGATTTTTTTATAAAACATGCCCAAGAAAGATAAAAAAGAGGAGTGCTAACTCCCCTATTTTTTCTTATATCCGCTTTGAAATTCCGTCCAAATTCTATCATATAGTTTAAGTTTTTGAGACGGATCCTCAAAAATTTGAAATTTTGTCATATCACTTCTGTCCGGATAAAGCGCTTCATTTTCAACTAATGACTCCGGAAGATATTTCTTTGCCTCTGTTTCAACCGTTGCGTATTGCAAATATTCAGCATTTTTTGCAGCAATTTCAGGTCTTAAAAGAAAATTTATAAAGTCATGAGCTCTACTTACATTTCTAGCGTTTTTAGGAATAGCCGCAACGTCAAACCAAAGATTCGTTCCTTCCTCCGGGAGAACGTATTTATATTTCGGATTTTCATTGATTATAACTCCGGCATCACCTGAGTAAACAACTCCAATATTTGCATCCTCAGCAATTAAAATATCTTTGATTTCATCCCCCAAATATGCGTATACAAGTGGTTTTTGAGCTATAAGCTCATTCTTGGCTGCTTCGAGTTCTGCTTCATCAGAAGTATTCATACTATAGCCAAGCTTTTTTAACGCAACCATCAAAATATCACGCTGTGAAAAATATAAAACCATATCTTTTTTATATTTTTCATTCCATAAATCTGCCCATTTATGAAAACCTTCCGGATATTTCTCAGCATTATAAACAATACCAACAGTCCCCCAAAAGAACGGTACGCTGTATTTGTTTTCTTTATCATAACTCATTCCGGTCAAATCTTTATCGACATATTTAAAATTATCTAACTTACTAAAGTCCAATTCATTTAAAAGACCTTCATTCGCCATCCTTTCAAGCATATATTCTGAAGGAAATATAACATCTATAGGCTCTGATGAGTTTTTTATTTTTACATACAAGTCTTCATTCGTTGCAAACTCTTGATAAATAACCTTAACATTATACTCTTCTTCAAACTCTTTCACGACATCCATATCCATGTAGTCGCCCCAGTTATATACATAAAGTTTTTCACCGTCATCATTGCATGCAGTCATAAATAACGCTGCCACAATAACAATAAAAGGGATTAATTTCTTCATTCTGTTTCACCCATACCCATTTTAAGCATTGCTTCTTTTTTCTTTTCAAGTTTATTTTTTCTTAAATTTATAACTATTACAAGTACAATCATTATGACGAACATCAATGTTGAAAGTGCATTTATTACAGGATTTATTCCGCGCCTAGCCATCGAATAAACAGTGATTGATATGTTTTGAATACCTTTGCCCGTTGTGAAAAAACTGACTGCAAAATCGTCTATTGAAAGCGTGAACGCCATCAAAGCACCGCTTAAAATTCCCGGTTTTATTTCCGGAAAAATTACATACTTAAATGATTCCCATCTAGTTGCCCCAAGATCAAGTGCCGCCTCATACAAATTAGGATTCATCATTGAAATACGTGGCATAACGTTAAAAAGGACATAGGGTGTCAAAAATGCCACATGGCTCAAAATTATTGTCAAATATCCAAAGTCCAGTTTCATAAAATTATATAAAGCGACGAGGCTTACTGCAATAACGATGTCCGGATTTAAAATCGGAAGGTAGTTTAGTTCCATAAAAAATTTTTTTACTCTACCGCCCGCTCTAAAAAGTCCAATTGCGCCGATTGTTCCAATGATTGTCGCAATTAGTGTAGAAACAACTCCAATAAGTATTGTGTTGTAGAAGCTCATCAATACTTCTTTGCTTTCAAAAAGTTCCTTATACCACTTGAGACTGAAACCGCCCCATACTACTCTCGACTTCGTTTCGTTGAAAGAATAAATTATGAGTATAATTATCGGCAAATAGAAAAATAGATAAATGAGAGAAATATATAAATTTTTCAAAATCTTTTTCATTATATAATTCCCCCTTCTATGCCATTTTCATCAGCGTTTTGAAGACTGAATTTTATCAACACCAAAATAATAATTATTAAAACTATACTTATTGCCGAACCGAAATTCCAATCTCCGGTGTACCTGAACTGTTGCTCTATGATATTTCCGATTAAATTTATATTGTTTCCTCCAAGAAGTTGCGATATAACAAATGTCGATATTGCAGGTATAAATGTCATTGTTATTCCTGTAACGACACCTCCCTTTGTTAGTGGAAATATGACCTTTCTAAACACTTCCTGCGGTGTAGCTCCAAGATCATATCCCGCCTCGATATAGCCGTATTCAAGCTTTGTTATAGCGGTAAATATCGGAAGAATCATGAACGGCAAATAGTTATACACCATACCTACCATTATCGAAAAGTTATTGTACATAAGTTCGAGCTGCCCAATACCGATTTTAACCAAGAAACTATTCACAAGCCCATTTCTTCCCAGAAGTGTGAGCCATGCGTATGTTCTTAAAAGAAAGTTCATCCACATAGGAATCATGATTAAAATCATATAGAAGTCACTGTTTTTCTTTTTTGCTATGAACCAAGCAAAAGGATAACCTACCAAAAGGCATATCAGTGTTGAGAAAAAAGCGAGTTTAAAAGACTCCCATAATATACTTAAATAAATTGGACTAAAAAATCTTTTGAAATTTGCCAAACTGAAAGTAGTTTTGCCGGATTCATCAATTGAAAATCCCAACAGTAGAATCAATAATAGTGGGATAAGTATAAAGAATATTGCCCAAAGTCCATATACAATAACCGGTAATTTAACCCTTTTCATTACTCTTTCCCCATAACATGAATGTTTTCAGGTGCAACAGTAATATAAACTTCACTGTCTTCTTCCGGTGCAACTGTACTTTTTGCTTTCCAAATCGTATCATTTATATTTATCAGAATCTCGTAATGAACACCTCTAAAAATAACATTTTCAACGGTTCCTTTAATCCTACTTTCGCCATCCTCGTGCATAATCTCCACATCTTCCGGTCTAATAACAACGTCAACTTTTTCTCCAGGTCTAAAACCTTTGTCAACACACGGGAATGTAGCATTATTAAAACTTACACTGTAGTCATGATTAAACACACCTTCACTGATGTTGCTTTCGCCTATAAAGTCTGCAACAAAAGAATTGGCGGGCTCATTATATATGTCAATAGGTTTTCCGAGTTGTTCGATAATACCTTCGTTCATAACAGCGATTCTGTCACTCATAGAAAGCGCTTCCTCCTGGTCGTGTGTAACAAATATAAATGTTATTCCAAGCTCCCATTGCATGTTAATAAGCTCTGTTTGCATTCCCTTTCTAAGTTTGTTGTCAAGTGCACCAAGCGGTTCATCAAGTAAAAGAACTTCCGGTTCATTTACAAGAGCTCTTGCAATTGCAATTCTCTGCTGTTGTCCACCTGATAAACTAGTAACCGCTCTATTTGCATATTTCGGCAAATTTACAAGTTCAAGCATTTTATATACTCTTTTTTTAATTTCAGTTTCGTCAGTTTTTTTCAAACGAAGTCCAAAAGCTATGTTGTCATAAACATTTAAATATGGAAAAAGTGCATATTTTTGAAAAACAGTGTTTACTCGTCTTTTATTAGGCGGAATATTTGTTATATCTTTTCCTTCGAAAATAATTTTTCCAGCATCCGGATATGCAAATCCACCAATAAGTCTTAGAGTTGTGGTTTTCCCACAACCCGATGGCCCCAAGAGAGTCAAAAACTCACCTTTTTTTATATCGAGCGAAACATTGTCCAAAACAACTTCGCCGTCATAAGATTTTCTTAAATTTTGTAATGATAAAAAGCTATCTTGTTCCATCTACTCACTTCCTTTTAATTAATTTTTATTTTATTTTATATGATTCGCGTTTCTCGAATATTTCTTGCTCTATTTCAATATAATTAATTTTCGATTCTTCCTCAAGCACTTGCTCAAGCGTCGGATTTGTCTTAGGATGTTTTGCAACAAAAACTGTGCAACAGTCCTCAAAAGGTTCTATTGACTTTTCGTATGTGCCAAATTTCCTTGCAAGATCAATGATTTCAGTCTTGTCATATGTTATTAACGGTCTTAAAATTATTAAATCTGTTACCGGATCAACAACACTCATTCCCGGAAGTGTCTGACTTGCAACTTGTCCCAAATTTTCACCCGTGACAAGAGCGGTTCTGTCGTTGTCTTTCGCCATAAGAGTTGCAAGTCTTGTCATAGATCTTCTTTGTAGAAGAGTCGTAAATCTTATATCGCAATTCTTTGTGATTGCCTCCTGTATCGGAAACAAGTTGAACGAAAAGAGCATTCCGTATGGTTCATATTCCGTGCAGAGTTCAGCAAGTTCCTTTGTCTTTAAAAAGCTTCTCTTCGATGTAAAAGGATATGAGTGGAAATGTATATAGTCCACTTGAAGGCCTCTTTTCATAGCAAGAATAGAGGCTACAGGCGAATCTATCCCTCCGGATAAAAGACTCAAAACTCTTCCATTTGATCCAACCGGCATTCCGCCAAGTGCTTTGATTCTTCCAGGCGATACAAATGAATTTTTTCTCACGTCAACCCTTATAATTCTATCAGGATTCTTTACATCAACAGTTAACCCCAAATTTTCCTTTAAAATTGCTCCGCCGACAAGTCTGCTAATTTCAGGACTTTTTATCGGAAAACTCTTATCAACTCTCTTTGATTCAATCTTAAAAGTTTTAAACGGTGATCTTGCCAGTTCAAATTTCGCCGCATGAATCGCAGCTTCAAAAATTTTGTCCAGAGTTGACTCCGTTTCAAACTGCGGTGCAATATAGCTTATCCCGAAAACTTTTTGAAGGCGTCTTACCGTTTCAGAGTTGTCTTCTGAATATATGAAAACTTTCGATTGATCAAACTTAAAATCCGGATTCAAATCGCTTAAAATCGCCTTTAAATTCTTTCTAAGTTCCCTTTCGAAAAATGGTTTATTATCTTTTTTTAGTGCAATCTCGCCATAGCTGACGGAGACACATTCCCTTATCATTTCATCAACTCCCTTATAACCGATACATACTCTTTTATCTTTTGAGCCGCAAATTCAACTTCTTCTTTTGTATTGTAGTCTCCAAACGAAATCCTAATCGTGCCGCCGGAATAATCATCCGGAACGTTCATAGCGATAAGACTTCTTGACTTTTTGGATGCGTGGCTTGAGCATGCACTTGAAGTACTGACATAAATCTCATCTCCCTCAAGCATGTGCACAAGAGCCTCACCCTTTACATTCTTAAAAGAAATATTTAATAAATTCGGGACAAAGTTTATTGGCTCATTTATTATTTTATCTTCTACATCTTGAAGACCATTAATCATTATATTTCTCAATTCATAAGTATGCTTTTGAAATTTTTCAACAGAATTTATAGATTCTTTAAGCGCCTCAAGCGTTGCAAATATACCACCGACATTTTCAGTCGATGAACGCATCTTGTCTTCCTGACCTCCGCCAAGAAGAAGCGGATTAATTTTTATATCATTTAAATACAAAATGCCTGTGCCTTTAAGTCCATGAAATTTATGTGGGCTTATAGCTATTCCGTTTAAACTTGAGTCTTTTAAATCAATCGGTGTCTTTCCAATCGCCTGAACACAATCCGAAAACACCTTTATGTGAGGATGTTTTTCTTTGACTGCTTTTGAGATTCCAACAATATCGTTTAAAGCTCCAACCTCATTGTTTACCGCCATTATAGCAACAAGTGAAGTATTGTCCCTCACACTATCTAATACCATCTCAGGCGTAATAATACCATTTATAGGCTCAAGATATGTAACCTCTCCACCATTATCTTCAAAATATCTTGCATTTTCATATACAGCTGAATGCTCATAGAGACTTGTTATCAAGTGTTCACCCGGCTTTAAAAAGCCCTTAAAAAAAGTGTTGATAGACTCAGTGGCTGAAGACGTAAAATAAATTTTTCCACTTCTTGCTCCGAGCAAACTTTTTATTTCATCCCTTACACTTTTTAATTTAAAAAAAACCTCCTCGCCAAAGCTGTGTATGGCAGAAGGATTCCCCCATAATTCAGTCTGTGCAAGTAAATAAGCGTCTAAAACATTCTTACTCGGTTTAGTTGTTGCTGCATTGTCAAGATATATCATATTTTTCACCTCATACCTTAAATAATATCAAAAAAGCTGCGATTTTTCAATAGCTGATTCATTTTCGAATAATTTTAACAAATAAAAAAAGCTCTCGCTGTGAGAGCTAGTTTTTGAAAATTTCTTCAAATTTTTCTAAAATATATTCTTCATTTTCATCCAAAACTTTTTCAATTTCAAGAGTATTCATTGTCGGCTTTGCACCGCTAATATATGAATGAATATAAATCTTAAAACTTTCATATGTCGGATAATCTCCAAATATAATATTTATATCATCTTCATTCATCGAGCGAACCTTATCCACAGCTTCTTCAATCAATTTGTCACTTGCCTTATTTCCTGTGTGCTTTGCCCAAACCAACATATCCATATAAAATTCATTTAAAAACTCTTTATTTTCTTCAACAAAATTTGACTTATCATTAGAACTCATATCCGACTTATACAAGTCGATATTTTCTAAAACAATTTGCTTAAAATCATCAAAACTCATTTTGTCGTTAAATTTTATTTCGCCACTTTCAATTTTTGCTTGCAATTTTTCTTTAAACTCAACAAGAGCATCCTTTTTGTCATCCCTTAGAATATATTTATCAAAAAATTGCTTAATATCATCTTTTTCGTCTTTTAAAAATGCATCAACTTCATCTTTTGATTTTGCTATTTTTGCAAGTTCATCGTGTATATAATTGTATAGATCCTCATAAACAGGATTATCACCAAGAACTTCTTTCAAATCTTCCGATGATTTTGATTTTAATTCATCTAAGACCAAATCAAGTCTTGATTTCAATTCTTTTGTAATATCTTTTTCAACTTCAGGTTTTTTGTTTTTTTCATCCCATCCTTCGGGCTTTTCAGTCCTTTCACAACCGAATAAAAAAACTGTAAAAGCTAAGAATATTAATATTTTTTTCTTCATTTGTCTTCCTCCTTTTTTATAAATACCCACAAAACAAAAGATATAAACTGATAAAGTTATAAATGCATTTAAATAAAAATTTAAAAATCCATTGATTTTTTTAAAGCTTTAATATAAACTATTTATAGAGGTGAATTATATGAAAAATATTGTAGTCGTAATGACAGGCGGTACAATCGCAATGAGAATAGACCCAAATCTTAGAGCTGCAATTCCATCGCTAAGCTCTGAAGAATTAATTGGAGAAGTGAAAGCTCATATAAAAGATACACAAATACGTGAAAGAGAATTATTTAATATACCAAGCGGCCATATAACGCCGGAACGTATGGTTGAAATCAGACAAGCTGTTGTAGAAGCTCTAAGCGACCCTGAGAACGTTGGAGTAATAGTCACCCACGGCACGGATACGCTTGAAGAAACAGCATACTATCTCGACATATCAATTGACAACGAAAAGCCTATAGTAATGACCGGAGCAATGAGAAATGCAAGCGAACTCGGATATGATGGCGAACTGAATCTTACTGCATCAATTGCAACTATACTTAATGAGGAAAGTAAAAACCTTGGAACGCTCGTAGTTATGAATAACGAAGTTCACAGCGCCGCACAAGTAACAAAGACCAATACACTTTCTGTTAATACTTTTAAATCCCCTGAACTCGGACCACTTGGAATAATTGATAATGACGAAGTTTTATACTATAGAAGAGAAAAATCTGTAAAGAAAGTAATCGTTGACACTCTTGAGCCTAAAATCGCACTAGTAAAAATGGCTGCAGGTGTTGAAGGCGACATTATAGATTTCTATATAGATAAAGGTTACAAAGGAATTGTTATTGAGGCTCTAGGTCGTGGAAATGTTCCACCGGCAACTCTTCCTTCAATAAATAGAGCTCTTGAACTAAACATACCTATAGTTCTTGTCAGCCGCTGTGCAACAGGTCGTGTTCTTGGAAGCTATGGATATCTAGGCGGAGGCAAAGGCCTCTTTGAGTCAGGAGTTATAAACGGTGGATATCTCCCTGGACATAAAGCAAGAATCGCACTTATGGCACTTGTTTCTGCAAATAAATCAAAAGAAGAAATGGAACAATTCTTTAAGATATAATGATCGATATAATAAATTATGAGGACCCATTTAAGCCCTCAATATATAATAGAGCTGACGATATATATCTAGACATTGAAACTACTGGATTAAAAAGAAACTCCGACTATGCATGGGTTATAGGAGCTGCCTTTGTCAAAGAAAATAAGATAGAATCGAAACAAATATTCATCAAATCAAAAGATGATGAGAAAGAAAGCCTGTTATACCTAAATGAACTTCTTAAAAATAAACAAAGAATTGTTACATTTAACGGAAACATCTTTGATATACCTTTCTTAAATGAAAGGGCGAATACGTATGGAATTGTACTCAACTTTCCACAGGACAAATACGATTTATATGAACTCATTCGAAAGCAAAACAAATTTCTGATGATAAAACGAATAAATCTTAAAACTGCTGAAAAATTTATGCGTATTGAAAGAAACGATCCTCTCGCAGGTAAAGAAACACTCACGCTTTATAAAACTTATGTCGAAACAGGATATGACTATTTAAAGAAATCACTTTTAAATCATAACTACTACGACATCAAAAATCTTCCACCACTTATGAATGTGAATGCAGTTATAAAAAATTACAATACACTATACGACACAAGATTTATAATAAACGATTTTTATATCGTCGGAAATAGTATAGTTGCAGAACTAATATGTAAGCGCCCAATTCCGAAAGTAAACATATTTGACGGTGACGTTACAATTGAGGGTAATATGAATTTTCTACAGATAAAATTCGTCCTCCAAAAAACAATGAAAGACGGATTGGAACTGCTATATTTCGGCGACACAAAAAAAGTTGTGAAATGGGAGCGAATATACTACACAATACTAAGAGAAAGAATTGAAGATACAATAAAAAAATATAGCATCTAATATGTACAAAAAAAGACCGAGTATTCCCTCGGTCTTTTAATTTTAAAATCAGAAATAAAAAATGTACATTGATAAATGAAAATAATCAAATGTACATTTGCTGTGGTGGGCCTTCGGGGATTTGAACCCAGGACCGACCGGTTATGAGCCGGGTGCTCTAACCACTGAGCTAAAGGCCCTTGAATATTGGCAGGGGGAGCAGGACTCGAACCCACGGCATTCGGTTTTGGAGACCGACGTTCTACCAACTGAACTATACCCCTAAAAATGGTGCTCCGAACCGGAATCGAACCAGTGACACGTAGATTTTCAGTCTACTGCTCTACCGACTGAGCTATCGGAGCATAATAAATGGCGGAGAAGGAGGGATTTGAACCCTCGCGCCGCTAAAAACACGACCTATACCCTTAGCAGGGGCACCTCTTCAGCCAACTTGAGTACTTCTCCAAAAGTTTACATAATATATAAATATCATAAAGGAACAAATTAAATTGAAGCCTTTATGAATCCTAATAAAAATAATTAAATTTTAAAATGTTGTAAAAATGAAAATGGCGGAGAAGGTGTTTCCTATCGTCCGGCCTGCGCATTTCTTTTTCCTCGCTGACGCTTAAGGAAATGCTTGGCGTTTAAGCCCTAACCCAAGAGAGCGACCGTAAGGGAAGCTCGATTGGCTTGTAGGTCTAACGCAACTTGTTGTTCAAGAGAACGAGCTTTGCGAAGTTCGATTGATAACAACAATCTGCGGAGAGAATCCCACCTTTATACTTAATATAAATATATACAAAATATAAATGTATATATGATTCGAAACAAAATGGCGGAGAAGGTGTTTCCTATCGTCCGGCCTGCGCATTTCTTTTTCCTCGCTATTCGCTCGGGAAATGCT
>CABTWE010000002.1 GCA_902488465.1 uncultured Tissierellia bacterium | reverse complement strand
AATTCTTGGTTTCACAAGTAATCATAAGATTTGCAAGAAACGCATTTTTGGTACTTTCACTACTTATACCTATAGTTGCCGGTCTAGGCATTAACTTTGGTATGATACTAGGTGCCATGGCAGGACAAGTTGCTCTAATCTTTGTAGAAAACTGGGGCATAACTGGTCTACCAGCGATATTAATCGCATCCTTAGTTTCAATACCAATCTCAGTTGTACTTGGTTTATTCGCAGGTGGCGTACTAAACAAAGCAAAATCAAGAGAAATGATCACATCCATGATACTAGGTTACTTCATGACAGGTATCTACCAATTCTTTGTACTATACATTTTTGGTGGACTAGTACCATTTAGGAACAAAAACCTAATTCTATCACGTGGATATGGTGTTAGAAACGCAATCGACCTACAAAGTCAAAAAGGACTTGATAAATTATTAGATAGAATCATAGGTCAAGACATATCAGTTCTAGGTATTCAATTACCAATAGCAACATTCATAGTTATCATACTAGCTTGTCTTTTCATAGTTTGGTTTAGAAAAACTAAATTAGGTCAAGACATGAGAGCCGTTGGAGCCGATATGAAGATAGCCGAAGACGCAGGCATTAACGTAGATAAGACAAGACTTAAAGCCATAGTCATCTCTACAGTTATGGCAGCCTTTGGACAAATTATCTATCTACAAAACATCGGTAACTTAAACACATATAACGGTGCAGACCAAACAGCACTATACGCAGCAGCAGCACTACTAATAGGCGGCGCGAGTGTATCGAGAGCTACTATCAAGAATGCACTAGTAGGTACAGTTCTATTCCACTTGATGTTTATAGTAATGCCTACAGCAGGAGCGAATATCACAGGCAACTCAATGATAGGTGAGTACCTAAGAACATTTATCTCTTACGCAGTCGTTACTGTTACACTTATACTTCACTCTATAAGAAGAAAGAACGAAGCAATAGAAGAGATGGAAAAATTAAAAACAGAAGAGGCTAAAAAGTAATTTCTTCTTTAAAACCATATAAAGAACGGGGCGTTCACTTAGGTGAACGCTTTGTTTTTTTGTGTAAAATATATTTTTTTAGGCTGTATAATATTTGTTGGTGTTACTCCCCAACATTTGACATAGAGCTTTTTTTTATTGATTTATTTTTATAAATCGCAACAATAAGTTAGCCACCCAAACATCACACAAACAAAATGTATAGTATAGTTTAAAAGCATTTGTTTTTATTAAACTAGATACTTTTAAGCTTTTTTATTTCATTTATGAACTTCTCTTTTGTAGTTTTGTAATTAAAGATTTTTCTTGGTAAATTATTCATCCACTCGTTTATTTTGTATATTTTTTCCTTTGATACTTCTTCTAGTGACTTACCTTTTTGTATAAATCTTCTTATTAATTTATGTTGGCACTCACTTGATCCTATTTCCCATGATGTATATGGATGACAAAAATATATATCTAAATATTCTGATAATTCTGACAAGCTTGAAAATTCTGAACCATAATCTTCTTGCACCCAAGCCTTTTCTTAGACGATGTATAAATAGATAATATTTTGGATTTAATATCTTGGTTTTCGAGTTCTCTCTTAGATAATGGTGAGCAAAAATGCTTGTAATACGTACTTCTATTAACATTTAGTACTTTACATAAAATAGAAATGGCATGTTCATTTCTTAGAATATTTACAGCATTTAATCGTTGTTCGAGCGGGGCGTGAATATAGCAATCGCTTTTTTTATATAAGATTCTCCTCTTCCAGAAGAGCATTTCTTTTCTGCAACTCCTTAATTTGTTTAGAAGTAAAAACCTCTCCTTCTTCAGTAGAAACAGTAGAATACATTCTGCTCCATTTAGCAATCGTAAAAACGGAAACACCGTATTCGCGGAAAAGGGAATTCAATGATCTTCCGTTTTAATGTAGCGAAACAATGGTTTTTTTTAAATTCTCATCATAACGCTTAGTAGTCATAAAATACCTCCTTTAATTATATTAATATATTTTTATTTATTTGTGTGTTTGTTTTTGTTTATGTAATGTAATCTGCATCAATTGATATATCGTTTATAAAATGTTATAATATAGCTATATGAAAGGAAGATTATTATGGGGTTATTTGAAAAGATTTTTGGCACACCGTCCGCAAAAGAGTTAAAAAAGATTGAGCCGATTGTGGATGAGGTTATGAGCCTTGAAGATAAATATAAAGCGCTTTCCGATGAGGAATTGAAAAATAAGACGCTCGAGTTTAAGGAGCTTTTGAACAATGGAAAGACGCTTGATGATATTCTCCCTGAAGCATTTGCAGCTATAAGAGAGGCGGATTATCGTGTTTTGAAGATGCGCCCTTTCAGAGTACAAGTAATAGGGGGAATGGTTTTACACCAAGGAAGGATTGCGGAAATGAAGACCGGGGAAGGAAAGACTTTGGTTGCGACTTTGCCGGCATATTTAAACGCACTTTCCGGAAAGGGAGTACACATTGTCACGGTCAATGATTACCTTGCAAAGCGTGACAGAAATTGGATGGGCAAGGTTTTTGAATTTATGGGGTTAAAAGTCGGCGTTATCGTTAACGGAATGGATAATGTCGAAAGAAGAGACGCATATGATGCGGATATAACTTACGGGACAAACAATGAGTTCGGATTTGACTATTTGAGAGATAATATGGTCATTTACAAGGGCAATATGGTTCAAAGGGGTCAAAATTTTGCAATCGTTGACGAAGTCGACTCGATTTTGATTGACGAAGCAAGAACACCGCTCATTATAAGTGGTCAATCTGACAAGCCGACAGATCTTTATGAAAAGGCAAAGGCTTTTGCAAGTACTGCAACGTTCAGGTATTTGGACCCGAATGAAAAGCCAATCAGTCCGCTTGATTTCGACAAGGATATGCCGGAAGAAACGGTGGATTATGTCATTGACGAAAAGGGAAATTCCGTTTCACTTACAGAGCTTGGGACAAGAGATGCTGAAAAGTTTTTCGGAGTTGAAAATCTTGCTGATATCGACAATATTGAAATTATGCACCACATTAATATTGCTTTAAAAGCTAAGGCACTTATGAAAAAGGACAAGGATTATGTTGTAAAAGATGGCGAAGTTCTTATTGTCGACGAGTTCACCGGACGTATTATGTACGGTAGAAGATACAGCGACGGGCTTCACCAAGCAATTGAAGCAAAGGAAGGTTTGGATGTTAGAAATGAGTCGATGACTCTAGCAACGATCACTTTCCAAAACTATTTCCGTATGTATGAAAAGCTTTCAGGTATGACGGGTACTGCGATGACCGAAGAAAGTGAATTTAGAGAAATTTACGATATGGAAGTCATTGAAATTCCGACAAATAAACCTGTTCAAAGAATAGATTACGACGATGAAATTTATGCAACAATTGCGGGCAAAGATACGGCGATTGTTCGTGACATAAAGGAATGTTTTGAAAAGGGACAACCGGTTCTTGTCGGTACTATCACGATTGAGGACTCTGAGCATTTGTCACGACTTTTAAAGAAAGAAAGAATTCCGCACAGAGTTTTGAATGCGAAGTTCCATGAAAAGGAAGCGGAAATTGTCGCACAAGCAGGTCGCTTGGGCTCAGTTACAATTGCGACGAATATGGCAGGTCGTGGTACGGATATTATGCTCGGCGGAAATCCTGAACACATGGCAATGAACGATATTAGACGCGAAGTGGAAGATGAAACTCTTCTTCCGAATATCGAAGGTCATGAAAACACTGATGATCCGGCACTTTTGGCATACAGAAAGAAATATCACGATTTGGTTGAAAAATATAAAGAAGAAATCAAAGAAGAAAAGCAAAAGGTTATGGAAGCCGGCGGTCTTCACATTATCGGTACGCAAAGACACGAAAGTAGACGTATCGACAATCAGTTAAGAGGTCGTGCAGGTCGTCAAGGAGACCCGGGTTCATCGAAGTTCTACATTTCAACTGAGGATGATTTGATGAGACTTTTCGGCGGTGAAATGCTTAAAAATCTCATTCAAAAATACGGCGAAGGCGATGATGTGCCACTTAAACACAAGCTCATCACAAAGAGAATTGAAACGGCTCAAAGAAACGTTGAAGCTAACAACTTCAGAACACGTAAGCACGTTTTACAATACGACGATGTTATGAACCAACAAAGAAATATCATTTACGGAGAAAGAAAGAAGTTGCTTGATGAAGATAATATCAAGTCACAAATTCTCGATATGATTGATTCGGAAATCGATTTTATCGTGGATTCCGCTGCTTTGGATTTTGAAAAGACTGCAGAGTGGAACGCACCGGCTGCTGCTCTTGAGCTCGAAAGAGTTTTTGGAGTTACCCCGAAAGAAGCTGACACTCCGAATGCAATGAAAGAAGAAGTTAAGAATTTGATTCTTGACGAATACAAGAGACGCGAAGACGAGTTTGGCGAAGAAAATATCAGAAATATCGAAAGAATTCTCCTTTTGAGAGTTGTTGACGAAAAGTGGATGGATCAAATCGACGCTATGGATCAGCTTAAAACAGGTATCGGACTTAGAGCATACGGTCAAAAGGACCCGGTTCAAGCTTACCAAATCGAAGGTTCACAAATGTTTGAAGATATGAACAGAGAAATCCGCTCAGACTTTTTGAGATTCTTATTCCACGTTGAAGATCCTGAAAAAGTTGAAAAGAAAAGAATGTCAAAAAATATCAAAGAAGGTGCTTCTGAAAAGCAACAAACTATTAAGCGCCAAGCTCCAAAGGTTGGAAGAAACGACCCATGTCCATGTGGAAGCGGTAAGAAGTACAAAAACTGTTGCGGGAGGAATGAATAATGGAAGTGACTAGAGACGTTTATCACCAGATAGACGAGCTTATAGAAAAAGTCCAAGAAATCGGGGTGTCTCTTTGACCCTCAAAAAAAGAAAGATAAATTAAATGAGTTGAAAAAGAAGAGTTTGGAGTCGGGTTTGTGGGACAAGCCGGAGGAAGCCACTCTTCTTATGAAAAAGATAAATGACATCGAGTCGGAGTTAAACGACTACAATTCTCTCTTAAAAGAACTTCGGGAGCTTCGATTTATGGTCGAGCTCTCCGAAGAATACGGGGATGAAAAAGAGTATACCATCGAGCTGAAAAAGCTCAAAAATCTTGATAGGCGAGTTGTTGACTACAGTTACAGCCAAATGCTTACGGGTGAATACGACACGGGAGATGCGGTCGTTCAAATTCACTCGGGGGCGGGCGGACTTGAAGCACAAGATTGGGCTGAAATGCTCTACAGAATGTATCAACGATGGGCACAAAGAAAGGGATTTAAGCTTAATATATACGATATTTTAAAGGACACCGAAGCCGGCATAAAGAGTGTTACTTTTGCGGTTCAGGGGAGAAATGCGTATGGATATTTAAAAGCGGAAAAAGGCGTGCACAGACTTGTTCGAATCAGTCCGTTTGACACTGCGCGAAAAAGACACACGAGTTTTGCAAGTGTGGATGTAATTCCTTCGCTTGATGACGATATCGAGGTTTCAATAAATGAAAATGATCTTGAAATCGACACATATCGTTCGAGCGGTGCAGGCGGTCAAAGCGTCAACACTACTGACTCTGCGGTTCGAATAAAACACATTCCGACTGGCATTGTGGTTTCTTGTCAAAACGAAAGGAGCCAACTCAAGAACAAGGAAGTCGCTCTTAAAATTTTGAAGGGAAAACTCATAGCCTTGAAAGAGGAAGAACGCAAGGAAAAGATTGAGGACCTTGCAGGGAACTATTCGAAAATTGAGTGGGGCAGCCAAATCAGGAGTTATGTTTTTCATCCGTACAAAATGGTCAAGGACCACCGAACAAACTTTGAGGTCGGCGATGTTTCATCGGTTATGGACGGCGAGATTGACGAGTTTATAAGAGCGTATTTGCTCTACAAGAAAAAGGAAGGCGCAAATTGAAATTCGAATTAAAAAGCTTAGACGATACAACTTCAATTGCGAAGAAAATAGCGGAGATTTTAGAATCGGGCGACGTCGTTTTTTTGGAAGGCGACTTGGGAACGGGGAAGACCACTTTTGTGAATGAAATCGCAAAAATTTATGGCACCCTCGCAAAGAGCCCGACTTTTTCGCTTGTAAATCTTTATGACGGCGAAAAAAGACTTTCGCATATCGACCTTTATAGACTTGAAACAATCGACGAAGCATATAACATAGGCATCGAAGAAATTCTTGACGACGACACGATTAAGTTTATTGAGTGGCCCGAAATTTTGGGAGATGAGCCTTTTGATTTAAAGCTCACTTTCAAATACGAAGACGGAAAACGAGTGCTATATCTCGAAGGAGATGCATTAAAAAGAGGAGATTTTTAATGGACAAAGTTTTACTGAATTTACTTACGGGAACGGCATCCACTGGAGTTTCCATTACAAAAGGAAACGAGACTTTGATTTCGATTTCAATCGAAACAGGCATTCGCCAATCGGAAACTATTTTTAAAATGATCAAGGATGCCTTTTCGTATGTAGACTTGACAATTAAAGATATTGACGCGATTTCAACTTTGAAGGGACCGGGCTCTTTTACGGGGCTCAGAGTGGGTCTTGCCGCCGCAAAGGCAATCGCTTTTGCCGTTAATGTGCCGATTGTGCTTGTGGACACGATGGACGCGATTTTTCATGAAGCGAATTATGAAAAAGACGTTCTCACGATTATGGACGCAAGGCGTGACAGAGTTTATTTAAAAAAGCACTACGGCGACGAAAGAGCAGACGAAATTTCGGAAGTTGCTGCAATAGAGCCGAGGGAAAACACAGTTGTCGTCGGAGAAAATGCACTTAAATATAAAGAAATTTTTATGGAAAAAGGATATACATTCATTCCGAAAAAAGATGTTTACTTAACAATAAAAGGGCTCACCGAGGCGGCACTTCGAGTGAGTGCGGACGACTATGTTGACAGCCTTGAATCGAGACTCGATTATCTAAAAAAGGACAGCGATGTCGTCACGGTGAAAAAAGAAAAGCTATGAATCTTAGAACACTCGAAAAAAGTGATGTTGCTTGGGTGGGAAAAATCGCTTCTGAAATTTTTCACACAGACGACGTGGGATCGTTTTTTAAAAACGAAAACTACAAAATCATCGGCATCGAAAATGTGGCATTTGCGATATTTCAATTTGTCGCAGGTGAGGCGGAAATAATTTATATAGCCGTTCGTGATGAGTTCAGACGGCAGGGCATCGGCGGAAAGATGCTCGAGTATTTTATTGAGAATTTTAAGCCGGAGAGTATTTTTTTGGAAGTCAGAGATTCAAATATAAATGCTCAAAAAATGTATGAAAAATACAATTTTAAAAATATAGGAATGCGAAAAGGCTACTATGAAGGGGGAGAGGACGCTCTTTTGATGGAGTGGAAGATATGTTAACATTAGCAATTGAAACGAGCTGCGATGACACAAGCATTGCGGTTGTAGAAAAACCGAATAAAGTTCTTTCAAATGTCGTGCAAAGCCAAATTGATACGCACCTGAAATATGGAGGAGTTGTGCCGGAAATTGCTTCGAGAATGCACATCGATGCAATCGAAATCTGCTTAAAAGAAGCACTTCTTCGTGCGGACAAAACGCTCGAGGACATTGATCTCATATCCGTGACACAAGGACCGGGGCTCATCGGGAGCCTTCTTGTCGGTGTTTCGTTTGCAAAGGCGCTCGGCGTCGCAACGGGGATTCCGGTTGTTGGAGTAAACCACATGAAGGGGCATATTGCGTCGAACTATATCTCAAATCCGGATTTAAAACCGCCATATATCGCACTTGTCGTGAGCGGGGGACACACATATATCATAGACGTTGTCGACTACGACGAGTTTCATAAAATTGGCGAGACAAAAGACGACGCGACGGGCGAGAGCTTCGACAAAGTTGCACGCGTCATGGGAATCGGTTATCCGGGCGGAGCGGAGCTTGAAAAACTTGCGAAGGACGGCGAGGATGTTCTCGATTTTCCGCGAGTTTATCTTTCGAAGGACTCATTCGACTTTTCGTTTTCGGGACTGAAAACTGCGGTCATAAATTATATCAACACGGAAAACATGAAAGGAAATCCGATAAAGCGTGAAGACGTTGCAAGGAGTTTCCAGGAAGCGGTGATTGACGTCATCGTGGACAAGGTTATTAGAGCGGCAAAGATGAAAAACAGAAAGACCATCGCAATCTCGGGCGGCGTTTCAAACAACAAAGCCATCAGAGACAGCATACAAAAAGCGGGCGAGGAATTTCAGATAAAAGTTTTGACGCCGGAAGCAAAATACACCGGAGACAACGCTGCAATGATTGGAGTTGCAGGCTTTATACAATACGAAAAATACGGCGAATCGCCAATTGATTTTGTCGCCGACCCGAATATGGGATTGTAGGAGGAATTATGCAAAAGAAACCTTATAAAATAATGACACTTATTGTGCTCGCAATTTATTCGATTCTCATTTTCAGTTTTCTCTCTTTGAAAATTGGGAACTGGTTCGTTGAAAAGAGCGACAATGAGATAGTTGTAAATTCGGAAAAAGAAGAGGGGGAAAGCTTTTCGGATTATGCGAAACGTGTGACGAATCTCGTGCCGTTTAAAACAATGAAACAATATATTAATCGTCTAATAAATAAAGACATACTTCCGATTTATGCATTCCAATTTTTTGTTTTAAATCTCGTTGCGGCGTTTCCGTACGGACTGCTTTTGCCGGTTGCGTTTAAAAAACTGAGACATTTTTGGGGAACGGTCGGATGCGTTTTTGTTATAGCGGCGATGAAAGAAATTTTTAAACTGTTTATTACTGTCGGAAGATGCGATATCGACGCCGTCATTTTAAACGTTGTGGGCGGAATGTTCGGATTTATGATATTCATGCTCATCTACAAAAATCCAAGTATAAAAGAAGAAATTAATGACTAGAGCTGTCCGAAAAAAGACAGCTTTTTTGTTTGCGTTTTTTTAAAAGACAAATAAGTAGATTGTGCGCTTTAAAAAGTTTAACATGATTTCAACATTTGGCGGGTAATATGTATTTGAAATTTCGGTGGGGGTGTGATATCATATATATAGATAAGTGAAACAAAAATCACAATCGAAATACATGCAAACTACATATTAAACAAAGGAGGTTATTATGTACAAAAAATTTAGCTATTTTACAAGAAAGGGTAGATTCGGAAGAATTATTTGGACTGCGGCAGTCCTTTTAATTATTAGCCTTTTCATGGGCTCGGGCGCAATGGAAAGCATCTACGAAAGGGACCCAAAAAAACTTGAAAGCACGATGAGCATATTAAAAGTGATCGTCGGACTCCATGCAATCTGGTTCGGCTATCTCGGATTTTACGACTTCTTCAACTTTTATTTTTCGGTAAAGAAAAAAATCAACGGACTCGTACAAATCATTTTCGGAATTGCGGTAATTCTCCAAGTTTACTTTGCAACGCTCTCGATATTTGATTTAATCGGACTTTCAAATATACCGGACATCCACAACTTGAGCACATTTGAAGGCTTGAACAATTTTAAATTCGTATTTCTGTCGCTCGCTTTTTCAATCATAACATATTTTATAAGAAGCCATGTTGAAAAGGGAGAATATGATTTAAGAACGACAATTGATGCAAGAATGTAAAAATGAATGAGCTGCATTGACGGCTCATTTTTTTGTGCAAATTTGGAAAGCGGGAGAGTAATGTGCTATAATATTTATATACAAGGAGGGCAGGATGGTTAAAAAATACAGAAAGCTTTTGGGTTACATAGGACCTTTTAGAAAAAGGCGATTTTGGCTCGTAGTGCTTTGCGCAGCTTCGATTTTAATCGGCTCTATAATGCCGTTTTTTATCGGAAAGCTCGTCAATATGGTCACAGTGAGCGCGCCTATCGCGGACATTTTAAAATTCGGAGCGCTTTTAATCATAATCGGTCTTTTGGATGCGACTTTAAACTCGACACAAAACTACATATGGCATATGTACAGCACAGAGTATTTGAACTATTTCAGAACGATTATGCTGCAAGCGGCACTAAAAAAGAATGTAAAATTTTTCAAAGAGAACGACGAGGATTTTACCAACAGAATTTTGCACGACACGTCGATTCTTTCGTACGATATTTCAATCGGTTTTCCGATGCTCATTTTAAACGTGCTGAGAATTGGGATTGTCGTGGTTTTGATGTTTTATATGAGTCCGCTTCTCACGATTTTACCTCTTTTGATCGTTCCGATATACACGTTCACATTCCATAGAATCGACAAAAAAATAAGAACGGCATCGAACAAAGAGAGACAACTTTTTACAAGAGTTTCCGAAACCGTAAAGGAATATCTGAACGGAGTTTTGCAGATAAAAATCAACGGTAAGGAAAAATTTTTCCTCGACAATTTTAAAAACACAATAAATGAATACACGGACTCGGCAAAGGATATAAAAAAATACACCGCAATAAGCTACGGCGTGGGCGGATTTACAAAGGCGCTCCTTCCGATAGTTGTGCTCATTTCGGGTGCGATTTTAATTATAAAGGGACAACTCACACTCGGCTATCTCTTCGCGTTTTATTCATATCTCGACTTTTTGTACGAGCCGATGACGAATCTTTCGGATTGGTACACGGGCATAAACGTGAGTCTCGGGATGAGCGACAGAGTTTTGAGTTTTCTTGAGGACGATATGGAAGAAGAGACCGGAGAGAAGATTCGCGGCATAAATTCAATCGAGTTTAAGGACGTTTCTTTTTCGTATGATTCCCAAAAGCCGGTTCTTAATAGTGTGAATTTCAAATTTGAAAAAGGCGACATCGTCGGCATCATCGGACCGTCGGGCTCGGGCAAGTCGACGATTATAGATATAATCCTGAAAATTTGGGACACATATACCGGAGAGGTCATTGTGAACGACACGGAGCTCAGAAAAATCAATCGCTCAAGCTACTACGACAATCTTTCGCTTGTTGAGCAGGAGCCGTTCATTTTCAGAGATACAATTATTCGAAATATTCAATTTGACAATGAAGTTGTCGACGAAAATGTTCTTAGGGAGAGCGAACTTTCAAATCTCGTCGAGAAAAAAGACGGGAAGCTCAACCACGAGCTTGCAACGAACGGAGCAAATTTAAGCGGTGGGGAAAAACAAAGAATCGCACTTGCACGCGCTCTTTACAGCGACAAGGATTTAATCATCCTTGACGAGTTTACGTCGGCTCTCGACAATGAAACCGAGGATAAGATTGTGAAAAAAATAAAAAAACTCGGCGAAGAAGGCAAGATTGTAATCATCATAACGCACAGAAAAAGCCCGCTTTCAATAACGAACAAGATAATCGATTTGGAAAAGTTTTAGCCGAACGATTTAAACACAACTCAATACAAAAAAATAAAGCTGTCCAAACGGGCAGCTTTTTGAAATTCAATATTTTACATAAATTCTATTTATTTTGCGAGATTTCAGTTGGAGGGAACATTTCTCCAAATGCGTCGACCATCTTGTCGCCGTCAAACATACATCTTATTTTGTAGCTCTTTTTTGCAATTTCGGCCTTTGAGTCGTTGATGAAAGTTACGTCAAAAGTCGCATCCACGGCGCCTTCTTTTTTGTCCGAAGGCACGGCTTTGAAGTTTTCGATTTTATAGTCCTTGACATTTGATTCGTAATACTTCGTGCTCAGAAGTTCCTGGTCGTTTAAGTATTTGATGAGTTGCTCTTCGGAGATGTATTCTCGAAGATCGTCGTAATATTTTTTTACTGTCTTTTTTGCTTCGTCGTCAGCGTTTTCATTCAGTTCTTCCAAAGTGAAGATTTGGTTATCTGTCTTTTGTAAAACTTTTACTTGTTCGAAGAACAAATTTGCAAATTCCTCCGCCTTTTTGCTCTTTGTGTCTTCATTTGTCTTGCATCCGCTGAATATCATCAGCGCTATTAAAATTGCTGTCATTGCAATTCGTATGGATTTATTTTTCATAATTTCTCCTTTCTACAAAAATATTGAATTCTTTAATATAGTATTACCCAATAAAGTACTATAAACAACAGTTTATATATGAACGTTATACAAAAATAAGCGAAGAACTACCGCTTATTTTTTTCTGAATACATATACGGAAACAATCAGGAGAAGAACACTTATGGCAATTTTTACATATGCCGAGTTGTATCTCGATTTGATGTATCCGTTTTTCCAATTTTCTATTTTTTCGTCAATCTTAACCCATTTCAAATCGCAGATGCCGTTTTCGTCGGCGCTCATTTTGTCGCTGAAAAGATTTATGGATTCAGGATTTTTAAAGAGCGTACGATTAAACATCATATCGACGTCTTGCGGCGAGTCCACATATTTTTTAAAGAGCGATTTGTTCACGGGATACAAAATACCGGAGTCGAAATAGTTTGTGTTTTCCAAGAGGTCCGGATAGCTTTGTTTAGGAGCGGTTGTACCTACGATTTTTATCTTGACAATGTGTCCGAAAAGGCTGTCCTCATATGTTTTACCGGTTTCGAAATTGGATGAAAAATTGCTGCCGATTAAAACCGGAACCGGTTCGTCGGATTCGTAGTCGAAATCGAAATAATTTTCGAGCCCTTCTCCGTTTTCAATCTCAGGCGTTACAAGCTCGTACATATCCTTTGAAAAGAAAGTCTGTCTTGGCTCGAGCACGCCGTTTTTGTACATTTGCATAAACGAGGAGTGCGTGTAGTATGGAATGTCTTTTTCCAAAAATTCATCCACAAGTTTCAGCGCATCGTCGGTAAATTCGCTCGGGTTTTTTTCGGAAACTCCGTCGAGATGATACAGTTCTTTGTTTGTGAAGACGTCCATCGCATCTTTTGGAGGTGTCGACTTTATCTTTAGAAATGCAAATATCGCAAGCGCAAGTGCGACTATAAATAGAAGCACACCGATTATTTTATTTTTCATAATAGTTCCACCCCAATTCTATAAAATTCGGAAGCTGTCTTTTTCCGAAAATCGAGTCCCAAAAATTTGATTCAATATAATAAAAATCGTCCTCCATGTCCGTCGTCGGTTTCGTGTAATAAATCGGGCTTTTGTCCAAAGCAGGCTCTGCTTTAATCCAAATATTTTTCACATGTCTGTTTGATTTAAGTGCGAACGAATCGCCGCCTTTTGTTTCCTGTGAAGGACTGAACTGAATTTTTGTAATCAAATTTAAATTCAAAAGCTTTTTAAATGAGTAAAAGTTTGCCGTGTCCTTGTTTGAATTTAAAAAGATTCGATATTCGCCGTTCGCACGTGAAACGACAGAGTCTCCAATGATTGTGTTTTCTATTTTCTTTTCGCCCGCTCCAATTGTGAGCGTTTGAAGAAGTAAAAGCGAAAGAAAAACAAGTGCTGTTTTATAATACTTTTTCATAATTTCTCCTTTCTACAAAAAAATTAAACTCTTTACTATAATAATACCCAAAAAAAAACGGATAAACAATTGTATATGTTATGCGGCACAAAAAAGCCAAATTTATTATTGCAATTATAACACAAAAATATAATATAAACAATTGTATATGTTACGAATTAAAAAATATGTATGCCGGGATTTTATAATCCCAGCTTGAACCAATCTCTTATTTCGGTGAGTCTTCTTATTCTGTGGTGCGGAAGTCCTGAGCGGCTGAGCTCGTGGTTTTCGCCCTTAAAGAGCACAAGTCTCGATTCAACTCCGAAATATTTCAGTGCCGTGAACATTTGAAGCCCCTCGGTGTGGTAGCACCTGTAGTCTTCGTTGCTGTTTATGAAAAGCGTCGGCGTTTCAACTTTGTCGGCGTATTTGAGCGGGCTTTGCTCCCACATCTTGTCGACACCGCCCCAACCGGAAACATTGTTCCAAATTGCGGCTCTCGTTTGGTCGTCGGCAAAATAGTAGCCGATGTCCGCTGTGCCCCACATGCTGATCCAGTTTGAAATGGACCTTTGCGAGCAGGCACGTTTAAATCTGTTCGTGTGGCCGATAATCCAGTTTGTCATAAATCCGCCGTAGCTTCCGCCCGTCACAAAAACTCTGTCCTTGTCTATTGCAGGATATTTTTCGAGCACGAGGTCGGTGAAGTCCATCAAATCTTTGTAGTCGATGTCGCCGTATTTTCCGAAAATGTCCATGAAGTCGTTTCCGTATCCGTCACTTCCGCGCGGGTTTGTGAAGAACACAATATAGCCTTCGTTTGCAAGGAATTGGAGTTCGTGGTAGAAAACTGTGCCGTAAACGGTTTTCGGGCCGCCGTGAATTTCAAAGACGGCAGGATATTTTTTTGTCGCGTCGTAGTTTGGTGGAAGAAGCACAAATCCGGTGTAGTGATAATAGTTTTTGTCCCATTCGACTAGCTCCGGCTTTGCAACATAAACATCTTTCAATCCGTCGTTTAAGTGTGTTATTTCAATATGTTCACCATCTTTTATCTCGTAGAGCTCTTGAAGCTTTTGCTCGATAAGAGAAATTGCATAAATCTTTCCGTTTTTCACATCGAATGAATCGACGGAGCCACCGCAGTTTGTGAGCTGCTCGATTTCAAGATTTTTGTCGACGCGGAAAAGTTCGCATTTATATCCGATTGTGGTTGTGAAATAGAAATAGTCGCCGTCGACTTTAAAAGTGTCACCCTCTCTGTATCTAACGTCGCTTCCGACGCTTGACCAAAATGAAAAGTCCGGCATAACTTTTTTAAGAATTCTTTTTTCGTTCGGCTCAAACAAAATGAGACTGCCGTTTTCGTTTATTCCGTGCGACTTCATGTCGGTTGCAAGAGTTATGATGTCGTCGCCCATAAATTTCAAAATTTGATAACTCATTCCGTAGAGCGGAGTTATGTCTTCAATTTTCCCGGTTCTTAAATCGAGCATCATCACTTCGCTTGTGAGCGGCATTTTGTCCTTGTAGACATTTGTCGTGAATGCGATTTTTTCGGTATTTTTATTTATGTCGACAAGTTCGACGGTTCTTTCTTTTTCAGTCAAAAATGTGAGTTCTTTTTTGCCTAAGTCATAGCAGGCGAGGCGACTTCTATTTTTATTTGTAACGCCGGCGCCGTTTCCCCAAAAAGGAATTTCGTCGAACACATGATAGTCTTCGTCGTCCTTGTTTCTTGAAACCATCGCTTCTCTAGACTTCGAGTCGGTCTTGTCGTAGCCGTCCCAAATAGGGTTGTAGTTTTCTATAAATATAATTTTATTTCCGACAACATCGACGATTGAAAGGTTGGAATCAAATTCCAAAAACTTTTCAGCTTCGCCACCGTTTAAATTCAGTTTATAAATCTTCGTTGAAGGAGCAGCGGATTTGTTTTCAGATTTGTCCCTATCATCTCTAAAAATTATCTCATCTTCATTCAAAAAACAAAAACCTTGCCCACTCTTTGTCGTAATTCTTTTTGCGTTGTTGTTTTCGAGTTCAAAGAGTCCTGTCTCATAAGATTTCTTGTCTTCACTTATATTTGTCACTTCAAATACAAATCTCTTGCCACCGTCTGAAAATGTTGGTTTTGAGAGAAATTTGTATTTTGTGAATGCGTCCAGTGTAATTTTATTCATAAAATACCTCCATGTTTATATTATAACAGTTTTAATGTGTTAAAATCAATTTAAAGGGGTATATAATATATATAAAGATAAGGAGGAATATTATGAAACTTACAATCGTAGCAAGAAACTTTGAAATGACGCCTGACTTAAAGGAAATGACTGAAAAGAAACTTTCGAAACTCGACAAGTTCTTTGCTGAGGATATAAAAGGAAATGCAGTTTACAGAAGAGTGAAGTCGGATGAAATTTTGGAAGTTACAATAACTCTTCCTGACGGACAAGTCTTGAGAAGCGAACAAAAGACAAAAGATTTTTATGAATCTATCGACAAGGTGCTAAATCAACTTGAAAGACAGATCAGAAAACATAAAACAAAACTTCAAAAGAGATACCAAAATACAAAGAGCATAAAATTTGAAGAAATCCCTGATTTGGAACCGAAGGAAGTCGTTGAAGGACCGAAAGTTGTTCGTGAAAAAGCATTCTTCTTGAAACCGATGTCGAGAGAAGAAGCAGCTCTACAAATGGACCTTGTAACACACGATTTCTATCTCTTTAGAGATGCAGACAACGACAAGGTTTCTGTAATTTACAAGAGAGGCGACGGCGATTACGGAGTTTTGAGAGAAGAATAGTGAAAAAGATAAAGATATATGACTTTGATAAGACCCTGGTCGACATAGATTCGATCAGGGTTCTTATAAGATTTGCATTAAAAAATGGATATATAAATATTTTCAGGCTCTCGTGGTGGATTATAAAGGGCTTTTTTGCAATGCTTTTTACCGGGAGATTTGAAAATTTTAAAAGCGCATTTGTAAAAGTTGTGGAAGCTGTTCCTGACAATGCATTAAAAGAGTTTTCGAAAGGATTCGTTGAAACGCACGGGTACAAAAATTTGATTGATGAGATCAACGAGGAGGGTTATATCACAATTCTTTGCTCTGCAAGTCTTTATGGATATATGAAATATGTAAAGGAAATTTTGGGTTTTGATTATCTTATCGCGACGAGTCACTCGGGTGGCGAGGTTATTGGAAACAACAACACAAAAATGACCAAGAAAGAAAATTTGGAAAAGCTTTTTCAAAGAGAGGGGATTGAATTTTCTTACGATGAGTCAAAGTCCTACACTGACAGTTATAAAAATGACTTTTGGATGTGCAGTTTCACAAAGAATAAGTTTGTTGTGAATTCAAAAAAATCTTACCCTGATTTTATAAATATAGAAGGAATGATAAATTGAGTTCTTTAATTTAATATGATATAATAAAGAAAGTATAGTTATGAAATGGAGTTACGAAATGAAAAAGTTTAAAGTAGCATTTATAACTGCTTTTTTTGCATTTACGGCATTTTATATATTTGCAGTTGTTAAAAATGCACATAATCCGTTTGCAAAATATATCGGTGTCGAATCAGAAAAGGAAAAGACGACAGATGAAGATATAAATGTCTCACAAGAAAAAGAAATCGACCTCGAAAAGATGAAGAAACCGAAAGAGGAGTTTAAAGGCGAGATTACTTTTGTCGTGATGGGGATTGACGGCATGGACCTCACAACTGAGGAGGCAAAGCATCAAAGAACCGACACGATGATTTTGACGAGAATAAATTTTGACACGGGTGAGGTGAGAATGCTTAATTTGCCGCGTGATACACAATATAAATTTCCAAACGGCAAATATGTAAAGCTAAACGCCGGTCATGCGACGGGTGGAAGCGAGCTTGCTCTAAAATATATAAACAATCTTACCGGACTTCAGGTCGAAGAGTATGCAAAAGTTGACTATATGGCTGTGAAGAATCTTGTTGATTCAATAGGTGGAGTAGAGTTTGAGATTCCTTTCAGAATGAAATATCTCGATACAACAAAAGGTAAGGAACTTTCGATTGATTTCAAACCTGGTCTTCAAACTATAAACGGACAACAAGCGATTGAGTTTTTAAGATGGAGAAAAAATTCGCCGGGCATTCCGATGCCGACGGATGGCTCAGATATTTCGAGAATTGAGCATCAACAACAGTTTATAAAAGCGGTTATAAGTCAAGCACTAAGCTTTAAAAATGTTTTCAAACTCCCGAAAATTTTGAGAGTTGTGCTTCCGAATGTGGAGACAAACATTCCGATTGAAACAATCTTAAAGATGGCAACATCTGCGGGAAAAATAGATACTGAAAATATAAAGACAATGACTTTGCCAGGGCATGCAGAAAATGATGCCGAAGGGATAAGTTATTGGATTATGAACAAGGCTGAAGCCGATAATTTGATTAACGAGAATTTCAGATAGGACCGGACGAAAGTTTGGTCTTTTCCTATTTTTGGAGGAAAAATGAAAATAGATGTTACAAATATCACACTCGAAACAAAGAGACTTATATTAAGAGCGTTTCAAATTGAAGACTTAGAGAATTTTTTCGATTATGCCAGAGTGCCGGGAGTCGGTGAAGCAGCGGGTTGGATTCATCACAACTCAATTGAGGATACGAAAAAAGTTGCGGAAATGTTTATAAAAGAGAAGAACATCTTTTCGCTTGTAGACAAAGATATGGGAAAAATGATTGGCACACTTGGTCTTCACGAGCCTGATGGAAAAATGCCGGAGCTTGTTTATGAAAAATTTAAAAAGAAAAACATTGTCGAGCTTGGGTTTGTGCTCTCAAATGAATATTGGGGCAAAGGTTTGATGCCTGAAGCAGTGAGTGCAGTTCTTAAATATCTTTTTGAAAATACTGACGCAGAATTTGTAATGGCGGGGTATTTTGTAAACAACGAGCGTTCGATGAGAACTCAAGAAAAAGTCGGGATGAAAAAGTTTGCCGAAGGAATAGGCAAGGACGCAGACAAAAAGGACATAGGAATTTGTTTTACAGGTATAACAAAGGAGAAATATTTTGATAGAATTACCAACAGATGAGATACAATCACAAAGGATAATTTTGAGAAAATGGATTGATTCAGATCTTGAAGCGCTCTATGAATTTGGAAAAGTCGAAGGAGTAGGAGAAGCGGCGGGGTGGCACCACTTTTTGTCAGAGGATGACGCCCGAGAATTTCTTGAAATGTTTAAGAAATTAAATACCGTTTTTTGTATATACCACAAGGATGATGAAAAGGCGATAGGCACTCTCGACTTTATTGTGGACAAGGATTACACCGACGGCAAAACCATGTGCATCGGCTATTCTCTTTCGAAGGACTATTGGGGACAAGGCATAATGAAGGAAGCGATTGAAGCGGCAATTCCGTTTTTTAAATCCGAAAACATGTTGAGGCTTTCCGCAAATGTGTACTCGACGAACAACAATTCAATTCGGCTTCTCAATAAACTTGACTTTAAATTTATGTATGAGTTCGAAGACAAAGACGCTCATGGCAGACCTATAGTCGCGAACAAATATGTGAAGGAGATTTGATTCTAAAAAAATAAACTCGGCTGTGTTTTATTCACAGGCCGAGTTTTTGTGTGTCTATTTTGCGGAAACTTTTCTTATTTCCTTATCAAGTTTTTTCCATTCGTCGAATTTTTTTACTACAGTTCCAGATAGAAGTACGATACCAATCCAGTTCGGGATGACCATGAGTGCGTTAAAGAAGTCGCTGAACATCCAAACTGTGTCGACAGGAATGATTGTTCCGAGAACTATTGCAACGAGAACTAGAATTCTGTAAGGGGTGAGTGCTTTTTTTCCAAATAGGTAAGCGATGTTACTTTCGCCAAAGTAGTACCAACCGACGATTGTAGTGAATGCAAAGAATACTAGAGAAACTGCAAGGAACATGAGACCTGCGTTTCCGAATGCAATTTCAAATCCTTTTTGTGTTACTGCAACTGTCTGAAGTTCGAGTCCGGCTGAAATATTGTGTGCGTTTGTTACTAGAATGACAAGAGCTGTGAGTGTACATATTACGAGTGTATCAACAACTACACCTGCCATAGCTACGAGACCTTGATTGACCGGGTGTGGAACTTCAGCAACTGCGTGAGCGTGCGGAGTTGAACCCATTCCGGCTTCGTTGGAGAAAAGTCCCCTTTGGAGTCCAAGTCTAATTGCTTTTTTCATTGACACACCGACAAGTCCGCCGAGGACTGCTTCGCTTGAAAATGCTGCAGTAAATATTCCCTTGAATACAGGAATGATTTGGTCATGGAATTTAAATAGAATGACAAATCCACCGATGATGTATATGAAAGCCATAATCGGAACAACAAGTTCAGCAAATTTTGAAATTCTTGAAATACCGCCAATGACTATCATTCCAACTAAAACTGCAAGTACAAGTCCTGTAATTACCGGAGTAATACCGAAACCGTTTTTAAGTGAAAGTGAAATTGAGTTTGATTGGACCATGTTTCCGACTAGTCCCAAAGCTATAATGATGAAAATCGAGAAGAGTACTGCCAAAACTTTTCCGAATTTTTTATTTTTTAAACCGTGTGTGAGATAGTAAGCAGGACCACCATAGACAGTGTCATCTTTCTTTTCTCTGTAAGTTTGAGCAAGTACAGCTTCGGCGAATATTGTGCTCATGCCAAGGATTCCTGAAACCCACATCCAAAATACTGCACCCGGTCCGCCGACCATAATAGCCCCTGCAACGCCACCGATGTTACCGGTTCCGACTTGAGCTGCAATTGCAGTTGCAAGTGCTTGGAATGCACTGACTCCGGAGTCGCCTTTTTTGTCTTTCTTAGTAAAAACTCCACCGAAAGCTTCTTTAAAAGCTCTCCCTAATTTTGTTACTTGTGGAAAACCAAGTCTAAGGGTGTAGAGAACACCGACCCCGAGAAGCATATACGCTATAAGGTTATCCCAAAGATAACTTGTTATTTTTTGAATAATATCTATCATACCTAACCTCCATAAAGTATGCGGATTTTTTATGTGCTAGCCACCTCGATGCTAACACGCTAAAGTAAAGAATACTTTGCTATACCTATACAGAATTTTTATTCATAGATTATGTACAGGAGATAGATTGGGAGGATATCTCCCAATCATTATTTAAGCCCTAAGCTTTTCCATTCTTTATATTTATTAACAACTATGTTTGACATTAGCATTATTCCAATCCAGTTCGGAATAACCATGAGTGCGTTTAGAAGATCGCTCATTGTCCAAATTGAGTTAAAGTGTGTGACAGTTCCGAATATTACTGCAAGAACAACTAAAATTTTATATGGAATAACTGCTTTTTTGCCGAAGAGATAAACTATGTTACTTTCGCCGTAGTAGTACCAACCGATCATTGTTGTATATGCGAAGAAGAGAAGGAGTATTCCTAAGAATGCCGTTCCCGTTTCGCCGAGTGCAAGTTCAAATCCTTTTTGTGTTACAGTAATCGGGTTCATAGTTGCATCAAGTGCAGCGTGTGCGTTTGTTACAAGTATTATAAGTGCAGTGATTGTAGAAATTATTATTGTGTCGATAACAACGCTAACCATTGCGACAAGTCCTTGTTTTACAGGGTGGTCAACTTCAGCAATTGCGTTTGCTTGTGGAGTTGCACCCATACCTGCTTCATTTGAGAAAAGACCCTTTTGAATTCCAAGTCTAACAGCTTCTTTGACGCTTATACCGATTGCACCACCGAGTGCTGCTTTTGCGGAAAATGCGGATGTGAAAATAGATTTTAATGCAGGAATAATTTCATTGCTGAATTTTGCAAGTATAACCACACCGACTCCAATGTAAATTAGAATCATTACCGGAACTATAAGTTCGGCAACTTTAGAAATTCTCTTTATTCCGCCGGCAATAATTATTGCCACGAGCGCTGCAAGGACTATCCCGGTTAGAATAGGTTTTATACCGAAGCCTTCACTCATAGATGTAGAAATAGAGTTCGATTGAACCATATTGCCAACAATGCCGAGTGAAATTACAATTAGTACTGCAAATATTGAAGCGAGAATTTTTCCAAGCTTTTTATTTTTCATACCTTTTGAAAGATAGTAGGCAGGGCCCCCGTAAACTTCGTCGTCTTTCTTTTCTCTATAAGTTTGAGCAAGTACAGCTTCGGCGAAAATTGTTCCCATACCGAGAATTCCTGAAATCCACATCCAAAAGATTGCTCCCGGTCCTCCGACCATTATTGCACTTGCGATACCGCTTATATTACCGGTTCCGATTTGTGCTGCAAGAGACACTGTAAGTGCTTGAAACGATGAAACGTGATCTTTTTCACGTCCGTCTTTTAAGAATATGTTTTTGAATGCTTCTTTAAATCCTTTTCCCAATTTTGTGAATTGAGGGAATCCTAATTTCACGGTGTAAAAAAGCCCTACGATTAGAAGTAGATAAACTACCATGTTGTCCCATAAAAAGTTTGAAAAAGTTTTTATTGTATCTATCATGCCATACCTCCCTAAAATGATAAATCAAATAAAGTTAAAGCTTATTTCTCCATTCGTCATATTTTTTGACTACAATTCCCGACAATGCAACAAGACCTATAAGGTTCGGAATAACCATCAGTGCATTGAACATGTCGCTGAATAGCCAAACTGTTCCGACAGGAACTATTGTTCCGAGAGTAACAAATAATATTGCAACAATTCTGTAAATTGGAAGTGTTTTTCTTCCGAATAGATAAACGACATTACTTTCGCCGAAATAGTACCAACCGATAATGGTTGTAAATGCAAAAAATGCAAGTGCTATTGCAAGGAATATAGTTCCGGCGTGTCCAAATGCGATTTTAAAACCGAGTTGGGTGACCTCGACAGTCTCAAGACCGAGATTCGCCGATTCTATATGAGCACCTGTAACGAGAATTATAAATGCAGTGAGTGTGCAAATGAAGAATGTTCCGATGATAACTCCTGCCATAGCCACAAATCCTTGATTAACAGGGTGTGGAACATTTGCAACAGCGTGAGCGTGTGGTGTCGAACCCATACCGGCTTCGTTTGAGAAAAGTCCCCTTTGAAGGCCAAGTCTCATTGCTGTTTTAACTGAAATACCGACCATACCTCCAAGCACAGCTTTGCTTGAGAAAGCGGCGGTAAATATTGCTTTTATAACAGGAATGAATTGAGCGTGGAATTTTATTACCACAACTATGCCTGCAAGAATATACATAACAGCCATAACCGGAACTATTGTTTCTGCAATTTTTGATATTCTTTGAACTCCTCCGAGAACAATGAGACCAACAATAACTGATAGTGCAATTCCTGTTATTATTGGAGCAATTCCAAATCCGTTACTTAGTGAAAGAGAAATTGAATTCGATTGAACCATATTTCCGACAAGCCCCAAAGCGATAATTATAAATATTGAAAAAAGTATTGCTAATATTTTTCCTATCTTTTTATTCTTAAGCCCGTTTGAAAGATAGTATGCCGGTCCGCCATATTGTTCGCCGTTTCTTTCTTCTCTATAGACCTGTGCAAGTACTGCTTCAGCAAAAATTGTGCTCATACCGAGAAGTCCTGAAATCCACATCCAGAAAACTGCTCCGGGACCACCCATCATTATTGCACTTGCTACCCCGCCTATGTTTCCGGTTCCGACTTGTGAAGCAACTGCCGTTGCCAAAGCTTGAAATGAACTAACTTCGCCTTCTTTCTTCTCGCCTTTTTTAAAAAGATCTCCGAACGCTTCCTTAAAAATACTTGGTAAGCGTAGGATTTGAGGCAGTCCAAGTCTGATGGTGTATAGTATTCCTACTGCAATAAGCATGTATGAAATCATGTTGTCCCATAAATAAGTTGTAAACTTTTCTATTATACCTATCATATAAACCTCCTTGTTATTATAAATTATAACATATTTTATTTCTTGTGTAAACTGTTACTAAAAAACACAATAAATTTATGCCTATTAAATAAAGAGGCAAATAAAAAACCCGACTATATTGTCGGGTCGAAAAGTGTCAAGTCATATTCTCGAAGTTTCGGAATTATTATATTTAAAACGACATAAGCATACAAAATTCCTCCGATACAATCAGCGACGATGTGTTGCTTGGTGGTCATTGTAGAAAGAATTATAAGTATCATTTGTACTTGGAAGAATTTTCCGACAAAACCTTTGTTATTTGTGTAATGATAGGCGACCGCCGCACATGCGACGTGCGAGGACGGAAATCCGTTGAATGGATTATCCATCTTGTAGGTGAACATTATAAGCTTTTCATAAAAGGTTCTTGGGACAATATCTTCTCTAATGCTAACAACGCTCGGAAGTAAAATGAATGTTAAAATACAAAGAGATTTTACTATAAAGAGCGCCATTATATATTCGCGGTCGTATTTGTCGTCTTTTAAAAAGTACATTATTAAAAAAAGTGTAGGATACCATGAATGGTATATTAAAACGGTCCATGGCACCAATTTTATATAATCGTCGAGCCAAAATTTTAAATCAATTGGATTTGCCGGCTCAACATTTGTGAAGCGATACATCATCGCAAGACTAAAAAATAATGCGATTAATATAAAATTATTCTTGTGAATTTTTGTCAAGTTGTCTTTGTGAAATAATTGTGTCAAAAAAGTCCCTCAGCATTTCTAAATAGATTTCCTTTGTTTTGTCATGATAGAGGTCGAAGCGCCCATCTTTTATGATTTTGAGCTCCGCATTTTTTCCCATACTTGTATAGAAGTCAACAAGTGCTTCCTGTTTTTTTATTCCGCCACCGACTATGTCTTTTTCTCCCACAACAAAAAGAAGCGGAAGCTCGTCAGGAATGTATTTTTGTGCGTTTTCATTCTGAATTTTTTTCTTTGCAAGAAGGATCGAACGCCACATTGCAACTGTCGGTACACCTTTCATAAACGGATTTTTGTTTATCTTTTCTTCCTCATATAAATCGGAAGTCATATAAGAAAACATCGAATTTTTTATAAACGGCTTGTTCAAATCTTTCAAAGCTTTATCTTTTATTGCTTCGGAGCGATAAGTTTCACCCTTGTTTGAGATAAGAAAATTTAAAATTTTGCTGTATATATTATATCTTAAATTTCCAATATATTTTCCCGCCGAAACGAGAACGATACCGTCGGTTTCGTGTCCATATTTAATCGCATAAGTTCTAAGAAGGTCGCTTCCAATGCCGTAACCAATGAGAAAGTTCGGTTTATTTCTTTGAAGCAAATACGAATTTAGTACATGAATATCGTCGGTTGCATTGTTCCATCCGTTAAACTCTCCCAAATATAACGAATCCGAAGCGTGTTCAATCGCTCTCTTGTGTCCCCTTATATCCATAACAGCTGCAGATGCTCCCATTTTGTTTAAATCATCCATAAAATCAAAATATCTGTCGCTGCTGTCAAACAGTCCGTGAACTATTTGAACAGTAAATTTCTCGTCATCAATTCTACTGCAATAGACTGGAATTTTGTGACCGTCGGTCCCATCCAGAAATAACGTCTCCATAATTTTAAACATTCTCCTTTATTTTTAACAATATATATATTATAATATAGTATAGATTCGCTTAATTGTCAACAATGGCAGTTGCGGTGCTTATTTTATTCAAATTCGGGTAAAAGTAAAATAAAGAATGGAGGGTTGAATTTTGAGAGACGATTTTTATTATGATGGACCTGACGATGAAATAATCGATGAAGACAGAGTTGGAAAAACTCCAAATGATGATGCGCTTCTTTCATTCATATTCGGAGTTGTATCAGTATTTCTAGTAATTTTTATGAGAAGCGGTATACTTGCTATAGTTTTCGGTGCGATTGCATGGTCGAGAGGAAGCAAAGCGATGATTGTCGACAGAAAAAATTCAGTTGCACAAGTCGGAAAAACACTGGGACTCATTGGAATAATATTGGGAACAATATTTTTTGTAACATGCATATCCTGTGTTTCATGCCTTGGATGCAGAGGATACGGATTTAGACCTATGAATAATATGATGAGAGATTTTAGAGGTAGCTGGAGGTTTTAAGTTTTGAAAATGTTTTTTAATGTGCTGGGAGCTAAGATCCCGGCATATGGTTTTTTTATAGCTATAGGGCTTTGTTTTATTATGCTCTATTTGAAATATCAAAAATACTATAAGGAGCTGGATTTCGATACAGCCCTTAGTGCAATGATTTATGCACTTCTTATCGGAGGAGCGGGGGCAAAAATTCTTTACTGGATAACTGATCCGTCGAGTTTTATGATACTTTTTGATTCAAAGTATCCTCTCCTCCAAAGAATACAATATTCATTTAGCGGAGGCATGGTCTTCTTGGGAGGACTGATCGGTGCGGGAATCGGAGTTGTGTTATTTTTAAAGAAATACAAACACATAAAACCGATGAAACTTTTGGATATATTTGCAATTTCAATGCCGATTTTACAAATGTTCGGAAGAGTGGGATGCTTTTTTGCAGGATGTTGCTATGGAAGAGTTTCAAATTCTTGCATCGCAGTACAATTTCCGAAAGGTGGACTTGCACCGGCAGGTGTTTCGGTTTTACCGACACAACTTTTCGGAGTGGTCGGAAACTTTATAATTGTTATGACACTTTTAATTTATTCAAAGAAGAATAAACACCCGGGCAGAATTTTTGGACTATATCTCATTATGTACTCAATCGGAAGATTTATATTGGAATTTTTCAGAGGAGATGAAATTCGAGGCATTTATGGAGCATTCTCAACCTCACAATGGCTTTCGATTCCATTATTAGTGCTTGGAATTATTTTGTTTGTAAAGGCGAAGGAAGAAGCTTATGAAAAAAATATTGATTAGCACCGGCATGCTCTATGCCGAAGACGACAGATGGAATACACTTGTGCCGATTGCATATAGCGAGGCAATAAAAAGGGCAGGCGGAGTGCCTGTTATTGTGCCGAATATCGCTGATGATGATTTGATTGATTCATACGTCGAGATGTGTGACGGTTTTCTCTTTACCGGTGGCGTTGACATTAATCCGATGATTTATAATGAAGAGATGATTCTTGAAACCAAAAAATATTCTTTTGAAAGAGATGAATTCGAATTAAAGCTTTTAGAAAAAATCAGGGATATAAATAAACCTATTTTGGGAATTTGCAGAGGAATGCAACTCATAAATTCAGTCTACGGCGGAAGCCTTTATCAGGATTTGAAAATTGCAGGATTCAATTTAAATCACAACAATCCTCAAAATATTACAGATGGTACACATTCGATTGCAATTGAAAAGGATTCGATATTGTTTGATATTTTCGGAGAAAAGGCGATTGTGAATTCGTATCACCATCAGGCAGTAAAGGACGTTGCCGAAGGATTTAGAGTGACATCGCGCGCCAAGGACGGCATTGTAGAGTCGATGGAATGGACGGGCGAGAGATACATTCACCTCGTTCAATTTCATCCTGAAATGATGATTTATAAGCATGAAAAGTTCGAAAAGATTTTTGAGGACTTTGTGAAAAGAGCATGAAAAATATACTTTTAACCGGAGCGAGCGGGGGAATCGGATACGCAATTGCGAGAAAATTTCTTGAAAATAGCGATGCTAGAATGATTCTTCAATATAATACGCACGCTCAAAAAATTGAAAGTTTAAAGGAAGAGTTTCCTTATAGAATCGATTCATACAAAGCGGACCTTTCGGATGAAAAGAGCGTGGTGGAATTTTTAAAGAAAATCGACAGCGAATATAAAAAGCTCGACATTATAATTCACAGTGCCGGAATAAGCGTTGTCGACACGATTAACCACACGAAAGTAGAGGACATTTCAAAGATTATTAACGTAAATCTTAAGTCCCCGATTTTAATCACGCAAAAACTTGTGGGAAAGATGATCGAGAAAAAATCCGGAGTTATAATTTTTATCTCCTCGATGTGGGGAATTACGGGCTCGTCTTGCGAGTCGGTTTACTCCGCAACGAAGGGCGGCATTATCGCTTTTTCAAACAGTCTGTCAAAAGAACTTGGGCCGTCGAACATTAGAGTGAACAGCGTTAGTCCCGGCTTTATAAATACTGCGATGAACGACAATATAAAAGTTGAGGACAGAGATTTATTTGTTTCGGAAATTCCGCTACTAAGGGCGGGAGAACCGACCGACGTTTCGAATGCGATTTATTTTCTTTGCAGCGACGAAGCCTCATATATTTCGGGGGCAAATCTTCGAGTTGACGGGGGATATTTATAGAAGAAAATTTTATTATATGTAATTTTTTATGCGAGATAAAATTGGGTAATATTGATGCGTATTTAAATAATACGACAAATGAATTAAAACACAAAAATAACAGGACTCGAAAGGGTCCTGTTATTTTAAAATTTAAATCTGATATATTTTATTTTAACACCGTTTTCTCTGAACCTTTCCTCATAGTGACTTATTGGAGTTGTCGGCGGAGTGTCGTCAGATTTTTCCAGAATTTTTCCACCAACTTCCTCAATATATAGGATAGTGTCGAAATAAAGTTCGTCGTCGTCAGTTCTAAAGTCGATTTCACCGTTCGGTTTTAAAATGTTTTTGTACTTTAAAAGTCTCGAAGGATATGTGAGACGTCTATGATTCTGTCTGTTTTTCGGCCAAGGATTCGGAAAGTGAATCGTGATTGAATCGATTTCGTTTTCAGCGAAGATATTTTCGACGTGGTCGATTTCGCGTGGAATGATGAGAGCGTTCTCAACATTTGACTCGAGAAGTTCATCTAGTGCGTATACCAAAACGCCTGCTTCTTTGTCCCAAAGCACATAATTTTTATCCTTGTTTTTTCGTGCAAGTGCAAGACAGTATCCACCGCTTCCACAACCTATGTCAAGGTGAATCGGATTATAATTATTAAATTTTTCACTCCAACGACCTTTATTTTCTTCCGGCCAGAAGAAAGCCTTGCCGCTGTCAAGCAATGTGGGCACTGCCCACCACTTTTTTCTCATTCTCATAAAAAACACCTAATACATTTTAACATAAATATAGGAATAAATAAACCGTTGAGAATATTTATCGCACTCGAGTTCTATAATTATTTTTTTTAAGCTGATTTGATTTATCTCATTAAAAAGTGGATGGATATTAAGGATAAAACTTTAAATAGTGATTCGCATCACTCTTTATACGTAACTTGACTCACAAAAACTAAAAAGATTACGTTTTTTTATCATTATTTTATATAAATCTGTGTAATTTTTATGAAAATGTGGTATAATATATGTAGATGAGATGAGAGATCTCATTTCAAAATATAAAGGAGGAACAACTATGACATATCATATTACAGATGATTGCATCGCTTGCGGTCAATGTCAACCTGAATGCCCTGTAGACGCAATTTCAGAAGGCGACATTTACTCAATTGACGGTGAAAAGTGCATCGGATGCGGAAGCTGTGCAGACGTTTGCCCAACAGGATCATGTGTACCTTGTGAATAGTAGGTACATAACAACGACATAAGGTGTCGTCAAAAAAGAGTCTTATTATAAGGCTCTTTTTTTTGGTATGACGGGCATGTTCTAATGCTGGGGTGAAAATCCCCACAGAGCGTAGTTACCGATGAATCTAATAGCGACCCCGAAGTTTTAGATGGTGACATCTAGGAGAGAAGAACGGGTAGCGAAACCGTATGAAAAACTCCTGGCCCCAATCTTTGCAAACAAAAGTGTGGATACAATTATAAATCCAGCAGTCGCCAATTTATCTGGCGGGGAAAAACAAAGAATAGCCTTCGCCAGGGCCATATATAGAGATCCGGATGTCTTGATTTTGGACGAAATCACATCCAACATAGACGACAAGTCAGCTCGTGAAATCTACGCACGCGTTAACGAAGAGAGAAATAAGAGAATAACCTTTATAATCTCCCATGATGACTTACCAAGAGAAATATCCAATAAAGAAATCACTTTGTAAAAATATAAAAATAAAGTTGTGGAGAAATTGTACTGCCCCCTTAAATCCGGACACGGAAATAAGGGGGTATTGTAATGAAAAAATAAAAATTGCAGTATTTACTCATGTAATCTTTTTTAACTCATGTTAGAATAAAAAATATTAAAGGAGGTTTACTATGAATAAAATAATTAAGAACCATTGGTTGACATATATTTTGGCGGTGATTTTAAGTATAGGGTCAGCGTTTTTATTTGCCATGTTTTCTGTTAGACTAGGAACAGTTGTTGACGTTGTAGTTAACCAAGATGTAGACTTTGTTTCAAAAATATTAGCATGTCTTAAGGTTGTAATCGGATGGTTTATTGTTTCCCTTTTATTCACGTATATAAAGAGTAAAAATGTATCAGACATAATTAGAGATGCCAAAAAAGACCTTTATGTGTCTGTCAATAAAAAGGAAATGAACGATTATGTATCAAAGTCAAATGAATATTATTTGAACAACTTTACAAAAAACATTGACCTATTGCAAACAAACTATTTGTCACCTAGATGTGAGATTGTTGCAAACTTTATATCGGCCTTGGTTAGTATTGGAACAATATTTTTTATTAATTGGAAATTGGGTTTATCATTCGTTGGGGTTTCACTTGTTACGATAGTTTTATCCCAATTACCGGGAGTAATAATGGCTAAAAAAACCAATGAATTTTCAGATGAAAGTGCGAACTACTTAAAGGTAATAAATAATCATCTAAAAGGCTTTGAACAAATTAAACTACTTGGCGTATCTGATATTTTTTTGAAAAAATACCTTGATAGGGATAAACAATATGAGAAAAGCAGGTTTTCATATATATTTGTATCTAGCCTTGCCAATGACCTTGGACTTTTTTTCAGCTTTTTTGCCCAATTGGCTTGCATGTCAATAGGGGTATGGTTTGCTCTTAGGGGAGATATTACAGTTGGTTTATTAATTTCTGCAATAAACTTGTTAAATGGCGTGTTTAATCCCTTGCAACAATTAGCCTATAATAAAAACTTGATGGGGACAGTTAGCGACATCATGAAAAGTTTTGATGAAATTTTATCAACAGAGAAAAATAAAGGTCAACTAATTCAAAACAATATTTCAACTATAGACATTAAAGACTTGGATTTTAAGTTTGCAGAAGATAAGATAATTTTTGAAGACTTTAATACAAAATTTGAAAAAGGAAAAACCTACGCCATAGTGGGAGAATCCGGGCGAGGAAAGTCCACTCTTGCTAAGCTAATAATGAAATATTATGGCTCAGACCAGTACAAAGGCGAGATCCAGTTAAACAAGCAAGATGTAAATACAATTTTGACCGACGACCTATATAAGAAAGTTGCTTATATACAAAGAAACGACTTTTATATTGATGGATCTGTAAGAGATAACATAGAGCTCTATAGAAAATTTGAAGCTAATAATGGTCTTTATAGGGAATTGAAATTTAATGACAGCTTTTTAGATAAGTCTATTGAAGAAGGGAGCAGGAACCAAGTGTCCACAGGTGAAAAACAAAGGATAGACATTGCAAGATTCCTGGTAGAAAATTATGATGTTATGATTTTTGATGAGCCTACAAGTAACTTGGATAAGGAAACAAGCGAAATTATTTTTGATTTGATTTTTGGAATCAAAGATAGGATTGTTATCGTCATCACCCATGTAAATGATGAAAATACACTAAAAAGATTTGATCAAGTTATAAGGTTATAAATTTGTCTTATTTTCTTAAAGGACTGTGATAACTTCATTCTATATGGTAAAATAAAGCTATAGAGGGGTCGGTGAGTATATGTACAAGAAAATGTTAAAAAATATTAGCATCCATGCTTTTATACTGATGTATTTTGCTATTCTTCAAGCAACTGGGCTTTTGGTAAAAGACTATGCAGTTCTGGAAAAAATAATAAATTTAGCTAGGCGTGTAATTATTATTTTTGTTGCAGTGGAGTTGTCTAATAATAAAATTTCTTTTAGGACTTCTTTAATATACAGTATTTTATTTATGGTCCCCATTGCCGTTGGTGCCTTGGACTATGTTAGTTTTAATACTAAAATTATTTATCTGACCTATGTTTTTATTTGCATTTATCTTGTGAAATTTTTAAAGATAAAAAATTTTAAAAACATTAATATATTACCACTGACACTGAGGTCTTTGCTCATCTTGGCTTTGGGTTTTGGAGTGTTTGCTGGTGTTACAGTTTATATATTCGGCATTGATCCAAAATCAATAGACTTGATGTATCATTTTACCTATTTGTTTTTTGAATTGGTTTTGACCTTGTATTTTAAAGAACAAGAAAATATATATGACAAGATTTACAAGCTCTATTATCTGTCTGACCACATTGGTCAAGAGAGGGAAGAATTTGCCCGCGTTATCCACGACGATATTGTCCAGGATATTTTTGCTTCCAAGAATTACCTGTCGACCAAGGACCCTGACTTGGACTTCGTCAAGGAGATTTTGACCGACCTGGAGGACAAGGCCAGGGGGATTATGAAATACTATCAATCAAATGTTTACGATGACATCGATGTGGGTGCTTCCTTGGAGCATGTCTTCGCAAATATTGCCAGCCTTTACAAGGGTAAGGACTTGGACGTCCACATGGATATAGAGCCTGAGGCCGCGACTCTTAAAGATAAAAAATTAAAACGCCTCTTGCTTTTGGTCTCCAAAGAGCTGGTCAACAATATTTACAAGCATTCAGAGGGTAGATATTTAAATTATCATTTGGGCATGGAGGATAATAAAGTCCTTATAAATTTGGAGAGCGACGGGGCGACCAAGGAGGATTTCAAAAAGATCCAGGATTCCAAGAGGGGGATTTTGATTCTGACTCTTTTGGTCGAGTCCAATTCTGGAAAGATAAATTATGATTTGAAGGGGGACAAATTGTTTACCCAAGTACTCATGGAGGTGAGGGAAAATTAAAATTTTACTCTTAGACGATCACAAGATTCTGGGCCAATCTATAAAGGTCCTCTTGGAAGAGCAGGAGGGGGTCGAAATGTGCACCTATATATCTGATTCTAAAGACCTGGACGCAAATTTGAAAAATGCCTATGATATTTTGCTCCTGGATATAAATCTGCGGGGAGAAAAAACTGGCTTGGAGATGATAGGTGGAATCTTGGAAAAATTCCCCGACCAAAAGATAGTCATCTTGACCTCTTATGATTTGGAAAATTATAGGCAGCGAGCCTTTGAATACGGGGCCAAAGACTTTATCAACAAGTCCATAGAAATCGGGGACATGATGGAAAGGCTAAGGAGAGTGCACGATGGCAAGACCCAGGCCAAGGCTGTCGAGATTGTAAACGAACTCAGCCCCAGGGAAGTGGAAGTCCTCACGGAACTTGTAAAGGGCGATAGCAAAAAGGAAATTGCCGAAAAACTCCACATCAGCGAACGCACCCTCTACAACCATATAGCCTCAATCTATGAAAAGTTCGGCGTGAAAAATATAGTTGAAGCCTACAATTCCGGCATGGAAAAAGGCTACATCAACCCATATGCAAATAAAAAGGAGCATTAAGCCTCCTTTTTTTTGTGATTTAAATTTCTTTATTAAAAATATTTATCAGTGTATGCTATTCTTTATTATTTTTTTATTTACATTTTACAACCTGCAAATAATACAAAAACAATGGCTCGCTATAATGAGAATTAGTTTCAAGGAGGTAATTATGAAACAAAGAATTTTAATTTTATTAACTGTATTTGCAATGCTTTTTACAGCAGGTTGCAAAAAGTCAGGAAGTGCAGCAAAAGAAGACGGAAGAACCGTAATAACATTTTGGCACTCCATGGGTGGAAACTTAAACGAAGCAATCGACAAGATGGTTGCAGATTACAACGCATCTCAAGATAAGTATTTGGTAAAAGCTGAATTCCAAGGCGAATATGACGACGCTCTTACAAAGCTTAGATCGGCATCGTCGGGCAGCGCTCTTGATGTTGATATAGTACAAGTTTTTGAATTAGGTGCAAGATTTATGATTGACTCGGGGCTAATCACACCGGTACAAGAAATGATCGACAAGACAAATTTCAACACGGCAGATTTGGAGCCGAACCTTTTGGCATACTATACAATCGATGGAAAGTTGAACTCTATGCCTTTCAACTCATCGACACCGCTTCTTTATTACAATAAGGATATGTTTAAAAAGGCGGGAATTACAGAAGTGCCGAAGAGTCTTGAAGAAATGGTTGAAGTCGGAGAAAAACTTAAGGCAAAAGGCGTTGAAATGCCACTAAGTATGTCGATTTACGGCTGGTGGGTCGACCAATTTATGTTAAAACAAGAAAAACCGCTCTTCGATATGAACAATGGAAGAGGCGGCAATCCTACAAAGACTGTGTTTGTTGAAAACGGCGGAATGGAAAATATTCTCGAAAGATGGAAAGAACTTGCCGACAAGGGCATTGCTCCAAACGTTGGAAGAACGGGTGGAAAACAAGAATTCGTTTCCGGAGTTTCAGCAATGACTTTCGGCTCGACAGCATCACTTGCAGGAATTTTGCAAGAAGTCGGAGATAAATTTGAAGTCGGAACTGCATATTATCCTGCAGTAAACAAAGACGACAAGGGAATGGTTTCAATCGGCGGTGCATCTCTTTATATGATAGACTCGGGAAGCGACGAGAGAAAAGCCGGCGCATGGGATTTCATTTCATATATGGTTTCTCCGAAGTCACAAGCATATTGGAATGCAAACAGCGGATATTTTCCTGTGAATGTGAAAGCACACGATGAAGATGTGTTTAAGGAAAACATCAAGAAGTTCCCGCAATTCAAAACTGCAATCGACCAACTTCACGACTCAACTCCGGAAAGCCAAGGGGCAATCTGTGCAGTTTATCAAGAAAGCAGACAAGTTTTTGAAAAATATGTTGAAGATATGCTAAATGGTGTGAAAACTCCGAAAGAAGCAGCGGAAGCAATGCAAAAGGATATTGACTCCGCAATAAACGACTACAACAGAGCAAACAAGAAATAGCATGAACAGCAAAAACAAATATACAAAATCCGCATATTCTTATATTATGCCGGCGATGGTAGGGTTTCTAGTTTTCACATTTTATCCGTTTATAAAAACTATTTATAGAAGTCTTTTTTTGACGGACAGAATGGGAAACAGCAATCTCTTTATAGGGCTTGAGAACTACACGACGCTCTTCACATCGCCGTCGTTTTATAACAGTCTCGTTGTGACCTTCATGTATGTGTTAATAGTTGTGTTGGTGGGCGTCGGACTCGGCTTTATGACCGCACTTCTTTGTCAAAGAAGTTTTCCGGGAATAAAAATTTTCTCTGCGGCATACAGCCTTCCGATGGCCATCGCCTCTTCGGGCATGGCGCTTGTGTTTAAAGTTATGTTAAACAGAAGTATCGGAGCTTTGAATCTTATTTTCGGCTCCGGTATAAGTTGGCTTGAAGACCCGACAATGGCGCTCATATCTGTGAGCGTTCTTACGGCATGGCTAAATTCCGGAATGAATTTTCTATACTTGAGCGCCGGACTTGCTGCAATCGACTCCTCGCTATATGAAAGTGCGAGCATTGACGGAGCGAACGGCTTTCAGAAGTTCAGATATATAACTTTGCCTTCGCTTAAACCGATAATGTTTTTTGTAATTGTCACAAATGTGATTAACGCATTTCAATCGTTCGCGCAGATAAAACTTCTCACAATGGGCGGACCGGGTGAATCGACAAATGTTATAGTTCACGACATCTATAAAAATGCGTTTGAAAACTACAAATATGGATATGCTTCGGCGGAGTCCATAGTTTTATTTTTTATTGTAATGATTTTTACAATAATTTTGTTTAAAACCAACAGAGGCGGCAAGTCTCTTGCAGAAAGGTGATTTTATGCAAAAGGTACTAGAAAGAGAAAATATAAATATAAAAAGAAACAAGTCTTTTCGCTTAGATTTCAAAAAAGCACTTCTTATGCTTTTGAATATTGTCGTCGTTACAGTTGTACTGTTTCCGATAATCTATGCATTTTTGATGGCGATAAAAGACCCGAGTGAAATTTTCACAAAACATATAAGTCTTCTTCCACAAAAACCGACTTTGATGAACTTTTTGAACGTATTTAAAACGGCACCGATCGGGAGATATATTTTAAACTCGATTATAGTTTCCGTAATAATAACGTTTTCACAAGTTTTTACGGCGCTTCTTGCGGCATTCGCATTTCACTTTTTAAAATTTAAAGGAGCATCGGTTCTATTTGCGATAATAATGTCCACAATGATGATTCCGGGAGAAGCTACAATCATTTCGAACTTTTTGATGGTGTCAGGTTGGGGCCTTAGAGATTCATTTTTGGGACTCGTGCTTCCATACCTCACGACCGCGATGGGAATATTTTTGTTTAGACAATCGTTCAGATCTTTCCCGAAGGAAATATACGAAGCTGCAAAAATTGACGGTTGCTCGAATTTCAGATTCGTTTTAAACATTTTAATTCCGCTCTCAAGACCGACGATCGCAGCTCTTAGCGTTTCTTCATTTTTGGGTGCATGGAATATGTATATGTGGCCGCTTCTTGTTACGGGACTCGACAAATATAGAACAGTTCAAATCGGAATTTCGATGCTTAATGCAGTGGATTCACAGTCGATGGTTTTGATGATTGCGGGAGTTGTAGTATGTATGATTCCATCGCTTATGATTTTCCTTTTCGCGCAAAAGAATATGATAAAGGGACTTACAGCAGGCTCAGTGAAAGGTTAGGTAAATATGGCTGAAGTAAAATTTAAAAATATAACAAAAAAATATGAAGACGGATATATCGCAGTGAATGATTTAAATCTAAACATCGACGACAAGGAATTTGTCGTGCTTGTAGGACCGTCGGGTTGCGGCAAGTCCACGACTCTAAGAATGATTGCGGGCCTCGAAGATATTTCGGACGGCACACTTTTTATAGGGGAAAATGCAGTGAACGATATTGAGGCGAAAGACCGTGACATCGCAATGGTTTTCCAAAACTATGCTCTCTATCCGCACATGACTATAAGGGACAATATGGGCTTTGCACTCAAAATGCAAAAGGTACCTAAGGAAGAAATCAAGGAAAAAGTGGAAAGAATTGCAAAAACTCTTCAAATATCCGACTTACTCGACAGAAAGCCGAGTGAGCTTTCGGGCGGTCAACGCCAAAGAGTTGCACTTGGCCGTGCAATGGTAAGAAAGCCGAAAGTTTTTCTATTAGACGAACCGCTTTCAAATCTTGACGCAAAACTCAGAGTAGAAATGCGAACTGAAATTGTAAAACTACACAAGGAACTCGATACAACATTTGTATATGTTACGCACGACCAAACCGAAGCGATGACAATGGGCGACAGGATTGCAGTTTTAAATAAAGGTGTTCTCGAGCAGTTCGACACGCCGATTAATCTATACAATAAACCGAGAAATAAATTTATCGCTGAATTTATCGGAAGTCCGCAAATGAACATTGTCGAAAGTGAAATTAAAAAAGTTAACGACATATATCAAATAAATTTTTTAGGAAAATATATAAATTTACCGAAATATTATTCGTCGGCACTCAGAGATTCGGATAAAAAAGAAGTTTATCTCGGCATTCGTTCTGAAGATTTTGTCTTGGGCGAAGACGGAGTGGAAGTGCTCTTTTCAAATGTGGAATATATGGGAAGCGATCTTTTTTGCTACACATATTATGACGGTGCGAAACTAGTGATGAGGTTTGACCCGGAAGACAGCATTTATGAAGAAAGAGTTTATAAAGTGTTGCCGAATGTGGACAGACTTTATATTTTCGACAAAGATACGGAAGAAACGATTGTTTTTCCGTCTGGGCTCTAGGAGAATGAAATGTATAAGGCGATAATATACGATTGCGACGGAACTCTTCTCGATTCAAAAAATGTGACGATTGAAACGTATGAATATATGATTGGAAGAAAACTCACACAAGTTGAGAGAGAAAAAGTTTTTCATCAAACGCAGATCGAAAGTTTTAAAATGTTCAATATCAATATAGAAGAGGAAAATCTCGAAAGAATTGAAAATATGTACAAAGAAATTGACGATTCAATAAAACCGTTCGACGGAGTTATGAATCTTTTAAAAGCGGTAAAAAAGCTTGGTATCCATCAAGCAATGGCGACAAACAGAAATGCCGAAGCGGCAAATTTAGCTTTAAACGGATACGGCCTTCAAAAATACATCGAAACGGTTGTGCATGCAGACATGGTTTTAAATCCGAAGCCGTCGGGCGAAATGCTTTTAAAATATATGGACATGATGAAACTCGAAAAAGACGAGGTGCTCTTTGTGGGAAACGCAATCACCGACCATATGGCTGCAATTGACGCCGGTATAGACTTTTACTACTGTCGATGGGGGACTGTGGAGTATTTGGAAAAAAGTGCTATAATATTAGATAGACCGGAAGAATTGCTTCAATATGTAAAGGAGGATGTTTATGGCAAAAATTTATGCGCACAGGGGATATAGCGGCAAGTTTTTTGAAAACTCGAGCGAAGCATTTAAGAAATGCTTGGCCCTCGACATATTCGGAATTGAAACTGATGTACAGCTCACAAAAGACGGAGTGCCGGTGATAATTCACGACGAATATTTAAAAAGGCTTTTAAACAAAGATGCTTTTGTAAAAGACCTTACGCTTGATGAACTTAAAAGTTTGAAATATGAAAACGGTGAAAGCCCGATAACTCTTGATGAATATATAGAAATTTTCAAAGATTCAAAACTTGTAAGCAATATTGAACTTAAAACGGGAGTTTTTCTCTATCAGGGGATTGAAAAGAAAGTGTATGACGCATTCAAGAAAAACGATATGCTCGATAGACTTTTGGTTTCAAGTTTTAACCATTACAGCCTTCTTAAAATGAAGGAAATCGACCCGGAAGTTCCGCTCGGAGCACTTACCGGCTCAACTCTAATCAGTCCGGAAAAATATTTGAAACAATACGGTTTTCAATTTTATCATCCTGTATTCAGCTCTGTGAACAAAAAAATGCTCGAAGATTTGCACAAAAATAATATACAGGTGAACGCTTGGACAATAAATTACAAAGAAGTTTATGATACGTCGATTCAAATTGGACTCGACGGAGTAATAACGAATTATCCGGAGCTTGACTTTCCGAATTTGGGGTACTAAGTTGTATCCCTTTTTTATTGCAATAAAAAAGATCCCAAACGGGATCTTTAAAGTTTCTAGTGTGAATAATATTCGACAACAAATACGTCTTGGATTTCAATAGGAACTTCTTCTCTTTCAGGCATTTTAACCAATTTAGCTGAGAATTTGTTTTCATCCTTTGAAATGTAAGGGTATGGGCTGTTTCCACCAACAGCAAAATTGTCTTTGAACATATCGTTTGAACGGCTCTTTTCTTTTAATGTCAATTCGTCGCCAACTTGAACTTGGAAGCTTGGACGGTCAACTTTTTTGCCGTTTACTAAAATGTGTCCGTGAACAACCATTTGTCTTGCTTGTCTGATACTTGAAGCGAATCCTGCACGATAAACCATATTATCGAGTCTTGTTTCAAGCAATTTTACAAGTGCGTGACCTGTTTGTTCTTTTGACTTTCTAGCCTTATAGAAGTATCCTTTTAATTGATTTTCAGGTACTTGATAATATGCTCTTAATCTTTGTTTTTCAAGGAGTTGTTCGCCATATGTTGAAAGCTTCTTGTCGCTTCTAGCTGCTCCTTTTTTCATTCCTTTGTTAGCCTTTGGAAGATTGAAAACGTTAAGACCGAGTCTTCTTACAATCTTTACTCTGGCTCCTTTTAAACTACTCATTTTTTGAATCACCTTTCCTAAAATTGGATTTGCCGCGGTATTCATTAAAAATTATATATCATACTTATCTGTTTGTCAAGCATTTTCATGCATATTTTATTAAAAATAATATTATTTGTCGGTTTCTCTTTTATAAAAATCCAAAAGAGTAGAAACCGTTCGCATTATATCGTCGTTTTCTATGAATAAAGTTTTCTCGTCAGCTTTGAATCTGTAGTTGTGGTCGTAATACTTTTCGCAAAGCAGCCTTGCAACCTCGTCATAATTTTTTAAAATCATATTTTCTTCGACAGCCGCTCTCGTTTCTTTTCCGAGATATTTCGAAAGATTTTCGATAGCTGTCTTTAGTTCCTCTATAAGCTCAGGTTTTGCATAAGTTTCTTTGAGCCTTTCGATTCGCACACTCATTGGAGTCTCGAGATAAATCTTTTTTGATTCGAGAATTTTTTCGTACAATAAATCCGGCATCACGACATTTCCGATTCTTTTACTTTCGCCTTCGATAAAATATGTTTTAGGCTCGTCGTCAATCGCTTCGAAAAGAAGGGACTCAAACATCTTTTGCGAGTTTGCTTTTCCAAGACCAACTCCACCTAAAGTCGAACCCATATGGTTGGCAAGATTTTCGAGATCAATAACCGGAATATTTCTCGATTTTAAAAGATGGAGTATTTCGGTTTTTCCGGAACCCGTTGGAGCATAGAGAGTTATGAGAGAAATTTTCGATAATTTTTCGGGCAATTTCTCGTTTATATAGCGTCTATATGATTTCATGCCGCCTTTTAGTTTGTAGACATTGTAGCCGAGTGTGAAAAATAAAGACGCGATTGTCTTCGATCTATATCCGCCTCTTGCACATGTAAAAATTATTCGCCTGTCGCTGTTCTTATAAATCAAATCTTCAAGCTCCAAAAGTTTTGTCGATACAAAAGTTATTGCACTTCTTTTTGCTTCCCGTCTTGAACCGTTGTCATACAAAGTGCCGACAATTTTTCGTTCTTCATTATTTAAAATTGGAAAATTTATAGAGCCGGGAATATGAAATTCATAAAATTCTTCGCTGCTTCTTAAATCAATAAATAAATCGTTGTCTGTTGTTTCTTCATAATTAAGTAATTCAAACATTATACCACCAAACTAATTATAAGGTGTTTTTGCAGTTATTTCAAGGCGAGTTTATAGTTTAAAAGTTACAATAAAAATCTTTTTATAAAAATATCTAAAAACACTTGACATTTGTTTTATGAAGATATAAAATATATGCAGACTGTTTTTTAAGAAAGGACCCGGAAACCTGTCTTAATAAACGCTACAAAATGCTCGAAAGGAATGAAAAATTAATATGAAATCATTTATGGCTAAACCGCAAGAAATCGAGCGCAAGTGGCTTGTTATTGACGCCGATGGATTGGTTCTCGGTCGTCTTGCTACAGAAGTTGCAACGATTCTTCGCGGAAAAAACAAACCTATTTATACCCCGCACGTTGACACAGGAGATTATGTAATCGTAATCAACGCTGACAAGATGAAACTTACAGGAAAGAAACTCGATCAAAAGAAATATTACTGGCACACAGGATATCCGGGAGGATTAAAATCTGTCGATTATAGAACTATGATGGCAAACACTCCGGAAAAAGCTCTTATGATTGCAGTAAAAGGAATGCTTCCAAAGAATTCACTCGGAAGACAAATGCTCAAAAAATTACGTGTTTACAGTGGAACTGAACACGGACATGAAGCTCAAAAACCTGAAGTTTATGAAATCAAAGGGGGTAACAGATAATGTATCAATCAGTTGGTAGAAGAAAAACCTCAACAGCTCGTGCTATCTTAACAGAAGGCAAAGGAATGTTTTTTGTTAACGGCAAACCTGTTGATGAATATTTTGACCTTGACACATTGAGAAGACTTGCTAAGAGCCCATTTGTATTGACCGAAACAGAAGGTAAATACGACGTTAAAATCAACGTTCGCGGCGGCGGAAAGTCAGGACAAGCAGGTGCTGTAAGACATGCAATCAGCCGTGCACTTTTAGAAGCAGATCCTGAACTTCGTGCTTCATTGAAACAAGCAGGTTTCTTAACAAGAGACCCGAGAATGAAGGAAAGAAAGAAATACGGTTTCAAAAAGGCAAGAAAATCTACGCAATTCTCAAAACGTTAGGTTTTCGAAATATTATAAAAAATATAAACCTTGTAATTTTAATGATTACAGGGTTTTTTGTTGCATAAAAATTTGGAGCTGAAACGATGCATAATATATTTTGCAAAAAATGAATAAACAAGCAAATGATATTGACATAAATTTAATGAAGTTTTATAATATAAGTAATGGCTAAATATTGTGGTTTTACTTAAGTTATTAAAAATTAATTAGAATGAATTAAACGGCAGGACTTTTTGAAAGGATGAATAGAAAATGCAGAATAAAGAATTAAAATTACAAAAGAAAGAAATGCTTAAAATAGTGAACAAATGGGGATTTTCTTTACTGTTATTCTTAAGTTTATTGTCCGCGATTCTTTTTGTAATCGCACCGATAACTTTGAACAATGTTGTTGAGAATGTAGGAACGATTGGAGCAAGTGATATCATAAAGGTTATACTCCTACTTGCAGCGGGATATTTAGTAGAATTTATTTCGGTTTTTATAAAAAATGGGTTGATTCAACAGTACCACGGGAGAGCCGCTGAAATTCTATATCTCGATGTATTCAAGCTCAATTATGATAAATACATAGAAGATGGGCCAACTGCAATAAGAGACCTTGTGTGGAACGCGGCGGATGCATACGCGGGTTTGTATTTTGATGTAATTCCGAGTCTTATAGTTAATATTGCAACGATTATTGTAAGTATATATATTTCGTTTACTTTAAATCATATTGCTGCATTTTTGATGTTTATAACATTGCCGATTCATTATTTCGGGTTTAAGCTCTTAAATAAAAAGCTTGCGAAATTGTCCGTAAAACTCAGACAGGTAAGTTCCAAGTCGCAAAGCAATATCCACTCCGTAGTATCTCAAGTCGATTTTATCAAGCAAAACAGCGAAAATGAAAATCTGTTGCCGATGATCAAGAAAAATATTTTAGAGTCGGAGGGTGTTCGAAAAAAAGTAAATTATGTTGCAAACGGCGTTTCCGGACTTCTCATAGGTTTAAATCAAATCATTCAATCTCTCACAATTGTATTTTTGGCGGCACTTGCACTGAAAAATAAGGACGCATTCGGAGGCGTTGTTTATGTAATGCTCGTATTCCCATATTTTTCAAATGCGATAAGAGGTCTATCCTTTACAAACTTGGGCATTGCCGATGTTAAAGCGGCGGATGAATTCTTAAAAACAATGATAGAATATCGTGAAGAAGACGGAACTTTGGATATGCCGAGTGATGTAAAGAGCATCCGTTTCGACATAAATTCAGTCGATATATATGATAAAAATTTATTAAACAATGTTCATATGAGTTTTAAAAAAGGCGATATTGTCGGAATAAAGGGTGAAAGCGGTACGGGTAAGAGTACACTTGTAAAATTGATTCCGAAATTCAGAAGCGTCAAGGGTATTTATATAAACGACATTCCGATTGAAAAAATAAAGAATGAAGAATATTTGAAAAACATTTCTTATTATTCGCAAAATACACCGATTATTTCCGACACAATTTACAACAATTTGAATTTCGGAAGAAAGCCGGTTCAAAAAAGTGTTTATGAAAATTTGAAATTTTTATCCAAGTTCAACAATTTGGACGAGATGATTATTGAAAACGGAGCAAATTTATCCGGCGGTGATAAACAAAGAATTGCACTTTCCAGATATTTCGTTGAGAATGCACAGATTGTAATTTTGGACGAGCCTACAAGTTCACTCGACAAGGAAACCGAAACAGAAATTATGACTGCAGTTTTAGAAAACAACAAGGACAAGATTATCTTTATTATAAGCCACAACAACGACATAATGAATTACTGCAACTATATAGTTGAGGTTAAAAATAAAACTGTTGACGTGACAAAAAACGATAAAAAGAATTTTTAATATGTATAGAAAAACATCGACAAAACTTTATGCTTCCATCGATGTTTTTTCTTTAATTATTTATTTTTTACAAATTTTATAACATCTCTTACGAGATATAGCGAGCCGCAGACGAGGATCAAATCGTCCGCTTCGGCAATTGTCGTCGCATAGTTTATAGCTTCGACTCTGTCGGCGATTGCGACAACGTCATTTCGAACTTTTTTCACTTCTTTTTCCAAATCGTAGAGCTTGAAAGCACGCTCCGGATTGTCGATTGTGGTTATGATAAATTTGTCTGTGATTTTTGAAAGCTCTTTTATAGCGTATTCGTAGTCTTTGTCTTTCAAAATGCTGAAGACCAAAATTAGGTGATTATATTTGAAGACTTTTAAAGAGGCCACAAGCGCATCCATCGCTTCTTTGTTGTGTGAGCCGTCGACCAGAATTTTAGGCGACTTTGAAATAAGCTCAAGCCTTCCGGTGTTATGGCTCGTGAAAATCCCCTCTTTAATAATTTCTTCATTCATATTAAACATTTCTTTGAAGTAATCGAGCACCATTATTGCAAGCGATGCGTTGTAAAATTGGTGAACACCCACAAGACTTGTGCGCATATTTTTGTAGTTTCTGAAGTCAAAATCATTTTCGTGGTCACTTGTTTCGAGCACTTTCACTTCGTCTTTACTGAAAGTATAGAGTGGAGCGTGTTTCGAGTCGGCAACGTCTTTAAACAATTTGTATAGGTGTTCGTCTTTCGGATAAAGAAAAACAGGCGCACCTTCTTTTATTATTCCCGCTTTGTTCATTGCGATTTCTTCGATTGTGTTTCCAAGAATTCCCACGTGGTCCATAGAAATTGTAACAATTACTGATGCAATCGGTTTTTTTACGATATTTGTCGAGTCCAAAGTTCCACCCATGCCGACTTCAACAACTGCAACGTCTACTTTTTGATCGTAAAAATATTTGTACATAATTGCGGTTAAAACTTCGAAATATGTGTTTTTGTACCCTTCGGCGTCGAGCTTTTCAAGCACGGGCTTAAACATTTCGATGTATTTTACAAAGTCTTCTTCGGAAATCTTCACACCGTTTATCGTGATTGATTCTGTCATGCATTCCATAAACGGTGAAATAAAAAGTCCTACTTTCGATGTTTTTGAAAGGGTATTCGAAAGAAAGTTACATGTGCTTCCTTTTCCATTTGTACCGGCGACGTGAATAACTTTTATTTTATCTTGCGGATTATCAAAAGCCTCGAGCAGTTTTTGTATATTTTTAAGGGTATGTTCTCCCTTTTTTTCATCGCGTTTATACATCCAATCGATATATTTTTCAAAATTTTTCATAGTTCCTCCATTGCAATTTCTTTTGAATTATATTATAATACAAATATCAGAGTAGGTAAAGAGCGTAAAGTGTTAAGCTATGGGTTGTCGAGCTTAAACGAAGGTCATTTGACTGCGGTTCTTTATCGCAACCGCTTTGGGTATTACCCTGAGCCCACTTTGAAATATTTTTTAAGGGGAAACAAATGAATAAGAAAATTACTACCAAGCAATTAGTTATGGCAGGTATTTTGACTGCACTTTCTGTCATCTTGACACGTTTATTTTCAGTGCAACTGACCGAATCAATGAGAATCGGTATAGGACCGCTTCCGATTTTGATGGTCGGTATTGCGTTCGGTCCGCTATTGGGAGCAATCTCAGGACTTAGCGCAGATTTGATCGGTTTTATGATAAACGCCGGCGGACAATTTCACCTGGGTTTCACAATGAGTTCACTTTTGACAGGACTTATTCCGGGACTTATCGCATGCTATTTTCTGAAGAAGAAAAAGAATCTCGATCTAACAATCATTTTGTCGATTGTTGCGGTTTATGGTATTGTCCATTTAATTCTTAACAGCTATTGGTTAAACGGTCTTTATGGAACACCGTTTACAACTCTTGTCGTCGGACGTGCAACAAAAGTTGTAATTGAAGCTGTTGTTGTAGGAATAATACTGGAAATTCTCATGAGAAGGTTCATTAAGTTCAGTTTAAGTGATGACGGAACTTTTTAGAGTAATTAAAAAATAAAGCTTGCCGATTTAACGGTGAGCTTTTTTTGATGATTTTAATTCTAAGAACGGGAGATTATTTTTAGTTTTATGTTGAATTAAATCGCAGAATAGGGTATAATAAACTTAGGTGTCAAGCCCTTTAATGTAGTATGCATATGATTGGGCTGGAACTAAATTTAATATAAGGAGATGATTGTATGGCAAAAAAAACACCGCTTTATGATGCTCACGTAAGACTCGGCGGGCATATGGTTGAATATGCAGGTTGGAATCTTCCTGTGGAGTACAGCGGACTAAAAGAAGAACATGAGGCTGTTAGAGAAAGAGCCGGTATATTTGACGTCTCTCACATGGGAGAAATTTGGGTAACAGGAAAGGAAGCAGAAAAATTTGTTAGCTTCATGATGACAAACGACATTATCCGTCAAAAGGACAATCAAGTTCAATACACATTTATGTGCGAACCGAATGGATTTGTAGTTGATGATTTATTGGTTTACAGATACAATAATGAAAAATATTATTTGGTTGTGAATGCAGCAAATATTGACAAGGATTTCAAATGGATTTTAGAAGAATCTAAAAAATTTGATGTTGAAGTCAAGAATGTTTCTGATGAAACAGGTCAAGTTGCAGTACAAGGACCAAAGGCTGAAGAAGTTGTTCAAAAGCTAACAGACGAAGATTTGTCAAAGATTACGTTCTTCACATTTAAAGACGGAGTTGAAATCGCCGGAAAGAAGTGCCTAATTTCAAGAACAGGTTACACCGGTGAAGACGGATTTGAAATATATACAGACACCGAATCAATTAAAACTGTTTTTGATGCAGTGCTTGAAGCAGGAAAGGATGTAAACTTACTTCCTTGCGGACTTGGATGCAGAGATACACTTCGTTTTGAAGCATCTCTTCCACTTTATGGACAAGAAATCGGTCCTGACATCAACCCTATTGAAGCAGGATTTAAATTCTTTGTTGATTTAAAGACAGGAAATGATTTCAACGGAAGAAAAGCACTTGAAGAATATGCAGCAAATCCAAAGAGAGTACTTGTAGGATTTGAACTTGAAGGACGTGGAATTCCAAGAGCAGGATACAAGATTGAAAAAGACGGAAAAGAAATTGGACATGTTACAACAGGTTACTTGTCACCGACACTTGGAACAAGAATAGGTAACGCACTTATTGAAAAGGAATACAAAGGTATTGGAAACACATTTGATATTATGATCAGAAACAAACCGGTACCTGCAAAAATTATTTCAAAGAAATTTCTTGAAGCAAGAGGAAACAAACACACAAAATAATTTGTGATGTAATAAATTAAGGCGAAAAGCCAATATAAGGAGGATTACAATGGAAGTTAAAAAAGATTTATTTTACACAAAGGACCACGAATGGTTAAAAGTTGAAGGGGAAGAAGCATATATAGGACTTTGCGATTACGCACAAGAACACTTGGGAGAAATCGTTTACGTTGAATTACCGGAAGAAGATGATGAGTTCGAAGCAGGCGATTCAGTTGCAGCAATTGAATCAACAAAGGCAGCAAGTGATTTATTTGCACCTGTAGCAGGAACAGTTGTTGAAGTAAACGAAGAACTTGAAGATGCTCCTGAAATGTTAAATGAAAAGCCATACGATGCTTGGATTTGCAAAATCAAAATGGAAAATGCAGACGATGTAAATGAACTTATGTCAGCTGCAGATTATGAAAAATTCTTACAAGAGGAAGCATAGAATGCATCCATATCTACCACATACCGACAACGATATTAAGAGCATGCTCGAAGCTATCGGTTTGGAAAGTGTAGATGATTTATATTCAGACGTTCCTGAAAGCATGAGAATGAAGGAAGCTTTGAATTTGCCGAAAGCAAAATCCGAAATTGAAGTTAGAAACATTATCGGAAAGCTCGCAAAGAAAAATCTTTCATCTGCGGATGTTCCTTCATTCCTCGGCGCAGGACTCTATGATCACTACATTCCAAGCATTATAGCTCCGATTGTAAGCCGTGGAGAATTCTTAACATCATACACACCATATCAACCTGAAGTATCACAAGGAACTTTACAATACATTTTCGAGTTCCAAACACTTCTATGCGATTTGACCGGAATGGAAGTTGCTAACGCTTCCGTTTACGACCATTCAAACGCTGTGGTTGAAGCTGCTATAATGTGTGCAACGGTCAATAAAAAGAATAAAGTTTTAGTAAGTGAAACATTGAATCCAAGCTCAAGAAAAGTTTTGGATAATTATGCAAAAGGACAAGGTATCGAAGTAGTTCTTATCAAAGAAAAAGACGGAATTACTGATATTGAAGATTTAAAAAATAAAATTGATGACGATGTAGCTTGCGTTATGGTTCAAAGCCCTAACTTCTTCGGTATTATCGAAGATTTAGAAGAATGTGCAAACATAACACACACCGCAAAGAAAGCCTCATTTGTCGCAGCAGTTGATCCAATCAGCTTAGGCGTTTTGAAAAAACCTGGCGATATGGGTGCGGATGTTGTAATTGGTGAAGGACAAGCTCTCGGTATAGCAACAGAATTCGGAGGACCGCTCCTCGGATTTATGTGTACAACCGAAAAGTTCCTTAGAAAGATGCCGGGCAGAATTGTCGGTCAAACTGTCGACAGCAACGGTAAACGCTGCTATGTTTTGACATTAACAGCAAGAGAACAACATATACGTCGTGAAAAAGCAACTTCAAATATTTGTTCAAACCAAGGTGTAAATACACTTGCAGCAACAATTTATATGTGTCTTTTAGGCAAACAAGGTCTCAGAGAAGTCGCAATTCAATCTATGTCAAAGGCTCACTATCTCCAATCAAAACTTGAAGAAAAAGGCTTTAAGCTCAAATGGAATCAACCGTTCTTTAAAGAATTTGTAGTTGAAGGATTAACGGCTGACAAGCAAAGAGAGCTCTTGAAAGACAAAGAAATGATCGGTGGTTTCGGACTAAAGAGATTCTTCAAAGGCTATGACAACGTAATGTTTGCTGTTACTGAAAAACGTACTAAACAAGAAATGGACAGATTAGTAGAACTTTTAGGAGGGAAATAATGTTTAGAAAATATGATAAATTAATTTTTGAAGTTTCTACTCCGGGAAGAAAGGGCTATAATTTACCACCTCTTGACGTTGAAGAAACTGATTTAAAGAGTGCAATTCCGGAAAAATATCTTGCGGACTCATGTCCGAATTTACCGGAAGTAAGTGAAGTTGATGTCATCAGACACTTTACAAATCTTTCGAACAAAAACTACGGAGTTGACACAGGACTATATCCGCTTGGAAGTTGTACAATGAAGTACAATCCTAGAATAAATGAAGAAATGGCTGCTCTTCCGGGCTTTGCGGGCATTCACCCGTATCAAGATGAAGATGAAGTTCAAGGAGCTCTTGAGCTTATGTACAATCTTCAAGAACAACTAAAAGAAATTGCCGGAATGGACGCCGTTACACTTCAACCGGGTGCAGGTGCTCAAGGAGAACTCACAGGTATAAAGATTATTAAGGCTTACCATGAAAAGAATGGTGATACAAAGAGAAATAAGGTTATCGTACCTGACTCAGCACACGGAACAAACCCTGCAACTTCTGCAGTTTCAGGATTGATTCCTGTTGAAGTTCCAAGTGATGAAAACGGTTTGGTTGATTTGGATGCACTGAGAGCTGCAGTCGGCGACGATACAGCAGGACTTATGCTTACAAACCCGAACACACTTGGAATTTTTGACCAACACATAAAGGAAATCACAGGCATAATCCATGAAGCAGGCGGACTTTGCTACTATGACGGTGCAAATGCAAATGCTATCATGGGACACTGCAGACCTGGTAAAATGGGATTTGACGTTATTCACTTTAACGTTCACAAGACTTTCTCAACTCCACACGGAGGCGGGGGACCTGGTGCAGGACCGGTCGGTGTAAAGAAAGAACTCGAAGAATTCCTTCCTGTTCCGGTAATTGAAAAAGACGGCGACAAATTCCACTTGAACTATGATAAGGAATACTCCATCGGAAAGATGAAGAATTTCTATGGACATTTCGCTGTTCTTGTAAGAACTTATTCTTACATTTTGAGCATGGGTTCAGACGGTTTAAAACAAGCTTCTGAAAGAGCTGTTTTAAATGCAAACTATCTCTTCCACCTTGTTAAGGATTACTATAATGTTCCGGTTGATACACTTTACAAACATGAATTTGTATTGGGTGGATTAAAAGACTACGAAAAGTCAGGTGTAACAACTCTCGATGTTGCAAAAGGACTTATCGACAGAGGATTCCATCCACCAACAGTATACTTCCCACTAATTGTGAACGAAGCACTTATGGTTGAACCGACTGAAACAGAATCCAAGGAAAGTTTGGAAGAATTTGCTGCTGCTCTTATTGATATTGCAAAGACTGCAAAAGAAAATCCGGAAAGCTTGAAACAATCACCTCTTACAACTGAGGTATCAAGACCTGACGAAACATTGGCAGCAAGAAAACCTATCGTAAGATACGAAAAAGAAAAAGAATAAAATAAATTTTTAATAAAATGAAGGACGCGAAGTTAATTTGACAGAGCTTGGACGAGATTTGTTTGATTCTCGCGTCTTTTCATTACATAGAGGTAATTATGAGTGAAAAACAAAATCGACTCCAAAAAGTCGAAAATATTATTAAACAAAATTCTTCAATAAGTAAAAAACAAGTGGCATTTATTATCATCGGAGTTCTAATGATTGCGGCGTCAATTCATTTCTTTCTTTTACCGAGCAATCTCTCTCTTGGTGGAGCGACCGGACTTGCACTTATTCTTGCAAAACTTTTACCGCTCGACACTGGACCGCTTCTACTTATTGTAAACGCAGTATTATTTATTATTGGATTTATATTAATAGGGAATAAATTTGGATTTTTAACCGTCATATCGACTCTTGCACTTTCGGGTACGGTTTGGGTTTTGGAAATTTTGATTCCAATGAATGCACCGATTGTACAAAATACATTCTTGAATTTAGTTGTAGCTGTTCTTATCTACGGCATAGGAGTCGGATTTGTTTTAAATCAAGGAGCCTCAACGGGCGGCTCTGACATAATTGCTAAGGTTTTATATAAGTATTTGGGGCTCGATCTTGGGAAAGGGTGCCTTGTAACGGACTTTTTAATAACTCTTGCCGTTGGTTTTACTTATGGTGTTGAAATTGCACTATTTTGTCTAATTGGAGTTATAATGAACGGACTCATAATTGACTACACAATAGATGGCCTCACAGCCGGAAAGCTTTGTTTTATTGCAACCGAACATCCTAAGGATGTCAGTTCGTTCCTTATTCTTCTTGGAAGAAGTGCGACAATATATGAAGCAACCGGTGCTTATACAATGGAAAAAAGAACGATTGTTCAAACAGTAGTAACAAACCGTGACTTTATCAAGCTGAAGAACCACTTGAAAGATTTGGACAAAAATGCATTTATGATTGTTTCAAGTGCACACCAAGTGTTCGGTTTTCATTGGAAAAGTTTTGATGATTAATAAAAAAGACTTTTATTTTTCATTTAAATGTGATACAATTGAGTTGTACGGTTGATATTTATTTTTATTTATTTTTGTAGAAAGGACCTGGTCGCAAGACTCATATAATAGGGGGTTGAAATGAAAAAACGTTTTTTAACAGTTCTGTTGTTTGTACTTTTTTTTAGTTTTGCCGTTAAAGCGGAAACTGAAATAAGTAAGATGACAGGCATAAAAGATCACGAATACAAAATAAAACCCTATAGTGTCAGTGATTCAACCGGCGAAACGATCTATATGATTCCGCTTCGTGAAACGTGTGAAACACTGGGCTTTGATGTTCATTGGAATGGAAAAGGCAACATTTCTGTGTCAAAGGGAATGTTTAAAGCAACTTTAACGGTCGGTCAGGACAACTATAAAAACAGATATGGCGATCAAATAAAATTGTATCTTAGTCCGGATATAAAAGACGGAGTAACGTATGTTCCTCATATTTTCTTTTATTATGTTTTGGACCTCGATGTGTTTTATTTAAACGACAACTTATATTTCAGATATAAGATTGAAGATATAATGCCTAAAGTCTACAGCAAATATATTTATGAAATAAATAAAGTGAATGAAAAAGACGCTGACGGAAACATAAAGAAAGTTTCCAAAAAGGCTGTTCCGCTGAAGTCAACCTATATTGTATATCCTTATGTTGAGAATCAAAAGCAATCTTTTGTGAATAAAAAACTTGAAGCATATATAAAAGATACTTTTGACAAATATGAATACGACAATTTGTATGTTAAATACGACATCGGGATTTACGATAAAAACTTTCTGAGTGTTATCTTTGACGGGTTCTTGGAAAAAGGCAAAAAGAAAAGAAAGATTTTCAATTCGATAAATTTTGACTTAAAGAAGGGAACTGTTTTAAATCCGGATGATTTTATAAGGGTGTCTTGGAAAGATAGAGAATCGATTGTAAACAAACTAAAAGAAAGCTATAAAAAAGGTCAATTTATGTTCGGAGATTTAAATATGTATCTTATGAAAGATGCGGTTATATTTTTCGTTCCTGAAGCTGACCCGACTCCGATGGAATATTATAAAAACTATGAGATAAATGATATTTTGTCAGAGGAATATAAAAAAAGATTTTAATTAAATTTTTTTGAAAAAGTGTATCTAGGGATCCACCCATGGAAGGACCGAGCGATACAAGAGAAGAGCAATCTTCTCTACACCGAAGGGAGAAAAGCCCGGGCGGGTAGGTTTTTCCTATCCGTTCGGGCTTATTTTATTTTAACGATTCAATTTTTGAGGAGGTATTAAATTGAAGGCAGCTATTATTATGGGAAGCATTTCTGACAGAGAAATCGCAGAAAAAGCAAAGAAAATTTTTGACAAGTTTAATGTTGAAACACATATGGAGGTAATTTCTGCACACAGAACTCCAAAGAGAGCTTTTGAATTTGCTGAATCAGCAGAAAAAGAAGGAATTGAGGTTATTATTGCAATCGCAGGAAAGGCTGCACATTTGGGTGGAGTTATTGCTGCAAACACAATTGTTCCGGTAATTGGAATTCCGGCAAAGACATCAGTTATGGGTGGCATGGATTCACTTTTATCAGTAGTACAAATGCCGAAAGGTATTCCTGTTGCAACTGTTGCAATTGACGGCGGGGAAAATGCTGCACTTTTAGCTATTTCAATGCTTAGCTTAAAATATGATGAACTTAAGGGCAAATTAGTTGATTATAGAAAAGAATTACAAGACCAAGTAGTAGAGATGAACAAGGAACTCGAGGCTTAATTTATTATAATATTTCGGAGGACTTAAAATGAGTGGTATAGCGGGTGTTTATTCCGATAAAGACGGTGCTGCAGAATATTTATATTATATGCTTTATGCTCTTCAACACAGAGGACAACAATCATGTGGTATTGCAACCTACAACAACGGACTTATGGATTATTACAAGGAACAAGGTTTGGTGAGCGATGTTTTTAAAGATGACAGAGTCGCTCAAATGAGAGGAAATTTGGCAATTGGTCACGTAAGAATGGCTTCAAGAGGCGAAGGATTTGAATATCCATATAATCAACCTATCGTCGCCGGATACAGACATGGCGCACTTGGAATTGTTCATGACGGTTGCATAACAAATGCTGCAAAACTCAAGAATGATTTACAAATGAAGGGCTACATGTTCCAATCAAATCTTGATACTGAAGTTATTGCAACACTTATTGTAAAAAATTACAATATGGATTTGGAACATTCAATTATGGATACGCTTGACATGCTTATGGGCTCATACGCTCTTATTGTCATGGCGGAAAATGTGATTTATGCGGCAAGAGACGCATACGGAATCAAACCTCTTTCAATCGGAGAGCTGAACGGCCGCTATCTTGTTGCAAGTGAAACTTGCGCATTCGACTCAATAGGTGCGAAATTTGTGAGAGATGTGTTGCCGGGCGAAGTTATAAGAATAACAGACAAAGGTCTTGACATTATTAGAAAAGGCGATGCATCAAAGAGAAAACTTGGCGTTTTTGAAATGGTTTATATCGCAAGACCGGATTCAATTATCGACGGAAGGAGCATTTATTTAAGCCGTTTAAATGCCGGAAGAATTTTGGCAAAAGAACATCCGCAAGATGCAGATTTGGTAATCGGCGCACCTGACTCAGGAATAAGTTTTGCTGTAGGGTATTCAGAAGAATCAGGAATCCCATACACAGAAGGAATTATAAAGAATCGTTATGTCGGAAGAACATTCATACAACCAAATCAAGAACTTCGCGATTTGGGTGTAAAAATTAAGTTGAATCCGATTAAGGAATATATTCAAAACAAGCGTTTGGTTTTGGTCGACGACTCAATTGTTAGAGGAACGACAATGAGAAGAACTGTAAAGATGCTTAGAGATGCAGGTGCAAAGGAAATTCACGTAAGGATTGGATGCCCAATGGTTAAATATTCATCAAATCTTATGATGGATACACCTACAAGAGAAGAACTTGTTGCTGCAATGCACACAAAGGATGAAATCACAAAGATGATCGGTGCAGACAGCCTTGAATATATTTCACTTGAAGGACTTTTCAAAGCTTTCGGCGGAGATGATTTTACACAAGGGTGTTTTACAGGGAAATTCCCGGAAGGAACAATTTATAAAGGAGAAGAATAATGGCTATTTCATACAAAGATGCCGGCGTTGATAAGAACGAAGGCTACAAGGAAGTAAAACTTATAAAAGAGCATATTAAAAGAACAGTAAGGCCTGAAGTTATGGCCGACATTGGCGGTTTTAGCGGATTATTTAAACTCAAGGATTACAAAAAACCTGTTTTGGTTTCTGGCACAGACGGTGTCGGAACGAAACTTAAATTTGCATTTATGACCGACATACACAACACAGTCGGAATTGATGCTGTTGCAATGTGTGTAAATGACATTTTGTGTCAAGGTGCAGAACCGTTGTTCTTCCTAGACTATATTGCAACAGGAAAACTCATTGCTGAAAAAATGGCAGAAATTGTTGAAGGTGTCGCAGAAGGTTGTGTTCAATCCGGATGTGCACTAATCGGCGGAGAAACAGCTGAAATGCCTGGATTTTATTCAGAAGATGAATATGACATCGCAGGTTTTGCAGTCGGATGTGTTGAAGAAGATGAAATCATCGACTATGAAAAAAGCGTTAAAGTCGGTGACGTTCTTGTGGGACTTCCTTCATCGGGCGTTCACTCAAACGGATTCAGTTTAGTCAGAAAAATTCTCAAAACAAAGAATATTGACCTAAAGAAAGTTTATGACGGCTTTGATAAACCGCTCGACGAAGTCCTTTTGACACCGACAAGAATATACAAAAAAGCTGTATTTGAAGCATTAAAGACGAATGCAGTTCACGGAATGTGCCACATTACAGGCGGCGGTTTCTATGAAAATATTCCAAGAATGATGCCTGAAGGTATGGCTGCAAAAGTTACAATCAAAGATATTAAAACTCCACACATTTTTGGCTTGATTCAAGAATGGGGCGGAGTTGAAACAAAAGAAATGTACGGAACATTCAATATGGGAATTGGATTTGTTTTTGCAATTGATAAAAACGCAAAGGACGAATTTATTCAAACACTGGAAAAAATCGGCGAAGCACCGGTTGTAATCGGGGAAGTTGTGAAACAAGAAGGCGATAAATGCGTAATCGAAGAGCTATAATTCTAATTTCCGGCTCGGGCACAAATATGCAAGCAATCTATGAAAAATGTAAAGTCATAGACATTATGCATGTTTTTTCCGACAGAGATTGTTATGGTATTGAAAGAGCGAGGTCTTTGGGACTTCAAGCGGATTATGTAAAAGAAGACTTTTTTAGAACAGTTCATGAATATGTTTTAAAAGAAAAAATTGAGCTTATAATTTTGGCGGGATTTTTAAGAAAAGTGCCTGAGTGGTTTTTCTCAGGCGCTCCGCCGATTTTAAATATTCACCCGGCACTACTTCCGAAATATGGAGGAAAGGGTTGCTACGGAGAACACGTGCACGAAAAGGTGCTGGGTGCAAATGAAAAATTTAGTGGAGCAACTGTCCATGTCATCGATGAAAATTATGACAAGGGCAGGATTTATCTGCGTTCTTTTGTCAATATTGAGGGGTTAAAGACAAAAGAAGAAATTCAACAAAAAGTGCTTCAAACAGAGCACAACGTTTACAATTTGGCTATCACAAGTTTTGTAAGGGAGGAATTATAAATGAAACATGCACTTTTCTCATGCTATTTTAAGGATGGCATTGAAAATTTCGCAAAAGAATTGGAAGAAAACGGTTATAAGATTATCTCGACGGGTGGAACTTTAAAAGCTCTTGAAAAAGCTGGCGTTAAAGTCAGTGACGTTTCAGAGTTTACAGGTTTTCACGATATGTTGGGTGGAAGAGTTAAAACACTTCATCCAAAAATTCATGCCGGAATTTTGTATCGCAGAGAAAAACCAGAAGATGTCAAGGAAATTAGAGAACTTGGTACACAACCGATCGACATCGTGGTAAACAACCTCTATCCATTTAAAGATACTTATCTAAGCGGTGCAAGTGACGATGATATAATTGAAAAAATTGACATCGGCGGACCTTCAATGATTCGTGCAGCTGCAAAGAATTTTAAATATACTACTATTATTACAGACAACGCTGATTTCGAAAGAGTTATCGCTGAAATCAAGGAAAATGGAAATACAACACTTGAAACAAGAAGAGATTTAGCAAGAAAGGCATTTATGCTAACCGCATATTACGACGCATGGATTGCAAAATATTTCAACGAAAAATGTGGAGTTGAATTCCCTGATGAAATCACACTTCCACTAAAGAAAATCAGCGAACTCAGATATGGCGAAAATCCACATCAAAGAGGATTTGCATACACTTTATATAACGGAGACGAATCCGGAATCGGCGAAGCAAAGCAATATCAAGGCAAGGAACTCAGCTACAACAACTACAACGACGCTTCAGCAACAATCGAAATGGTTAAGTTGTTCTACAAAAAGCCGACCTGTGTTGCTGTTAAACACACAAATCCTTGTGGAATCGGTGAAGCTGACACAATTCACGAAGCATATTTAAAAGCATATGCATGTGACGACCAATCTATTTTCGGCGGAATTGTCGGATTCAACAGAGAAGTCGACAAGGCAACAGCTGAAGAACTTGTAAAAATTTTCTTGGAAGTTATAATCGCTCCTTCTTATACAAAAGAAGCTCTCGAAGTTTTTGAAAAGAAAAAGAATTTGAGAGTTCTTGAAGTTCCGGGAATCAGTGAAGTGAGAAAAGGCGGTCTCGACATGAAAGTCCTTCCGGGCACTGTAATCATGCAAGACCACGACGACAAAGAAGATTGCAAACTAAACGTCGTTTCAAAGGCTCATCCGACAGACGGCGAACTTGAAGATTTGATTTTCGCACTTAAAGCTGTAAAATTTGCAAAGAGCAACGCAGTTGTTTTGGCAAAAGACGGCGCAACAGTTGGAATCGGTCTTGGAAATGTAAACAGATTCTTTGCAGTTCAAGCTGCTCTTAAACAAGCAGGAGACAAAGCGAAGGGTGCAGTGCTTGCATCTGATGGATTCTTCCCATTTGACGATTGCATTAAACTTCTTGCTGAAAATGGTGTAAAGGCTATTGTAGAACCGGGCGGCTCGATTAAAGACGAACTTTCTATTAAAGCTGCCGACGAACTCGGAGTATCGCTTCTCTTCTCAGGCACAAGACACTTTAAACACTAATATTTATACGGCGGGGATTTTCCCTGCCGATTAAATATAATAAATTTTGGAGGTTTTTATGGAAAAGTATTTCAAACTAAAAGAAAACAAAACCGATGTAAGAACAGAAATACTCGCAGGTATAACAACGTTTATGACGATGGTTTATATCCTCGCAGTAAATCCGGGCATGCTTTCTGAAACAGGAATGGACTTCGGCGGTGTTTTCACAGCAACAGCTCTTTCAGCAGGTGTTGCAACGCTTATCATGGCATTATATGCAAAATATCCGTTTGCACTTGCTCCGGGTATGGGTCTTAACGCATTCTTCACATACAGCGTATGTATTGGAATGAAACAAAGTTGGCAATTTGCACTTACAGCAGTTTTAGTTGAAGGTATCATATTCATTTTACTCAGCTTATTAAAAGTTAGAGAAGCAATTTTCGATCTTATTCCACTTTCACTAAAGAAAGCTGTTTCTGCAGGTATTGGACTATTCATTGCACTTGTCGGTCTAAAAAATGCCGGAATTATCGTTGCTAACGAAGGAACAACGATTGGTCTCGGTGATTTGACAGCAAATGCTTCAATAGTTGCACTTTTGGGACTTATTGTTATTGCAATTTTATATGCAAGAAATGTCAAAGGTGCACTTCTTATTGGAATCATCATTGCAACAATAATCGGAATTCCACTCGGTGTAACGACACTTCCTGAAGGATTTAAAATTTTCAGTCTTCCACCGTCACTCAAAGACGTTGCATTCAAATTTGTACCGTTCAGCGAAATAATGACTAAGGATTTCTGGATTATAGTTGTCACATTCCTATTCGTCGACATTTTCGATACAGTCGGAACTTTGGCTGGCGTTGCTTCAAAATCAGGAATGCTAGACAAAGAAGGAAAACTACCGAGAGTTTCAAGAGCACTCACAGCTGACGCTGTCGGAACAATTTTCGGAGCATGCATGGGAACATCAACTGTTACAACATTCGTTGAAAGTTCAGCCGGTGTTGCAGCAGGCGGAAGAACCGGACTCACATCAGTCACAACGGGAATTATGTTCATCCTTGCACTCTTCATTGCACCGTTATTTGCAATCATCCCTGCAGCTGCAACAGCACCGGTACTAGTTGTTGTCGGTGTATTTATGATGAGCGCTGTAATGGAAATAAATTGGCACGATTTAACTGAAGCAGTTCCTGCTTTCTTAACAATTGCAATGATGCCGTTCGCATACTCAATTGCAGAAGGAATCGTATTCGGAATCGTAAGCTACACTCTCATTAAAACATTTACAGGCAAAGCAAAAGACGTATCTGCACTTATGTGGGTACTCTCAGTCCTATTTGTCTTGAGAGAAATATTCTTATAAATTATTGTGTTTTGCACCTATTTATTATATAATCAAAGTAGGTGCAAAACATTTTTTTATTTGGAGGACATATGCAGATAAAAAATCTTACTATAACATTAAAGAAAGACCAAAGAAAGATTATTGATGGCCTCACATTTTCTATCAACGAAAACGAAAAGATTGCACTCATAGGAGAAGAGGGAAACGGAAAGTCGACAATTCTGAAAGCGATTTCAAACGAAAGTGAAAATTTAGAATATGCAAATGTCAAAGGTGAGATCAGTAAAGACGAGTCGACGATATATGTTCCGCAAATTTTAAATGCAGCAGATCTTGAAAAGAGCGTTGAAGAGCTTCTTTATGATGAAGAAAGCTCCGAAGCCGACGTTTCGGAGTTTTACAAAATTTTAAATCAATTTGAGCTTGAAATCAATGATTTAACTAGAAAACTAAAAACATTTTCCGGCGGTGAGAGAGTAAAGATTCTTATCTCTCTTGCGATCTCAAGAAATCCGTCACTCTTAATTCTGGATGAACCGACGAACGATTTGGACTTCAAATCAATTGAAGCTTTGGAAAAAATCGTAAAAAATTACAACGGAAAAGTTATTTTCGCAAGCCACGATACGCGCTTCATACAAAATGTGGCAAATAAAATCATGCACTTCGAACTTATTGATAACAAAACAAAATCACGCGTGAATGTCAGCTCAAATGACTACGATACATATGTGCAAAATAGAGAAGAAGCGATAAAAACACAGACCCAGAGAGCGAGAAATGATGAAGCACGTATGAATGAAAAAGAAGAACGCTGGAGAAAAGTTCACGACAAAGTAGAGCGCGATCTGAGAGCGGAGAGAAACGATCACATGGGTAGGCTTTTAAAAAAGACTATGCACGAGGTCAAAGCCAAGGAAAGAATAATTGAGCGTGAAAAAGAGTTTATGACGAAGATGCCGGAGTACGAAGAGCAGATTTTTGTAAACTACAATAAAGATAGGCTTATTGAAAACGGAAAATGCGTTTTATGCTTAAAGCTGCCGGAACTCGAAATTGACGGAAAAGTTTTGTCTGAAAATATAAACTTAGAAGTTTTCGGCTCGAAAAAAATTGCAATCGTCGGGAAAAACGGTGCCGGGAAAACAACGCTTTTAAATGAAATAAGAAAAAACATCAGCCCCGATTTGAGAGTAGAGTATATGCCACAAAACTACGAAGACGGTTTGAATTTATACGAAAATGCGATTATGTATCTTAAGAGCGAGCATACAAAAGATGAAGAGACAAAGATAAGAATATATCTTGCAAGCTTAAAGTTCACGAAAGATGAGGTCACTCAAAAAACTCAAAACTTGAGCGGCGGGCAAAAGGCGAAACTCTTCTTTGCAAAAATGCAATTAAAGAATCCGGAAGTATTGCTTCTTGATGAACCGACTAGAAATATATCACCGCTCTCACTTCCGATGATTACGGGAGAGATGAAGGAATTCGGCGGAGCAATTATCTTTGTTTCGCATGACAGATATTTTATCGAAGAAGTCGCGGATGAGGTTTGGGAACTTGATGAGAACGGACTTAAAAGAATTTATTTTGAATAGAGAGGGAATATGAGAAAAAGAAATTTAACAAATTTAATTATATTTGGAGTTTTAACCGCTGTGTTTGTTGCAGCCGGAATATTAATCGGAAAGAACCTGAAACTATTGTTGGCGCTTGTCGGGGGATATCTAGTGCTTTCGTCAATTTTGTTCGGCTATGCAAAATGGATAAAAAGAGAATTTATAGTAATATTTCTTGTTACACTTATACTCTTTGCACTTGAAATGGTTTTAATAATAAAAAGTGCGGGCCTTGGAAACACAGCCATAAAAATTTGGACGGTTGTGGTGACAATACTTTTTGTGCTAAATTACATCGGCACACTTGTGAGCTTTTTCCACAGAAGAATAAATCCGTATCGCGTGATGAGCCTTGTGATTTACACGTTCTTTCACATTGTAATCGGATATATAATCTATACTTATATATCATTTATATTTTTAATTTAGAGAAATAAAAAAATCTGCAAGATTATTCCTGCAGATTTTTATTTTTTATATCTTTAAAATATTTCGCCTGTGCATAGTAGAGTTCATTATAAAGTTCATTTTTCTTAAGTAGTTCTTCGTGCGGACAGAAACCCTTTACCTCTCCCATCTCGAGAAGCAGAACTTTATCTGAAAATCCGCAGGTGCTCATGCGGTGCGTTATAAAAAGCACAGTTTTATTTTGAGTTATTTCATCAAACTTTTCAATTATTTGGCTTTCGGCAATCGGATCCAGCGCAGATGTCGGCTCGTCAAAAATCATAATTTCGCTTTCCTTGTTCATTGCACGAACCATCGCAAGCTTTTGATACTGACCGCCGGAAAATGAGGTTGCATCGTCATACAAAGCCTTGTTTAGATGGGTGTCGAGACCTTTTTTAAGGCTTACAATTTTATCTTTTAAACCGACCTCATCAATATAATTCAAAATCTTTTTGTCGTCATAATCCTTTTCAAGCGATATATTTTCCCCGATTGTAAAAGGGAAGAATGAAAAATCTTGAAAGATAGTTGAAATCAAATTTAAATAAGCATCTTTTTGAATGTCATTTATATTTATTCCGTTTAATAAAATCTCACCGCTGTCCGGAAGATAAAATCTGCAAATGAGTTTTACAATTGTGGATTTTCCCGAAAGATTCGGCCCGACAATTGAGATTCTTTCATTTCTGTGGACAACAAAAGAGACGTTTTTCAAAGTCTGATTTGTATTTCCGGGATATGTGAAAGAAACATTTTTAAATTCGAGCGTATCAAATTTCAATGCACTTGAATTACCGGACTTAACCCGATTTTCGGAATCGAGATTGAGAAATGTTTCGACCGGTTTAAACTCGCTCACAAGTTCTTTAAGCTCCGAACCTGAAACAATCATATCTGTCAAAGAATCTACAACTCTCGGAATAAGCATAACTATTAAAGTGAAAAGTTCAACGTCAAATGTTTGTTTGCTGCTCATAAAATATGCCGTCAAAAGGAGTATTATCGTATTTAGACCGCGAAGAAGAGAAATTGCTTCGTCGTATTTGAAAGTTTTTGTTGTTTTTTCAAGCACAAGCGCTCTTTCATCAACTGTGAGAGCATCAATATTTTTTCTCATAAGCTTGTTTGTGTTGTAGACTCTGAAGTCCATTTGGTGAAACGGCATAATCGCTTCGGATATGAAATAAATAACTCTCCAGCTTATAGGTGCGGACTTCGGAGCGTATTCACCTTCGATTTTACCTCTTTTTATTGAGAGAATGATAATCGGACTTAGAATAATCAGATATATCGGAATCAGATAGTAGCTGCTTGTGTTTAGAATTAAAATCGCCGAAATGAAAAATAAAAGAGATTTGGCGAATTTTTCTATATTGTCCAAAATTCCGGAGAGAATGTTCATATTGAAAAGCGCTTGTTCCGCCTCGCGTTTTAAAACATTTGTGTTCACATCTTCGACCATGTGATAGGGGAGTCTTATTGTTTTTAATGCAAACTTATTTTTGTATACGGTATTTATTTTGCGTCCGATTTTATTGTTGTATGTTTCCAAATATTGCGAAATAAAATGAAGAAGTGTCCATACCGCCGCGAAAAGAATTGCAGTTTTAAGTGAATCGTTTCCATTTTTTAAAATGGAAATCAAAACGACCGGCAAAATTGCAAGAAATAAGGATTCCAATGTTTTGGTAATGCTTAATAGAGCCGAGGTGAAAAGGTATTTTCCATCAATTTTATGAATGTTTTTTAAAATTTTAAATATGTTCTTCATAGCTCGCCCTCGAATTTGTAATAATATGCTTGTTTCTCGTACATACTTTTATAAACTCCATCCTTCATCATAAGCTCGTCGTGGCTTCCTTCTTCAACGATTTTCCCATCGTTTAAAAGCATAATTTTGTCCAAAAATTTGACACTCGCAAGTCGGTGCGTTATAAAAATGGCGCTCCTGTCTTTCAAGACCGAATCGAGATCTCTGTATACACGCTCCTCTGCGATGGAGTCCAAGGCAGCGGTCGGTTCATCCAAAATTACAATTGGTCTTTCGCTGTTATAAATGACTCTTGCCATGGCAAGTTTTTGATTACCGCCGCCCGAAAAGACATATCCGGTCGGATTTAATATTTTTGTAAGCGGTGTGTGGATTCCTTCGGGAAGAGTTTCAACGAGTTCATAAAGACCGACGGTTTTTAGAGATGAAATAATTTTTTCTTCATCCTGATTTTCTCTCTCGCTCGAAGAAACAATTTCCGCAATTGTGAGAGCAAGCGGTTCAACATTTTGAAACATCGGGGCGAAAAGCGTGGATAGCGATTTGTAGGAATAATCGCTCAAATCGTTTCCGTCAATTAAAATCTGTCCCTTGTCAGGTTTGTAGTAGCCCATCAAAAGTTTTATAACCGTTGATTTTCCGGCACCGTTTAAACCCAAAAGGGCAATGTGTTCGCCTTTTGAAATTTTAAAAGACAAATCTCTAAGAATGACTTCGCTCGAACCCGGATATGAAAAAGTTACGTTTTTAAATTCGATAGAATTTTTAAAGATTGGGGTCTTATCTATCGGATAGCGTTTGTCGGTCGTGGTCATAAATTCGTTAAAAACATTGTATCTCAGCTTTTCTTCGTTGTACTGAATAAAACTCTTTAAAGTTATCGAAACAGATGCACTGAAAATGCTTAAAATTCCTGAAATTAAAATTATACTTTCCACGGATGCATCCTTTAAAATAAAAATAATAGCAAAAATGGAAATTCCGGTAAATATGCTTAGCATAAGATTGTAAACATTTTCCGCCTTATAATATTTGTTCATAAATTTTATATAAGTTTCCAAAGTTTCATTTTGGTATAGCTCATACATCTTGTCCGCCGAAAAAAGTCGGATGTCTTTTGCATTTTTTATGTCGGTTGCAAAATTTGAATAATTTGTAATTTTAAATTCAATTTTTGAGCCGTCTTTTTTATATTTCTCTTTGTATTTTGAAATCAAATCCACAAAAATAAATTCACAAACGACAATAAAGAGGAGAGAAAGAAATATTTTAAAGTCCACATATATCGCAACTGCAAAAATGATTAATAAAAATGTGAGATTTGAGCCGATTGTAAGGAGTTGATTGTATGCGTTTTGAAACCCGGACTCATAGCTTGCGAGAAAACTGTTGCTCTCTTTGCCCTTTGACATAATTTCTGAATTTTCGAACATATCATACGGCATACTCATTGAGCGGTCCAAAAACATTTTAAAATATTTATCTTTTAAATCCGCAAATCGCAAAATATTTCGCTTTTTTATGAAAAAATCAATCGCAAATATGAATAGAAATGCGAGAGTGAAAAGAGCGAAAAATTTCACGAAACCGAAGTTTTTAATCTCTTCATTTTTCATCAGTACCAAAACGATGATAAAGATATTAAAAACTTTGAGTAAAGAATCTGCGAGAAATCCGATTGGTATGAGAATTTTGTCCAAAACTCCGAGCTCGGATGATATCTTTTTAAACATAGGGCCCTCCGTAATTTTTAATTTAAAAAACCATTATGTAATACAATGCGTCAATCTACTATATATATTATAACACCCCCCCCAGAAAAAACAACAGTATTATTTATGGTATTTTCTGTTTAATTGAATAAATTCTTTTTCACAAAACAAAACCCATCCGATTTTAATATCAGATGGGTTTTTATTACTTTATTAATTTTAAAATTTCTCCAACGAGATAGAGCGAGCCGAAGATGAGGATTGTGTCATCTTTGTCGGCGAGTTCTTTGGATTTTTCGAGAGCGTCTTTTAGGTTATAAAATGAGTAGTCCGCGCTCGTTTCTTTTTTCAGTGTTTCAGGATCCAAAGCTTTGCTGTCGTTGTTTGTTGTGACGATTAAGATGTCCGAATTTTTTCGAACGACCGGCGCAATATGCTCATGATCTTTTCTCGACATTATCGCAAAAACCGTGATAAGTTTTTTGCTGTTTATTTGAGAAACAGATTTGAAAAGTTTTTCAATCGCGTCGATGTTGTGCGCACCGTCCAAAATCGTCAGCGGTTCACGTCCGATGACTTCGGTCCTTCCAATCCACGATGCTGTGTTTAAAGCTTCTACAATTTTGTCGTTGTCATATTCTATTTCCAGTTCTTTTAAAATTGTCACTATTGCAGCGAATGCAAGCGCATAGTTTTCGCCGCGAAAAACGCCGAACTGTTTCGGATTTATTTTTATCTCGCGGTCCAAAAATTTTACGCTAAATTCTCCCGACACCGGAATCATTTCCTTTTCCACAATTTTTCCGCCGACGGTGAACTCAAAATCGCTCGAAGTGTAAAGAGTTGTATTTGTCTTTTCTTTTTCTTCGGACAGCGCTTTTAAAGCATCGCCGGTGTTTAAAGTGATAGTTTTTGTACCGTTCATTATGCCGGATTTATTTTGCGCGATTTTATAAATCGTGTCGCCGAGATAGTCGCTGTGGTCGATTGAAATCGAGGTTATGACTTGAAGGATTGACGACTCGAGCGCTTTTGTGGCGTCGGTTCTTCCGCCGACCCCCGCTTCGACAACGAGTATGTCTTCGTTCTTCATCTCGAAATAAATCATAGCGGCAAGTGTAATCACTTCAAAATATGTGAAATCGCCACAATCAATCTCGTCTTCGTGGGCCGATACATATTTCACAAGTTTTAAAAAGACTGAATAGTCAATTTCGCCGTCGTTGTCCACAATTCTTTCGGTGTAATTTACAAGATGCGGCGAAGTGTACATTCCCACTTTTAAACCGAACGATTTAAGAGTTTGAAAAATCGCATTCGAAACTGTGCCTTTGCCGTTTGTGCCGACAATGTTCACAATTTTTTGTGGTTTTAAATTAAAAAATTCGATTGCAGTTTTCATTCTCGTCAATGTTCTGTCCGGAATGTTTCCGGCTCTGCTCTCGAGTTTTTCTATAATTTCATCGGCATTTTTTATGTCGATTGAGTTTAAAATTTCGTTATTCATATTAATCGAGGAATCTTCTCCATTTTTCTCCTAAAATCTCGCTTGCACTTGAAACGATTACAAATGCACGACTGTCGATTCTATAGACATATTCTTTTAGTTTCATATATTCACGGTTGCTTATACATGTAACGATGAGTGTATTTTCCTTTTTAGAATAAGCACCAACGTAAGGAATAAGGTTTGCTGTTCTGTCGAGCTCATTTACAATATAATCTGAGATTTCTTTGTGTTTGAGCGAGTTTATGAAAACAAATCTGCTTGTGTTCATACCGCTTATCGTGACACTGACCATAACGCTGTTTACTATGATGCCTATTACACTATATAAAAAGATTTCAATTCCGAATGCATTTGCAGCTGCAAGAACGATTAAAGCATCCGTGATGAGACAACCGGCACCAAGGTCGAGACCGAAAAACTTCTGTAAAATCTTTGCAATGATGTCCGTTCCTCCGGTTGAGGTGTATTGGTTTAAAACTATTCCAACGCCTACTCCTTGAAGCATTGTTCCCATAATTGTATTTAAAAGTAAATCATCTGTTAGTGGATTTGTGACGGGTAAAAAATATTCCATAAGCCAAACTGCACCGGAGAGGGCAGCGGTTACTAAAACCGTTTTTATGCCGAATTCTTTTCCGATAATCATGAAACCTACAGCAAAAAGTATAATGTTTAATAGTGCAAAAATAGGTCCGTAATCAAGTGGAATATAGTGACTGAGAACAACTGCAAGTCCGCTGGCTCCACCGGTTGAAAGATTTGATGGAACCAAGAAAAAGTGTATACCACTTGCAACCATTAAAACTCCAAGTCCAATTAGTAATACTTCCGTAAAAGTGGTTTTGTGTTTGATTTTATCAACACTGATGTCTCTATCCATACCATACCTCCAATAAAAAATTACATCTCGATATCGAGACCGAGATGCTTCTATATCTATTTTATATTATATCATAAAAAGCGTGTTTTTCAAGAGTTTAAATCATAAACAACGACTCGTCGGCGCTCTTTTCAATCGAAATGAGTTCCATTGTTAGAGTTTCATTTTTTGTTTGCAATTTGACCTCAACGAGTTTGTCGTTTTTAAACTTATACTCATAAATGTCGTCATCTTTTTCAAATTTTTCAACTGTTATGTCACCATCCGTTGAAATTTCCGGATTGGTTTTTCTAAAGAGAAGTATACCTGTAAAAATTCTTCGAAGATCATCACCTTGATCGGAACCTTTTTTTATATAGTCTTTTTTTACCGCTCCAGATTCGTCGATGGAGTAGAGAGTGCGTTCGTCGTCGAAGCTTCTAAGTCCGATTGTTCCGTCGCTTTTATATGCGGCTCTTGCAAAATGCGAGCCTTTCTTTGAAAAAATAAACTTATTTGGTTCGCCGTCGTTTTTTGAAATATTAACTGTAATAGTGTAGTCCGAGTCGAAGTTGTTATCATTTAAGAATTTTGTATAATTGGAATCAATATCAGGTTTTGAAATTATTAAATTTGCACACCCTGTAAAAATTAAAAGAATAATTAATAAAACGAATTTTTTCATAAAACCTCCACAAAAGTTTCAAAGAAAAAGCCCACATAAGTGAGCTTTATCAGTCTTTAAATTATTTTGAAAGTAAAACTTCCATTATTTTCATCATGTCTTCCTGATCTTTAATGCCACCTGTTTCAACAGCACTGTGCATGCCCCAAAGCGGATTTCCGACATCGACGATAGGAATATCGATTTTTGAAGTTGTGATTGATGCAATTGTTGAACCACCGCGTTTGTCGCTTCTGTTGTGGAATGTTTGTGTTGCAACTCCGGCTTCGTTTGCAAGTTCTTTAAATACTGCGATTGAAACTGCATCGGATGTATATGCACCGTTTGCAGCAATTTTTATAACAGGACCTTTTCCAATGAGAGGTCTGTTTGTCGGATCTGCATAGTTTTGATAATTAGGATGGAAAGCGTGAGCTTCATCGCTGCTGATCATAAATGAATTTGAAAGAGCAATGCGATAGTCTTCGTATGTTCCACCCATCGAAACAACAATTCTTAAAAGTGTGTCGCGAAGGAACGGTGAGAAAGCGCCTTGCTTTGTCATTGAACCGATTTCTTCGTTGTCACCGACATAAGCGACAGCTGTCATTTCGCCTGCTTTTGCATTTATAAGAGACATTATATTTGCATAAGCCATTGCGAGGTTGTCGAGTCTTCCACTCATCAAAAATTCGTCGTTAACTCCGACAACATGTGCTTTTTCACAAGAGACTACATAAAGTTCGTGTGAAAGAATTTCTGCACCGATTTCTTTTTCAATTGATTTTATAAGATCAAAATCTCCATCCATTGTGCAAACCGGAAGGGTGTTTTCTTGAGGATTTATCTCAACACCTTTGTTTGCTTCTCTGTTCATGTGAATTGCAACTGACGGAATAAAAATCATGCCGTCTTTGCCTTTATAGTGAATAGTTTTCGGTTTAAGAGCCGACTCTCCCTTAACAGTTACTTTTCCTTCTACTGTAAGAGGCCTGTCAAACCAAGTTCCGAGCAGTGCACCGCCATAAACTTCCGTGTTTAAACAAACTGCGGACGCACGTTTCATTGTCGGATTTTGCTTAATTCTAAAGCATGGGGAATCACTGTGGCTTCCAACAAGCGTGAAACCTTTTTTGATGTCATGTCCGAGTCTAAATGCCATAATTGAAGTTTCATTTTTAGTTATAAAATATTTACCGCCACCTTCAAGATTCCAATTTTCATTTTCATTAATTGCTTTGAACCCGGCTGATTCGAGTTCCTTTTTTAAGTTCTCAACTGCACTCATATTTAATCTTGACGAATCAAGAAAATTCATAAAATGTTTTAAATCCATTCTACATACCTCCATAAAAGTATTATAACATATTAATGGAAATAATTCTTTAAATATTGGATAAAAAATAAAGTAAGTTATTGAAAAGCTGTAACATTTTTAGGTTGAAGAAAATTATAATAAATGATAATATATAGTAGAGGTGTGATATGTCTAAAAAATATACCGGTTTCATAGTCGCACTGACATTTTTGATGTTGGTTGTGGGAATATATTTTCTCGACGGACCGGATGCTATAAAAAACGTAATTTCAAATGTAAATATCATAACAATCAGGACTGTAATAGTTATGATGATAATATACTGGTTAATGCAAACTCTTATCACAAAGGAAATCGCAAACAATGTTGGACAGAATCTATCGTTCAAACAAGCTTTGAAAACTTTTATGATTGGAGAATTTTTTAGTGCAATCACTCCGCTCGCGACGGGTGGTCAACCTATGCAAGTTATTTACTTAAATAAAAAGGGCATTACAAGTGGAAGGTCAACCTCGATTTTGGGGATTCAGCTTTTTTTCTATCACATTGGAAGAATGATTATGACTTTGGTACTTACTTTTTGCTTCGCCTCTTTTTTCTATACAGGCGGTCATCCGTTTACTGTATTTATTGTGGTTGGAATTTTGATAAATATGGGACTTGCGATTTTCATGCTCATCGCGGCATATAAACCTGAGAAATTATTAAAATTCTCAACAGCTATAGTAAATTTTTTGGCAAGGATTAAACTTGTAAAGAATAAAGATAAGATGATCAGGCGACTACAAGAAGAAGTGAGCATGTTTTACAACTCGATCAAAGATTTCCGTGGACAGGAGTTCAAAGTTTATATTATTTTGATTTTGCAAAACATAATTTCATTTGTGTTTTATTATGGAGTCAGTTATTTTGTTTTTCTTTCGTTCGATGTGAAAATTGATTCATTCCTTCTTTGCGTTGCGGCTCAAACAACGATTGCACTTGTTAGTGCATACATTCCGATGCCGGGTGGAAGCGTCGGGGCAGAGGGAATATTTTATCTTATATACAGTCAAATTGTGCCTGAAGGGGCACCGATATTGATGGCGATTTTACTTTGGAGACTTATTTCTTACTACTTCACAATAATCGCATCATTTCCTTTTACACTCAATCTAAAATAGTTTGGAGAAATATATGGAATTTTTTGTTATTGGAATAAATCATCACAAGACGCCTATTGAAATAAGAGAGCATCTTTCTTTCAGAGATACGGATATAATTGAATTTACTGAGAAGTTTGCCTTTGAAAAAAATAGTGAAATTGTAATTTTGTCAACTTGCAACAGGTCCGAGATTTATATTTATTCGGACAATATTACAAGAGACGAACTTTGGAACTATATCGAAAAATATTTCAAGACAAAAATTGACGAGGAATACAGATTCTACAAAACTGGAACCGAGGCGCTTCGCCATCTGTTTTATGTTGCAATCGGTCTCGACTCGATGGTAGTCGGGGAAGACCAGATTCAAGGGCAGGTTATAAATGCCTATGAAACTGCAAAACAACTTGGCGGAGCGAAAAAATATTTAAATAAAGTTATGCGCGAAGTTATTTCGTTCTCGAAATATGTAAAAACCACTTCACATGCTTCGGACATGCCGTCTTCAACAGCGTATTTGGGAATAAGAATGATTGAAGATAAGATTCAGCTTTTAAATAAAAAGGCTTTAATAATCGGCATCGGTCAAATGGGCATGCTCGCATACAAGTACTTAGCAGAAAGAGGTGCTGACATCTCGATTGCAAACAGAACATACGAGAACTCTATAAAGTTTAAAGGTGAAAATGAAGATATAAATATAATTTTATACAGCGATGTGAATAAATACATTAGAGAGTGCGAAGTGGTAGTTGTTGCAACTGCATCACCACATACGATTTTGGACGAAGGGGATTTTATTCATTCATCTAAGAAGACTTATGTGCTTGATTTGTCGGTGCCGAGAGGAGTAGACGAAAACGCAGGCGATCTTCCGAACGTCGAGCTTTATGACATCGACTCCATAAATATGGTTGCGAAGGAAAATTTGAAAGAGAAAGAGAAGATTCTGAAGGCGTATGCTCCTGAGATTGAAGACAAAATTGAAGAGATTTTAACTTGGGAAGAAAACACGAGAATGGACCCGGTTTTCAACAGTGCACAAAATTATATCGAAAGGCTTGCAAACGACACTGTTTCATATATAAAGGCAAAGACCAATCTTTCGAGCCACGAACTTAGGAAAGTGGAAAAAATTGTGAGATATTCAATAAATAAGGCGTCGAGGGAGCCGCTCATTTATGCAAAAGAGATGGAACCTTCAAAGATGAAGGACGATGTTATAAAGTTTTTTGAGGAGATATACAATGAGGATTAAAATAGGCACAAGAGGAAGCAAGCTCGCTCTGACTCAGACAAATATGGTTAAAAATATGATTGAAGAAGCGAATCCGAATGTTTCATGCGAAATTGTCGTTATAAAAACAAAGGGCGATGTTGACTTAAAAAATCCTATTCACAAAGTGGGAAAGGGAGTTTTTGTAAAGGAGATTGAAGACTCGCTTCTTAGAGGGGACATTGATTTGGCGGTGCATTCTATGAAGGATATGCCGAGCGACGAAACTGAAGGACTTATGTTTTTTGACCCGCCTAAAGCTGAGGACGCAAGAGATGTGCTTATTTCTTCAAGAAAAATAGAAAAGTTGTCGGAGCTTTGCTCAGGCATTGTTGGAACCGGATCGCTTCGAAGAAAACTGCAACTCGAAACAATTTGTCCAAATATTTCCACGACGTCGATCAGGGGAAATATTGAAACGAGAATGTCGAAAGTCGGCGAAGAGGGAATTATCGGAGTTGTGCTTGCATATGCCGGAATTTTAAGAGGAGGCTACGGCGACAAAGTTTCTTATGTGTTCGATAAATCAGAGATTGTGCCGTCGCCTTGTCAGGGGATTTTGGCAATTCAGGGCAGAAAAAATGATGAAAAAATTCTTGAGATAATTTCGAAAATAAGAGACGAGGAAACGACTGTTCGGATGAATATTGAAAGGGCGTTTCAACGTGAACTGAATGCGGGCTGCCACAGTCCGATGGGGTTCAACGCCGAGGTCGATTTAAAAACAGGTGAGGCAATTTTAAGAGCGTGTTTCGGAGATGAATCGAAAAATATTCTTTTAAAAAAGAGTTTATGTGTAAAAATTTCTGAAGCGGAAGACGCAGCAAAAAACATTGCACGGGAGTTTAAAGATGCAATTGGAAAATAGCTCGAAAAGAAAATTTGTGGTCACGAGAAATCGCGAAAAATCTTCAAGACTAGCATCGGTCCTAAGAAAACTTGGGGTGGAGGTTTTTGAAATCCCGACAATTGAAATTGTTCCGATAAATGAGGCTGAGTTAAAAAAATATGTGGAAGATTTTTCATTCACGCATTTGGTTTTTCACTCACAAAATGCAATAAAGATTTTTATGGATGAATTTTTAAAAACGCATGATATGTCTGAATTAAAAAGTGTGAAAATTTATGTGGTCGGCAAGGCAACAAAAGAGGCAATCGAAAAATACAGCTTGAGCTGTGTCGTACCGAAGGAAAAGTTCACCGGCGATGAGCTTGTAAAAATTATAAAAGAGGACGGTTTTAAAGAGCGAAAAATCTTTTTACCGCACTCACGGCTCACACGAAAAGAGCTTTTGGAAGAGTATAACACGCTTGGGGAATTTCATAACATTCCGATTTACGACAGCGTTATTCCAAAAGAAATCGAAGAATTGCCGGAGGATTTTACAGACATAATTTTTACAGCGACTTCAACGTTTAAGAATTTTATAAAAATGTATGGCAAAGAAAGTTTGAGTGGAAAAAAGATATTTTCAATCGGACCTATAACAACTGACTCGATTCACGAGTGTGGTTTTGATGTTTATAAGGAGTCGGAATATTCGACTATAGATTCTATAATTGATTGTGTAGAGGAGGACTTAAAAAATGAGAATGAGAAGAATAAGAAATAATAAGATTTTAAGAGAAATGACGGAAGAGACAAGTTTAGATGTAAAAGATTTTATTTATCCGCTGTTTGTCGTTGAAGGTGAAAAGATAAAAAGAGAAATTCCTTCTTTGGTTGATCAATACCACTTATCCGTGGACATGCTTGACGATGAAATTAAGGAACTTGAAAGCCTCGGCATCAAAGCGGTCATACTTTTTGGAATCCCTGATAAAAAAGACAGCGTTGGAAGCGGTGCATACGATGAAAATGGTATCGTTCAACGTGCTGTAAGAGAAATAAAAAAGAACCATCCGGACTTTATCGTTATCACCGATGTTTGTATGTGTGAATACACAGACCATGGTCACTGCGGCATTCTTGATGACTGCGGATGTGTTATAAACGATGAAACTATAAAATATATTGCACGTACAGCTCTTTCTCATGCAAAGGCAGGTGCCGATATTGTAGCACCGTCTGACATGATGGACTTCAGAGTGAGGGCAATAAGGGAAGCACTTGATGAAAACGGATTTAAAAATGTGCCGATTATGAGTTATGCCGCAAAATATGCATCCGCATATTACGGACCGTTTAGAGATGCTGCAGGCTCCGCACCGAGTTTCGGCGACAGAAAGGGTTATCAAATGGATTTCCACAACTCCGACGAGGCGATGAAAGAAGTGGAACTTGACCTTGAAGAAGACGCAGATTTTATAATTGTAAAACCGGCACTTGCATATCTTGACATAATCCGCCGTGTGAAGAAAACATTCAACACAAATCTCGTTGTTTACAATGTGAGCGGCGAATATGCGATGATAAAAGAAGCGATAAAGAAGGGGCTTTTAAACGAAAGCATTATTTATGAAAATATGATTGCGATGAAGAGAGCCGGCGCAAAGCTCATAATCACATATCATGCAAAGGAAATGGCAAGACTATTGAAGGAGAGAGCATAATGAATTTATATGAAAGAGCTTTAAAAGTTATTCCGGGCGGAGTAAATTCACCGGTCAGAGCATTCGGCTCGGTCGATATGGACCCGATATTTTTTGAAAAAGCTGATGGTGCTTATATTTATGACGTCGACGGCAACAAATATGTTGACTTTATAGATTCATGGGGACCGATGATTTTGGGACATCGCCCGAAAGAAATTGTGGAAAATGCAAAGCACTATCTCGACGAAGCAATCACATTCGGTTTGCCGACGGAAGTCGAAGTTGAGATGGCTGAACTTTTCACAAAATACACGGGAACAGAAATGGTTCGCATGGTAAACTCCGGAACAGAAGCTACAATGAGCGCAATCAGGCTCGCAAGGGGTTACACAGGACGTGACAAATTTATAAAATTTGAAGGTTGCTACCACGGACACAGCGACGGGCTCTTAGTAAAATCGGGCTCGGGCACGCTCACATATAACGCACCGTCTTCACTCGGTGTGCCGAAGGGAATTACGGACTACACAATTGTGTGTGAGTACAACAACATCGACGACGTGAAGGACAAAATCGCAAAATACGGCGACGACATCGCATGCGTTATCATAGAACCTATTGCAGGTAATATGGGCGTTGTTGTGCCTGATATGGAATTTATAAAAGAACTCAGAAAAATCACCGAGGAAAACGGCATACTTTTAATTTTTGACGAAGTTATAACCGGATTTAGAACACAATTTGGCTCGATTTCAAAGGAATTCGGCGTTAAACCGGATCTCTTCTGTTTCGGAAAAATTATCGGAGGCGGTCTTCCGGTGGGAGCATTTGCAGGACCGAGAAAGATTATGGAAAAATTATCGCCGGTCGGCGGCGTTTATCAAGCAGGAACGCTTTCCGGAAATCCGCTCGCAATGAAAATGGGAAGAGATACATTAAAGACTCTGGAAGCACACAAGGACATCTACGACAGACTCGAAGAAATGGCAACAAGACTCGAAGCCGGTTTCAATAAAAACTTAAAAGAAACAGGCATTCCGGGAAAAGTCACGAGATATAAATCGATGATGAGTCTTTTCTTTGGAGAATTCGATCAAATAAAATCGTATAACGATGTAAAAAAAGCGGACACAAAAATGTTTGCAAAGTATTTCAGAGAAATGATTAAAGAAGGCTATATGTTTGCTCCGGCACAGTTTGAAGCTATCTTCTTCCAAGCTGCACACACCGACGAAATTATAGACGCCACAATCGAAGCAAACTTGAGAGCGCTTAAGAGACTTTAATGAAAATCAGAACAATCACACGCGAGGACATTCCCGTCGTCATGAAAATGATAAACGAAGCGAAGGTCAATATGAAAAATATGGGAATTGACCAGTGGCAAGACGGCAGCCCATCAATTGAAACATTGGAAAAATATGTAATTGCGAAAAACGGTTTTATAAATGAAGATTTAACCGCATTCGGTGCACTTGTCGAAAGTGATCCGGACTATAAGAAATATTTGAGCGGAAACTATGTAGTGCTTCATACATTTGTGGTGGACCAAAGTCTTCGGGGTAAAGGCATTTCGGACGAATTTTTTGATGAGATTTTAAAAATTGTTGTTGAAAAGAAATATGAAATTTTTGGAGTGGACACGCATCGAGACAACGAAGCGATGATGGCGTTTATTACTCGACACGACTTTACAAAACTTGGAGATGTTTTTATAGATGGAGTAAAACCGAGAATTGCATTTTATAAAAAACTTTAATTAAAACTGCGGCAGTTGTCGCAGTTTTTTTAGTATGGTAAATAGGCTGCAGTTGTGTTATAATTTTATTATAGTTATAAGAGGGGGAAATAGTATGAGATTGGATTGGAAAACCTGCATAAGGGTTGGTATAAGTACAGTTTTGGTTTATTTATGTATTCACTATTGGAGCGGCTTTGCGAAATTTGTAAAGATGGCATTTGTGGCGGCGTCACCGCTTATAATCGGAAGCGCAGTTGCGTATGTTTTAAATATACTCATGCGATTTTATGAATCTCATTATTTTCCGAAGTCGAATAAAAAAGCGGTGGTAAAAAGTAGACGCGGGGTTTGTCTGCTCCTATCTTTTCTTACTCTCGTTCTAATAGTAATCATACTAGTTTGGCTAGTTGTGCCGCAACTTATTGCAAGCATCACAGTACTTGTAAACGGTGCACCGAACACAATAAAGACAATAATAAATAAAATCGAAGGCTCGAAGTGGATAAAATCAGAATGGCTCGAACCTATAAAGAGCATTGATTGGAAATCTAAACTTTCCAATTTCACCACGACCATAACATCCGGAGTCGGCAATGCAATGGGCATGGCTGTAAACGTTGTAGGAACTGTTTTCTCAAGTATCGTTACGACTGTCCTCTCAATAATATTTGCTATTTATTTGTTGGTTGACAAGGAAAAAATCGGCAGACAGTTTGACAAAGTTATGAGAAGATATATGAGTACGAATTTTTACGAAAGAACGAAATATGTTATTTCTGTTCTCGATGATTCTTTCTCAAGTTTCATTTCGGGTCAGTGTTTAGATGCGATGCTTGTCGGAATAATGTGTACAATCGGAATGCTCATTTTGAGACTTCCTTATGCGACAATGATTGGTGCGATAGTTGCATTCACAGCCCTCATACCGGTTGCGGGTTCGTACATCGGAGCAGGACTTGGAGCATTTATGATTCTCACTGTTTCACCTATAAAAGCGCTTATATTTTTAATATTTATAATTGTGCTTCAACAAACTGACGGAAATCTTGTCTATCCGAAAATTGTCGGATCGTCAATCGGACTTCCGGGTATTTGGGTTCTTGCCGCTGTAACAGTTGGCGGAGGCCTTATGGGTGTGCTTGGAATGCTTATCGCAGTTCCTATTGCTGCAACATTGTATAAGATTTTAAGAGCTGACGTGAACGGCAAGCTTAATGAAGAGATAAAAAGTGCTCAAAAGTAAGACTAGGAGAATTTAATATGAAAGCAAAATTTTGGGGAAGACTTCGAATATTTTTATTTTTCGGCTACGTAATTGGAGCAGCAGTTGTTGCAGATCAAGTGAAAAATTCAACGACATTGACCCTCTTACTCATTTTACTCGGACTATCGTTTTTTATACCGGATTTGATTTTCTGGAGATGTCCGAATTGTAAAAGGTATTTGGGGAAATGTATTCCGATTTATAGGGAACATTTTTATTGTCCGTTTTGCGGCGAAGAAATTGAAGATGAATGACAAACAAAAAGAACGAAATGCGTAAAACATTCGTTCTTTTTTATTACGCAAGATTTATAATTTTGTCGAAATCCTTCAGCTCATCGTCAGAGCGAGGGTGAGTGATGTATATGATAGTTAAATCAGTTTTTAAAAGGAAATCATCTATTGTGTCCTTTGTCTCCTTGTCGAGACTCGACGTTCCCTCATCGAGCACGAGTACATTTTTATTTCTAAGAATTTCTCTTAGAATAACAAGGCGCTGTCTTTGTCCACCCGAAATATTTTGTCCGTTGTTTGAAAGCACAGTTTCAATTCCATTTTTTTGAGAATTTATAAATGCTCGAAGGTCAAGTTTGTCGATTAATTTTTCCATTTTATCCATCGGCGGATTTTTTAACCCGAGAGTTATATTTTCTATTATCGAGGTGTTAAAAAGATATGGGTCCTGACTAATAACTCCGATGTTGTCATATATACTTCTGTAGTTTATGTTTTCGATGTCATCACCGTTTAAAAGAATTGCTCCGGATTTTGGCTCGAGTTCCTTCAAAATACTTTTTATTATCGTGGTCTTTCCGGAGCCCGACTTTCCGGTGATTGCAACTTTTTCGCCCTTTCCGATCGAGAATGAGAGGTCCTTTATAACGTCGTGGTCTCCATAGGAAATCGAAACATTTTCAAAGTCTATATTCTTGATGTCGTCGAGTTTTTTTCCGTCATTGTCACAACATATCGGAAACAACTTCTCTATAATAGGATTTACGGAATTTATAGTGCCGTATCCATTCAATAGAGAAGACACACCGCCGTAAATTGTTTGTGAGAAATTGAAGAGCCCGACAATTGCGCCGACTGAAATGTACCCGAGATATACAAGCACAAGACTTGCCAAAACATATATGAACTGACTCAAAATGCTTGCAAATGAAATAAAACTTTCATAGAGCGACATATGAACATAATATTCATAGATGTCCGCTTCAAATTTTTCAGAAATATTTCCGACTTTTTCTTTGAAATCATTTTCGAGATTGTTTCTTTTAAATATGCCGAATCCGTTTAAAATGTCCGTCAAAAACGATAGAAAATTTTCACGTGAGTTGCTGAAAAAAGCACTGGCTTTTTCGATTTTTGGCGAAAGCATTTTCGGTGTTATCATCGAAAGTGCCATTGTTAGCGGGAAAATAAGAATATAGCTCCAATGGACAAGCGCAGCTCCGACAAGTGAGAATATAATTGAAACGGCGGCACGAACTATTTGAATATATGCACCGACTCCGTTGTTTCTTATGTAGCTTGTGTCGGTTGAAAGTTGACTGACATATGAGCCGCTCGAGCTGAAATCGGAGACGCCGGTTGCATTTATTATTGCAAATGCCGAGTCGTTTCTAATGTCGTTAATGATATATTGCGAAAGCTTGTAGCCAGAAAGTGAAGTGAGCCTCTTTACAATGACGAGGACACACATTGAAATCACAGAGTATAAAAGAGTTGTGAGAAATGCGCGTTTGTCCTGTGCGATGGCCTCGTTTGTGAGCCTGATATTAAAGAAAGTGTTTAAAAGCCAAATGAAATTTTCGACTATAACAAATGCGAGAAAAGTAAAATTCTTTCCGGGATACTTTTTTAAGTACGATTTAAGTGTCTTGTTTATCATGTTCTGCTCCTTAATATGAATTTAGTTTTATAAATCGCTATAATAATATTATAACATATTTATAAGTTTATTGTACCATATATATATATATATATATCAACGAAATATTAACTTACTTCGAAACAATTTCAGATGTGTTTAAAGTCTGAAATAAAAATTTTTATATAATCCAATTTTACTCTTACAAAAAAACACCCCGGACACGCCGGGGCAATTTTAGTTTTTCTTGTCGAGTTGAAGTTGATAGAGTCTGTAGTAAAACCCATGTTTTTCCATAAGTTCTTCGTGGTTTCCAACTTCAACAATTTCGCCTTTATTCATTACATAAATTCTATCCATATCGCTTATTGTCGATAGTCTGTGCGCAATTGCAATGGTGGTTCTGTTTTTCATAAGTTCCTTTAGACCCTCTTGAATAAGAATTTCTGTTTCGGTGTCGATTGAAGCCGTAGCTTCATCGAGTATCAAAATTTCAGGGTCTCTAAGAATTGTTCTTGCAAAAGAAAGAAGCTGTCTTTGACCTGTCGAAAGCGTGCTTCCACGTTCTTGCACAGGAGTGTCGTAGCCTTCGCTCAAATGTTTTACAAAGTCATCTGCACGTACACGCTTAGATGCAGCTTCGATGGCTTTGTCGTCAAACTTTTCACCGAGCGTGATATTATATTTTATATCGCCGGAGAAAAGGAAAACGTCTTGAAGCACAAATCCGATTCTTCGTCTCAGCTCATCGGTTGACATAGTTCTTATGTCCACTCCGTCGACAAAGATATTGCCGGAGTCAATGTCATAAAATCTCGCGAGTACCGACATAATGGAACTTTTGCCGGCACCGGTTGCACCGACAAACGCAACTGATTCGCCTTTTTTAACTTTGAAGTTTATTCCCTTTAAAACTTCTTCACCCGGAATATATGAAAATCTTACATCGCGAAATTCGATTGAGCCTTTTTCAGCTTCGATATTTTCTTTTGCGTATTCCGGAAGCGGTTTTATTTCAGAGTCTGTTTCTAAAAGCTTTATAATTTTTTCAACACTTGCAAATGCAAGTTGCATGATATTGTATCTTTCAGTAATTTCCATAATCGGTCTGAAGAATTGTTTTAGATATGTTATGAAAAGAAAGAGTGTACCGAACTCGATATTTGATTTTATAACTTGACCGCCACCATAATATATCAAAAATGCTTCGCCGAGAGATCTTATAATTTCAATTGTCGGTCTGAAAAATGCGTGGTTTTTAACTTGTCTTAAAATCGTATCGAGATAGTCCTTGTTTCTGTCGTCGAACTTTTGCTCCATTTTTCTTTCTTTTCCAAATATTCTTATTATGCTCATGCCGCTAAGATATTCATTTAGAACTGTGTTTATAATCGAAAGTTTTGTTCTCGCTGATCTAAAAATTCTAAATTGTATATTTCTAAAAATAACACTTATTGCAACAATTACAGGAATCATTGTAAAACACATGAGTGCAAGTTTGTAGTCAAGCTTTAGCATCAAAACCATAATACCGAAGATTACTCCGAAGTCTGCGATGAAACTTATCAAAACGTTGGAGTAAAATTGCGATAGCGTTTGCGTGTCACTTGTAACCCTTGTCATAAGTCGCCCGACTGGCATATTGTTGAAAAATGTGTGATTTTGTTTTAATACGTGGTTGAATGTGAGCTTCCTAATGTCATATATTATGCTTGCACCGCTTTTCCCGAGTGTATAGTTAAAAATCCACGTTGCAAGGAAATTTGAAAAAACTGCAATCAAATAATATAAACCGATTTTTGTTACAGCGGAGATATCCTTTTTTCGGTAATCTTTATAGACATATTTGTCGATAACTTCAATTCTTTTTCCGTCTTCAACCAAATATCTTTCGCCTTCAAAAGTTTCGATTGTAAAATTATTTGCGTTTTCAGGAATTTCTTTAAGTTCGGTTTTACGTTTAAAATATCGTCCACCGACATTTAATGCGTCTTCGTCAGACTGTACCTCGACCATTGGAATATTGTCGCCTGAAATATAATCGTCGATTGCGATTTTTACTAGATAAGGATTTAAAAGCGAAAGCAGCGTTGAAATAATTACAAAAAAAAGTGCCATTAAAAGCGGTTTTGTGTAAGGCTTTGCGAACTTTAAAAGATATTTGAAGAGTTTCGACTTATCTTCTTTTACATCAACAACTTTTTTCATTTAAAACCCTCCTTCAAGTTCATCTTCAAGCAATTGATTTTGATACATTGTGTTGTATTCGCCATCAAGCTTTACAAGTTCTTCGTGCGTTCCTCTTTCCTTAATTTGACCGTTTTCAAGGAATATAATTTCATCGCATCCTTTAATTGTTGAAATTCTGTGAGCGATAATAACTTCAGTTGCGTGGATCTTTTGAAGCGCATCCAATATGTTCTTTTCGGTCTTTGTATCAACTGCTGAAAGCGAGTCATCAAGCACAAGAAAACTTGGATTTTTTATAAGTGCACGTGCGATTGATACACGTTGCTTTTGTCCGCCTGACAAAGTGACACCTCTTTCACCGATGACAGTATCAAAACCGTCTTTAAAATCCGTTATGTCATCGTAGACTCCGGATTGTTTTGCAGCCTCATAAATTTCATTGATATCGTAATCTTTTTCAAACGAGAATGCAATGTTTTCTTTTAAACTTTCAGAGAAAAGAAAATTGTCCTGTGGAACATAACCTGTCTTTTCGGAGAAATCATTTATTTTTATGTTTTCAATCGGATGATTGTCAATCAAAATTTCGCCTTCATTCGGGAGATATTCTCTAAAAATAAGTTTTAAAATGGTAGATTTTGAGCTGCCGGTCTTACCAACAAGAGCGAGGCTTTTTCCGTCTTCAAGTTTAAAGCTGATATTTTTTAAAGCATAATTTTCTTCGCCGGGATATTTAAATGAAACATTTCTAAATTCAATAGAAGTTTTTTCATCTGTCAATCGAATAGGATTGTCGATATCTTTTATAGTAGGTTTGTTTTTAAGCATATCTTCAATTCTAAAAAGACCGGCGCTTCCTTGTTGTATTTGTCCAATGATAATGCCGAGACTTCTTGCCGGCCACATAATAATTCCAATATAAGTATATAATGCGACAAAATCACCAAGGCTTAAAGTGCCGTCAATAACATATTTTGCACCAAAGAATATTACAAGCATATAACTGATTCCTGCTAATAGAACCATAAACGGGAAGAAAAAAGTTTGTGTCTTTACGACATTTAAGTCCTTGTTGTAGTAATTTCTATTTACTTTGTCAAAACGTCTTTTTGTTTCCTCTTCTTCAACAAAAGCTTTTATAACAGAGATACCTGAAAAACTTTCGGTTGTAACGTCACTGAGTTTTGCGTATGCTTCCTGCCTTTTCCTAAAAATTTTGTAGAAAACTTTTCCGGAAGATATAATTATTACGGCAGTTATTGGAATCGGCAAAAGAGTTATCGTAGTGATTCTAAGGCCAACTGTTCGAATCATCATAATAATTGTAAAAATGAGCATGAAAGAAGAGTCGACGCTCATCATAATACCTTCACCGGTAAACATTCTGACTGAATTTATATCGTTTGTTGCATACGCCATAAGATCTCCGATCTTATGGTAGTTGTAAAACTCGTTATCCATACTTAACCAATGGGTGAAGAGTTGCCTTCTTATGTCATACTCAATTCTTCTTGCACTTCCAAAAAGACATACTCGCCAAAAGTATCTTCCAATACTCATTACGAGTCCTGCACCTATTGTCAAAAGTGCATAAGTAATAAGTTTGTCTTTTGTAAGAGTGCCGCTTTGGTAGTCGTTTGCAAAATTTCTTAGAATTTGAGGCACATAAATCACTAGAGTGTCAATGATAATGAGCCACAATACACCAATGATATATTGACCCTTATAGGGCTTCATATATCTTGATATCGACTTTAAAAATTTCATAGTACCTCCTCATCATTTCGGCAACCGAAATATAATAATAAAAAAATATAATTCATTTAATAATTATTATACCACAAAGTTAAAGAAAATAAACTAATATTTATGAAAAACTTAGAATGAAAATAGATAAACAGTGACAAAAAAATTTTATATGTAGGATAAATTTTGTTTAAAATTACATATATCGGGTATCAAATAAATAGTTGGATTAAATAAACTCAAAAGATTTTGAATTTATTAATACAAGAAATATCAAGAAATATATGGAGGTTTTAGATATGAAAATTTTTGACATGATTGAAGCTAAAAGAAAAGAAGAAAGAAGAAAGAAATTAATTGAAGACGGCTTGAAATGTTTCGCAGGCCTTGCAACAGGTTTAGCAATCGGTGGCGTAGCTGGTGTGCTATTTGCACCTAAGAGCGGAGATGAAACAAGAGAAGACATTAAGAACTTCTACAACGAAAAGAGAGATCAAGCCGAAGAAATTGCAAAAAATGCTAAAGAAAAAGTTCAAGATAAAGCTCAAGGAATTTATGACAAGGGCAAGAAAGCTTTAGACAATGCAAAGGATAAGGCAGACGATTTGAAGTTGAAAGCTCTTGATAAAGCTGAAGACGCTATCGACAACACAAGAGAAGGTCTTGAAAAAGCAAAAAAAGAAGCTGAAAAAGCAGCAGATAAAGCAGAGGAAAAAGTAGAAAAAGCAGCAGATAAAGCAGAAGAAAAAGTAGAAAAAGCAAAGAAATAGGTGACGATTTATGACAACTTGGGAAATAATTAAATATATCCTGTTATATATCGTTATGGGTGCGGGAGTTTTTGCTCTCGTTGGACTTGGAATGTTTATGGTTAATCTTGCAAAGACTGTGAAGAGCGCAAAGACCATTTTGGATGATAACAAGCCTGCAATAGATCACTCGATGAGTGTAGTACCTGAAGTTTTGGAAAATGTTTCCGACATAACTTACAGCGTGGGTGAAATTGCCGAAAAGAGCAAACCTGAAATTGCAGCCATACTATCTAATGTGACAAGCGTTTCAAACGATGTATCACATGTAACAGGAACAGCAAAAGATGCAACCGATAATATTGCATACGGAATAAGACAAGTAGCAACCGGACTTGCAGAAGTCGGAAATAAGACAAAAGAAACAGCAGACAGTGTTTCAAGCCTCTTCCAAAGGGGAGTGAACGGTGTTAAATACAGTTTCTTTGAAACAAAAAAAGATGTTTTAAGTAGAATTATTTCAACTGTTGACTCAATAAAAAATATGTTTTAAAAAAGAGGACATGCTCACAGAGCGTGTCCTTTTAAAATACAAAAAAGCCGGAGATTTTTAAATCGCCGACTCAAGGTTTAGATTGCGAATTAGTTCGCAATTTATTTTTTTCTATTTATTTCATCCATGTATCCAAAATAATCTTTTGCATCGCCATCTTGACCACCGTTTGGATCTGATTTACTTATTGTAGAAACAAAAAGAACGAGGAGCAAGAATATTAAAATTATTCCCATAAAAATCAAAACCCCCTTTTCAATAAATATATACCCGGAAGTGGAGGATTTAAATCTTATAAACCGCATTATCACTCATATAAGTGGGGAAGATTTTATAAAATTTGCAATCTTTGGAAAAATGATATATAATATTTTATGTTCACAAGAACGGAGGTAATATGCGAAAATTTTTAACTGTTCTCGCTTGCGTCAGCATGTTGATTACAACTGCTTTTGCGGAGGGAGAGCTAAAAACACAAGTAAAGCCAAAAGTTTTTCACAACACAAATATATATAAGACAAATTTACACAAACCTAGTGGCTTAACTTCAGAGGAAATCGATCATATCCTTGCTGATACAAGCTTAAAAGGTTATGGTAAGATATTTAGAGAGATGGAAGATAGGTATAATGCAAACGCTGTGTTTGCAATTTCAATTGCATCGATTGAAGGCGGAATTGACTCCGGAAGAGTTGATGGTAAAAACAATTATTTTGGATTGATGTTTCGTGGGAAAAAAATATTTTATAAAAATATAGCAGATAATATTATGGCATTTGGGGAGATTATGAACAATTCGACGTTTATTGATAAACAGTTCATGGCATTTTCAAAGTCATATTGTCCGCTACACGATGCAAAGTGGAGAGATTTGGTTTTTGTTAAATTCTCAAGTTTTATGAAGAAGCTTGAAAGTTACACAAAGGTAGAAGAAGAGGTTGAAACAGTCGATTTAATTGAACCGGCAGAGTATAACGATTTAATGATAAGTTTAAAATTAGAATCATCAGAATTATCATGAGGTGAATTATGAAAAAAATAATGGTTTTGTTATTTGCTTTTTTATTCATCCTTCAAGGATGCAATAAAACGTCAAATGAAAAAATAAATGATGAAACCGAGTCTTCAAAGCCGGACAATGAGGAAGTGGCGGACACTTCAAAGGACAAATACGGAAGAGATTATGAAAATGGAAATATTGTCATAAGAAGCGAAGAGCTTAGAAATATGACAATTGATTTCTTCACTTGGTTTTCCGTTGGAGATCAGAAGATGCTTGACTGCTTGTATCTTGACGATGCAAAAAAAGAAGGATTAAGAAATCTTCTTTCGACCGATGAGGGCAAAAAACTTGTTTCAAAAGTTGCAAATTCGGTTGATTTTTCGTCGGACGGCATTCCGGACGCAGTTTTTTTGAAAGCGGAAATCGATAAGGACGGAAATTGTTTTAAAGATGAGATGGGCACCGGCATAACGCTTAGCGGTCCTTGTTATACAAACTTTATAACTGTTTTGAAGGCGAAAAATGATGAACCATTCACCGATTTTAATGAGTTCAATGATTTTCTGGACCGTTTTGTAGAATTTTATCCGGCAAAAAATGTGGAAGCTGACGCTCTTGATTATTGTTACTATGAGGGAAAACCTCTTATCATGGGCGACAAGTTTTTAGATTATTTCGGAATTTTTAGCGATGTGAACGAATCTACAAAAACGCCGCTTGATTTGGTGAAAAACGGATTTTTGAAATCTGTGGAACCGGATGCGGAGATGAAAGCGATATTAGAGCCGCTTTCCAAGTCAGAATATATCAAAACGTACGACTTGTTAAGAGAAGCAAAGGTAAATAAGGATTGGGACTTTGACCCGAACCCGACAATGAAAGATTTATTTCAAAGACCTGACGAGGTGAGGGCAAAGTTTTTATCTGATATGAGAAAACTTCCTAATCCTCTTATAAAAACTTATATGGAGGACGGCAAGAAAAAGACGCTTGTAATCTATTACTATGAGGATTTATTCGCTCCGGGAGCGACAGGTGTCATGATTGAAGATTTCTTTATTATGGATAGTATAGAAAATTTCTCCGGAGTTGTTTTTGAAAATATTGTTTCAAACACTCTGGCAAAACAATAAAATGATGAACACAACAAAGCCGTTCTTTTAAGAGCGGCTTTTACTATTGAAACGTTAAATATGATTTGGTATAATTATTGTTAGAGGTGAATTTTTTTGCATATAAGATTTATTTATAACCCGAAAAGCGGCAGAGAGAGGTCGCAGGAGAAGGTTTCAAATATTATAAAGTATCTTTTTGAAGACGGACATGAAGTAAGTATGCGATTTACACAAAAAGCGCATGATGCGACCAAGTTTGCAATTGAAGCTGAGAATGACAAAGTAGACAGAATTGTAGTTGTCGGAGGAGACGGAACGGTTAATGAAGTTGTTTGCGGTATACAAGAAAGCAACTCCAAAATTCCGGTAATGATTATGCCTGGTGGTACAACTAATGATTTTGCTATTTATATGGGTCTACAAAAAGATGATTGGGATACATATAAGACAATAGTGAGCGGAAAGATTGAATGTGTCGATTGTGGAAAAGTTTCAGACAGGTATTTTATGAATGTGGGTGCATGCGGTATTTTGACGGATGTTGCACACAATACGCCGGTTGGGCTTAAGACTGCATTTGGAAGGGCGGCTTATGTAATGAAAGCCTTAACGGAGCTCACGCCTGAAAATTTAAGACCTATAAAGATGAAAATTGAGTCGGAAGAAGTGTCGGGTGAGTATGTTTCGTACATGGCACTTGTCGCAAATTCAAAATCGGTAGGCGGTTTTCAAAAAATGGCACCTCTTGCAAGTGTGCATGATGGACTATTGGATGTTTTAGTAGTTCGTGAAATGCCAATTTCAGATTTGGTCACTGTCTTTATGAAAATAAGAGCGGGAGAACATGTAAAACATCCAAGTGTTATGTATTTTAAAACAAAGAAGATAAGTTTTTCGTCTCCTGAAGAAGTGGAACTTGATGTCGACGGTGAATTTTTTGGAACGCTTCCTGCAACTTTTGAAGTTGTTCACAAAGCGATTAATTTATTGGTATAGCTATGGATAAACTGATTGAAAAAATTGAAAGAGATTTGAGGATGTCGGACTTTATTATCCGAAAAAAAGGTCGCACGATTTTAAAGGACTACGATATTTCTCCGGCACAGTTTAGAACATTACAGGTTATAATAAATCACAACGATGAGATGAACTTGAGTGAACTTTCAGAGAAAATGGATATGGCATGTTCAACGGTAACAGAAACACTTAAGCGAATGGAAAAATTGGAACTTGTCAAACGCGAAAAGGACGAAAAGGATGCAAGATTCATCAAAATAAGTGCCCTTCCAAAAGGACACGATATAATAAATAATGTAATACAAATAAGGCGCGAATACCTCCAGGAAGTACTACGCGCCCTAACGAGAGAAGAACACGAAAGCCTTGCAAAAAATCTTGAAAAGCTTGTTGTGGAACTTCAAAAAACAAAATCAGAATTTATGTAGAATCCCTCAAACGAGGGATTTTTATTTTTATTTATTTATCAAATCTTTCAACTTGTTCTCCCGACATAATTTCATCGAGGAAGTTTTGGAAAGTATATTTTTGGTCTTCTTTTGTCGGATACTTTTTCTTGTAATCCTTAAAAAGGCTGTCGACCGCAAAAGTTTCGGCAATATCTTTTCGATAGCTTTCTACATATTGGTCCATGTCCCAACCGGTCTTTTTCATTACCGCTTCAGCTTTTTTTGTTTCATACTCATCGGAATTAATTGTTTCCTTAAGTTTTTCAAGGGCCTTATTTATGTCTTCGTCGCTTGGATATAGACCGTTCTTTTTCGCGTATGAAATTGCTCCGGCCTTTTGAATCATATTTTCAAGAATGGATTCTCTTTCCTTTTTTTGCGTTTCTTCATCAGGGAGCTTATCTTTTCCTATATATCTTGAATCCATAACGAAATCGACGTCGGATTTTAGGACTTCCTCATCACCGACTTTTGCAAGGATAACTTTTTTGTCGGGATTTTCTTCGTTTTCTTTTTGAATCACTTTATATTTTTTTATAATTTCTAGAGCATTGTTTTTAAATTCTTCTTCATTTTGCTTTTGCGAAGCTTCATCTTGCTCTTTTTTTGAATCGATTGTCGATTTTTTCTTTTTGCAACCGCCAAAGCTAAATGCAAGCGTGATTGCAATTAATATTAATAAAATTTTGTTTTTCATATAAATCTCCTTTTTGTAAATTATATAAATTATATCACATGAAAATTTTTTTGTAAATTAAAAAGGAATGAAGCAGCGCTCCATTCCATGGCTTGTTATTTAAAATAATTGTTAAGACTGTCACCGAGACCACCGAAGTCCGCAAAGCAATACATTGTTGCAACACGAAGATCTTGCTCTCTTTTTATAATGTCATAAATTCTTACAGGTTCTTTAGCGTTTATCTTAAAAATAAACTCGTTGTTGTAGTTTTGCTCTTCCTTCGCGTCAATCCAACTTGAAGCAATTGTACCGCAAGCTCTGCAGTAGCCTTCTCTAAAACCGTTACTTACTTTAAATGTAACTTTTTTAAGATGTGAGTTTAAAAGCCTGTCAAGTTCATAGTATGTGCTTATCGGTTCAAGGTCAATTTTCTTTATTAGTCTTGTAATTGTTTTTTCAACAGGGTCAGTGTCGTAGTAAACATTTAGTGAATTTGTGGAGTGTATATAGTCATTATAGGCTTCTTCCTCTCCAACATATTGTCCGGAAAACTTTTCTACTACATCTATAACTTCCATGAATCCTTCCAAAAACTCAGGCTTTGCATTTTCTTTTTTTAAATCTTCGAGAGTTTCATTTAAAGTTTGTTTTATAACGGTTAATGTTATATGGGGAAACATATACAGTCTTTCTTCTAATATTTTTGCTTTTTCTTCATTTGTTAAATCAGGTAGATTTAAATTTCTCCTATTTTCCCAACTAATGTTCATAACGTGTTCTCCTTTAAATTAAAAATACGGTGTGACAATTGCCACACCGCAAAAATTACTTATTTTGAGGGATGGCAAAATTGTTTTGTTCGATTGATTTAAAATCAACTTGTCTGTTTATAACTTTCCATGTAGAAACAAAGATGAAAGCATATAGAGGAATTGACCAAACTTGTTTGGAGAATGCTCTTATAAGTCTTTCCCAAAAGTTAAATCCGTAAAACAGTTTCATAAAATATGGAACCATTATAACGCTTGTAATTGTTTGTCCTACAAAGATTCCAATTAAAACTTTGACAAAGTTGTGTTTGTTTTTAGGGTCTTTTCCAAATACTCTAATTACTAAAGCAGGAATAACACCTGTTAGAGCCGACGTTAATGTAAATGCTAAGTTAAAGCCATTGCCTGATGGTCTTACAAGAAATCCTAAAAGATCACTTACCATTCCGATTATAAAACCGTAAACAGGGCCGAGAGCAAGACCACCGTAGATTATAGGGAAGCCTCCAAATGAAACAGGACCGACTCTAAGCGTATTTAAAACGACCGAGAGAGCAATAAACATTGCCAAGTATGAAAGAGCCCTAGCGGAAAAATAGTTCTTTTCCGATTTTGTTTCATTCACAGTTTCGCTTTTTATTTTAAGATAGATATACCTGCCGGCAAAAGCGAGTAAAATCGCAGATATAAAAAGTATAAACTTGTACTTGTCAAGAGCAGTCAATGAGCTATTGAATGCCTCTAACTTGAGCGCTGCTTGTTCTTCAGCGGCAGCCTTGCCCATAGTTTCAATTGCTTTTTTCGAAGCTTTAAAAACAGGTGCAGCTTTGTAGTTCGCTTTATAAATAATTGAACACAAAAGTGCGAGGGCGGATGAAATGCCGCCGAACAGAGCACCGTTTAAGGCCCCTGAAAGAGCAGTGAGAACAAGTGCGGACACTATTCCAATCCAAAAGGAATCTTTGAGATTTGAAATACTGTAGAACGTAAATATTCCTAGCACAACAGCTGTGATGACGTTAGTCAATCCAAGCTCATAGTAAAATTTTTTGTTTTTCATATAAATACCTCCTTTTAATGCATAACAGTAAGAAGGAGCTATTAAAAATAGCGGACGCGAATGATCTACCGCGGTATCCCTTCGTTTTGAGACGACGTCCCATTCTCAAACACTTGACGCAAGATCACCTACTCTGTTACATATACATTATAACAAGTTTATGTGTTTATTTCAAGTAAGTGTGTTTTAAGTACAGTTAAGTTTTTACTTTTAAAATATTAATGGAGTGAATGAAATAGAAAGATGTATAGAAAACTATTCATTAGTTGAATAAAAAAATTTTTTATAGTATAATGAGTTTTAGATTTATACTCTTTATTATTTTATATAATATTAAATATATGTTGATTTATTTCAACTGGAAAGGTTTATGTAATGATAGAATTAAGAAATGTCACTATGGAATATGATCCACCGAAAAAAGCTCTCGACGATGTTAGTGTTAAGATTGATAAAGGCGAGTTTGTTTATTTGATGGGGCATTCCGGAGCGGGTAAATCGACCCTTACACGACTTCTTTTAAAAGAAATTGAGCCGAAGTCGGGAAAGATTTTCTTAAACGGAAAAGATATTACACATGTTTCGGATAGAAAAGTTCCATACATTAGAAGATATATAGGGACAGTTTTTCAAGATTTTAGAATTCTTGAGAAGAAGACTGTTTATGAAAATGTTTCTTTTGCACTTGAAATTTTGGGTGTAAAAGGAAAAGAAATAAGAAGGAGAGTGCCGATCATTCTTTCACTTGTCGGACTCACTGAAAAAGCAAAAAGTTTTCCGCACGAACTTTCCGGCGGTGAAAAACAAAGAGTCGCAATAGCAAGGGCGATAATAAATGAACCGCCTGTTCTTATTGCGGATGAACCGACGGGAAACCTTGATCTCGAAACAAGCTTCGGCATCATGCAGGTTTTGGAAGACATCAATAATCGCGGCACAACGATTCTTATGGCAACGCATGCAATGGATATTGTAAAAGCAATTCCAAGAAGAATTATAAGACTCGATCACGGGCATCTTGTGACAAGCGATGATTTGGAGGAAGAATATGAAGCTTAGAGTACTCAAAAATATTATAAAGCAAGGCTTTCAAGGAGTTTGGCGAAATCGAGGCATGAGTGGAGTGAGCGTTCTTTCCATAGGAATCGTACTTATGATTTTGGGTCTTGTGCTTATTTTGGCTCTATCGGTAAATAAGCTTGCAATGGACACAAATAAAATGATCGACCAAATCGATGTTTTTATCTCGGATGATTTGGACGTCGAGGAGATAAAAGCACTTTCGGACAAGATTGTTTCAATCGGTGGAATAAAAAGCATAAAATTCAAAAGTAGAGATGAAGGACTTAAAGAACTAAAAGCGTCTTGGGAAGATAACGCATGGCTCTTGGATGGGTACGATGACAAGAATCCGCTTCCAAATAGTTTTGTCGTAAGGATAAATGATATAAATGATGCGAGAACTATTACGAAGAGAATAGGCGAAATCGACGGAGTTATTTTGGTAAACTTTTTTGCCGACGAAATCGACCAAATGCTTAAAATTTCAAACTATATAAAAATTGGTGGACTTGCTGTAGTTGTATTTTTAACTATAATTTCCATTTTCCTTATTTCCAACACAATAAAACTTGCTGTAAATTCAAGACAGGAAGAAATCAGCATTATGAAGTGGGTTGGAGCAACGAACGGATATATCAAGGGGCCTTTCTTTATAGAAGGTGTTTTTTTGGGGCTTATAGCATCCGTCATAGCGGCAACAATAATGTGTCTTATGTATAAATATTTTTACACTACGGGCACGGTCGATATAAGTCCAATGCTTTTGAGCGCACTTGTCAAGCCGGAACTTATTTATCAAGATTTATTTGTTATATTCATAACGCTTGGGGCCGGCATTGGTGCACTTGGAAGTTTGATTTCTCTCAAAAAGTTTTTGAAAGTGTAGTGATTTTATGAAGAGATTAACTGCTTTTTTACTTGTTATATTTTTAGTTTTTGGAACTGTTACAGCTTCCGCATTAACTGAAAAGGAATATAGGGAAAAAAGAGAACGACTAAAAAATAAAATAAAGCAAAACAAGGATAAAAACAAAGAGGCAGAGAGCATTATCGGCGTTGAAGAGAAGAATATCAGAAGCTTGGATGCCGAAATTAGAAACAAACAATCGGATATCGACAATCTTTCTAACGATATTTCTGTTTCTGAAGGCAATATAAATGCGGCAAAAAAAGAAATCGATGAGATGAATCAAAGAATTGCCGAAAAGGAAAAGCTCTTCACCAAGAGAGTAAGAGCGATGTATATGAGAGGCAATGTCGGATATTTAAGTGTTCTTTTGAACTCGAAAAATATTCATGATTATCTTTCAAACCAAAGTCTCGTTCAACTTCTTCTAAAGCAGGACCAAGATTTGATTAAATATATTTCCGACGGCAAGGAAGAAGTTGAAGCAAAAAAAGCTGAGATTGAAAAGGAAGTCGAAGGTTTAAATCAAAAGAAGAGTGCAATTGAAGTTGCAAAACAGGAGCAACAAAAGATTCTAAATGAAAAGAGCAACTATATCATAAGCTTGAGACAGTCTGTTAAACAGCGTGAAAAGGAAAACGCGGCAATGGAAAGAGACTCTAAAAAACTCGAGTCAGAAATTCAAGCCGCAAGAAAAAAATACAGTGCTCAGATGAGGTCGGTTAAATATACCGGTGGTAAAGTCGGTTGGCCGCTCGCAGCATATAGTAGAATCAGTTCGGGCTATGGATATAGAGGCGACCCTATGGGCAGTTATGTCGCGTTCCACTCGGGAATAGATATACCGGCGCCGATGGGCACAAGTGTGCTTGCAGGTGAATCGGGAGTTGTCATTTATGCAGGTTGGATGGGAAGCTACGGGAATCTAGTTGTCATACAACACTCTGGGGCGCTTTCAACTGCTTACGGTCACAACAGCGCAATCGTTGTACGAGTAGGGCAAATTGTTCAGAAAGGACAGGTTGTTGCAAAAGTTGGTTCGACCGGACGTTCGACCGGACCACACTGTCACTATGAGGTAAGAATTAACGGAAGAGCTGTAAATCCACTCGGATATGTAGGGAGGAGTAGTTAATGAAAAAAAGTAAATTTATAATTTTAATAGTATTTGCACTTGTAATCACAAATATTTCGGCATATTTACTCGGAAAGAATTCAGCAAAGGGATTCGAGCTCGATTTTTCGAAAAATGAAACTGTTACTGAGAAAAAAGATGCAAAAAGCAAAGAAACTGATTTTTTTGACAAGCAGACGGCTGACACATTAGGTGCAGTAGTTGGGCATATAAAAAAGAATTACTATAAGAATGTCGACAATGAAACTCTTAATGTGGGACTTATCAAAGGCGTTGTAAACAGCCTCGACGACCCATATTCAGAATTTATGACTAAGGAAGAACTGAAGAAGTTTATGGAGTCGACCAATGGAAAATATGTCGGAGTCGGACTTGTTGTAAGTCCGGGAAAAGACGGATATATTACGGTTGTTTCTCCGATTAAAGGCAGCCCGGCATACAAGGCGGGAATAAAATCAGGGGACAGAATTATAAAAGTTGATGATGTGGAATATTCAGCAGAAACCATGCAAGACGCTGTGAATAAAATGCGTGGCGAAGAAGGAAAAACTGTAAGCATCACAATTTTAAGAGATGAACAAAAACAAAAGAAAGTTCATGAATTTAAAATTAAAAGAGAAACTATAAAACTTCAAACGGTTGATGGAAGAATTCTCGAAAACAACATTGGATACATTGCAATTTCTGAATTTGACAAACCGACATATGATGACTTTATGAAAGAGTTCGAAGCTCTAAAGAAAAAGGGTATAAAAAAACTAATTTTGGATCTTCGCGGAAACCCGGGTGGACTTCTAGATGTATGTACAAAAATTGCAGATGTATTTTTAGACAAAGGCACAATTGTTTATACCAAGTATAAAGACGGGAAGAAAGAATATTATTACAGTGATGAAAAGAAGGAGGACTTACCGCTCGTAGTTCTTGTGAACGGCGGTTCCGCAAGTGCAAGTGAAATTGTAAGTGGTGCTTTGAAGGATAGAAAGAGAGCAAAGCTTGTTGGAACTCAAACATTTGGCAAGGGCATTGTTCAACGCTTATTCAACCTTCCGTTCGAAACGGCTGTAAAACTTACAATAAGTGAGTATTTCACACCGAACGGCAACAACATTCACAAAGTTGGCATCAAGCCGGATGAAGTGGTAGAGCTTCCTGAAAATGTGAAGGGCATTGGTCCTGATCATTTGAGTGAGGATACTCAACTTAAAAAAGCATTGGAAATTTTAAAATAAGGAGTTTATTATGGCAGATTTTAAATACGAAATTTTAGATAATGTCGGCGTTTTTTTCAATTCAAAAAACGGATGGACAAAGGAAATAAATATCATTAGTTGGAATGGCGCTGAAGGAAAGGTCGACATTAGGTCATGGAGTCCGGACCACTCAAGAATGGGCAAGGGAATAAGCCTTACCGTTGAAGAGTTTAAAGCATTGAAAGAGTTGATGAACGAAATAAATCCTGACGATTTATAAATAAAAAGACTATGTGTGGTTTAAAAATTCAATTCAAACCACACATAGTCTTTTTTTGTTTCTAATAAACTTTTACATTTCCAAAGTTTGTCGAAAGTACAACATCGAGAGGGGAGTTACCGTCTTTGTAGATTTCTCTATTGCCGGCAGATGAATTTATCAATTCAAATTCATCCGGATAATTTAGAGTGCCGGCGGAGGAACGCATCTTGACAGTTATTTCGTTGTCAAGATTTGAAAGTCCCGCTTTAATATTTCCGGCATCAGTTTTTGCATCGATTGTGTCGATTGTGTTCACAAGGTCTTCAATTGCAATCGAGCCTGCAGAAGTTTGCATTTTTAACTCATCCGCAGAAAGTCTGTTTGCACTGAGAGAGCCTGCACTCGATCTCATAGTGCAACTGTCGACGTCCGAATTAAAAATTTTTAAATTACCCGCATCCGTCGCGAGCTTAATATCGTCACAGTTCACATTGCTTGCAAGAATATTTCCTGCATCCGAAGTGAGTCTTACAAGATCGGCGTTGATATTGTCGAGCTTAATACTTCCAAAGTCTGCTGTCAGCGTTAAATCATCACAATTTATATTGGAAGCGTCGATGCTTCCGGCGTCTGCGGCAACTGACAAATCATCGACATCAATTGAATTCATTCTTACTCCGCCGAAATCGGTCAAAGCTTTCAACTCTCCAATATCTATGTCGGAAATGTTTATGCCTCCTGTTTCTGTATTTAAATCCAAAAGAGAGATATTGTTTGAACTTGGAATATAGAGTTCGGTGATTGAAGAATAGCTGTAGCCTTTTTCGCTTTTGCCTCCGATAATATTTATCGAAACGCTCTTACTTCTTTTTACTTGCGACACAGAAACGCTGTCGTCACTTCTGTGTAAAACTTCAAATTCGGAATTGAATTCTTCCTCCGTAAAATCTTTATCCACCCATACTTTTATAAACGGTGCGTCTTCATTGCTTTCTTTTACAACGATTTGCGATTCGCCGAGGTCGAGTTTTATTTCTTCGATATTTTCATCCAAATCTTTTCGGAAGGATTTTACCATATCGCTTTTGTCTCTTTCTTTCGCCTTAAAATCGCCGAGAAAGCTTGTACTGCCGGTTGCAGTTTCAATTGCGGTTTGTACGGTCTTTTTTACAAAGTCGCCAATACCTGAGAAAAATCCGTTCATTTTGGAATCGTCTTCCGATATTTTATATTCTGTATTTTTCTTCGGCTCCTCTGAATTTTCGCTCGAGTCTTCGTTCACTGCATCAAGGAGCTTCTCAGCTTGTTCAACTGTAATCTTTCCTTGCTCGAGCATTTTTAATATCATCTTTTTTTCTTCGTTCATTTTTTCCTCCTACATAATATTAATCTTTCCCATTTGTGTTGCAAGGTGGACGTTCAGTCCAATTTCGTCACCTTTTACATAAACTGCTTCGTTTTCATCACCCGAACCGCTTCTATAATTTTTCGAGCATTTAATCGAAGAGAAAAATTTGTTTGAAGCACAAAAAGCTTTTACGTTTTGAACGTTTGCTGTATCCAAATTTACACTGCCGGTTGTTGTTGTAAGGGTATATGAAATTGGTTCTCCGATAATCCTTGAAACGTCGATACTTCCTGCAAAAGTTGTTGCAACAAGCTCCTTGATATCAGAATTTGTAACTGAAACGGAACCTGCTTTTGTGTCCGCTTTTATAGTCGGAGAAATTGTATTTTCAATATAAACCGAACCTGCCATTGTGCTTAATGAAGCGTAGTCGTTCACAGAAGAGTTTTCAATTGTGACAGAGCTTGCATTCGAGCTGAGGTCAGCAATCGAACAATCGATGTCTTTAATTTTAACTCTGCCGGCGCTTGCCACAACGTTTACTTTTTGAGACAGTGCGGAAGACACTTCGATGTCACCGACGGCTGAGCGCGCGGAGATAAATTCAAAATATTTATCTTTCGGAATTGAAATCTCACAGATGGATTTTCCAAGTGTTAAGCCCTGGAATTTGATTCCTAAAAATTCACTTGTCTTTTTATTTTTCTTTTGCGTGAGTTTAAGTAAGCCATCTTCTTCGTTGAGAGTAAAGTACTTGTCGAGTTCATCCTCTTTGAAAAATTTGTCGGAGCGAATTTTCAGTTTAACTTTTTCCGAGTCTGTTCCGGTTATTAAAATTTTTGAATCGGTCACTTCAATTATTATCTTGTCGATGTCTTCGAACTCCTCCTCATAAGTGGAATTCACATTAACAGTTCTATTCGGAGAAATGACTCCTATAATTTTTTCCGGAATTTCTCTTTCGCTTATTCTTTCCGAATATGAATTGAGTTCTTTTCTTAAATTTTCACCGAAAGACGATCCGGTTTCATTTCTTTTTGAGCGTTCGTAATCTCTTTTAGATTTTTCAATTTCTTCAAGAAGTTCAGCGCCTTCTTCGGCAGTAATCTTTCCGTCGCTAATCATTTTTAAAATTATTTCTTTTTCATTCATTTTACTCTACTCCTTATTTTTCGATTTAATTGTTTTAAGCGCATCGTCAAAAGTTATTTCGCCGCTGTTTAATTTGTCGAGAGTATCTTTGACGTCCTCCTCGTCTTGAATTTTTGAGCCGGAGAGAATTGATGCAATTGCATTTAATCTATTTCTCAAAGTCGGATATGAAAGATCATAAATCTTTTCAAGTTCCTTTAAATTACCTCTGTTTATAAGAAAAGTCACGGCGAAGTCGAGTTGCTCCGGTGTTAAAAGATTTATTTTATTGAGCGCGAATTCTCCTTCTATTGTAACTTTGCACTTTCCACATTTTGCCTGCGTTATTGTCATATCTTCTCCGCAGTACGGACATTTAAACGAATCAATCATAATATTCTCCTTTCATTAATTACATTATACCACATATTTATAAAAATCAAACATATTTTATAGAAATATTGCAAAAATAGAAAAAATATTTTGCCATTTATTTAAAATAGTAAAAAATGAATTTTAAAATTATTAAACTTTGTGCTGTTCTCATTTTTTAAATATGATATAATATAAAAAAGAGGTGAAAACATGGATTTTTTTAGTATGGAACTCGAAAATAAAAGAGAAAAGAACGCTCCTTTTGCTGAAAGAATGAGACCTAAAACTTTTTCGGATGTTTTGGGACAAAACCATATTTTGGGAAAGAACGGAATTATAAGAAAATCTCTTGAAACTAACAGTCTCCCGTCAATGATTTTGTACGGGCCTCCGGGAACCGGTAAAACAACTATTGCGGAACTTTTAAGCAAAAGTTTTAAGATGAGCTTTAGAAAAGTTTCGGCAGTTTCAGCCGGGATAAAAGAACTTCGAGAAGTCGTAAACGATGCACAAAATAATATCCGAATGGGTCTTGGCGGGACTATTCTTTTTATCGACGAAATCCACAGATTCTCGACAAGTCAACAGGATTTTTTGCTTCCTTATGTCGAAAGCGGGGATTTGATTTTGATTGGAGCGACGACTGAAAATCCATTTTTTGCTGTAAATAAAGCACTTGTTTCAAGGCTTATCTTAGTTGAGATAAAGTCACTCGAGGAAAAAGATTTGATTGAACTTATAAATCGCTGTGAAAAAAGATATGAGGAGATTCACAATATAGAAGTAACAATCGACGATGATGCCAAAGAGTTTTTGGCAAAAAGATCTGGCGGAGACGCAAGAAGGCTCATAAACAGTTTTGAAGTTTCAGTTATGCAGGCTTATGACGGCGAAAAGTCTCACGTCACATCTGAAAATGTTCGAGATAATTTTCTTAATCAAGTTTTAAAATATGACAATGCCGATGAACACTATGATACGATTTCCGCATTTATAAAATCTATGAGAGGAAGCGACCCTGATGCCGCAGTTTTTTATCTCGCAAAGATGCTTTTGTCAGGAGAAGATCCGAGGTTTATAGCAAGAAGAATGGTTATTTTTGCGTCGGAAGACATCGGACTTGCCGACAAACATGCACTAGAGATTGCAACTTCTGCTTTTTATGCGACAACTGTAATTGGCATGCCGGAGGTGAGGATAAATCTTTCACACGCATGCATCTATCTTTCGCGTGCGAAGAAAAGCAACTCTTCATATGTTGCAATCGACAAGGCGATGAGTTTTATAAGAAAAAACGGTGCGGGAAAAGTTCCTAACAATATTAGAGATGCTCATTATAGTGGAAGTGAAAAGCTTGGTGTTGGAGGATATCTTTATCCACACAATTATGAGGGTGGAGTTGTCGAGCAAAACTATATGCCCGAAGAATTTATCGGTGAAAAGTTTTACGATGAAAACGACAGAGATCTAAAATAGATTAATTGACATAAAAGATTGATTATTATATACTAATTATATGCTTATTCAAGATATTATAAATGAGTTAAATGCCGACAAAATACTGAAAAAAGAGAGGTCGGCCATAATAGCTTTTTCGGGTGGGCCGGACTCGGTCTTTGCGGTGGAAATCTTTAGAAATTTTTTTAAAGATTATAAAATTTATCTTTATCATCTAAATCACATGATAAGAGATGAAGCAATTCACGATGAAAATTTTGTAAAAAAATATGCTGAAGAAAATGGAATTGAACTTGTTTTGAATAGATGTGATGTTCCAAAGTTTTCAAAAGAGCATTCGATCGGATTGGAGGAAGCCGGGCGCATTATTCGCTACAATGACTTGAACGAACTTTCAAAAAAATTTGGAGTAAATACAATTATAACCGGTCACCATTTGAATGACGACATTGAGACATTTATTTTAAATTTTAAAAGAGGAAGTGGACTTAATGGATACTCTTCAATAAAGAAGAGAGAGGGAAAGTTTTTAAGACCACTTTTGGTTGTTACAAAAAGAGAGATTCTAGAATATTTGAATGAAAGAAAAATTGAGTTTTGCATTGACAGAACAAATTTTATAGATGACACAAACAGAAATAAAATTCGATTAAATGTGATACCGGAACTTGAAAAACTCGATGAAAAACTTTATGATGATTTTGGACGCTTTTTAAATTCTATGAAAGCTGAGATGAACTTAAAAAACTCACTCATTTCCGGATTTATTTTTGAGCACAATCTTTCGAAAAATTCAGAGGAGTTATGCTTCAAAATCGAGGATGTCAAGAGATATTTCGGAGATGATTTTTCAGCACTGTATATGGAAGCGATTAAAATTCTTCGAGGAAATACTGTAGATATTTATAAAAAAGCACTTGATTCAATTTTAAACATAATGAACGCGGACGAGGAAAAAAGAACTTCTGTCGGCGGTGTCGTTGCGATAAAAAGCTATGAAAACTTGATTTTTAGAACGGATATCAAAATTGATGAGAAAAAAGTATATCTTTCAAACGAAGAAACAAAAGATACAATTGGATTTATAAAAACTAATTTTGATATAAATGATATTAAAATAAGAAATAGAGAAGCGGGCGACGAGGTCAAGTTTAAAAACAGACCGACAAAATCTTTGAAAAAGTTTTTGATCGAAGAAAAAGTTCCTGCTTATATGAGAGATGATTTAATAATAATTTCGGATCAAGAAAACATTCTTTATGTTGAAGGCTTCGGGCCGACGCTTAAAGCGCTTGAAGGAAATAAGAAAATATATATAAATGAAAGGGAGAAATATGAATAAAGCTTTAAAAGAAATTTTATTTTCAGAAGAAGAAATAAGAGCAAAAGTTAAAGAACTCGGCACACAAATTACTCATGATTATATGGACAAAGATTTGTATGTGGTCGGCATTTTAAAGGGATCATTTGTGTTTATGGCGGACTTAATAAGAGAGATTGGTTTGCCGTTACTCGTTGATTTTATGAGTGTTTCAAGTTACGGAAGAAATGCAAAATCAAACGGCGAGGTTAAAATTTTAAAGGATTTAGACTTCTCGGTTGAAGGAAGAGATGTGCTTATTGTTGAAGATATAATAGATTCAGGATACACTTTAAAATACATTGAACAAATGTTTAAAACAAGAGGTGCAAACTCAGTCAGATTTGCAGCATTTTTGGATAAAAAGGAATCGAGAAAAGTCGATATGGATGTCCACTACAAGGGATACGAAGTTCCAAATGACTTTATAGTCGGATATGGACTCGATTACAGCGAAGAATACAGAAATCTTCCATACATTGCTACACTAAAAGAAGAGGTTTACAAATAATGCGGAGAATAAGATTTTCTCCATTTACATTCGTTTGGATCGCACTTATTATCATGCTTCTTTTAAGACCGATTTTTGGCGGCTTATTTACAAGCAGTATTGATATTTCAAAGGCGATAACTCTGATTCAAAACGACAGGGTAGACGAGGCATCGATAAATGGAGATACACTTTTTATAAATGATGTCACAAACAGCGGAAATGTCACGTACAAGACGGGCATACCGAAGCAGCTTCAGGACAGTTTTTACAAGGATTATCTGAAAGACAAAGTTGAGTCCGGAAAAATCAAGTTCACTGCAATCGGTGGTGAAGAGGAAGGACTTTTAAAAACAATTCTACCGTATGCTTTTATGGGAATATTGTTCTTTTTTATGATGAATATGATTTTCAAGCAAACGGGTTCACAAAACAAGGAAATGAACAATTTTGCAAAATCAAAGGCTAAGCTGTTCAATAAAAATGACAAGGAAAAGGTCACATTTAAGGATGTTGCAGGTCTTGAAGAAGAAAAAGTCGAGCTTTATGAAATTGTAGACTTTCTAAAAAATCCGGCGAAATATGCAAGAATGGGTGCGAGAATTCCGAGAGGGGTGCTTTTAGTTGGACCTCCGGGAACAGGGAAGACATATATTTCAAGAGCAGTCGCAGGGGAAGCGGGAGTTCCGTTTTTCTCGATTTCAGGCTCGGAATTTTTGGAGATGTTTGTAGGTGTCGGAGCTTCGAGAGTTAGAGATCTTTTTGATGTTGCGAAGAAGAATGCACCTTGCATAATTTTCATTGATGAAATCGATGCAGTCGGAAGAAAAAGAGGCTCAGGTCTCGGCGGGGGACATGATGAAAGAGAACAGACGCTCAATCAACTTTTGGTTGAGATGGATGGGTTTGAAAAGAACGAAGGCATCATAATGATGGCGGCAACAAACAGACCTGACATATTAGACGATGCGCTTTTAAGGCCCGGCAGATTTGATAGACGTGTCACTATTGGACTTCCTGATGTGAAGGGAAGAGAAGAAATTTTAAACATTCACACAAAGGATAAGCCGATGGCTGCCGATGTTGATATAAAAAATATTGCAAAGAGGACACCGGGTTTCACTCCGGCGGACCTTGAGAACCTTGTAAATGAAGCGGCAATTTTATCGGCTAGACACGGACAAAGCTCAATCACAAAGAGTATTCTTGAAGAGGCCAGCATAAAAGTTTTAGCTGGACCTGAAAAAACTTCAACTGTTATTACGCCAGACGAAAAGAAGCTCGTCAGCTTCCACGAAGCGGGACATGCTATTGTTACAAAATCTCTTCCGGACACAGATCCGGTTCAAATGGTCACGATTGTACCGAGAGGTTCTGCAGGTGGGTTCACATATACAGTTCCGGAGGAAGAAAAATATTATTACACTAAGTCAAAGATGATAAATGAAATAACTATACTTCTTGCCGGAAGGGCTGCAGAAGAACTGAAACTTGAAGATATATCGACGGGTGCGTCAAACGACATTGAAAGAGCGACAAAGATTGCGCACGCGATGGTTTCAAAATATGGAATGACTTCTGCAATAGGCACACTCGATTTTACGGAAGACAATGAAAATATTTTCATCGGAAATGCAATAACACACAGCAAAAATGTTTCGGAGGAAACTTTAAAGCTTATTGACTCCGAAATGAAGAAAATCGTTGACGGATGTTATGAAAAAGCAAAGCAAATTCTTAGAGAAAACGATGATAAATTGACAAGGCTTGCAAACTGTTTACTTGAAAAAGAAACGGTTTACAAAAAAGAATTCGAAGCTATTTATAGTGGTGATTACGATCCGAATAGTTTCGAAGATGAAAAAATTAATATTTTTTAAAGGAGATTTAAAATGGGTAAGACAAAAAAACTGGTTGTATCCGCAATTTTACTTGCATGGATTTTAGTTTTAGGAATGACACAGTTGGGGCTTATACCTGTCGGTCCTGTAAGAGCAACAACTCTTCACATACCGGCACTTATTGCAGCAATTTTATTTGATAAGTATATGGGAATGTTTTTGGGACTTTCATTTGGACTTTATTCATGGTACCAAAACTTCAGAGCACCTACGATTTTGAGTTTTGTATTTCAAAACCCGGTTGTGAGTGTTCTTCCAAGAATTATATTTCCTATAATAGCTTATTACTTGTATCAATTTCTGAAAAAGAAAACGCATAGACAAATTCAAATCTTTGGAAGTGTACTTTTTACGGCACTATCTGCAGAACTTGTTTATTCACTATATAAAGCGTATATTTCAGAAAACAAGACAGGATTTATTGTTGGGGCTATTTTGATTGTATTTGTAATTGCCGTATGGATTTACAGCTTAAGAAATAAAACTATAATGGCTCCGGGATTTATGGCTGCTTCGATTGCTACAATTTGCCACACAGTTATGGTTATGGGACTGATTTATATAATCTATTTGCCGAAATACATGGAGACGATGAACATGTCAAGAACTTTGGCGACAAACGCAATTATGACTACTGTTGTCGTGAACGGAGTTCCTGAGGCTGTCATTGGAGGACTTGTTGTGGCAGCTCTTTTAAAGAGAAAGGAAAGTTATGATTTTAACTGTTGATATTGGAAATACAAATACTGTTGTCGGAATCTTCAAAGGAGAAGAGCTTATTGAATCTGTGCGACTTGAGTCAAACAGAAGTAAGACAGTGGATGAATACCATCTTCTTTTGACAGATTTGCTCGATTTAAAAGATATAGATATCGAAAGTTTTGAAGGTGGAATTATATCTTCAGTTGTTCCTACTTTAACCGGAACGATTGAAAGAGCTGTTTCGAAAATCATCGGAAAAGAGCCGATTGTTGTCGGACCGGGCACGAAAACAGGACTAAATATTATGTACGATGACCCAAAAGAAGTGGGGGCGGACAGAATTGTGAATGCGGTAGGTGCACTAAAAAAATATGGAGCTCCGTTAATAATTATCGACTTCGGGACAGCGACGACATATTGTGTTATAGATAATGACAAAAACTATTTGGGCGGAATAATTGCACCGGGAATTGGGATTTCTGCAGAAGCTTTATTTTTGAAAGCTGCGAAACTCCCGAGAGTCGACTTGGTGCCACCCGAAAACTATCTAAACAAAAACACTGTCGACGCTATAAAGGCCGGAATAATATTTGGAAGTGTCGGCGAGGTCGAATATATTGTGAAACATTTAAAAGAAGAAGTTGGGGTGACGAATGCGAAAGTTATTTCAACAGGAGGAATTGCTCCGACTATAAATGGACTCACTAAGGCAATCGACATATACGACAACAATCTGACATTATTTGGTTTAAGGGATATTTATGAGAAGAACACTAAAAATAGGAAGTGATGTTCCACCGATATTTTTAGCTCCTATGGCAGGTTATACAGATTTTGCATATAGAAAAATATGCTTTGAATTAGGGCTTTCGTTTGCTGTGACTGAAATGGTCAGCGCGAAAGCCTTAAGTTATGGCGATGAAAAAACTGAAAGCATATCAAAAAGCGAATCTAGAACCGGCATACAGCTTTTCGGTCACGATACAGCAGCGCTTGCGATTGCTGTTGAAAAATTAAATGAGAGAAATGATTTTTTATGGTATGATTTAAACTTCGGATGCCCGGCTCCAAAAATTGTGAAAAATCACGATGGAAGTTCACTGTTGAGCGACTTACCGACTTTAAGAAAAGTAATAGAATGCGTTAAAAGACATTCTAATAAACCGGTATCTGCAAAGATGAGATTAGGATTTAAAGACGGCGACGATTATCTTGAAATTGCAAAGACGATAGAGGATTCGGGAGCAGATTTTTTAACTGTGCATGGAAGAACAAGGGATATGTTTTATACAGGCGAGGCTGATTGGGACGCGATTTACAAAATACGAAATGCGGTGTCGATTCCGGTAATTGGAAATGGAGACATAAAAAATGCCGATATGGCGAGAGAACTTTTAGAGTCCGACGACATTGACGGTATTGCAATCGGAAGAGCGACAATTGGAAATCCTTTTTTATTTGCGGAACTTTCGGGAACGGAGTATTCGAGCAAATACGATGTTATAAAAAGACATTTTGAGTATATGTGTGAAATAAAGAACGAAAGAGTTGCGGTGAACGATTTTAAGAAACATTTAATCAAGTATCTCAACAATCGACCGGAAGCAAAAAAAATAAGACAAGAATTACAAAATATAACAAATATTGAAATTATGAACGAGTGGATAAAAAGTTTGTTTTATTTTGACAAAATCTGATAAGTAATGTATAATATAGTGATATATTTTAGAAGGGGAATTTAAATGGCTGAAAAGGAAGTATTTCTAACCCGTGAAGGTTATGATAATTTAAAAAATGAATTAGAAGAATTAAAAACTGTTACCAGAAAAGAGGTATCAGAAAGAATAAAAGTTGCTTTGGGTTACGGTGACTTGAGTGAAAATGCAGAGTATGACCAAGCAAAAAATGAACAAGCACTTGTTGAGGATAGAATTTTACAAATAGAAAATATTTTAAGAATGGCGAAAATTGTTGAAGAACATGAAGTAACAACCGACAAGGTAAATATTTCAACTGACGTTACAGTTCTTGAAGAAGGCGAAGATGAGCCGGAGGTATTTTCAATTGTAGGTAGTGCTGAATCGGACCCAATTAACAATAAGATTTCAAATGAAAGTCCGCTAGGAGCTGCACTTTTGGGCAGAAGAAGAAAAGATGTTGTAGAAGTTGAAGCACCTGACGGAGTTATAAGATATAAAATTATAAGCATTAAAAAAACACCTAAAGAAGAAAAGAAATAGAGAGGGTTAATATGGAACAAGATTTAAATGAAATGCTCCAAATCAGGAGGGACAAATTAAAGCAATTAAAAGAGGAAGGAAGAAATCCATATTTAGTTGAAAAGTTTGAAAGGTCGAACACGACAAAAGAAATTGTTGAAAATTTTGAGAACTTTGAAGATAAATCAGTAACTATTGCCGGAAGAGTTATGGCAAAAAGAGGCCACGGGAAAGTTACTTTTTTGGATATTCAAGATTCGACAGGTAGAGTCCAAGCATTTTTAAAGATTGATAACTTGGGAGACGAATATAACGATGTTAAACTTTTAGATATCGGGGATATAGTTGGAATCACAGGGGAAGTTTTTAAAACACACATGGGAGAAGTGAGCGTTCGTGCAGAGAAATTTAAGATTCTTACAAAATCTCTTCAAATTCTTCCGGAAAAATGGCATGGACTTCAAGACCAAGATTTGAAATATAGACAAAGATATGTAGATCTTATAATGAATCCAAGCATTAAAGAAACATTCTTAAAGAGAAACAGAATCATAAAGGAAATCAGAAATTATCTCGACGACAGAGGATTCTTGGAAGTTGAAACACCGACACTAAACACTATTGCCGGTGGTGCAAATGCAAGACCTTTCGTTACGCACCACAATACACTTGACATTGATATGTATCTTAGAATCGCTAATGAACTATATTTAAAAAGATTGGTTGTAGGAGGTTTCGACAAGGTTTATGAAATGGGAAAAATGTTCAGAAATGAAGGAATGGACACAACCCATAACCCTGAATACACTGCAATGGAAGTTTATGCGGCATATGAAGATTACCATGATATGATGGAACTTACTGAAAATCTCGTTGCAACTGTTGCTGAAAAAGTTTTGGGAAAAACTGTCATTGAGTATGACGGTGTTGAACTTGATCTCACTCCACCTTGGAGAAGAATCAGCATGGTTGAAGCTGTAAAAGAATATGCAGGTGTTGATTTTGCAAACATCGAAACTGATGAAGAGGCTATAAAAGTTGCTGAAGAAAAGGGACTAAAACTCGAGCCTTCAAAGAAGACAAGAGGAAATATTATTAATGAATTCTTTGAAGAATTTTGTGAAGAACACATGATTCAACCGACATTTGTCACCGGACACCCTGTGGACATTTCTCCTCTTGCAAAGAGAAATCCGGAAGATCCGAGATACACAAACAGATTCGAAGCATTTATCAATACAAAGGAAATTGCGAACGCATTCTCCGAGCTTAACGACCCGATTGATCAAAGGGAAAGATTTACAGCACAAATCGAAGCAAAACGCCTTGGCGACGATGAAGCTCATCCTATGGATGAAGATTTCTTAAATGCAATCGAAGTTGGACTTCCACCTACAGGCGGACTTGGAATCGGTATCGATAGACTTATTATGTTCCTTACAGGTGAAACATCCATAAGAGACGTAATCTTGTTCCCTACGATGAAACCGCTTGCAAAGGACCTTGCTGAAAACGGTGAAGAACCAAAGCATGACGAAGCACCGAAAGCTGCAAAGAAACTCGACTTGTCGAAAGTAAAAGTCGAACCTCTTTTCGAAGATT
>CABTWE010000001.1 GCA_902488465.1 uncultured Tissierellia bacterium | reverse complement strand
GACATCGTTGTTCCTTACGTCACAACGTTGCCGTCCCGTTACAATGCGTACACATACAATTGTATAAACAAACAAAAAAATAAAGCTCCGGTTTAACCGGAGCCTTTTTTATTAGTCTACTACATATGGCAACAATGCCACTTGTCTTGCTCTTTTAATAGCAAGTGAGATTTTTCTTTGGTGCTTAGCACATGCGCCTGTTACACGGCGTGGAAGAATTTTACCACGTTCTGTGATATATTTCTTGAGCTTTTGCACATCTTTATAATCGATTGTTTCGTTTTTGTCTGCACATAGTTGGCAAACTTTCTTTCTTGGACGAAATCTCTTTTGCATGTTTTTCTCCTTTCCTTAATTAGAATGGAATATTTTCATCATTTCTAGGTTCGAAACCTTTGAAATCATCATATCCACCATCGAAGCCGTCGTCAGCCGGTGCATTGAAACCTGTATTTCCGGAAGAATGATTTTGATCTCTGTCCTTCCATTCGATGAAGTCGACATTTGATGCTACAACTTCTGTCCACGTTCTCTTGTTGCCTTGTTTATCTTCATAATTTCTTATGGATAAACGGCCGTTAATCGCGATAAGGTTTCCTTTTCCAACAAAATTGTTGACAACTTCAGCCATTTTGCCCCAAACGGCAATATTGATGAAGTCGGCTGTTGCCCAGCCTTTTTGTTCATATTCTTGTTTCTTGTCTTTTGAGAGTCCCTTGTCAACTGCAATTGTAAATGTACAGTTTGCAGTATTTGTGTTAGGTAAATATCTTAACTCAGGGTCTCTTGTCAATCTTCCAATCAAAACTACATTATTCATAGCTTACACCTCTAGTCTTCCTTTGCGATTGTCATATAACGTAATAGAATGTCTGAAATACGGCATACACGTGTTATTTCTTGGATTGTTTCCGGTTCGGATTTGAATTCAAGTAGTGAATAGTATCCTTCAGGATAATCATTGATTTCATAAGCGAGCTTTCTTAATCCCCAATTGTCAACTGAGAATTGGCTGCCTTCGCCGATAACACTTTTCAATCTTTCGATGAGTGCTTCACGCTTTTCGTCTTCAATGTCAGGACGAAAAACAAGCATTGTTTCGTAATCGTTCATAATTACACCTCCTTTTGGTCTTACGGCAAGAGCGTCTGCCCTTGCAAGGAACAATTAAGTCCACGAGATATTATAACATAATGGGTTAAGTTTTGTCAACGGTTTTTGTGGGGATTTTTTTAGAAAGTTACGGGGAAAAGGTAGAGTGTGAATGTTTTTTATATATAAGATAGTATATATTTTCAAATGTATGTATTTGCAAGCGCGCCCGTAGCGGGACGGTTCTATGAATCCTCCCGCCCATTTTTGTGTATTTTGAATATGTATTATTACCAACAACGGCGTGTGAATACAATATATAACCATCATATATAAATTTTTTACGGCGATACAGCTTTTTGCAAGTTCGGCTGAACAACGATGGTTTTTAAAAATGAATCATGATTTTCAAAAGAGTAGCTGACAAATATACATATATGTGTTAATATTATTATAGGAGGTTTTTATGAAAAAGCTTATATATCCTTGTGTTGTTCGAAAAGAAGATAACATCTATTATGCGAATTTTCCGGATTTTAACGCCTGCTTTACAGACGCAGAAAGCATTGATGAGCTTTTTGCGAATACAAAATAAGTTTTAAACGGCGTTATTTTTACTATGCTAAAAAATAAAATGGATTTACCGGCTGCAGGCGAAAATATAAAGTTAGAAGAAGGGGAATTTATCATTTTGGTTGAATCTCCGGTTGGAGCAATAAAAGATAGGATTAATAATATGGCTGTCAAGAAAACATTGACATTGCCCGCTTGGATGAATGAAATGGCGATGGAGCATGATATAAATTTTTCTCAAGTTTTACAAGAGGGACTCAAGAGGGAATTGAATATAAAGTAAAGTTATAAGCACACGTGATTGTGTGCTTTTTTATTGGGGTTATGTAAAGCTTTGGCTCTATAATATCTATGGCGGGTTTTACTCCCCCATAGATATTATAGAGCCTTTAATTGTTGGTGATTTGAACGCGTTGATGAATTTTTGTTGACACATAAGTGTATAAATCCACGTCAAATCCTTCGGCAATTTCAAAACTAACAAATAAGCAGTATGGTATGGCTGTTCTTACCTTGTCAGCTTCTTCTTTGCAGTTCACTTTTATTACAATATCATCATCGTTCCATACAATTGGGTTTTCGCCCACAAAAATTTCATGCTGCAATGTACCTTTACGAACTGCCTGCCATTCTGTGTTTTGTCTATATGGCACAAGGCCCTTGCCACCATCATCAACATTAAACCATAATTGAGCACAACGATATGCTTGTTTGTTAGGTGCGGTGGGCGAAAGGTATGCAAGCGTAACGGTCAATTTTCTTTTCATTAAGCGAGTGGAAAAATCAACCGGTAAAGGAAGTCTAAAAATATCGCCTTCGTCTTTTTTCAATGCACCAAGACCAATAAGTGTTATTCGTTCCTTCGTACACTCAATTACGCGGTCAATGTTCGGTATGCCATTTCCAAGCCATCTACTTAACTGTTTGGCTGAAGTTTCCATAGATAGCGACAGCTTATTTGCAACAGTTTCCCACGAAGCTCCGTGCGCAAGCATTGCTTTTAGAAGGATTGCTGTTGACTCAATTGGTAAACTTTCACCAGTCTCACCAATGAAAACTTGATCTAACACATCATGGCACTTCGCCGCCTCATGTGCAATTTGAGCAGCTGCATCGCTCGTACCAAATGAGAAAGCGCAACCATCAACATCTCCTGTCCCGTATGGCGCAGCCGACAAACAGCCCGGCATACGTGTTGATATAGCCCAGGAGCTATTTCCATCAAGCTGTTTTCGCATATACTTTATTCCACCATAGTAAAATAAATCTGGTGTGATGATAGAACGATACCCTTTTCCTACGGCGGAAATTGGTGAAGGCATCCCTTTTTCGACCGCTAAAATGAAACGGTCATTTTCTGTAATCGTAGAGAAGTCATCGTACAATGCACCAATCGTCAATCCGTTCAAACTTTCAGCTGGTGCCAATACTTTCAAATTGCGTTGATTTTCCTTTATAGCTTTTCCAAAAACACTATTTCTTGTTGTAAAATCAAGTGCTTTTAACTCATCAAAGCTTTTATCCACGTAATTTATAATTTCCGGATGATTTCCCGCACTTATGATAAATAAGATTTTATACTTATAGGCCAAGAAATCAAGAAGGCGAGCAATTGGACTCATGGTTACAGCTAATTGGCGAACAGGATCTCCGATAGAAAGGTTAATAATTCTTGTGTTGGGTGCAGTAGCAGGTTCGTTCCCATCACCTTCCATCATTCTCTTAACAGCTCTGTGAAGAACATCAATAAAAAGAGTATTATCGGGGACACATTCCGTTACCGTATCAACTCCACTTTGCTTAGGGCGTAAAACGGGTCGTACATATACTGGGGTACTTATTGGTGAGTCATGTCTATTTATATCGCCGTGGATAGCGAAGGAAACCATGGCTGTCCCATGTACACGATATTTACTTTCATAACCAGTAGCATAGTCATCAGGATCGTCGACTATTATGCGGCCACGAAGAAGACGGTGGTTCTGCATTGGCATACCATCAAAAACAGCTACTACAGCATCACCCGTTGGCAAAGTTGTTTCATCGACCATTTCAGTATAAGCCTCGGAATCAGTTGCCGAGGTAAAAATGGATTGGCAGGTAGGTCTAAAAAACATAATATCATCGACTTGTGAAAGCTCGATTTCTTCATATCGATTAACCAAATCTTCGATTGCTGTTCGGGGAAGCTCTACTAAAATGCCGTGATAATAAATTTCGCTAATTACACATTCATTAATGATGCGACCGTTTAGTGTATGTACTTCGCGGCGTATCGTTTCAAAAGCAGTATTTCTTTTGGAAACATCATTGCGATAAAATAGTTCAATTTCAAAAGGAATAAGCAAATCTCCATCCAATTCAAGGCTCTCCCGCCAATATTCGACAGCAAGTGTTTCAGCAATCCTATCTTGAGCATCCCATTTTCTTATGTCTTTTATATGAGTGAAAAGGTCGCGGATTCCTGTGAAACCTCTTTTAAATACATCTGTCTCACCATTTTGATGTCTATGCCATAGTGATAATAACTGTGTCATCGCTTGCTGGTTTGACATAACACAGTATAATTTGCCATTTAATGTATCATCAATTCTATCACCAGTCTTTGTATCAATTTGATGGAAGTCGTCATCTGGCTCAATATCTGCAGCTTCTTTGTCAAAAATCCATTCAAGGCCATCGGTCTTCTTTACTGCAGTATAAAAATTGTCGACAGTACCTATTATTTCAAACACCAATGCAAATTCCGGGTTGATTCCAACAGGAGATTGTTGCACCTTCAAGGCTTTTTGCTCAAATGCAGAATTGAGTACACTAAAAGACGGTTGCAAACGAGTAAACTGTCTACTATAAGAAGGGATTGATGTTTTTGTAAATACAGGTTTTTTGTGTTCGCGATCAGCTCGCTCGGGAGATGGAAACAAAATTAAAGGTCTGTCGGGCATGTTTCGACACCTCCTTTATTTTTATTTGCCTCAATTACTTGAGATTGCCAATTTTGAATTGCTGTCTGGGTGATTTTTTTGGAATCATCATTGGGAAGGTTTAATACGTATTGTCTATAAACAGATAAAGCAAATTCTTCTGCTTCTGCATAACTAATACCTAAAGTTTTTTTAGCCAAGGTACTCGGCTGCAGACCAAACTTAAAATCTCTTTCTTTTTCAAAAAAACAATAGTATTCTTCCAGGTTGCTTCTTGTTGGTTTCGGGATTTCAAGTTTAATTTGAAATCTACGCCACGCAGCCTTATCAAGCAGAGTATCATGATTAGTTGCTGCGATTGCAACAACATAACTGGGAAGTGCGTCAATTTGCATGAGCAAGGAACTAACAACACGTTTTATTTCTCCAGATTCGTGAATATCACCTCGTTCTTTTCCTAATGTTTCAAATTCATCAAAGAATAAAACGCACCGCCTCGTTTTTGCGTATTCAAAAAGTTTAGATAATCTTGAAGCTGTTTCGCCAAGATATGAGCCAATAATACTTTCGTATCTAACCGTGAGTAAGGGAACCATTAACGCCTCTGCGATGGCTTCCGATAATGAAGTTTTTCCGTTTCCAGGGGGGCCAATGAGAAGAAGTTTGTTGCGTGGTTCTATTCCATAAGATTGTAATAGATCAGAACGGTTTTGCTCTACAATCAAATCTTGGCAGGTGGATTTTACATGCATCGGAAGGATTAAGTGATCCAATCTTTTGTGAGGAATTGTTTCTGTAAATAAACTCTTCTCATTTATTCCGCCACGGATGATCGCCGGAGGAGCGACGGTTTCCTTCGGAATATGTCTGATACTGGTTTTTAATAATTCTTCAATTTTTGTCGCTAAAACAGTATGTTGTTTTGCACGTTCTTCGGCACATAATGCTTCTGCGGCTTTCCTAAAACTTATATTGTCGTTATTTAATCCATATTTAATTAATTCACAAAGCAAATCTGCTCTTGCCATATGCTATTACCTCCTAACATTAAACGATGAAAGATATTTTGTGTCACAACAAGCCATCGGGAATGTCGATGAAGTTGTTTTCGCAAAAATCATAAAAACTTTTCACCGCTAAGTTGCTTGGTATAACATGACCGTTTTCCCAACGGTTAATTGTAGAATAGCTAACATTAATTGCACTTGCCAATTGTTTCTGACTTAATTTGAGCTTTTTACGAACGGTAATGACAAATTCAGAAAATGTCATTGGTACACCTCCAAATATAGCATATGCTATAATCATGCCATGATAATATTATAGCATATGCTATATCTGATAGCAAGTAGATAACAGAAATATTTATAAAATTTTTGATTTTTCTTTTGTTTGCTCCTTCGAAACGGACAGCAGCGTATCCACGTTATGCTTTATCGTGGCGTATTCCTGCGCTTCGCTTCTTGCCGTCTTGTATTCCGCAAGGAGCTTTTCCTTTTTGGCATTCAGCGCGGCGAGCTCTGACTTAATACTTTCGGCTGTCGGCAGCGGAACGGCACCCAGCCGTTTCAGTTCTCGGGCGGCGGCCTCAAACAAGATAATTTCGCTTTCGTGACCTCGCATAATTTTACTCATTTTCTCTCCTTTTGTGGGTATTTAATTAATTAGACTGTCCACTTTATGTGTATCATACCAATAAGAATTATATAAATCTTTTGAAACCACTTGATGTTATACGTATGAAGTGGTATAATATTATATGTAAGGAGGAGTAAATATGCCAATGACGGCTAAAGAGATTATCAAACTTTTAGAGAAAAACGGCTATCGAAGGAAACCTAACAATGGCGGTTCTCACAGAAAGTATGAAAATCCGGAAACCGGTAAGGTCGTCGTTGTTCCGTATCATGAAGGCAAAGAGCTCAAAAAAGGCACGGAGCAAAAGATATTGAAAGATGCGGGGCTTAAGTAGCCCTGCTCCTTACTATATAATTAGGGAGTGTGATTGTATGAAATTAATTTATCCGGCTATTTTTTATAAGGACAAGGAAAGCGACGGTTATTCAATTGTTTTCCCTGACATCAATACAGGAGCCACTTGTTCGGACAGTGTATGTGAAGGTTATTATATGGCAGAAGATTTTTTAGGTTGTGCTTTATATGATGACTATATAGAGGGGAAAGAATTACCGAAACCGACGAATTTTGAAGATGTTAAGATTGAAGATGATGGATATTCCGATATGGCTTTAAGTTTTAAAACTATGATTGATATAGATATGGACGATTATATAAGACGTACAAGTTCAAAGACGATAAAGAAAACCGTCACTATACCAAGCTATCTAAACGAGATGGCAAAATCAAGTGATATAAACTTTTCCAGCGTATTAACAGAGGGTCTAAAGAGGGAATTGAATATTAAATAAAGTTTTAAGCACACGCAATTGTGTGCTTTTTGATTGGGGTTATGTAAAGGTTTTCTTTTACGGCGGCAGGACATCGTTGCTACTAACGTCACAACGTATGCCTGCCGTTACGGGCGGCGCTGGCAATATCATACATTTTAAAAGATTTATCGCTGAAATCAACGCAAACACCCCTAAATTTGCGAGGAATTTTCGATGAGAAACGCTTAGATGAAATATTTTAGGAGTGAGACGTACTGGCAAGTACGTCGCAGCGACTGAAATATTGAATCAAGTGTTTCTCGCGAAAATAACCGCAAATAAAAACACAAAAAAAAAGACCCACACGGGGTCTATTTTTCTTTGGTGCCGGAGAAGGGACTTGAACCCTTATGATGTTGCCATCGCTGGATTTTGAATCCAGTGCGTCTGCCAATTCCGCCACTTCGGCTCATCAAGTGAACATTCTTATTATAACAGATAAATTTATTGATTGCAAGCGTTTTTTATATTTTTTTTAATTATTTTATATTTCTACAATAAAATTTCTATTTCTTGAAAATGGTGAGGTTATCATTTATAATAGACGGTAAGGGGGACTTTATGGATAATTTTTTAATAATAGATGGGTCAAGTTTGGTTAATCGTGCTTTTTATGCGATGCCACCGCTTTCCAATAAAAAGGGTATTCAAACAAATGCGATTTTCGGTTTTGTGAGAATGCTCGACAAATTGATAGATACCTATAAGCCTGCACGTCTTGCAGTTCTTTTTGATGCGAAAGGACCGAATTTCAGAAAGGAACTTTATAAGGATTACAAGGGGACAAGGGATAGTTTTCCGACGGAGCTTTCTCTTCAAATTACTCTTCTTATAAATCTTTTGGAGACTCGAGGCATCAAGACTTATGAGGAGGTTGGACTTGAAGCCGACGATATCGCCGGTTCGCTTGCGAATAAGTTCAAGGATAAGTTTAAAGTTTTGCTCGTTACGGGCGACAGAGATTATTTGCAACTTGTCGACGATAAGGTTAATGTGCTTTATACAAAGAAGGGTATTTCCGACACAGTTACATACGATGTAGCTCAGGTGGAAGAGGAGTACGGCTTCGGACCGGAGAAGCTTGTGGATTTGAAGGCACTTATGGGCGATCAGTCGGACAATATTCCGGGAGTTCCGGGCATCGGCATCAAGACTGGTAAGTCTCTTATTGCCGAGTATGGCTCTCTTGACGGTGTTTATGAAAATATTGATAAGATAAGCGGTAAGTCCAGAAAGGAAAAGCTCGAAGAAAATAAGGATTTGGCATATCTTTCTTACAAGCTTGGAAAAATCAAGACTGATGCAGAAATGCCGGACGAAGACGAGTTTAAGATAAAAGAGCCGGATTTGGAAGAATTAAATAAAATTTATCGTTCCCTTGAATTTAATGATTTTATTAAGGATATTGAAATAAAAGATGATTTTAAGCCGGTAGAATATTCGATTGTGACAGAAGACAATCTCGATACATTCGAAGGCAAGGCGGTTTCTGCGAAATTGTTTTTTAAGGATACTTATCATCATGCGGAGCCGATTGTGTTTGCATTTTACGACGGCGAGAAGTCGTATATTATAAATAAACCGACTGAATATAAAAAAATTCACGACTTTTTGATGAAACAGGAGAATCTTGTCGGATTTAATATAAAAGAGGATCTTTACACTTTGTTTGATGAGCCGGCGGAGTCGCCGTTTAAGTTCGACGTTTCTTTAGGAATGTATCTTATGGATCCTACTACCGACACGTCGAAGCTGTCGCAATATTTTGCGAGAAAGCACAAGTCCATAGAGACTTTCGACACATTTATGGAAAAGAATAAGAGGATAAAAGATGTGGACAAGCTTTTGACGGACGATTTTTATGCGGCGATCTCAAACACTCTGTATATTTTAAATGCGCTCCACGAAGAACTCGATATGGAGCTCGAAATGCTTGAAATGAAGCATCTTATGTATGACGTGGAGATGCCGCTTACGGTTGTGCTTGCCGATATGGAAAAGACTGGAGTATTAATTGACCGTGAAAAACTTGTGAGCCTCGGAGACGAGTTCGAGTCAAACTTAAAGAGTATGGAAGAACAAATTTACGAACTTGCCGGCGAGGAGTTTAACATAAATAGCCCTAAACAGCTCGGTGAAATTTTGTTTGACAAACTCGGACTGCCACCGGTAAAAAAGACCAAAACCGGATATTCGACGGACAAGGAAACACTTGATAAGCTTTCCGAAGACCACGAGCTCCCGAGACTTATCACTGAATATAGAGAGGACACAAAGCTCAAGAGCACTTATGTCGACGGGATTTTAGATTTGATTGACGACGACGGAAGACTAAGATCCACTTTCAATCAAACGATTACTGCAACCGGTAGAATCAGTTCAACCGAGCCGAATCTTCAAAATATTCCGACTAGAACCGAGAAAGGCAGAGCGCTTAGAAAAGTTTTTGTAGCGAAAGATGGTGCCGAGCTTTACGATTTGGACTATTCACAAATTGAGCTCAGGCTCATGGCTGCTATAAGCGGTGAAACAAAGATGATTGAAGGTTTTAAAGGTGAGATGGATATTCACAGGAGAACCGCTTCTGAAGTTTTCCACGTGCCATACGACGAGGTCACTGCGCTTCAAAGGTCACACGCAAAGGCAACAAACTTCGGCATTATTTATGGCATAAGCGACTACGGTCTTTCAAGACAGCTTGACATTCCGAGAAAGAGTGCGAAGGAATATATCGACAAATATTTTAAAGAATTTCCGCACATAAAGAAATATATGAATGAAATTGTGAAAGATGCGAAAGATAAAGGATATGTTACAACGCTTTTCAACAGGCGTAGAATGGTTCCGGAGCTAAGGAGCAACAACTTCAACATCAGAGGTTTCGGCGAAAGGATCGCACTCAACACTCCAATTCAAGGAAGTGCTGCGGACATTATAAAGATTGCGATGGTTAAGGTTTATGACTATCTAAGAGAAAACGGTTACAAGACAAAACTAATTCTTACAATTCACGACGAACTCATTTTTGAGGTGCCGGAAAATGAATTTAATTTGATTAAGGATGACATCAAGGATATTATGACAGACAGTTTCGACATTGGCGTTAAGCTCAAAGTTGAAGGCAGCAAAGCCAAGAGTTGGTTCGATGCAAAATAGAAAAATTGTCATCACCGGAGAAATCGCATCGGGGAAATCGACGGTTTCAAAGTTTATAAGAAAGTGTGGTTATCCGGTATTTGATGCGGATTTTTACGCGAAGAAAATTATGGAGTCGCCGGAGATTTCGGGAGTAATTTTCGATAAGTTCGGGATTTATTACGGAACAAAAGAATTTAAAGCTGAGATGTTTAAAAATGAAGCACTTCGAGAGTTCGTAAACAGAGTTGTCTATAAAATGCTATATACTTTTTTCTCGAATGTGAACTCGAGAACGGCATTTTTTGAAATTCCGCTTTATTTTGAATCAATAGATGCAGCGAGAAAATCGAAATTTATTCCCGATTGCGTTCTATATGTTTCTGCAAATGATAATATCAGACATCGTCGCATGCGATATGCGAGAAAGATGACAAAGAGAGAAATTTTAGAAAGAGAAAAGTATTTTTTGGATGCAAATTTTAAAGAAGATATGTCGGATTATGTTATAAAAAATTGCGGCAGTATGAATTTGCTTATAAAGAATACGAGGAAATTTTTGGATGAAGAAATTAAAAAGGCTTATTAAAACAATAATATTTTTGGGATTTATTTTTCTTGTATTTAATTTGTATCTGATTTATAGAGTTCCTGTAAAATATGAATACTTTGTGGACAGCGTTTCAAGGGAAACCGGTGTAGACAAGGCTGTTATTTTGGCGCTTATAAAAACCGAAAGTAGATATAATCTATACAGTCTTTCGCCGAAAGGGGCGTTTGGGCTCATGCAAGTTATGCCACGCACGGCGGAGTATGTTAAGACGAAGTATAATATTTCAATTGATGACAATGAGCAATTTTTTGACCCATATATTAATATAAAAATAGGTACTCTATATTATTCAGAGCTGTACGAAAAGTTCGGAGATTTGGGACTTGCAGTTGCGGCATATAATGCAGGACCGACGATCACGAAGAAGTGGGTTGATGAAGGAATTGTTTCAAAGGATGACGAAACTTACAAAAACATTCCATATACAGAAACCAGAAATTATGTGAACAGAGTTTTAAAAGCACGTGAAGATTATGCGAAGCTTATAAAATACAAATATAGAGTTCCGAAGTTTTTGAGTGACTTAGTTTTGAATTTTGCACACAAGAGCACGGACAAGATTAATACGCTCAAAAAATTTACCGGATATTTGGATGGAGTAATAAATGCGATATAGAAAAATTTTATTGTTAATATGTTTTGCACTTTTTATTTCAGGATGCAAAGGAACACAAGATGTAAAAAAAGTCGACAACGAGTACGGTTTTTTAGTTGCAGAGTCCGGAGAGGTCACAATACCGTTGACGCCGTTTGACTCTTTGGATCCTTTGACAACTTCGAATATGAGTTATTTTTATCTTTGCGGGCTTGTATATGACGGACTTTATAGTTTGGACAAAAATTACAAACCGGTGAGGGAGCTTGCGGAGAGTGAAGAAATTGAAGGGCATTCGGTTATTTTGAAACTGAAAGATGCAGTTACATTTCACGACGGTTCGACACTTAATGCCGGAGATGTTATAGACTCGTTGGAGCACATAAAAAATGCAGGAACCGGAGCATATTTCGACCTTATAAAAAATCCGTTTAACGGTGAACTCAGTCTTAAAGCGACAGCACTCGACAACAAGACAATAAAGTTTACGTGGGAAGGACCGGGGCCGATGCTTCTCGAATATTTAATATTTCCGATTGTAAAATATAAGGGTGAAAAACAATCAATGCCACTTGGAACGGGACCTTTTAAATTTGATAGATACGAAACCAAAAAGGCGGTATATCTTTCTAGATATGAATATTATTATGATGAAATGCCGTCAATAACGAAGGTGACGGGCATTGTTCACGAGGATGAGGACCTTATTTTCACATCGCTTGAAACAGGAAGAATCAATGTTTCAACTGCATGGACAAGCGAATACGGAAGATTTTACAACAACGATAAGTTTTCAGCGGATGTCTTTCCGGGAAATAAGCTGACGTTTATGTTCTTGAATCCGAACGGTTTACTTCAGGATGAAAACCTGAGAAATGGCATTTGCTATTCAATTAATAAAGATGAACTTATAAAGAACTCGGTCAAGGATAGGGGAGTAAAGACATCGAGCTTTTTGAATCCGAAAAGTTATTACTCGATTTCAATAAATGATGAAACGAATTTGGAAAAAGCTCATCAGATTTTTTCAAAAAACAAACCGACGTTTAGACTATATTTTTATTGGGGCGACAAGGAACAACTTGAAGTTGCGAATAACATAACGGCGGCTCTAAAAGATGCGGGCGCGGAAGTCCATATAATTGACGGCGAGGGTGAGGATTTTGAAACTTATCTTCAAAAGGTAAAAGCCGGCAACTATGATATTTTGATTTCTCAAATGAACACCGACATAGTTCCGACTTATCCCATTTTTTTAAACAGTGGAATTTTTCCAATCGCAGACGAAGAGTTCAATCATATAATTTCTAAAATCAAAAACTCTTCGAATTCGAGAGATTTGGTTCAAATCAACAAAGAGCTCGAAAGATATGTGATAAATAAAAAAGTTTTCGTGCCACTTTTCTTCAATCAAAATGCAATGATTTACTCGAATCAGATTATTTCCGAATATGAGTCGAACAATATTTTTCCATATAAGTCTTTAAAGAGGGCATATTTCACAGAAAAGCACGATGGAAAAAGAATTGATGAACCGGAAGAGAAGATAGATGAAAAAAGCGACGCAAAAACCGAATAAGTATTAAAAATTTAGGCTGAAAATTCAGCCTTTTTTATTTGCCAAATTTTCGAAATACGACACGAAAAAATGTGCTTATTTTTTTATTTACATTTTTCGTGTGAGTGTAATCACTATTAACGAAGAAATTTATAAATATGTAAGCAAAATCGTTAAAATCCCGATATTTAGATTGACAACAGGTATCAAAAGGGTTATACTGTAGGTACAAATGTAATTTTACATAGGGGTGATATTATTGAAGTTAGACAATTTAACATTTAAGGGCGGACTGCATATTCCGGAATTTAAAGAATTATCGGAAAAATGTAAAATTACAAGTCCGTCGGAAGTTGAAGAAGTAATCATTCCTCTTAGTCAACATGTAGGTGCTCCATGTGAGGCGCTTGTAAAGGTTGGAGATGAGGTATTGATGGGACAAAAAATCGGTGACAGCAGTGCTAATCTTTACGCTCCGGTTCATTCGAGCGTTTCAGGCACAGTCACAAAGATTGAAGAAAGGTTTTTACTTGATGGAAGCAAGGCTACATGTGTTTATATTAAAAATAATCACAAAGATGAGCCTGCATTCAAAGTATTGAACGACAGTCTTGATTCTTTGACAAAAGAAGAAATTATTGAAAGAGTTAAACAAGCCGGAGTTGTCGGTATGGGCGGTGCAGCTTTCCCGGCACACTCAAAGTTAAATGGTGCGCTTAAAGGTGTTGATTCCGTTATTTTAAACGGTGCTGAATGCGAACCTTATTTGACATGTGACCACAGAATGATGCTTGAATGGGGCGAAAAAATCGTCGAAGGTTTGAGAGTTATTATGAAGGTTACAGGTGCAAAGGAAGGCTATATCGGAATCGAAGACAACAAGCCGGACGCAATTGAAAATTTGAGAAATATTGTAAAGAATTATCCGAATTTACACGTTGCTTCAGTCAAGACGAAGTTCCCGCAAGGTGACTCCTACAGAATGGTTGACTCCATTTTGGGCAGAAAAGTTCCTGAAGGCGGAAGAACAGGTAATGTAAACACACTCGTAACGAATGTAGGAACGGCGGCAGCTATTGCAGACGCAGCTCTAAGAGGTATTCCTTCATACGAAAGAGTTGTTACAGTAACCGGAGACGGCGTAAAGAAACCTACAAATGTTTTGGCACGTGTCGGAACAAAAATCAGCGATTTGATTAAGATGGCTGACGGATTTAATGGTTCACCGAAAGCTATTGTTGCGGGCGGACCTATGACCGGATATTCACAATTTGACGGAACAACACCGGCTCAAAAGAATACATCGGGACTCATTGTTCTTCATAAGGACACTGCAACGGAATACGAAGTTTCACCTTGCATAAGATGTGCAAAGTGTGTACACGCATGCCCGGTTCATCTTTTGCCTTTAAACATTGCAGCATATGCACTTGCAGGCAGATTTGAAGACACTGCGAAATACCATGCAAACGCTTGTATCGCATGCGGATCATGCTCATATGTATGTCCTGCTCACAGACCGCTTACAGAGCTTGTGACAGCTTCTAAACGCGAACTTAGAGCGAGCGCAAAGAGGGCAAGATAGGAGGTTATTTATGGCTGAAAATAAAGATATGAAAGAAAATATTAATAAAACGGACGTAAATGCCGAAGTTATCCGTAAGAAAGAGCAAAGCGAAGCAACCGGTATCAATGCTAATGCAGGAAGCTCAAACGGACCGAAAGTTATTACGGCTACTGAAACAGTTGATAACAAAGTTCAAAACAACGATCCGGATAATACAAATCTAAAAGGATTTGACGATATGAATCTTGAGGAACTTGAAGTTGAAGAAGCTTTCAAGGCTAGGGACAACAAGTGGGCTGTAAGTCTTGCACCGCACTTAAGAACAAACAATACTACACAAAAAGTTATGCTGAGCGTAATTATTGCTTTGGCACCACAACTATTTTATTCAATTTATGCATTTGGATTTAATGCAGCACTTTTAATAGCATTATCAATTATAAGTTGTGTATTTTTCGAAGCAGCAACACAAAAAGCATTTAAGAAACCGCTTCTTGTCGGGGACTTATCTGCAGTTGTAACAGGTATGCTCTTGGCATTTAATATACCGGCAACAGCACCATGGTGGCTTCCGATAGTCGGCGGATTTTTCGCAATCGTTATTGCAAAAGAATTCTTCGGCGGAATCGGTCAAAACTTTGTAAACCCTGCACTTGCAGGAAGAGCTGCACTCATGATAAGCTGGCCGACAATCATGACAAATTACTCAAATCCTGACGGAATAACGGGACCTACTCCACTTCAAATAATGAAGGGAAGCGAAGGCGTTCTTCCAAGCATAAAGGATATGCTCATCGGTAATATCGGCGGTGTTCTCGGAGAAACTGCAACAGTTTTACTTATCATAGGTTTCTTATATCTTGCAATTAAAAAGATTGCAGATTGGAAAATCACTGTCATTTATATTTTATCCACAATGTGCATGCTCTTTATACAAGGCATCAGAGGAGAAGCTTTACTATATCACCTACTCGGCGGTGGTTTGATTTTGGGTGCATGTTTTATGGCAACCGATTTCGCAACTGCACCGATAAGCAATTTGGGCAGAGCTATATTTGCTATTGGATGCGGGGTTCTCACTGCACTAATAAGAGTTAGAGGCGGTATGGCTGAAGGGGTCAGTTATTCAATACTCATTATGAATACATTTGTTCCTTTAATCGACAGACTCACAAGACCAAGAATTTTCGGGGAGGCTAAAAAATAATGAAAGAAACTATTAAATTAGGTATTATCTTACTTTTGTTTTCTGTTTTTGCGGCTGGCATTCTTGGATTTACAAATAAAATTACAGCCCCAATAATTGAACAAAGAGAAAAAGAACAAACTGAAAGAGCATACAGAGAATTGATTGAAGATGCCGACGAATTCAAAGCTTTCGACGCTGCTAAATTGGCTGAACTTCAAAAGACACACAACAAACTTGTGGACGTTGTTAAAGCTGAAAAAGGCGGCTCCACAATTGGTGTTCTTATCACTACAAAAGGCGGCGGATACGGTGGAGATATCACAATCATGACCGGTGTTAAAGATGGCAAAATCGTTGGTATAAAAATCTTAAAACACAAAGAAACTCCTGATATCGGTACAAAAATTGAAAATGAAGATTTCCAAGCCGAATTTAAAGATTTAAGTGCTACAGAAAATGTTAAGTTGGTTGCAACAAAAAAAGATGCCCAAGATGTTGAAAAAATTACGGGTTCAACCGTCAGCAGCAGAGGTGTAATCGCAGCTGTAAACTTAGCTATTGACACATACAAGGAGATTGAAAATGAATTATAAAAAGATTATCAAAGACGGTATTATTAACAATAATCCTGTTCTTGTTCAACTTATAGGTTTATGTTCAGTTCTTGCTGTTTCAATAAATATTCAAAACGCAATCGCAATGGGACTTGCAGTTATATTTGTTACAACACTTTCCAACTTGACAATTTCTCTCATCAGAAAAGTTGTTCCAAGCAAGATCAGAATTCCTATTTACATTGTTGTTATCGCAACTTTCGTTACACTCGTAGATATGTTCTTGAACGCATACATTCCGGCAGTTTACGCATCACTGGGTCTATTTATTCCTTTGATCGTTGTTAACTGTTTGATTTTGGCAAGAGCTGAAAGCTTTGCATCAAAGAATACAATTTTCCCATCAATCGTTGACGGATTCTCAAACGGATTCGGATATTTAGTAGCAATTGTAATTCTTGCATTTTTCAGAGAATTAATCGGCTCAGGCAAACTTTTGGGATATACAGTTCTTCCGGGATTCAACCCGATGAAACTTTTCGCAATGCCACCGGGAGCATTCATCATTTTGGGACTTATGATATTTGCATTAAATGCATTTAAACAAAGGAAAGAGGCATAAGTATGAACGCATTTCAAATTATTATTTCAACAATTTTTGTAAATAACTATGTATTCAGTCAATTTTTGGGAATATGTCCATTCCTTGGTGTTTCTTCAAAAGTTGAAACTGCAACCGGTATGGCTGCTGCTGTAACATTCGTTGTTACAATTGCTTCTGTCATCACATGGGGCATACAAAAGGCAATACTTGACGTATATAACTTGCAATATTTGCAAACCATTGTATTTATTCTTGTCATTGCAAGTTTGGTACAATTTGTAGAAATGGTTATAAAGAAATTATCACCTGCACTTTATCAAGCAATGGGTGTTTTCTTACCACTTATTACAACGAACTGTATGGTTCTCGGTGTTGCAATCATAAACATTCAAAATGACTACAGCCTTTTCAAAACCGTTGCAAACGCACTTGGTGCCTCAATCGGTTTCGGACTCGCACTCATTCTTATCAGTTCGCTCAGAGAAAGACTTGAACTTATTGACGTTCCAAAGCCACTAAAGGGATTCCCTCTTGCACTTATTGCTGCAGGTCTTATGAGTATCGCTTTCACAGGCTTTGCAGGATTAGTATAGGAGGTTTATAATGGAAATTTTAAAACCTATTTTAGTTCTTGGAGTTTTGGGCTTATTGTTCGGTGTTTTATTGTCTATTGCATCAAAAGTTTTTGCAGTTAAGATGAATCCGGTTGTCGGAAACATTCTCGGTGTTTTGCCAGGTGCAAACTGTGGTGCTTGCGGATTTCCGGGATGCGAAGGACTTGCAAACGCTATAGCAGAAGGGAAAGCCCCAACAAATGCTTGTCCAATTGGCGGAAATGCCGTTGCACAAAAAGTTGCTGCAATTTTAGGCTCTGAAGCCGGAGAAGTTGTAAGACAAGTTGCCGTTGTTAGATGTAACGGAACTTGCGACCTTGCAAAAGATAAATATAAATACTACGGTATTAAAGACTGCAGATATATGGCACAAATTGGCGGCGGAAACAAAGCTTGCTCATATGGCTGCTTAGGATGTGGAACATGTAAAGACGTTTGTCCGTTCGATGCAATTGAAATGGTAAACGGAGTTGCTCACATTATAAAAGACAAATGTAAAGCATGTAATAAATGTGTTGTGATTTGTCCGAAGAAAATTATTGAACTCATGCCTTATGACAGACACACTGTTATCAAGTGTGCTTCACAAGATAAGGGCAAGACTGTAAGAGAAAATTGTAAAGTCGGTTGTATTGGATGTCAAATCTGTGTAAAGAAATGTCCGAAACAAACAATCAAGTTTGAAAACAACTTGGCTCACATCGACTACTCAGGATGTATAGATTGTAAGACATGCGTTAAGAATTGTCCTATGAAGACAATTCACGACGATCGTCCGGAAAAACCGAAGAAAGTTTTAACTCCGGAAGAAATAGAAGCATTAAAGGCAAAAAAAGCACAACAAGCTGCTGAAAAAGCTAAAGAAGAAAAAGCGGAAGAAACAACTAACGCTTAAAATAGAAGGCTCCACAATTAAGTGGAGTCTTTTTTGATGTGTTTATGTAATTCTAAAAAAAAAAAAGAAGCCTTTCGGGCTTCTAGAGTATTTGCTTCATCTTTTGATTTTTGATTGCAAGTTTGTACTTTCCAGGGGAAATATTATAGTATTTCTTGAAAGTCACGGAGAAATGTGACTGGCTACTGAAACCGCAGACATCACTAATATAGTCAAGGCTCTTTGAGCCTTCTATAAGCATTTCTTTCGCTTTTTTTACACGCAGTGAATTAAGATACTCACAAAATCTGTAGCCGGTCTTTTCGCTGAAAAGCCTGCACAAATAATTTTCTGTAACATTGTGCGTGTCTGATATTTGTTTCAATGTAACCTTATTGAAGTAGTTTTCATTTATTTCATTTATAACTTCTCGGATTAATTTATCGTCGTTATTTTGAAGAACTTCGTCTGAAATTTCCTTGTATGAGTCAAGGATTGAATTTGAAATTTCTCGTAGTTCTTCATCTCCTTTTGCATTTAATATTCTTTCTCTATTATTTACAAATGTATGATTATAATTTTTTTGGTATTTAACGACATAAGTTGTATAAAGGAAAGTGTTTAATTCCGTTATATGCAATCTTAAATCTTCTTCGTTGTTGATGTTTGACAACTCTTCATCGAGTTTTTCTTTGCATAGAAAATATGTTTCCGGTCTTAAAAGTTGACTGATTGCCAAATAATTCATAGCATAAAACCCTCCTCTCATAGTCTATACTTATATTATATATTAGAATTAAATTTTTTTCAAGGTTAGGGATGACTAACTTTTAAAATTATTTATGTTTATAGAGTTGCGAAATGGGTATAACTATTGTATAATAAGAATGAACAATTTCATTGATATACAAGGAGGAAAATATGAAAGTAAGCGTAATTTATTACACAGAAACAGGAAACACCGAAGCAATGGCAAATGCTATTGTTGAAGGCATCGAAAATGCAGGAGCTGAAGCAAATTTGGTAGATGTAAATGATGCAACATCTGAAGACATCACAAGCGCAGATGCAGTAGCACTCGGATGTCCTGCAAAAGGTGATGAAGAGATAGAAGACACAACATTCAGACCATATCTCGAAGAAAATATGGATGAACTAAAAAATAAAAAAGTTGCAATTTTCGGTTCATATGCATGGAACGAAGGCGAATGGATTGAAACATGGAAAGCTGAAATGGAAGAAAATGGAATCACTCCTATCGAAGCATTGAAAGCTTATGACAATCCGGACGACGATGCTATTGAAGAATGCAAGGCACTCGGAGAAAAATTGGCAAAATAAGATTATAGGCATCCCGAAAGGGGTGCTTTTTTATTGGAAATTTAGTAGTTTTGATTTGTAAGGTTTATACAAAAGTCATTTTGATTTGTAAGGTTTATACAAAAGTCATTTTGATCAGTTGAGCGATATCAATTTAAAATTAGAAAGTTAACCGGTGTAGATAAAGAATTATAAAAACTTCCATATTAATCATCAATAAATTTATTTTATTATTTCATAAAATTATTTTTTAAACAGTGATAAAATATAAAAAAACAAATTTTTATATGCTATACTTAATACAGTTAGCGATGACTAACCGATGTTTAAGGAGGCAATTATGAGAGTAACGATTATTTATTGGTCGGGAACAGGAAACACCGCGAGGATGGCTGAAGCAATTCAGCAAGGAGCATCCGAAGCGGGAGCAGAGACAAAGCTTATAAATCTTTCCGCGGGTTTTGACGAAAAGGATTTGACAGACGCTGACAGAATTGCACTCGGTTGCCCTGCAATGGGAGCCGAAGAACTCGAAGAAGAAGAGTTCAGACCGTTTTTTGACGATGCAAAACCTGTATTAAAAACAAAACCAGTTGCAATATTCGGTTCCTATGAATGGAATACAGGTGAATGGATGATAAATTGGGCTGAAGAATGCACAAATGACGGAATCAATCTTATCGGTTCACTTGCAGCATATGATAACCCTGACGCTGAAGCGATTGAAAAATGTATCGCTTTGGGCAAAAAACTTGCGGAGTAATCCACTTTCCGGAGTTTAAATATTGTTGAGATGTTAAATTATTTTCCCTATGTAATTTTTAAATTTTGACTTAAACACCTAAACTCCTAGTATATTTTTTATCACGAAAAAAGAACCTGAGAATTATTTCTCAGGTTCTTTTTCTTTTTCTTCTTCTTTTTCTTCTTCTTTTTCTTCTTCTTCTTCTTTTGTCGCAAGAGAGAAGTATTTTCCTTTTTTATCCATCAATTCGTCGTGCGTACCCATTTCTATAATTCTTCCTTTTTCAAGAACAATTATATTGTCGCAGTGTCTTATAGTGGATAAACGGTGAGCGATAATGAATGAGGTTCTTCCTTCCATAAGGTGGTTAAGTCCTTCTTCAATATGCTTTTCAGTTTCGGTGTCGATTGATGCGGTAGCTTCATCAAGCACCAATATTTTCGGGTCGCGGATGATTGTGCGTGCGAACGTGACGATTTGTTTTTCACCGAGTGAGAGTCCGACGCCTTCGCCGTTTAAGTGGGTGTCGAGACCTTTTCTTAATCGTTTTAGAATCATTTCACCGCCCGCAAGATTCATCGCATTTATTATTTCATCGTCTGTAAATTTTTCTCCGAGTGTTACATTGTTCCTCAAAGTGTCATTGAAGATAAACGGATCTTGAAGGACAAGCGCCATTTTCTTTCTAAACGATTCTTTCGACAGTTTCGATATATCAGTATCGTCAATCGAGATGACACCGCTATCCGGGTTATAGAAGCGGAATATAAGGTTTATAATCGAGCTTTTACCAGAGCCGGTGTCACCGACAATTGCAGTTTTTGAACCGTGCGGTGCACTTATGTCGATATTGTGTAGGACAGGATTGTCCTTGATATATGAAAATGAAACGTCTTTAAGTTCTACATCGCCTTTTATATCGGCAATTTCAACATCGCCGTCAAATTCATGTTCTTCTTCCATAAATTCAACCAAGTGGTGACTCGAAGCGAGTGCCTTTTCAATGACATTTATTCGTCTCAAAACCGCTTGAATCATATCGTAGATATTTCCGTTGTAATTTAGGAGTACAATCATAAATCCGATGGAAATTGTATTCGTTCCGTTTAAAAATGAATATCCGGCGATGATGAGTATTAGAAGTGTTGAAATATTTGAAAGCAGGTCAGAGATGTTGAATGAAAAGAAAGAGTCGAATGTTTCGATTTTTGTTCCGATTTTAAATTGCTTCTGATTTAGTTTTGAGAACTCTTCGTTCACACCTTCTGAAACGCCGTATGCACGTATTATGTCCGAGCCGTGAAGATGTTCATTTAGATCGGCAATTAATTTCGATTCGCCTTTTCTATATTCGATATTATATTTTGCACTATATTTGTTGTAGACATAGATAAGAACAATTAGAATCGGAATAGGCATTGTAAGAACAAGTGCCGCTCTGTAGTCGATTGTAAGAACATATATTATCGAGGCGAGAATGAAGGAGATTGCGGAAAACATTCCGTCAAATCCGAGAAAGAACATATTTTTTATTTCTTCAACGTCTCCGACGATACGTCCGCTTATTTTTCCAACAGGTGTTCTGTCGAAGAACGAGAGCGGAAGGTTAAGAGAGTGGTCATATAAATCGCGTCTCAAGAAATGGCTCGCCTTGTTTGAAGTTCTTTTTAGTTGATATTGTTTCAAAAAGCTAAGTGTATTGCATAAAAGTATCATAAAAAGATATATTGCTGCAGTTGTGAAAAAGCTTTTTGAATCTTTTATTCCGACTTTCGGATCGATTTCCTTGTCGATCAATTTTTGTAAAAAGAGCGGAGTGACAAGTGTCAGAGCCGTTGTTCCGAGTGAGAGAACAACGCCCAACATGAGCGACCACTTGACCGATTTGAAAGTTTTGTAAATCAGTTTCAGTGTGCCTTTTCTAAATGTTTTTTCGTTATATAGATTACTCATGGCTGACCTCCTGAATCATGGCTTGTTCATAGAACCAGCCTTTATTATCGAGAAGCTCGTCATAAGTTCCGCTTTCGATAATTTCTCCGTCGTCAAGCACGATGATTTCGTCGCAGTCTTTTATTGCACTTATCTTGTGGCTCGACATGACGACAATTTTGTCGCCCATAAGTTTTTCCAAATTTTCCAAAATATTTTGCTCAGTTTTGTTGTCGACAGCAGAAAGCACGTCGTCAAGCACGAGCATGTCGACGTCTTTTAAAACGGCGCGTGACAAACTGACACGTTGTTTTTGTCCTCCTGAAAGGGAAACGCCCATCTCGCCTGAGAGTGTGTACACTCCAAGAGGAAGGGAGCTGATATCCTTTTCAAAGTCTGAAACTTTTATCGCATTTTTTACTTCCACATCCGTCGCATCTCTGTAGAAAGCAATATTTTCTTTTATAGTTTTCGAGTATAGAAAGTGCTCCTGTGGTACGTATCCGATGTTTTTCTTTAAATCGTCGAGAGAAATTTCCTTGATGTCTGAGCCGTTGATCTTAACATGGCCGCTGAAATTCGGATATTCGTTTATAATAACGCGCAACAAACTCGTCTTGCCGCTTCCGGTTTTTCCGACAATTCCATATCTCTTGCCTTTTTGAAATGAAAGATTTATATTTTTCAATTCAAAGCTGTCATTTCCGGGATATGAGAAATAAACATTATTTATTTCAATTTTATCTATGGATTTAATTTTTTCAGTGCCTTTGTATTCTCTGAAGTCGTCGTCATAGTCGAGTATTTCACCTATTCTTCTTAGAGATGTGTTTCCTTCTTTTAAAACAACTATCAAATCCGAAAGAGCATAAGCAGGCCATTCGAGAAAATAGAGATAGAGTGAGAAGGTTACAAGTTGACCGTATGAAAGATTTCCGTGCTTTATAAGTGATGCCCCGACAATGAAAGCGACAATTGAGAAAAAGCCAATACCTATCTCTGTAACCGGAACATAAAGTGCCGTTAGCTTTGTGAGTCGCAAGTCCTTTGCCAAATTGTCGTCGACAGACTTAAGGTAATTTTCTTTTCTTACTTTGCTGACAACGAAAGCTTTAATAACCTTTATTGCACTCATGTCCTCGATAGTCTTTTGGTTCAAAGTGTCTAAACTTCTTTGATATGCTTCATAAGCCGGATCGTATTTTGTTGAGATTTTCGTTATTACAAAAACCATTACAGGAAGTGCAATCATGGAAATGAGTGCCAAAAGAATTGAAATCCTTGCCATATAGATAAATATTAATATTGGAAATACTGCACCGTCAACGACGGTCATAAATCCGTAGCCCACAACATCTGCGACACGCATTGTGTCCGATGTTGCCTTGTTTATTATTTCACTTATATGATTTCGTTTGAAAAAAACCGGACTTTGAAAAAGCGATTTACTCAAAATCATCTTTTTGAGATTTGCGTTTACATAGTAGTAGTTTCTGAAGATTAAATAATTCCAAATTGCATTCGACAGATAAATAAATATCGACATAAACAATAGAACATAGACATCTCGTTTCAAAATCTCATTTGTCAAAGCTCCGTTTTTAACCAAGTCCGCCATCTCTCCGATGAACTTAGGTATAATAATTGAACCGTAAGCGGAAAAAATGTTTAACATAAGCGCAAAGAAGAGAGCATATCTGTATTTTTTTATTAAATTATAGTATTTTTTTATGTTTTTCATAAAACCTCGCGTAAATTATTCTTCGTGATAGACGCAAATCTCGTCGAAGCTGCGACGTTTTTTCGGTCTATCTTTTTCCTCCTTTTGATAACCCAGCGCGATTACAATTGCAACTTTATTTTTGTCGCCGATAATTTCCTGAATCTCTTTTTCTTTGTAAAGCCCGAGAATGCAACTCGAAACTCCAAGCTCAAGAGCTCTGTAGCAAATCGCGGAAACGACGATTCCGATATCTATCGGTACCCAATCGTTGTATTGGGCAAGATTTATAGCTTTTAATGCAATATTTCTTCTGTCTTCAGTGATAACAATAAAAGCAGGCACATTTTCTATGAACCTGTTATACATACCTCTTGCTTTTGAAACACGTCGTGCTGCATTTTTAGTGCAAATATGTATTTTATATTGTTGTGAGTTGACGGCAGAAGGTTGTAGTCGTGCTGCGTCAGCAATTTCGTCTAAAATATTTTTATCAATTTCAGTATCCAAAAAATCTCTGCAAGAGTATCTTTTTTGGACCAAGTCTCTAAATGTCATTTCTTTCATGCACAATTGATGCACCTCCAATTTGAAATAGTGTTTCACACACTTTTTATTCTAACATATTTTAATCATTATTACAATTGCAAAAACGGCGAAATGTTCAAGTTATCACACTTGAAAATAAGCATGATTTATAATATAATTTAGTAAAGGGTTTACTATTATTTAAAGGAGTATTTATGGAACTGATTTTTATTGTTTTTTTAATTATGTTCAGCGCATTTTTTTCTTCATCGGAAACGGCTGTAACTTCAACTAAATCATATAAGCTTAGAAAATACATAGATGAAGGGAATAGAAATGCAATAATTTACAATGATTTGATTGAAAATTCCGCAAAGACGATTTCTGCAATTTTGATTGGAAACAATATAGTAAATATTATTGCGCCGAGTATTTCAACACTTTACTTTGTTTCGAAATTCGGCGGAAGAGGTGTGACTTATTCCACTATTGTTATGACGGTGACTCTACTCATTTTTGGAGAAATTCTTCCGAAAACATTAGCGGGAAATAATGCATTGAACTATGGCCTTTTTGTTGCACCTATTATAAAATTTTTCGTTGTGATTTTAACGCCTATAAATATATTTTTCACAGCTCTTACAAAGCTTTTCTTAAAAGAGGAAGAGGGAGAAAAGATAACAGAAGACGATTTGATTGGAATTTTAAATGAAGGACACGAAGAGGGCATTGTTGAATCTTCGGAAAAAGATATGATTGAAAATGTTTTCGATTTAACCGATTCAAAAGCAAGCGACATTATGACACCGAGGACTTCGATTGTCGCAGTTCCGATTGATATTACTTACGACGACCTATTAAATATGGTTAAGGATACACACTTTTCGAGATTGCCGGTTGTTGGAGAAAATATAGACGACATTGTAGGGCTTTTATATGTGAAAGATTTGGTTGGACAAAAAAAGGAATCATTTAATTTAAAGAGTATTTTGAGACCGGCATATTTTCAATTTGAATCAAATTCAAGCTACAAGCTTTTGACAGATTTAAAAAAACACAAAAGTACTATTGCAATTTTGGTTGACGAGTACGGTGGAACTTCCGGACTTGTCACTATTGAAGACATCGTTGAAGAAATTGTCGGAGATATCGATGATGAATATGACGAAGTGAGCACACCGGTGCGACGCATTTCAAAGGGACAGTATTCAGTTAAAGGTGATATGGACCTTGAAGATGTGAATGACGCACTTGGCACAAATTTTACAAGCGACGACTATGAATCAATCGGCGGCTTTGTCATTGGACTTGCCGGGAAATTTCCAAAACGCGGTGAGGTATATTATGCCGACGGATACGAGTTTGTGATTGAAAGAGCTGAGGGCTGCACAATTTCACGTATAAGAATCAGAAAAGAACAATAGAAAAGGGGCAATTATGGCTTTTACTCACTTGCATCTTCACACCGAGTACTCACTTCTCGACGGCGAGATAAAAATAGAGGATTTGGTTAAAAGGGCGAAAGAACTGAATATGAAATCAGTTGCAATAACCGACCACGGCAACATGTTCGGAGCGGTTAATTTTTACAAAGCACTGAAAAAAGAGGGAATCAAGCCTATAATAGGCTCTGAGATTTATATATCTAAAGGTGATCACAAAAGCAAAACTCCTGAGGACAAGGAGTACTATCACCTTATTTTGTTATGCAAAAACAATGACGGGCTTAAAAATCTGTTTAAAATTTCAACAGAAAGCTGGCAAAACGGTTTTTATTACAAACCGAGAATCAGCCGCGAGTTTTTGAAAGAGCACAGCGAAGGACTTGTCGCACTTTCGGCATGCCTAAGCGGTGAGATTCAAAGAAAATATTTGAATCGCGATTTGAAGGGCGCAAGAGAAGCGTTTGAATTTTACAAAGGAATTTTCGGCGATGATTTTTATCTTGAAATTCAAAACCACGGTATTCAAGATGAAACACTTGTGAAGAATTTTTTTAAGGAGCTTTCGAAGAACACCGGGACAAAAATTGTCGCAACTAACGACTGTCACTATTTAAACAAAGAAGATGCCATGATTCAGGAAATACTTATGGCGATTGCGACAGGAAAGACTTTACAGGACGAGGACAGGATGAAGTTTGAATCCGACGAGTTTTATTTTAAGAGTGAAGAAGAAATGGCTGAAAGATTTGTGGACATTCCGGAAGCTATTTCAAACACTGAAGAAGTCGCGGAAAAGTGCAATGTGGAATTTGAATTTGGTCACTATCATTTGCCGAATTTCGAAGTGCCGAACGGTGAAGATCACTTTGAATATTTGAAGAGAGTGACGCTTGAAGGCTTGATGGAAAGATACGGAGTTGACGGAAAAATTCCGGAACCGGTTCTTGAGAGAATGGAGCATGAACTGGGGATTATAAAGAGCATGGGATTTGTCGACTACTTCCTTATTGTGCAGGACTTTATTTTGTTTGCACAAAAGAAGGGGATTCCTGTCGGACCGGGACGAGGTTCGAGCGTTGGCTCGATTGTATGTTATGCGCTCGGCATCGTCGACATGGACCCATTAAAATACGATTTATATTTCGAAAGATTTCTAAATCCGGAAAGGGTCACAATGCCGGATATCGACATCGACTTTTGCTATGAAAGGCGAGGCGAGGTCATCGAATATGTCCGGGAAAAATACGGAGAAAACCAAGTTGCGCAAATTGCAACTTTCGGAACTATGCAGGCGAAGGGCGCGATTCGTGATGTGGGTCGTGTACTCGGTTTAAATTATAACTTTGTGGACAGAGTGGCGAAGATGGTTCCGTTTGCTCTAGATATGACAATCGACAAAGCGTTGGAGCAAAATCCGGAGCTTAAAGAATTTTATGAAACAAACGAAGATGTAAAAAAACTTATAAATTTCAGCAAGCGTATTGAAGGACATGTAAGACATATTTCTACTCATGCGGCGGGAGTTGTTATTTCAAAAAATCCGCTCGTTGAATATGCACCGCTTGCAATCGCATCAGATATTTTGGTCACGCAGTTCGACATGACAACTCTTGAAGAATTGGGTCTATTAAAGATGGATTTTTTGGGGCTTAGAACTCTAACCGTTATAGACGATGCAATCAAAATGATTAAAGAAAACTATAACAAAGAAGTCACATTTAAAGATATGTCCTTGACGGATTCTGAAACAATCAAACTTTTCAGAGACGTGAATACAATCGGTGTTTTTCAATTTGAATCGCCGGGAATGCGAAACTTTTTGAAAGAACTTAAAGTCGAGAGATTTGAAGATTTGATTGCGGCAAACTCGCTTTTTAGACCGGGACCTATGAACTCAATTCCGGATTTTTGCAGGAGAAAAAACGGCGAGGAGAAAGTAAACTACGGGCATCCGATTTTGGAAGAAATTTTGAAGGACACTTATGGTGTCATCGTTTTCCAAGAACAGGTTATGGCAATTGTTGAAAAAGTCGGAGGCTACACGCTTGGACAGGCTGACAATATAAGACGTGCGATGAGTAAAAAGAAAATGGATGTCATGGAAAGAGAGCGTCCTATTTTTGTTGACGGAGCAATTAAAAAAGGCTTCAGCGCCAAACTTGCAAACGGCATCTATGACGATATGATAGACTTTGCAAAATATGCGTTTAATAAATCGCACTCGGCAGTTTATAGTCTTGACGCGTGGAGAACTGCGTGGCTCAAGGTTCACTATCCGAAAGAATTTTTTGCAAGCATTTTGACCTCTATTGCAGGAGACCAATCGAAAATGCAACTTTATGTAGACGAAGCGAGAAAATTCGGAGTGACGATTTTAAAACCGTCTGTGAACGAGTCGAACTGGGCTTTTAAAACAGAAGGGGACGGAGTTAGATTCGGATTAAAAGGAGTTAAAGGTCTCGGAGTGAATACGGTGCGTGCGATTATGACGGCGCGCGAAAAGGGCAAGTTTGAAAGTATGAAAGAAATGTTTGACAGAGTTTACTCGATTGATAAAACAGCTTTAAACAAACGCTCAATCGAATCTTTGATATATTCCGGGGCTTTCGATGCGCTAGGAATAAACAGACGCACAGCACTAAACACATACGAGGGCATTGTATCTTCACTTTCGCTTGAAAGAAAATCGAATATCGAGGGTCAGTTTTCAATGTTCGGTGGAGCGGGAAGTGCAAAAGAGCAAACCGCTCATTATGAGGAGTTTGATGACGACGAGCTTCTTGCTAAAGAAAGGGAAATGCTTGGAGTTTATGTTTCGAGTCATCCATTGAAACAATATGAGGACATAATTAAAAAGGTTTCATCGACGACCAGAAATGATATTTTTGAAAGCTACGAAGATTATATTTCAAATGGAGTTGCTATGAGGTTTTCAAGGGTAAGCCTTGCAGGTTTTATCAAGGACTACAAAGTTACACTCACGAGAAAGAATGAAAAGATGGCGATTATAAGTTTTGAAGATTTAACGGGGCTTATTGAAGCGGTCGTTTTCCCGTCGCAATTTGCAAAGCTGGAGCGATATATAAGATCAGGCGCAAAGCTTGTGATTCGAGGGACTATAAATTACAGCGATGTTAGAGAGCCGAATGTAATTGTGAATGATATTGAGCCGCTCTCTTTGATTGAGAAGGTTTACTTGAGGGTAATAAAAGGGTGTGGAGACACAGTTCTCGACACTGCAAAGGATTTCATCAGAAGAAATCCGGGAACGACGGAGGCGGTTTTTTATTTTGAAGAAACCGGTGAAAGCGGAGTTTTTCCGGAAGCGGCAAATTTAAATGCTACGCAGGAAAATCTCGAAAGTTTAAAGAAAATTTTGGGAGAGGCGAATGTAAAGGTCGCGGAATAGATATGAAAAGAATTGCAATTTTAACAAGCGGCGGCGATGCACCGGGCATGAACGCCGCGATAAGAGCTGTTGTAAGAACGGCTATTTACAACAACATAGAAATTTACGGCGTTAAGATGGGATACAACGGTCTCATAAACGGTGATATTTTTAAGATGGAGCTCTCGAGTGTAGCGGATATAATTCACAGAGGCGGTACAATTTTAGGCACTGCAAGGTCGGATGAGTTTATGACGGATGAAGGGAGACAAAAAGCTCTCGCTTCACTTCAGAAAAATAAGATTGACGGTGTTGTAGTTATTGGCGGCGACGGAAGCATGAGAGGGGCTTTATCTCTTCATAGACTCGGAGTTAAAACAATTTCGATTCCGGCGACAATTGACAACGATTTAGGATATACGGATTACACAATCGGATTTATGACGGCGCTTGAAACTGTTGCGGACGCGATAAGCAAGTTGCGTGACACTTCATCGGCACACGGCAGGGCAAATATTGTCGAGGTAATGGGAAGAAACTGCGGAGATATCGCACTTTATTCCGGGCTTGCCGGCGGTGCGGAAACGATTTTCGTTCCGGAAGAGCCGGTGAATATTGAAGAACTTGTTTCGAAGGCTATAAGCGGTAAAAAACGTGGCAAAAGACACCACATTATTGTCGTTGCTGAGGGTTCGACCGACACATACAAGCTTAGAGATGTTTTAGAGGAGCGCACGGGAATCGAAACTAGAGTCACCGTTTTGGGTCACGTTCAACGTGGTGGCACTCCAACAGTTTTTGATAGAATTTTGGGGAGTAGAATGGGATATGAAGCAGTAATGCTTTTAATAAACGGCCAGTCGGGGCTTTCTCTTGGGATGAGATCAAACGAGCTGTTTATGCAAAACATTGAAGAGGCACTATCAAAGGATAAAATTTTCAATTCAAAGATGCTTGACATCGCAAAGATATTGTCCATTTAAAATAGGAGGGGTATTTTGAAAAAAACAAAAATTGTTGCAACTATCGGTCCGGCTTCGGACTCGGAGGAAATGCTCGAGAAACTTATAAATCTTGGAGTAAATGTCATGAGACTTAATTTTTCTCATGGCACACATGAAGAGCATCAGATTAGAATCGATAGGATTAAAAAAATCAGAGAAAAACTAAATGTGCCGGTTGCAATAATGCTTGATACGAAGGGGCCTGAAATAAGAATCGGAACTTTTAAAAACGGCAAGATAAATATTGAACAAGGTCAAAATTTCACGCTTACAACGGAAGATGTTTATGGCGATGAGACGAAAGTTTCGGTTTCATATAAAGACATTTCAAATGATGTAGTTGTCGGTGGTAGAGTTTTGATTGACGATGGACTTGTCGAATTTAAAATTGTAGATAAAGATGAAAAGAATGTGCACATGGTCGCAGTAAACAGCGGAGAACTCTCTGACAGAAAAGGCGTTAATATTCCGGATGCAAAGGTGAAACTTCCGGCGCTTACGTCAAGCGACATAAGCGATATAATTTTCGGTATAAAAAATGACGTCGACTACATTGCTGCAAGTTTTATAAGAACTAGAGAAGACGTGCTTTCTATAAGGAGGATTCTTGAGGAAAACAACGGCTATAAAATCGGATTGATTTCTAAAATAGAAAATAGGGAAGGTGTTCACAATATGGATGCGATTCTCGAAGTTTCAGATGGGATTATGATTGCAAGAGGAGACCTTGGGGTAGAGATAAATCCGGAAGAAATCCCGCATGTTCAAAAAGAACTCATAAAAAAATGTAATGAGGCGGGAAAAATCTCAATCACAGCGACGCAGATGCTCGACTCGATGATAAGAAATCCGAGACCGACGAGAGCGGAAGTGATGGACGTTGCAAATGCAATAATTGACGGAACAAGTGCAGTCATGCTTTCTGGTGAAACGGCTGCGGGAAAATATCCGGAAAAATCTGTCGATATGATGGCGAGAATTGCTATTTCGACCGAAGACGGCGAGGAATACAGGAGAGTTTCGGGAATGTTTGCGGAAAAGCATTCGCTCGGCATTACGAATTCGATTGCAAACAGCGCCGTTAATATTGCGAACAATTTGGGAGCGAGTGCGATTATAAGTCTCTCAAAAAGCGGCGGCACCGCAAGAGCTATTTCAAAATTCAGACCGCAGACTGATGTAATTGCGATAACGCCAAGTGAGAGAGTTTTGAGAAAACTTTCACTTGAGTGGGGTGTTTATCCAATTTTAGTTAGTGAAGGCAAAGATGCTGACAAAATATTTGAAGAAGGCATCAATAAATGCATGGAAAATATATTAAAGGAAGGAGATCTCGTTGTTTTAACAGCAGGGTTACCGATTGGAAAAAGCGGTTCAACCAATATGCTTAAAGTCGAGATATTGTCAAAGATGTTAGGAAAAGGAATGGGAATCGGAGCCGGAAAGGTTACCGCAAGAGCAGTTATTGCAAATTCTGCTGAAGAACTGTTGAGCGATTTTAAAGACGGAGATATTATTGTTACAATCGGCATGGAAAGAGATATGGTTTCGTTTGCCGGAAGAGCGGGAGCGATTGTTACAGAAGAGGGTGGACTTACTAGTAGCGGTGCAATAATCGGACTTAATCTAAAAGTCCCGACAATAGTCGGAGTTGCCGATGCGACGAAGAATATTAAGACGGGAGACATTATTACTGTAGACATTAAGACCGGGGAAATTTTTAAAGGAGAGATTGAGCATGAGTAAAGTTGTTTATATTGTCGGCTCACTGAGAAAAGATTCGTACAACAAAAAATTAGCTGAAAGAATGCAAGAAGTGACAGGTGGGGAAGTCATCTGTTTAAACGATATGGTTTTTATGAACGAAGACCTTGAAGCAAACCCGCCGAAAGTTGTAAGTGATTTAAGAGAAAAAGTTGTTTCTTCTGACAGAATTGTTTTTGTGAGCCCGGAATACAACTATACAGTTCCGGGTACTCTTAAAAATGCGATTGACTGGCTCAGCCGTCCTTATGGCGACAATAAACCGGCAATCATCGGAAAATCTGCAGCGGTTTGCGGAGCAACGCTTTCATTTATCGGAACTGCAAGAATGCAAAAGGATTTAAAGGGAATTTTAGCAATGCTTGGAGTGAAATTTTATCCGAAGGATTTGTTTGTTTCAATAAATAAGGAAACGGGCACTTGGGATGAACAAACAGACGAAAGAATTGTTTCTTTCGCGGAGGGACTTTAAATGAGACAAAGTTGGGATGAATATTTTATGGATATTACAAGAAAAGTTGCTGAAAGGTCAACTTGCGACCGTGCATTTGTCGGTTGTGTTCTTGTAAATTCGGACCATAGAATTGTTTCGACCGGATATAACGGAAGCGTCAGCGGAAATCCTCACTGCATCGACGTCGGTCACACCATGAGAGACGGACACTGCATTGCAACTATTCACGCCGAAATGAATGCGCTTTTATATTGTGCGAAGGAAGGGATTTCGGTCAAAGGTTGTACGGCCTATGTTACGCATTTTCCGTGTCTAAATTGCACGAAGAGTCTCATTCAAGCGGGCATAAATAGAATAGTTTATGAAAACAGCTATAGAATTGACGATTATGCACTTGAACTTTTAAACAGAAACAATATTGAAGTTATAAAAATTGCGAATTAAAATATTATTATCGGAGTGAATTTTTTGCTCCGATTTTTTAAATCATGAAAAAAATTTTTTGAAATTGAAAATTTTTTCTGTTTTTCTATTGACAAAATTTTTCGATTCGTGTAAAATATATAGAAAAGTTAAATTGAACGATAGAATTTTGTTTGTTTTGAGGAGGTATTATGCTTAAAGGAAGAAATTACATCGACCCTACGAATTTCAGTATGGCCGAGTTAGACGAAGTTATGGATTTAGCACAAAAAATTAAAGAAAACCCTGTTGATTACCTTGACGTTTGTAAAGGCAAATTATTAGCAACTCTATTTTATGAGCCCAGCACGAGAACCAGATTTTCATTTGAAGCAGCCATGTTAAGACTTGGCGGCGAAGTTATTGGTTTTTCGGAGCCGGGCTCATCTTCTGTTGCGAAGGGCGAATCTTTGAGAGACACAATAAGAACTGTCGGCTCTTATTCCGACATCATCACAATGAGACATCCGAAAGAAGGAGCTCCGAATTTCGCTGCAGAATTCACATATGTTCCGCTCATTAACGCAGGAGACGGCGGACACCAACACCCGACTCAAACTCTTACGGACTTGTTTACAATAAGAGAAAGTAAGGGCAGACTTGACGATTTGACAATCGGTCTTTGCGGCGACTTGAAATTTGGAAGAACAGTTCACTCGCTAATTAAAGCAATGAGCATTCACAAAAATATAAAATTTATTTTAATCTCGCCTGAAGAACTTCAAGTTCCGGATTATTTCAAAGCAACGGTACTTGATGCAAACAATTTGGAATATGAAGAACACATAAAACTCGAAGAAGTAATCGACAGACTCGATGTTTTATATATGACGAGAGTTCAAAAAGAAAGATTCTTCAATGAAGCAGACTATGTTCGTTTGAAAGATTCATACGTACTTGATCTAGAAAAATTGAAAAATGCAAAAGCAGACCTTGCAGTTCTTCATCCGCTACCACGTGTAAATGAAATCGCATACGAAGTCGATGAAGATCCAAGAGCTTGGTATTTCAGACAAGTTAAGAATGGAATGTTCGTTAGAATGGCACTTATTATGAAATTGTTGGGGGTAGAAAAGAATGCTTAGTATAAATTCAATTAAAAGAGGAATAGTTATCGACCACATTCACGCCGGTCTCGGTCTAAAAATATTTGATTATCTTGGACTAAGAGATGCAGATTTTACTGTTGCGCTCATTATGAATGCACAAAGCGGAAGACTTGGAAGAAAAGACATAATTAAAATCGAAAATGTTTTAGACATTGATTTATCAGCACTCGGATTTATCGATCCTGAAATCACAATAAACGTGATTGAAGACGAAAAAATTGTAAAGAAGATAAATCTAAAACTCCCTGAACATGTTGAAGGCGTTTTGGAATGCAACAATCCAAGATGTATCACAAGTGTGGAAAGAGGAATGAAACAAAGTTTCACTCTTGTTAACGCAGAAACAGGCACATATCGTTGCGATTACTGCGACCATTTGATGAGTAAAAAAGATGTCTATAAATAGATTATTTAAGAGCGTGGAGGAAAGGGGTCCGATTTGCGTAGGATTGGATCCGAATCCTTTACATATGCCGAAATGTTTGGAAGATAAGCCAATCTATGAAAAGATTTTCAACTACAACAAGATGATAATTGACGCCACAAAGGATTTGGTTGCATGCTATAAACCGCAAGCTGCTTATTATGAAGCACTGGGTATTGAAGGCATGAGAGCTTTAAAAAGTACCAATGAATATATAAGAAAATGTGGTATAATAATTATAAACGATGTAAAGAGGGGAGATATTTCTTCGACTGCAAAGGGATATGCCGACGCGTATTTCTCCGGTGATTTTGAAGGTGACATTATGACATTGAGTCCATATATGGGACTAGATTCAATTGAGCCGTATTTGGAATATGTCGAAAAAAATGACAAGGGACTTTTTGTTATTATAAAGACTTCTAATCCGGGTAGTAACGACTTTGAAGAGATTGATGTCAACGGAAAACCTTTTTACAGCATCGTCGGCGATAAAATTCAAAAGATGGCGGGAAATACGGTTGGAGAATGTGGATACAGAAAAGTCGGTTTTGTTATAGGTGCGACAAACAAAGCATCAGGCGAAGCTGAATTTATAAGAGAATGTTTCCCGGACACATTCTTTTTGATTCCTGGCTACGGCGCACAAGGCGGTGGAGCTGCGGACGCAATGAGTTTACTTAAGGACGGCAACGGCGGAGTTGTAAATTCTTCGAGAGGAATTATCAGAGCATTTGAAAAATCGGACAAGGATTTTGAAGAAGCAACACGCGAAGCTGTTTTGAAAATGAGGAGGGATTTTAATGTCGGGTTATAATTCATATAAAATCAGTGAAATCAGACATTTAAACGATGAAATTTTTGTCATGGCGGTTGAAGCGGAAGTCTCAGTCGAACCGGGACAATTTTTCATGCTTAGAGAACCGGACACAACAGATCCGATGATGGGTCGTCCAATCTCGGTTTCAGACTATAAAGACGGAAAATTATATTTTTTAATTCAAATTATGGGAAAAGGAACGGAACTTTTTTCTAAAAAAAGACCGGGAGATGAAATTTTAATGATGGGACCTCTCGGAAACGGCTTTAAACCTGTGGAAGGAAAATGTGCTTTGCTTGCAGGGACCGCAGGAATCGCACCGCTCTTATATCTTGCAAAAAAACTTTCTGTAAAACCTGACCTTTATGTCGGCTACAGAAGCGGAAGCTATTATACTGAAGAATTTAAAGACTATGTGGACAATATTTACATTGCAACGGAAGACGGAAGTGTTGGCCACAAAGGTTATGCACTAGATTTACTCGATGCAGAAAAATATGAAATGACTTATGTTTGCGGACCGATGCCGATGGTCAAAGCTACCGTTAAGAAATGCCCGGATGCGGACATGCAAGTGAGCCTTGAAGCACACATGGGATGCGGATTCGGAGCATGCATGAGCTGTCTTTGCGATACGATTGGCGGTCGCAAGGGAATCTGCAAAGCGGGTCCGGTATTTCCAGCTAAGGAGTTGATTTTCAATGAATAAATTAGAGACAATGTTTCTTGGAACAAAATTAAAAAATCCGGTTTTGACGGCGAGTGGAACTTTCGGATTCGGCGATGTTTTCGAGCAGTTTTATGACGTTAAAAGACTTGGCGGAATTATCGGAAAGGGTTTAACTCTAAACCCTAAGAGAGGAAATGAAGGTCAAAGAGTTTGGGAAACCACTTCGGGAATGATGAACTCAATCGGACTTGAAAACCCGGGAGTTAAGCATTATATCGAAGTCGAACTTCCGAAGATGAAAACAGTGAACGACTATGTCATTGCGAATATGGGTGGCAACTCGATTGAAGACTATGTGGAAGGGGCAAAACTCCTTGACGAATCGATTGCGGATGCGATTGAACTTAATATTTCATGTCCTAATGTAAAAACGGGCGGCATGGCTTTTGGAATAAGATGCGAAGATGCAAGAACAGTTGTTTCAGAAGTTAGAAAAGCTGTTAAGAACAAGCCGTTAATCATAAAGCTTTCACCGAATGCTGAAAATATTGTTCAATTGGCAAAGACGATGGAAGAAATCGGTGCTGACGGAGTTTCCCTTGTAAACACTTTCAATGCACTTGCAATTGACGTAAGAACGAGAAAACCACGTTTCAATAATGTCACAGCAGGTCTTTCAGGTCCTGCCATAAAACCGATTGCACTCAGAATGGTTTATGAAGTTTCAAAGAATGTCAATATTCCGGTTATCGGCATCGGAGGTATTGAAAATTATAAGGATGCGCTTGAATTTATCATGGCAGGTGCAACTTTGGTTGAAATAGGCTCTGCAAATTTGTATAATCCAATGACTGCGATAAATGTGGTTGAAGGATTGGAAAAATATGCGGAAAAAGAAATAGATAAAAACATTGAAGAAATTAGAGGCTGTATTTGGAGGTAAAAATGACTAGAGAATCTGAAATTGTAGAATTATTAAAAAAGAGAGAAGCATTGCTTCACGGACATTTTGGTCTTTCAAGCGGCAAGCACTCAAATGTTTATGTTCAATGTGCATTGGCAACTGAGTATGCTGAAGATGCTGAAAAAATTGCTCATGCAATAAAAGAAAAGCTTGAACAAAACAATATTCATCCGGATGTTGTTGTAGGTCCTGCAATGGGCGGAATTATTATTGGATACGAACTCGCAAGAGCTCTCGGAGTAAGATCTATTTTTGCCGAAAGAAAAGAAGGCAAGATGTGTCTTAGAAGAGGATTCAGAATTGAAAAAGGCGAAAAAGTTTTGATTTGTGAAGACGTTGTAACAACCGGAAAATCATCACTTGAAACAGCTGAAGTTATCGAAGAACAAGGCGGGGAAGTTTTGGGAATCGGTGCAATTGTCGACAGAACAAAACAAACTCCACCGCTACCTGTTTTTGCAGCAATAAAACTCGAAGCTGACATTTATGAACCGGAAGACTGTCCACTTTGCAAAGAAAATGTACCGATGGTTCAACCTGGAAGCAGGTTTCTTAAAAAATAATGTCGGGGATTGATATTGTAAGGATAAACCGAATAATTGAATTGATCGAAAGACGAGGTCTCGACTTCGTTCAAAACATGCTGAATACCCGCGAGGAAAGTCCAGAGACTCTTGCGGGCATTTTTGCATCAAAAGAAGCTCTCGGAAAACATTTGGGCAGCGGTATAAATAAAAATATTTTGGAGAATTCAATTATTTTAAAAGATGAGAAGGGCAAACCGTCAATTATTTTTGAAAAGAAGAAATATGAATTGTCAATATCGCACGACGGAGATTATGCAATTGCAAGTGTTACGGGAGATAGTAAAATTATGGTTGATAAAGAAATATTAAAATTGCTTCCGGCAAGACCTTCAAATGCAAACAAGGCAACATTCGGAAGGCTTGGAGTTGTGGCAGGTCAAAAAGGCATGATCGGATGTGCAAAGCTTTCGTCAAGGGCAGCAATGCGAGCGGGAGCGGGATATGTGTATCTTTTTTCGGAGGAAGAAAATAAAACTTCACTTGAGATATGTCTTGATGAAGAAATAATTATGGGTAGAGAAGATGTTTTATTTTTCTGTACAATTGACGCACTTGCAGTAGGTCCGGGAATTGGATATTCGTCGGAAGAATATATGAAAAAATTATTTTCTTATATTGCCGAAAGAAATATACGGACAGTTCTCGATGCCGACGGTCTTTATTATTTAAAAAAATTCGGAAATGTCGGGATGAATCAGCTTATAATTACTCCACATCCGATGGAAGCGGCAAGACTTCTTTCAAAAGATGTTTCATATATTATGAAAAATAGATTAAAATCTGCCGAAGAGATATCGCAAAAATACTCATGTGATGTTATAATAAAAGGAGAGGGTTCCTTGGTTTATAATAAAAACGGAGAATATTATATAAATGAATCCGGCAACAACGGGCTTGCAACGGCAGGCACGGGCGATGTTTTGACCGGAATTATCGGCGCTTTTCTTGCAAACGGTTGTGACACATATAGAGCCGGAAAGCTCGGAGTTTATTTTCACGGATTGTCAGCGGATATTATGGCACAGAAAATATCAAAGCGTTCAATGATTGCAAGTGATATTATCGAGGGACTTAAATATGTTTTTAGGGAGGAAGACGATGCTTAATTACAAAAAATATATTTTATATTCGCTAATAACTATTCCGATTTACACTCTTTTCTGTTATTTTACGAAGAGAGCGGTCGATCCTATAATAGGTGGGCTTTTGGTTGGAGGAGTTGTACTTTTGCTGTCCTTTATCGATTTAAGAAAGATAAAACGTGATTTCTCATCTATGAGGTCGCATGTGAATGAATACAAACTCAGCCAAGATGCGGAAATTTTTATAAGTAAACAATTAAAACTTTTAAATGAAACAAAAGTTCCTTCGATAAAAAATATGATTATGTTAAACATCGCAGGAGCTTATATCACTCAAGGCGACAATGAGGACGGAAAAAAATATTTGGATTCCCTAAATCTGAACGATTTTGATAGAGCAAATTTTAAAAATGCAGTTCTAAACAAATTGCTTCTTCTTTATAAAATCAATGAAGATGAAGAAGCAAATATTTTGTACGATAAAGTTTTTACGGAAGATTACGAAAAGGGCGGGCCACTTTTTAAGACTATAAAAATTTTGAGATTTCAAGGAAATGACCCGGAAGGAATTAAAGCACTTTCCAAACTGAACATGGAAGAAGGCTCGGAAATTTATAGAGAAGTTATTAGAATGGCTAAGGAAATAATTTTAGAAAATGTGAAATAGGGGATAGTATGTGTGGATTTACAGGTATAATCAGTAAAAAAGAATATAATGATGATTCAATCAGGTCAATGCTCGACAGCATTCGTCACAGGGGTCCCGACAATCTTTCATTTTATGAAAACGAGAATCTGCATCTCGGTTTTGCGAGACTTCAAATAATCGATTTGGATTCGAGAAGCAATCAACCGATGATCGATGAAGAAACGGGAGCTGTCATTGTTTTTAACGGAGAAGTGTACAACTACAAGGAACTTAGACAGGACCTTCAAGGAAACGGTGTCGAATTTAAAACGACTTCCGACACAGAGGTTATTTTAAAGGGTTATTTGAAATATGGAAAAAGCATTATTTCGAAATTGAGGGGAATGTTTGCATTTGCTATTTTCCATAAGAATAAAGTTTTTATGGCGCGCGACCATTTTGGGATTAAACCACTGTATTATGGATTCAACGATAAAGGAGAATTTATTTTCGGCTCGGAGCTTAAGGCGCTCATTTCAAATAAATTTTTCTCACCGAGACTCAATGATAATTCGTTATTTTCATATCTTGAGTTACAACACGTCTGCGGCGAAGAAACTATGATTGAGGGAATTAAACGTTTAAAAAATGGTCACTATTTGGAAATTTCAAATATTGAAGAGTCATTATATCCGATTACCGGAGAATATTTCGAATTTAAAATGTCAAGCGACAAGATTACGGATCTTGACGACGCGATTTATCTGATAAGAAAAGCTGTTCACAACAGTGTTGATCTTCATAAAAATGCGGATGTTAGAGTTGGGACATTTTTATCGGGAGGGATAGATTCAAGTTATATAACGGCACTCACAAAGCCGGAGATGAGTTTTAGTGTCGGATTTAGCGAAGAAGAAGGAAAATTTGATGAAAGCGGACTTGCAAAGAAGCTTTGCGAAATTTTAGGAATAAAACTTAATCGACTTATAATTGATAAAAATGAAGTTTTAAAAAATTTGGATGACATAATTTATCATCTCGATGAGCCTCAGGCAAATCTCTCAAGCATTCCTCTCTATTTTCTATCAAAACTTGCACGAGAAAATGCAACGGTTGTTTTGAGCGGAGAAGGAGCGGATGAATTTTTCGGCGGATATGAACTTTACCGTGAAGACAGCGCAATTGAAAAATATTTAAAACTTCCGAAAAACTTGAGAAGAGGGTTGAAAGGCGTTTCGAAAATTTTGCCAAGTTCCGGCATAAAAAGACGTATGGAAAAGGGTGCACTTGAGCCGAAGGACTTATTCGTCGGTGAAGCAAATATAAGTTCACCGTCTGAAGTTATAGATATTTTGAGAAAGAGATACAAAGACGGTAAAGATGCAAGACAATTCACTTCGAGATTTTTCAAAAATGTTGATGAATTAAGTGGAAAACAACTTGTCGATTTAAATAACTTTATGCAATATGACATACTTTTAAAAGGCGATAGAATGAGTATGGCTCACAGCCTTGAACTAAGAGTTCCATTTTTGGACCTCGAAGTATGGAGCGTTGCAAGAAGACTTTCGAGCGATTTGAAAGTCAGAGGAAATGTCACGAAGTTTGCACTTAGAGAAGCAGCAAAAGAAGTTCTTCCTGAAGAATGGTACACAAGACCGAAGAAGGGGTTCCCGGTTCCATTCAGAGATTTTTTGAGGGAAGACAATTTCTATAATAAATTCTATGAAGTGCTTTCGAGCGAACTTTGCGATGATTTCTTCGATAGAGGCGCAGTTCTCGATATGCTCAAAGAACACAAAGACGGAGTTAAGAAAAATCACAGAAGACTTTACTCATACTATGTATTTTTGGTTTGGTATGATTTATATATTAACAGGAGGGGAATATGTTAAGAAAAGATGTTGATGACAAATTAAAATGGGATTTAACCGATCTTGTAAAAGATGACGAAGACTTTAAAAAGAAACTTGAAGAAAAAGTTTCACTCTCAAAAAAGATTTTTGATTTCAAAGGAAAAATCAAAGATTTAAAGACTCTTGAAGAAGTTTTGAAACTTTATGAAAAATATCTAGAAGTTGATAGACTCGTAGGTGGATTTGCAAGTCTTTATTTTTCAGAAGACGGCACAAATACAAAGGCCTATGATTATTTGGAAGAATATGACAAAGCAGACACAATTTCTTTGTCAAATATATCGTATTTGAACGATGAAATAATGGAGCTTCCTGACGATGTTTTGGATGAAGCTCTCGAAAAACTTGACTTTGCATTTGTTTATTTGAGAAGACTTAAAAAAGACAAAGCTCACAAGCCACCTTTTGCAGTTGTTGATGCACTCACAAAATTGAATCCTGTTTTTAACGCTCCTTATGGAATTTGGGAAGGCGCAATTGCCGGGGACGTTAGATTTAACAGTTTGAAACTCGACAAGGAAGTGCCGATGACTTTCGGTCTTTATGAAGATAAGTATGAGGGTTCATCAAACACCGAACTCAGAAGAAAATCTTTTGAAGAATTTGTGAGTGTTATGAGAAAATATCAAACTACTCTTGCTTTAAACTACAACACACAACTTAAAGCAGAAAAAGCTCTCAGTGAAATATATGGGTTTGATAGTGTTTTTGATTATCTCTTGGATTTTCAAGATATCAGACGTGAAGTTTATGAAGATCACATTGATACACTGAAAAGAGAGCTACCGAAGCACATGAGAAAATATGCAAAACTTGTCAAGGAAAAATATGGTCTCGACAAAATGACTTATGCGGATCTTAAAGCTCCGTTAATGCCTGAGTTTGAAAAGGAAATCTCGATTGAAGACAGCAAGGATTATTTGAGGAAAGGACTTGCAATTTTCGGGGAAGACTACGTTAATGAAACTTTAAAGCATATCGACAACAAGTGGATTGATTTTGCACAAAATGAAGGAAAATCAACAGGTGCTTTCTGTGACTCATATTATAAACTTCACTCATACGTTTTAATCAGCTGGATGGGAAAGATGGAAGATGTATTTGTGCTTGCACATGAGCTTGGTCACGCAGGACACGGACGCTATTCGTCGGTGGACAATTCAATTATTAACATGGAAAGTTCAATGTATATAAGCGAAATGCCATCAACATGCAACGAAATGCTTCTTGCAAATTATTTGATAAACAGCACGGACGATGAAGAATTTAAAAAGTGGGTAAGAGTTCAAATGATTGAAAGAACATATTACCACAACTTTGTAACGCATGGAATTGAAGCGATTTATCAAAGAGAAGTCTACAGAAGAATTGACAAGGGCGAAAATATAAACGCTGACAAGCTCAATGAAATCTTTAGAAATACTCTCGAAGAATTCTGGGGAGACGATGTTGAAATCCTTCCGGGAAGTGAACTAACTTGGATGCGTCAACCGCATTACTTCATGGGACTTTATCCATTCACATATCAAGCAGGTCTTTCGATTGGAACTGAACTTTTCAGGAGACTTCAAACGAGTACTGACAGTGAAAAGAAAGAAATTATTGAAAACTACAAGGAAACAATGAAGACCGGCGGAAAGCTTTCACCAGAAGATTGGGCAAAGAAACTTGGGGTGCAAATTGAAGGCGGTAAAGCACTCAAAGATACTATACAATATATTGGCGAAATTATTGATGAAATTTCAAAATAATGTTTTAAACCTATTAAATGGGGTATCCATTTAGTAGGTTTTATTTTTATAATTCAATTTAACTTTAAACGGTTATAGAATAAAATCAACTTTTACAAATTAAAGTGTTGACTATCACACCTTAATGTGATATAATAAGACAAAGAATATTAATTAATAAGGGGGAATAAAATATGAAAACAGACGTACAGATTGCACAAGAAGCAAAAATGCTTTATATTGACAAGGTAGCGGAGAAATTAGGCATTGAAAAAGAAGACTTGTTCCAATACGGACATTACATGGCAAAGATTGAGCCGGTAGTTTATGAAAGGCTCAAGGATAAAAAGGATGGTAAGCTCGTTCTTGTAACTGCTATATCTCCTACGCCGGCAGGGGAAGGAAAGACAACAGTTAATATCGGTCTTTCAATGGGACTCAACAAGATTGGAAAGAAAGCAATTTCAGCATTAAGAGAACCATCACTCGGACCATCTTTCGGAGTTAAAGGCGGTGCAGCAGGTGGAGGATATTCACAAGTTGTTCCTATGACAAATATCAATCTTCACTTCACAGGTGACTTCCACGCAATTACAGCTGCAAACAACCTTATTGCTGCAATGCTCGACAACCACATTCATCAAGGCAACGAACAACAAATCGACGTAAGAAGAGTTGTTTGGAAGAGAGTTCTCGATATGAACGACAGAGCTTTGAGACAAGTTGTTGTGGGTCTTGGAGGAGTTTCAAACGGATATCCGCGTGAAGATGGATTCGACATTACAGTTGCTTCTGAAATCATGGCAATTCTTTGTTTGTCAAACAGTCTTGAAGAATTTAAAGAAAAAGTTTCCAATATAGTTATTGCATATAGAAGAGATAAATCACCTGTTTTTGTTAAGGATATTAACGCACAAGGTGCTGTAACAGTTCTTATGAAAGACGCAATTTTACCTAACTTGGTACAAACACTTGAAAACACACCTGCAATTTTACACGGTGGACCTTTCGCAAATATTGCTCACGGTTGTAATTCAATTCTTGCAACAAAATATGCTTTAAAACTTGCTGATTACACAGTAACGGAAGCAGGATTCGGTGCTGACCTTGGAGCTGAAAAGTTCTTTGATATCAAGTGCAGAATGGGTAATTTACATCCGAATGCAGTTGTTATTGTCGCAACAATAAGAGCTCTAAAACACCACGGAGGAGTTACAAAAGAAGACTACGACAAGGAAAACCTTGATGCACTTAGAAAAGGTTTTGAAAACTTGAAAAAGCACATGGAAAATGTTGCTAAATTCGGAGTTCCTTCAGTTGTAGCAATAAACCAATTCCCAACAGACACAGAAGCTGAAATCAAACTCTTGAAAGAACTTGTTGAAAAAGAAGGAAGAAAATGTATTCTTTCTCAAGTATTCGCAAAAGGTGGCGAAGGCGCTGTCGATTTGGCAAAAGAAGTTGTCAGAGTTTGTGAAGAAGAAGAGTCACACTTCAAACCGCTCTATGATGTAAATGACACAATTGAAAACAAGATCAAAACAATTGCAACAGAAATTTACGGAACAAAAGATGTTATCTTTACAAAAGAAGCAAAGAACTCAATAAAGAGAATTGTTGAAAATGGAATGGATAAAGTTCCTGTATGTATGGCAAAAACTCAATATTCACTTTCAGATGATCCGAAGCTTCTCGGAGCACCGAAAGATTTTGAACTTACCGTAAGAAATGTTAGAATTTCAAATGGTGCAGGATTTGTTGTAGCTCTCACAGGTGACATCATGACAATGCCGGGCTTGCCGAAAGTTCCTGCTGCAAACAATATTGATATAAAAGAGGACGGCGAAATAGTCGGACTATTTTAAAATAAATTTTAAGGAGGATTAGAAATGGCTTATAATTCCAGACTTAAGAGTGAACAAACAGATGCTTTATTTGAAGCGATTCTGACATTGGACACCATGGACGATTGTTACAGATTCTTTGAAGACATATGCACGATAAAAGAAATTCAAGCAATTGCACAAAGATTAGAAGTAGCAAAACAATTGAGAGAAAATAAGACTTACAACGAAATCGAGGCTGAAACAGGTGCATCCACCGCAACAATTTCAAGAATAAATCGTTCTTTGAATTATGGTGCAGACGGATACAATTTAATTTTCAGAAAATTAGGTTTAACAAAGGAATAGATAATGAGCAAAAGCGAATCACAAGAGATGTATCTCAAGACAATTTTGCTTTTACGCCTTGGAAATCAAACCTCAAGAAGCGTTGATGTTGCAAATGAATTGGGATATTCAAAAGCTAGCGTTTCGCGTGCGGTTTCACTTCTAAAAAGCGAAAAACTTATCGAGGTTGTTGAAGGCGGAGAAATTGTTTTTACAAAAAAAGGTAAGGAAAAAGCACTTTCGGTCCTTGAAAGATACAAAGTATTGGTGAAAATCCTAAAGAAATTAGGACTCGATGATGAAGAAGCTGATGAAGAAGCATGTAAGCTTGAGCATGTAATTGGTGATGAATTATATGTAAAACTTAAAGAATTTTCAGAGAGAGGAGATGACTGATGTCATCTTCTTTTTTTGGAATTGATTGCAATAAGCTTGAATATAAAGCTCATTAAATGTATAATAGAAGGAGCAGATTTAAAGAGAGGAAAACTATGGATATTAAAAATTTACTTAACGAAAGTCAATATGAAGCTGTAGTCAATACTGAGGGACCGGTGCTTGTTCTTGCAGGTGCAGGCTCAGGAAAGACGAGAGTTGTTACATATAAAATTGCTTATCTTGTAAAAGAAATTGGAATAAATCCTTTTAATATTTTGGCAATTACTTTTACAAACAAAGCCGCAAATGAAATGAAAGAAAGAGCTGAGGAACTTCTCGGCAGGTCCATAAATGGTATGTGGATTGGAACTTTTCACAGCATTTGTGTTAGAATTTTAAGAAAACATTTTTCCTCCAATTTTACTATTTATGACACTCAAGATAGTTTAAATCTTATAAAAAGAATCGTTAAGGATAGAAATCTTGATACAGATCAATTTAAGCCAAAGTCCATTAAAAACAGAATTTCAGATTTTAAAAACAAAGGTATGGGTGTGCAAGAGTTTCAAGAATTTGCAGGCAGCGACTTCTATTTAAAAATAGTTGGAGAAATATTTTTCGATTACGAAGCAGCGATGAAAGAAGCAAATGCACTTGATTTTGATGATCTTCTTTTAAAAACGGTAAAAATTTTCGAAGCAAATCCAAGTATTTGCGAAGAGTATTCAAAAAAATTCGACTATATTTTTGTCGATGAATACCAAGACGTAAATGATATACAATATAAATTTATTAAAGCAATTTCTCATGTTCACAACAATCTTACAGTTGTAGGGGATGAGAATCAAAGCATTTATGCTTTCAGAGGTGCAAATCTCGAAAACATTTTGAATTTTGAGAGGGATTTCAAGGGTGCGAAAGTTATTTATTTGAATCAAAACTATCGCTCAACCAAAAGTATTTTGGATGCGGCGAATCATTTGATTCTAAATAATCCGCAAAAATATAAAAGGGAACTTCTTGCGACAAAGGCTGACGACGAAAAAGTTAAATGTTATAATCTCATGACCGGAGACGATGAAGCTTATAAAATTTTAGAAATTATAGAAAATTTAAAAGACTCCGGTGAAAAATACAGCGACATAGCAATCTTATATAGAACAAATAATCAGTCGAGAGCGTTTGAAGATGTGTTTGTAAGAAATTCCATTCCGTATGAGATTATTGGTGGTATAAGATTCTACGATAGAAAAGAAGTTAAGGATGTGCTTGCATATTTGAAACTTTTAAACAATCCTTTTGATTCGGTAAGTTTTGAAAGAATTGTGAATACTCCAAGGCGTGGCGTCGGACCGAAAACACTTGGCGATTTGAATGAATATAGACTCGTAACGGGCAAAGATTATTTCGAAACGCTTTCTGATATAGGAACAAAATCCGCAAAACAATTCGGAGAAGATTTTATAAAAATCAGAGAAGTAATGAACGATGTTTCTCTAAGCGAACTTGTGGACATCGTACTTGAAAAATCGGAATATTTAAAAGAACTGAAGGTTTCAAAGAATCCGGAAGATGAGTCGAGAGTTCAAAACGTTTACGAATTTGTGAGCTATGTAAAAGAATATGAAAATAAGCATCCTGAGTCGGAGCTTTCAGAAATGTTAAATGAAATTTCACTTCTTTCTGATATTGATCAATCCCAAGAAGAAGATAAAGTTTTGCTAATGACGGTGCACTCTTCAAAAGGTTTGGAATTTAGAAATGTTTTTGTGGTTGGACTCGAAGAAGGGCTTTTTCCATCCAGAATGAGTATGGAAGATGAAAAGGATGTCGAAGAGGAAAGACGACTATTTTACGTTGCACTAACAAGAGCAAGGGACAGACTTTTCCTCACTTCAGCAGATTCCAGAATGATTTACGGTCAAACTATTTATTCGAAGAACAGCAGATTTCTTGATGAAATAAAGGATTTTGTGGAAATAGAGGATGAAACTTCAGGCTCAAAGGCAAAAATGGAAGGAAAGCCGATTCCGAGACCGACAAATTTTACAGGGAAAATCGGTTTGGGAGCAAAGAAAGAAAAGGCGGGAAGTTTTAATATCGGAGACAAGGTTATTCATAAAATGTGGGGCGAAGGAACGGTTGTGACATTGGTCGGAGACGACATTACAATAGCATTCCCGTCAAAGGGCTTGAAAAAATTAAAAGCTTCAATCGCACCTCTTACAAAAAAGTAGGTGAAAAATGCTTGAAAAAATGAGGGAGCTTGTTGATAAGCTAAACTTGTACAATTATCATTATTACACATTAGACGACCCGTTGGTTGTTGATGCGGTGTATGATAAGTTGTATCAGGAACTTGTCGACATGGAGAATAAATACAAATTCAATTTTTTAGATTCTCCGACAACCAGAGTCGGAGGGGAACTTTTAAAAGGTTTTGAAAAATATACACACGAAAGACCGCTTTGGAGTCTTCAAAAGTCACAGTCGACGAATGAGTTGATTGAGTGGGCGAACAGAGCGGAGAAGCTGAGAGAGGATTACAACAATTCTCATGAGGATAAATTGCCGCCGATTCAGTATGTTACGGAATTTAAATTTGACGGTCTTACATGCAATCTCACATACGAGGCAGGATATCTTAAAGTTGCTGCAACAAGAGGAAACGGTGTTGTGGGAGAAAATATTACAGCACAGGCAAGAACCATAAAAAATATTCCGACAATGATTGATTACACCGGGCATATTGAAATTCAGTGTGAGGCATATATGCCACTTTCAGAGCTTGAAAGATACAACAAAACTGCGGAAGTGCCTTTAAAAAATGCAAGAAATGCTGCGGCAGGGGCTCTAAGGAATCTCGACACAAGAGAAACCGAAAAGAGGAATCTTAGAGTGTTTGCATATAATATCGGATATATGGATGATTACAATTTCAAAACGCATATGGAATCGCTCGATTTTTTAAAAAAAGAAGGATTTCCGGTTAATGAATTTCACCCACTTGTTGACAGTATAGAAGATGTTATAAAAAACATTGAGTATGTAAAAGAAAAAAGGCATGAGCTAAATTACTTGACAGACGGTGCAGTAATAAAAATAAATGATATAAACACAAGAACTGTTTTGGGATATACTAATAAATTTCCAAGATGGGCTATTGCATTCAAGTTCGAAGCAGAAGAAGTTGAAACAAAAGTGCTCGATGTGGTTTGGCAAGTCGGAAGGACAGGAAAAGTTACACCGGTTGCAAAGCTTGAACCGGTTGAAATTGCGGGAGCAATGGTAAGCTCAGCAACTCTCAACAATATCGACGATATAAAAAGAAAGGAAGTTCGAATTGGTGCCCAGGTAATTGTAAGACGCTCGAATGAAGTTATACCGGAGATTATGGGAACGATTGGCGATTTATCTGACACAAAAGAAGTGGAAATTCCTAAAACTTGTCCATCGTGCGGCACAGAGCTTGTTATGGACGGAGCTTATCTTGTTTGTCCAAACAAGACATACTGCAATCCTCAAATCGTTTCAAGGATAACTCATTTCGCATCGAGAAATGCCATGGACATAGAAGGGCTTAATGAAAAAACTGTTGACTCGATGGTACAAAATCTCGGCATTAACGATGTGAGCGATTTATATACGCTTACAAAAGATGATTTATTAAAACTGCCGTTATTCGGAGACAAGAGGGCGGACAATCTTATGAGTGCACTTGAAAAGTCTAAACTTAGAGAACTTCACCGATTTATTTTTGGACTTGGCATAAACGAAGTCGGAGTAAGAACGGCGACAGATTTGGCAAAAAGGTTTAAGACTTTTGATAATTTCAGAAATGCTACATTCGAAGAACTTATATCTGTCGATGGGGTTGGAGATGTTATTGCAAACAATATTATAAGTTATTTCAATCATGAAGGAGAACAGGAGCTTATAAAAAGACTTTTGGAATTCGGAGTGAACACCATAGAGCACGACGAAGAAGTGAAAGAAGGATTTTTTACCGGCAAGACGGTTGTCATTACCGGAACTTTTTCTTCGATGAAACGCGATGAAATTAAGGCATATATTGAAAAAGAGGGCGGGAAAGCGACGTCTTCCGTTTCAAAAAATACAGATTTGGTTTTAGTTGGAGAAAATCCGGGCTCGAAGCTTCAAAAGGCAAACGAACTCGGAATCGAAATTATGAATGAAAATGAGCTAATGGAGGTTATTAATGGATAAAGAAACTTATTATAATTTGCTCGACCTTGCAAAATTTAAAGATCAGGGCGACGAATTTTATGAAAAACTCGTGGACTGTATGGATGTATTAAAATCCATTGAAGATTTTAATGAGACGGGAGAAAAAATGTACAATGTTAACCCGGCTGAAAAACATCCGTCAAAAGACGAGCCGAAGCCGTCACTCACAAATGAAGAAGCGACAAGAAATGCTGTTTCTGAAAAATATGGATTTATCGAAACTATAAAATATGTGGGGGAAGACTAATGAGATATTTACATGAAACTTTAAAATTAATAAAATCCGGTGAACTCTCACCTGAGGAACATCTCGAAGATATAATTTCAGGTCTTGACAAAGACAAGGAAATAAACAGTTTTATCACGCTCGATTTGGATGGCGCAAGAGAAAGAGTTAAAAACATTAATCCGAGCGGCGAGCTTTACGGGGCAGTTGTCGGACTCAAGGACAACATAAACTACAAAGGTCTTAAAACCACGTGCGCATCTAAAATGCTTGAAAATTTCGAGAGTGTTTATAACGCAGACTGTGCAGAAAACATCGAATCTGAAGGCGGAGTTGTCATAGGAAAGCTCAATATGGACGAGTTTGCAATGGGAAGCTCGAATGAAACTTCATATTTCGGTCCTGTAAAAAATCCAATTGACCACACACTTGTACCGGGCGGCTCAAGTGGCGGATCCGCAGCTGCAACAAAGATGGGTTTTGTTGACGTGGCAGTCGGTACAGATACGGGTGGCTCAATAAGACAACCGGGCTCATTCTGTAGTGTTGTCGGATTTAAACCGACATATGGTCTCGTCTCGAGATACGGAGTTACATCTCTTGCAAATACATTTGACAGCGTCGGAAGTTTCGGAAGATGCGTTGAAGATGCGTATATTCTTTTGAGAGCAATGGCGAAAGACACGCCGAACGATATGACGAAAATTTCTGTAGACATGCCGGAAATGAAGACTTCAATTGAAGAGGATGTAGAAGACTTAAAGGGCAAGAAAATTGCGATTTTAAGTCACCTCAAAGATTTTGATTTGGCACCGGAAGTCAAGGAAAGCTATGACAAGTCACTAAAACTTCTTGAAGGTGCAGGAGCGGAAATTGTGGAAGCCGAATTTGAGCATTTGGATTATGCGGTTGCAACATATTATGCAATCATCGACAGCGAAGCAAGTTCCAATTTGTCGCGCTTTGACGGTATAAGATATGCGGGAATAAAAAGCGACGTTAAAAATTTCAGCGACTATATGAAAGAAGTTCGTACTGCGGGTTTCAGTGACGAAGTTAAAAGAAGAATTCTTTTGGGAATGTATATCATGAGTAGCGATCTTCGTGAAACATATTATGACAAGGCGCTTATAATAAGAGAAAAGATTGCGGAAGATTATGATAGAATCTTTAAAAATGCAGATGCAATTTTAACTCCGACGGCTACAACTCTTCCGTTTAAACTCGGCTCGCAAGTTAAGAATCCGAGACAAATGATGGAAGGTGACCTTCTTACTGTTGCAATAAATCTTGCCGGAATTCCGGGAATAAATGTTCCGTCGACAAGTGAGAATGTTATAAATGCAGGAATGCAATTTTTAGGAAAGAAAAAAAGCGACTACAACTTGGCAAGAATCGCTCGTGCTTATGAAGGATTGGTGAAATAATGAAAACATTAATTGGACTTGAAATTCACGTTGAATTAAAGACGGACAGAAAAATGTTTTGCGATTGTAAAAATACTTTCGGGGATGACCCGAATGTAAACACCTGTCCTGCATGTCTTGGAATGCCGGGCGCGCTTCCTAGAATAAACAATCGTGCTATTGAATTTGCAGTTATGGCGGGTCTTGCTTTCAATTGCGATATAGACAGAACTATAAAGATGGATAGAAAAAATTATTTTTATCCGGACCTCGTAAAAGGATATCAAATTTCACAAGATGACAGACCGATTTGTCAAAACGGATATGTTGAAATTGACGTTGACGGCAATAGAAAAAAGATTGGACTTATAAGGATTCACATGGAAGAAGACACCGGAAAGGCTCTTCACATGCAAGACAATACAACACTTATGGATTACAATCGTGCCGGAGTTCCGCTCATTGAAATTGTAACGAAGCCGGACATTGAAAGTGGAAAAGAAGCAAGAGCATTTATTGAAAAGCTTCGCGAAACATTGACTGAGCTTGGAGTTTCAGACTGTAAGATGGCGGAAGGAAGCCTTAGATGCGATTGTAATATTAATATTGTCGATGGTGATTTTAAAACGGAAATTACTGAAGTCAAAAATATAGGTTCTACAAGAAGTGTTGAAGCCGCTCTTAATTTCGAAGAAGAAAGACACAAAAAAATGGTTGAAAAACGCGAAAGAGGGCAAAAGGATACAAGACGTTTCGATGAATCAAAAGGTGAAACGGTTCTTATGCGTGTTAAAACGACAAAGGACGACTATAGATTTGCATACGAAGGCGACATTCCGATTTTTGAACTCGAAGAAGAATTCATAGAAAATATCAAAAAGAGTTTACCGGAACTTCCGGATGAGAGAAGAGAAAGGCTTAAAAAGAATTATAATCTCACCGATTATGACACAAATGTTATCGGTTCAAATAAAAATCTTTCTGATTATTTTGAAAAGGTGCAAAAATCGACAGGAGATGTTTCATTAACGTCAAACTGGATTATAAACGAACTTTTAAGAAGATTAAATGAAGATGAAACACTTATTGAAGATTTGAAATTCGGAGTGGATGATTTTTCGTATTTATTAGGTCTTATTAAAGAAGAAAAGATAAACAACAATACAGCTAAAAAAGTTTTCAAGGAAATGTTTGATGAAGGAACAAGTCCAAAGGAAATTATAAAGCGTGACGGATTGATTCAAATAAGTGACGAAGGTGCAATTTTGGACATTGTGCTTGAAGTTATAAAGGAAAATCCTCAATCGATTGAAGACATCAAACAAGGAAAAGATAGAGCACTTGGATTCCTTGTCGGACAAGTTATGAAAAAGTCGAAAGGAAAGGCAAATCCGGGTGTTGTAAATAAACTTTTAAAAGAAGAAATTGAAAAGAATTAATATATTTCCCCGACTTTTGAGGTCGGGGGAATTTTTTATTTGTGTAAAAATTTGTGCTTGATTGAATTTTTATGATTACTGTTACGTTACATATTTAAAATGAGCCTATTTTTCCTTGATTTACAGTTGCCCATATGTTACAATTAAAAAAGCGGAGGCAAGTATGAAAAAGTTTGTTTTATCATTTTTATTTTTATTAACAATTTTAAGTATAAATATAGAGGCAAGAAGTCTTAATATTAACGGTAAAGTAAAAGAAGCTGTTGATGTTAACTTAAACATAAATGGAGTGGACAAAAAGAGTCCGACTCCAAGTTTTGTAATTGACGGGGTTACATATGTACCTGTGAGATTTGTATCGGAAACTTTAGGCTATAAAGTTGAGTGGATTCATAAGACTTCTACAGTAGGTATTCATGGGGACAAGACGATTTGGTTTCCTGTCGGGAAAAATTTTGTTAATATGGGAAATGGTAGAGTCGAAACGCCAAAGGGTGTAATTGCTCTTTTGATAAATGTAGATGGCGGAGCAAATGCAACTACTTATGTTCCGGTCAGATATTTAAGTGAATATATGGGCAAAAAAGTTGGTTGGATTCAAAAAACAAGGACAGTTACAATTGCAGACGGAAAAGAAAAAGATGAAGCCACAGCTACAGATTTATTAGACGGTCCTGAAATTACAACTCCACCGCCAACAGAAGAAATTGTTAAACCGAAAGAAGAAACTGTCGGAAAAGTTACGCTTCAAGCGAAAAATGTGGATTATGATTCAAGTACTGTAAAGCTTATATTTACATTTAATGAAAAACCGAATTATGAAGTAAAGGTTGGAGAAACTTCCACAACAATAATAATTAAAAATGCCGATGTAAATAAATCGCTTGTCGGTCAAGACAAGAGTATGATTCAAAACTCGGACAAATATATTATTCAAAAGCAAGGGGAAGACCTTGTTATATCATTTAATAAGACAAAGGGCGAGATTACGGTTTATGACAGTGACGATGGTAAGAGTATCATTGTCACTGATACTTTTTTATTTTCAGACATTACAAAAGAAAATGTAAATGGCAAAGAAAGTATCGTTATAAAAAACATGGGAAAACAAAATTATAACAAGATGATTCTTGAAAAGCCAAAGAGAATTATTCTTGACTTTATGGACTCGAACATGGCGTCGGGTCACTATAAAGAATTTCCGATAGAGCTCGCCTTTGTAAAATATATTAGAAGCAGTCAATTTATCCCGGATAAAAACTATAAAAAAACAGACAGAATTGTAAGGGTTGTTTTTGATATAGACAAAGATGTAGAACATCCGAATCTTGTTATAAAAACAGTGGGTAACGATCTTGTTGTAACTCCGGAAAGAACGCTTTATGACAATTTTAAATTTAGAACTTCCGGCACTACAAGAAACCTTACTATAAAAGGCATAACAAATGATTTGCCATTTAATTACGATCAGGCTCAAAACAGAATAACTATAAATGTCGGGGGAAGAATTCCTAACGGTTCTATAAAGTACAATGACAGTCTTGTGAAAGACTTGGATGTAACAGACGGAGTTCTCACGATAAATCTATTGAGAGCGGTGTCGGTTAATGTTGATCCACAGTCGCCTGATATGACTTTAAACATTTCGAGAGTAAAAACCGGAAAAAACAGTGACTATTTTATTTTGCTTGACCCGGGTCACGGTGGAACGGATCCCGGTGCAATTCACACTCCGTCCGGCGTTAAAGAAGTAGACGTTATAAAACCGATCCAAAGACTTTTGGAAAGCAGACTTGTTTCAATGGGATACAGAGTTCAAAAGACAAACGATACTGAAGATTCATATAAAACGTTATCCGAGAGAACCGGAATGTCAAATAGTTTGAAGCCGGATGTATTTATTTCAATTCATGCAAACATTGCAGACAGCAGTGCAGCTAAAGGACTTGAAGTTTATTATTGCACTTCTCCTTCAATGGAACCTAACCAAAAAGAATTCGGTCAAATGGTAATAAATGCTATTGAAAGATCAATTGGCGAAAAAACACGTGGGTTAAAGATGGAAAAATATTATGTTTTAAAGAATACAACGGCACCGGCAATTTTAATTGAAACAGGATTTTTGAGTAATGCTGCTGAAAGAGCAAAGCTTTTGACACCGGAATATCAATCAAAGATTGTCGACGGCATTATAAACGGTATAGAGGATTTCTTGGAGGAATATAGATAATGAGAATCGTTGTAGCTAGTGGAAACAACCATAAAATTACAGAAATTAAACACATGCTCTCTGAACTTGATTTCGATGTTAAAAGTGTATATGAGATTGAAAAAAATTATGATGAGCCGGATGAAAACGGTCAAACATTTGAAGACAATGCATTTATTAAAGCAAATGCTATAAGAAAAATTTTCAACGATTCATATATTTTGTCGGACGACTCAGGGCTTATGGTTGATGTGTTAAATGGTGAACCGGGTGTTCATAGTGCAAGGTATGCAGGTGATGAACACGATGATGCAAAAAAAAATGCACTCCTTCTAAAAAAACTTGAAAATGTTAAAAAAGAAGATCGAACAGCTCATTTTGTTTCGGTTTTGTGTCTTATAACTCCTGAAGGAGAAAAACATTTCTTCAGAGGAGAATGTGAAGGCGAGATAATTTTTGAGAGAAGAGGGGAAAACGGATTTGGATATGACCCGTACTTTCTTCCACATGGCAAACAGAAGACATTTGCTGAAATGAGCGAGAACGAAAAGAATGAAATAAGTCACAGAAGACGTGCACTCGATAAGCTGAAGAATTATTTTAGCGAGAAGTATAAAAAATAAATATAAAATTTAGTCTCAATAATAATATCGAACAAGATATTATTATTGAGATTTTTTTTATTTTTTTTATTTTTTTAAAAAAACATATTGACATATATAGAAAAATGGTGTACTATATAACTAGAACAACGATATGGATTATGAAAGGAGAGAAATATGAATGGTACATCAAAAGGCCTAGTTATTTTATTTTTAATAACTGCAGGTAACTATATTTATAATTCCATTAAAATATCAAAGATAAATAAGATGGAAACACTTGAGGAAAATAAAGTCGTTGAACTTAACTTCTCAAAATCAATTCAAATAATTTCGATGCTTGTCATGACTATATTGGTCATTATGTTTACATGGAGTATGGGATGGTAGAAAGGAAGGATAAAATGAAAGTACTGGAAACTACTGATTTAAGTATGAATTACGGCACAAAAAAAGCTTTGAGCGATGTTAATGTGTCGGTAGACGCCGGAGAAATTTACGGTTTGGTTGGAAAAAACGGAGCGGGGAAGACAACATTAATGAAAATTATTTTGGGTCTTCTTCCGGGACACAAAGGTGGGCTAAAACTTTTTGAATCAGAAAGTTTAAGCGATGGAAGAAAAAATATAGGTGCACTCATTGAGACACCGGCATTTTTTGAAAATATGACGGGCTATCAAAATCTTAAATACTATAGAACGGCATACGGTCTTGACAGTTCAATAGATTTGGAAGAGTTGTTGAGCGATGTAAAACTTGCCGATGCTCGTGATAAAAAATTTAAGGCATATTCACTTGGCATGAAACAAAGACTTGGAATTGCATTTTCACTTTTGGGTAATCCGGATTTTCTTGTTCTCGACGAACCGATAAACGGGATTGACCCTGAGGGGATTGTAGAAATAAGAAATCTTTTGAAGGAGCTTGCAAATAAAGGCAAGACAATTTTAATCAGTTCACACATTTTGAGTGAACTTGAACATCTTTGCGACAGAATATGTATAATTGAAAATGGAGAAGTCGTTGATATTATAGAGTCAAAGAAAGATAAGAAGCTAAGATATCACACTGTTATAAAGACAAGTGACGACAATAAGTTTAAGAAAATTTTAGAAGAATTAAAAATTGAAATTTCAAAAGATAGTGTTATTGTCGGTGATTTTGACATAGACAAGTTGCTCAAAAAAGTTTATGAAAATGGACTCAGCATTGTCGAACTCGAAAGAAGAAAGGATAATCTTGAAGAATATTATCTCGGACGTTTGGAAGGGAGGAACAAATAATGTTTTCATATATAAAAGCTGAACTTTATAGAACAAGAAAGAGGATGCCAAATATACTCCTCTTGATATTCGGACTTGTCGGAATTGGACTTTCTTATTATGTTACTGCAAAATATTCAACGACTAAGTCGTCGTCAGCATTTCTCTCAAATGTGTACGACATTGTGAAACAAGTCGTTCCATTTATGGCAATCATGATTGCAACGGCCTCATTTAAGAGAAGAGAGGAAATGAGAAACTATTTCCAAAGGGGAATGAGCCGTTTGAATCCGGTCATCGGGGACTATCTCGTTTCAGTTTTGACAACTGTCGTGTTTGCTTTCATTTTTACAGCAATTACAGTGGCTCTCTCATATACATTTAAAGACTTGCCGGCACAAGGATACGATGCATATGTATCACCGAAAATGTTTATATACAGCATTCTTACAATAGTCTCAATTATAACGTGTATGCTCGGCGGAATTCATTTATTCTATGAACTCACAAATTTGCAAGGTGCAACCGTTGCAATAAGCTTTTTGTACTACTTCTTTGCACCGATAATTTTTAAAGTTACAGGCCTTGTGAGCCTCGACTCATGGCTTGGAACAATTGCCGATTGGTTCACAAGGCTCTCGCCGCTTGAATACGCACCCGTGTTTGACAACCTGTTCCAATTAGGGATAAATCCTTTTGAAGAAAAATGGTTTACAATTATGTTATTTGTAAATATTTTATTGGCAACAGGAATAAGATATCTGGTTATTAAAAGAAAGAAATATTAGGGGAGATTATGAATTTCAATGAAGATAGACCTATTTTTCTTCAGCTGGCTGAAATATTTATCCATGAACTTGTATCAGGACAAATAAAAAAATCTGAAAAGCTTCCTTCGGTTCGTGAAATAGCTAAGACATATAAAGTAAACCCCAACACAGTTGCAAGATCGATAGATGAACTTGTCGGAACCGGCCTTTTCGAAGTAAAAAGAGGAATGGGGACTTACGTTATAGATGATGAAGCAATAATCAAAGAAAAAAGGCGTTCATATATAAAAAAGAGAATTAAAACTACTTTAGAAGAATTCGAAAATTTGGGAATTGACAAAAGTGAATTTATAAATTTGATAATGGAGAATAACAATGGCGACAATAGTGACAGTAGATAATCTGACAAAAAAATACGGAAGGAAAACTGCATTGGAGAACATTAGTTTCAAACTTGAAGAAGGTAAAGTTTTGGGGCTTTTGGGACCAAATGGGAGTGGAAAAACCACGCTTATAAAAATACTTTCCGCATTTCATCAAAAAACATCGGGAAGAGTTGAAATTTGCGGAAAAGAACCGGGAATAGCTACAAAAAGTTTAGTATCTTATCTTCCGGACAGAAACTTTTTGCCGAAATGGATGAAAATAAAAGATGCAAAGAACTATTACAATGATTTCTTCAATGACTTTAACACAGAAACTTTTAGAGAAATGTTGGAGGTAATGAAGCTCGGTGAAGATATGAAAGTTAAGGAACTTTCAAAAGGTATGCAGGAGAAACTGAATCTTTCATTGACTCTTTCAAGGGATGCAAGCTTGTATTTACTTGATGAGCCTATTGGAGGAGTTGACCCTGTAGCAAGAGATATGATATTAAACTCGATTATAGACAAAGCTTTTCAAAATAAAACGCTCATTGTTTCAACACAGCTTGTAAGGGATATTGAGTCGATATTTGATGAGGTTTTGATTATGAACGAGGGAAAGATTCTTGCACATGAAACAGTTGATAATTTAAGAATGGAAAAATCGATGAGCGTTGAAGAATTTTTTAAGGATTGTTTCGGAGGTTTGACATGTTAAAATTTATTAAATATGACATTAAAGGAAGCCTTAAAACTCTATTGGGATTTCTTTTCGGTGGAATAATTGCTTCAATATTTGTTCAAATAAATGTAAATTCGAAACTCTTGAGGGCAGGAAATTATAATTATATAAAAGATGTTATAGCAGCAGTGGGTGTTTTAGTTGCAGCTATTACTGTAATATCGTTTATAGTTTATGCAATAAATTCTTTCAACAGGGAAATAAATTCAGACAATGGGTATCTTACGTTTCAAACGCCTCAAAAAATGTGGAAAATGGTAGCTTCTAAATTGATAGTTATGGGGGCATGGTCACTAATATACCTTCTTGTTGGTTTTTATATTAACGTAATTCTTACAAATCTCATTCAAAGCGGAAGCTTTAGAGGTGTTCGGGAATATACGGAAATAATAAATAATGATATGTTCTACATCTTTACATCAGATATTGTAATGACGCTTTCATTAATATATCTTTCACTTTCAATCTCAAAAACAACTATAAAGTACAAAAAATTAAGCTGGATGTGGATTTTAATTCTTGTAGCACTTATAGCTGCAACATCATATTTGAAGTCATATATATTTACTTTAAGACCAAATGAACTTTTACCTGGACAAGCGCTAGTTATGTATCCGTTTTACGGGCTAGACCTAAAAGACGGAGATCAAATATATTATATTTTGACTAATATGATATTGACAGTTGTCAGCGTTTATTCAACTGGCTTAATTTTGGATAAAAGAATAAATCTATAAGAATTAAAGCTCCGATTTTTTAAATCGGAGCTTTTTTAAATAATGTAAAACTTTGAATAAAACTAATTAAATTAATGCGTAAAACAACATATAGATATACAATATAAGAAATATAAGCGCACTTATTTTCAAAAATTTACAAAAAAAATAAAAAATTTAGTAATACTATTGTAATAAATTCAAAATTATGTTATAATTTTCAGTAGGTGGAGAAGATGAGATTAAATACAAAATGAGAAGCACTATCAAAACCATTCTATTGAACTTGCTTTAATACACTAACAATGAGCACGAAAATCGCAAATGAATTATGGTGTAACTCTTTTGTATGAAATTTCATTTTATAAAAACCGCTAAATTACATAGTTATAACCGCTATACTTCAACGGGTAATGAGATTTAATTTTTATCTAACATAAACTCTTTACAAAAAAGTAACGATGTGGTATAATGTATGTAGTGGTAAATATCCACAGAATAAAGGGCTTAGCCCGAAGAAACAAGGAGGATATATGTCAAAAAGACTAATCGCAATCTTAGTAGCAGTATTCATGGCTCTAACATTCTTTGCTGGATGTAAGAAAGACAACACAACAGAAGAAACAAAGCCGACTGACACTACTACAACTGATGAAACAAAGGACACAGAAGACAACAAAGATACAACTGATGCAACAGATGATAAAGCTGATGCAAACAAAGGTGAAGTTGTATTCAGAATTACAGGTAGTAAAATCAAAACTTTGAACCCACACCTTTCAGAAACAAATGCAGAAGGAGATGTTCTTGGTTTGGTTCTTGGAAATATGCTTGAATTAACATATAACAAAGAAAAAGACACATTTGATTTTACTCCAAACTTAGCTGCTGCTCTTCCTGAAAAGAACGAAGACGGAACAGTTTGGACATGGAAACTCCGTGATGACCTACAATGGCCAGACGGAACACCAATCACTGCAGAAGATTTCATCTACTCATGGAAGATGCTTCTTGATCCTAAGCTCAAGAACTTCCGTGGACCTGAAGCTTTCTTCACAGGAGATCTCTGCGTTGTAAACGCAAAGAAATACTGGACAGGATATGCTGAAGATAATATCAAACTTAAAGCTCAACAAGAAGAAGAAAAAGCTCTTGAAGAACTTAAGAAAGAAATCGATGGCATGGCTGACGGTGAAGAAAAGAAAAAGAAACAAGAAGAATATGACAAACGTACAGAAGACCTAAATGCTCACAGAATTTCTGTTGACGAACAAGACTTGGCAGAAGGCGGAGCAAAATGGGAAGACGTTGGTCTTAAAGCTATTGATGATCACACACTCGAAATTACTCTTGAATATGCTATTCCTGAAGTAAACTTCTGGTTAGCATTTGTTGGCGGCGGTTCAAACTCACCTGTAAGAAAAGATTTATATGAAGCAGGTATGAACGCTGATAGAACTGAAACAGATTATGGTACAGATATTTCTAAGATCGACTTTACAGGTGCTTACCTCCTCAAAGAATGGGTAAGAGACCAATACAGATCATATGAAAAGAACGACAAATCTCCTATGAAGGACATTTACACACCGGAAAAAATCACTGAAAGAGTTGTTGAAGATGACAACACTGCACTTCAATTGTTTGAAAACAATGAAACAGATACAGTTGGTTTAAGAGGTGCTAACTACGACAAATATGAAGAAGACCCACGTTTGGTATTCTCAAAATCAGACTCAGTATGGCAAATGTTTATCAACATGACATCAACAAAGCCTGATAAAGCATTCTTAACAGATGTTAACTTCAGAAAAGCTATGTACTGGGGTATGGATAGAAAAGCTCTTGCTAAAGACATTTACAAGACAGCTATTCCACAACCATGTATCATCGCTGATACAAGAACAATTGACCCACTAAAAGGTATCACATTCCGTGAAACTGAAGTAGGTAAGGCAAACTATCCTGAAAATGATGGATATGATCCAGAAAAAGCTAAAGAATTCTTCGACAAAGCATATGAAAAATTCGGCAAACAAATGGTTGTTGAAATCATGTACTTTGATAACTCTGACCAAATGAAGGGTATGGCAGAATTCCTTGAACAAGAATATGAAAACATGTTCGGAGCAGACAGAATCGATGTTAAATTAAGAGCAGTTCCTTGGAACAACGCTTATGACAACATGCAAAACGGCGACTACGACATGGGATTCGGAGCTTGGACAGGTGGAATCTTCAACCCATGGGGTGGTATGGAAGTTTATACACAAACATTTGGTATCAAATGTGACCAATTTAGATCAGATGAATTCGACGAATTATACAGAAGAACAAACAAGGGCGACTTGATCTTCAAGCCACAAGAAAGACTTGAAGCACTTGGACAAATGGAAAAAATGTTGTTAGACAACGTTCCGATGGTTCCAATGTATCAAACAGAAAATGCACGTCTATATCAAGACAGAATTCACCTTCTAACACATGAATGGGTAATTGGTGTCGGTTTTGCTCCAATGCAAGCAGAAATCGATCCGCTTCAATAATAAAATATAATTCGACAAAGAGGGGTACGGCCCCTCTTTGTCCAAATTATGCTCAGAAAGGAGAAAGACAATGGCAAGATATATCGCTAAAAGAGTTGTCTTGATGGCTATAACATTATTTTTAATTATAACTATAAGCTTTTTTGTTATGCACAGTATGCCTGGTAACTTTATTCAAAATAACAAATTACCGGCGGACGTTAAAAAAGCCATGCTTGACAAGTATCACTTAAATGACCCGTTAACAACACAATATGGATATTTTATTAGAGACTTCGCAAAGGGAGACTTTGGTATTTCCTTAGTTATCCAACCAAAAGTACCGGTAAATGAAGTACTTGCTACAAAAATTCCGGTTTCAATGCAATTAAATATATTCTCTCTTATTTTTACAATGCCTATAGCTATGATACTTGGTATCTGGGCAGCTATAAGAAAAAATAAGATAGATGACCAAATTATTTCTATTTTAATTATTCTATTTATATCTGTTCCAAGTTTTGTTTATGCATCACTCATGCAATATTACTTAGCATTTAAACTTGGTTGGTTCCCGATCATTACAGAGGTTGGTGCAAAATTAACGTGGTCAAAATTCTATTCAATGATTTTACCTATTTTAGCACTTTCCTTTGGTTCTATAGCGGGTGTTGCAAGATATACAAGAGCTGAACTTACAGAAGCACTTAACTCAGAATACATGCTACTTGCAAAGTCAAAAGGCTTGAGTCAAGTTCAATCAACTGTTCGCCATGCTCTAAGAAACTCATTTATTCCACTTGCAAATATTATAATTCCGATGTTCTTACAAATTATGGGCGGTTCTTTAGTTATTGAAAGAATTTTCTCAATTCCGGGCATGGGTAATATTATGGTCGATGCTATAAATGCTTATGACTTCCCGTTGGCAATCGGTGTATTGTTCTGGTTCTCATTATTATCACTTGTAACAATTCTTATTGTTGACTTGAGCTATGGTATTATTGACCCTAGAATCAGATTAGGAGGTAGAGATTAATGACAGAAAAAAACACAACTCCAAATCTAAATAATATTCCAAAAGAAAAATTTGAATTTGTTCAAATCGATACAAGACTTCACGACGAAGCAATTCAAGGTGAAGCTATCGGTTTCTTCAAAGACGCAATGATCAGATTCAGAAAAAATAAAGCAGCTCTTATTAGCTTTATAATCATAGCAATTCTTGCATTAATGGCAGTTTTCGGACCGTCAATGAGTAAATACGGCTTTGCTGATCAAAATGTTAAATTACAAAATATGCCTCCTAGAGTTTCATGGCTAAGCGGCTTATCACTCTTCTCAGGCACAACCACAAAAGAAGTTAGAACAGATAATATTGAAAAAAAATACAAAGATGCTTATATCGGAACTGTTTCAAAACGTGTTGTTAAAGGAACAGAAATGTCCAAGATTAAATTGGATCCATATAAACAAAACGGTGGATCTGACGTATATTATTGGTTTGGTTCTGACAACCTTGGTCGTGACCTATGGACAAGACTTTGGAGAGGTCTTAGAGTTTCTTTCTTGATTTCTCTTATCGCTATGGCTGTTAATATTTTGATAGGTATCATCTACGGTGCTATTTCAGGATACTACGGCGGATGGATTGACCTATTGATGCAACGTTTTATCGAAGTTATCGGTGGTGTTCCATACTTGGTTATCGTTATCTTGTTCGTATTCTACTACGGCCCTGGTATCATTCCTATAGCTCTTGCTATGTGTATGACCGGATGGATTGGAATGAGCCGTATGATACGTGCTCAATTCTTGAAATACAAAGAAATGGAATATGTTCTTGCATCAAGAACACTTGGAGCATCAGATAGAACTCTTATTTTCAGACACATTCTACCTAATGCGGCAGGTATTATCATTACAATGTCCGCTCTTGAAATCCCGGGTGCTATTTTCGGGGAATCATTCCTTGCATATATTGGACTTGGTATCCAAGCTCCGGAACCATCAATCGGTGTACTTTTAGCAGACGGACAAAAAGTATTGCTTCAATATCCACACTTAACCATTTTCCCGGCATTTGTTATCTCAATCATGATGATTGCATTTAACTTGATGGGTAACGGTTTAAGAGACGCATTTGACCCAACATTACGTGGTATAGAATAGGAGGTAAAAAATGGCTGATAATAAATTACTTGAAGTAAAAGATTTATATGTAACATTCAACACCTATTCAGGAAAAGTTCACGCAGTTCGTGGAGTTAATTTCGAAGTTGATAGGGGAGAAACACTTGCTATCGTTGGTGAATCCGGTTCCGGAAAATCTGTAACAGCTCGTGCTATTATGGGAATTCTTGCAAAAAACGCAAATATTGAACACGGAGAAATTTTATATAAAGGTGTTGATTTATTAAAATTAACAGAAAATGAAATGTCAAAATATCGTGGTGATGAACTTGCCATGATTTTCCAAGACCCGCTTTCATCTCTTGACCCTGTTATGAAAATAGGTAAGCAAATTACTGAAGCTGCTATTTTGAAGAAAAATACAACAAAACAGGAAGCAAAAAACAAGGCACTATCGCTAATGAAAGCTGTTGGTATTCCACAACCTGAAGTAAGATATACGCAATATCCTTTCCAATTTTCAGGTGGTATGAGACAAAGAATTGTTATTGCTACAGCTCTTGCTTGTGACCCTGAACTTCTAATTTGTGACGAACCGACAACCGCTCTTGACGTTACAGTTCAAGCAAAGATTCTTGAACTTGTTCAAGAAATTCAAGAAGAAAGAAATATCGGTGTTATTTTCATTACACACGACCTTGGTGTTGTTGCACACTTGGCTGACAAGGTTGCAGTTATGTATGCCGGAAAGGTTGTAGAATATGGTACTGTTTATGAAATTTATGAAAAACCTAGACATCCATATACTATGGCACTTCTTGCAGCTATGCCTGACCTTGAAACTGACTCCAACTATGAGTTGTACACAATTCCTGGAGCACCACCAAATATGCTTTACCCACCTGTAGGAGATGCTTTTGCACCTAGAAACCAATTTGCAATGCAAATAGATCTAGAACAACAACCTCCGTTCTTTGATATTACTGAAACTCACAAAGCTGCAACATGGTTATTGCACCCTGATGCTCCGGACATTGAACTTGATGCTTTCAAGAAAAAGGTTAAGAGTTATTCAAGTCAATCGGTTTCAAAATATCACCACACAGAAAAAGAAGAACCATTATTGCGTGTTAGAAATCTAAAGCAATACTTTACAAGTGGACGTGGTAAGAATAAGATTGTTGTTAAAGCGGTTGATAATGTTTCATTCGATATTTATAAGGGTGAAAGTTTTGGTCTTGTTGGAGAATCGGGATGCGGTAAAACAACAACCGGACGTACAATTATAAGACTTTACAAACCGACAGACGGAGAAATCATTTATAAGGGTAAAGATATTGCAGGTAAACTTTCAAAGGCTGAAGCAAGAGAAGTTCACCAATCAATTTCTATGATTTTCCAAGACCCTATCGCTTCCATTAACCCTAGAATGACAGTTAAGGAAATTATTGGCGAAGGTCTTAGAATAAATAATTTAGTTAAGAATGAAGAAGAACTTGAAAATCTTGTTTATCAAATGCTTGAAACTGTAGGCCTTACAAAGGAACACGCTAACAGATATCCGCATGAGTTCTCAGGTGGTCAAAGACAAAGAATCGGTGTAGCTAGAGCACTTATCACAAATCCTGACTTTGTTATCGCTGACGAACCGGTTTCTGCACTTGACGTTTCTATTCAAGCGCAAGTTTTGAATCTTTTGAACTCAATCAAGAGAAAACTTGGCTTGACAGTTATGTTTATTGCTCATGACTTGTCAGTTGTTAAATACTTCTCAGACAGAATTGGGGTTATGTACTATGGTAAGTTGGTTGAATTAGCTGATGCTGATGAGCTATACAGAAATCCAATCCACCCATATACAAAGGCATTGTTATCTGCAATTCCTATTCCTGATCCAAGAGTTGAAAAAGGACGTAAGCACTTAGTCTATGATCCATCAATTCATGACTATTCACAAGATAAGCCTTCTATGGTTGAAATTAAACCTGGTCACTTCATCTTCTGTAACAATAAAGAACTTGAAGAATACAAGAAGAGCTTAAAATAAATATAATTTAAAATAAGGGGGCATCTCGCGAACTTCTACAAAATTCATTTACTATCGGTTATGATATTTGTGGCTTGCGAATGCCCTTTTAAATTTTTAGAGGTTTTTATGAAGATTAATAAATTTTTTAAATTACTAATGATTGCATTCATAATTCTGTTTATAGTATCTATTTGTGCAATTGAAATATTGTATGAAGGGGGAGATGTAAATAGACTTTCAAATAAAGATCTCACTCCGGCAATGGTTTCTAAAATTGCACGCTACTCAGTAATTTATGAATATTTGATTGTATTCCTGCTTTCACTTTTAGGATATGCTTTTGTAAGTACATTTATATTTTTAACAAGTCCTCTTGTTGCAGGTAAAGTTTATAAAGTTGTACTTGTTGTACTTTTATATGTTTCATGTATAGTAATTTCAATTAGAGGATATTCAGTAATAATAAATTCAGACTTTCTGTTGAATTTCTGTGGAAAGATTACCGAACACGCATATAGAACAGTTTGGCCACATCTAATTATTTTGAGCCTTATAATTTTTGCGAAAATGATAGAAAGGTCAATAAAAAAAGATCTTAGAATGTTATATGATAATGTCAAACACACAAAAAACAGATACAATAATTATGATGAATTGAAAGATATTATAGGAGAACGTTCAAAAGATAAATAAAGAGATATTTTATTTTAGTTTTATTTATTCTTATTATTTCATACTGTGTGATTTTATAATTAAAATTTGAAATTTAAAACTTTTGATTAAATTAATATTAAGTATAGAAGACGTTATAAAGATCATTTTAATATTTGTATTTTTCAGATTTAGATTATTATTCAAATTATTATAGAATTATATAGATGTGTCTATAAAATTAAAATTGAAATTTAAGCTTATAAATTTACAAATAAAATATTTTAGTTTAATAACTATATAATTAAGGAGATTTACTATGAAATTTTTTTTAGGATATGTGGTGAGAAATGATAAATTATAATACTTCAAAACCCGCTGAACCGGCAAAAAAGTTCTTTTCTTACCAGGCATTGTATTTTATTTTTTCTTTGCTGGCTGTTCTATATTTAGTAAACGAAATTGTGGTTTTTGATTTAGTTGTTTCGGGATACATAAAATCCGGAGCATCTAATTTTGGTGCAGATAATAATACTTTTTATTTAATATTAAGTTTAATTTCGCGCGTTTCAATCCCTATTGGAGCCTTTTTGGTATTTTTAAGCGCGCAAAAGAGAGACAAAAAGTTTATTTTGAATTTAACTATATTGACAGTTTTATTTGAAATTATTTATGACTTATATTCTTTTGACAAGTTTTTATATATCAAACTTCAAAGTCCTGTTTTTTCACTTCTTCTTGGAGCATTTTTCACTCTAGCGTGGAAGTACTTTGATTTTAAAAAGATTATTAGACTTCCGCTTGTTGCATTATATATTTTTATCTCTATCTACAGCGGAGTTGATTATGGCTTTCTTATCGGGATTTTATTTGTTGTGCTTAATTTCTTGGAACCTAATAGAAAGGGGCAATCGCTTTTTAGTTTTGCTGTCCTTATTCCAGGAGCAAGTATGGCTCTTGCACCAATTTTTTATTATTTTTATGATGAAAATAATAACAGAAAGAACTATAACAGTTCTTTAAATTTTATTTTTCCTATAATCGCTTTATTGTTGTGGCGATTAAGAATATTAATTTTGAGATAGGAGATTATTTATGGAGATTCAAAATTATGTTGATAAAACACTTTTAGGATGGATTTATTACAATGAAAATTATACTCATGGCGAAAATTCAAATGCCATTAATAGAGTATGCTACGTTTATCCACGCTATATTTTAGTTGATGACGAAACTGTTGTTCCAATCGATCCGGCAGATTTTCCCATGCTTGGAAGCTTTGAAGTCAGAATACAAGGGGGATTTTCGGCTGAGGATGTAGTAGATAAGCTTTCGCATTTGGTCAAAGCTAAACTTAATATTATGCCTGAAGAAGATAAGGACCAACAAAATAACCATTACAGATTAAAATTTAACCCGACATATAGCGAAGAAATTAGTGAAGTTTGGCTTGAGGGGTTTAAGGACAGTAATTTTTATCAAGTTGTTAAAACAGATCTTTCAATTGAAGATATTTTAAAGAGAAAATCTATAGATTATTTTTTAGATAATATTTATACAAAATACATTGTTGTTAAAAATAAAGAAGGTTATTTTGGACCTTTTGACTATTATGTTGAGAACAATCAAATTAAACTATTTGCAACTGACAAATTTGACTATCATATTTTAAAACCGAATCCTGCAATTATTTCAAAGGAAGTTTTAAGAATAGGGGATAGGGCTGATAACGGTGTAGACTTGGTTATGGCAAAGTCGATGTCAGATTCGGCAGATTTAAAGGATTCATACGACTTCATAAATGACACGACTCTGCTCGATAAAATTCTCTCGATTTTTGAAGAGAGAAAAATGACTGACAGAAATCAAATTAAAGAACTAAAAAAACTTTTACTAACGCAAATTGATCCGGAAAAATACCCGGACATTACGGAAAGTCGTTTGATAAAACTTAAAGAACTCATTAGAAGTTCAGAATATCAAGATGATTTTCTCTCAAAGATTTCATTCTACCTTATGGAAGATGAAGAAAATAGAGATTTTGTTTTAAGAAAAATCCTAGATACCAGATTTGAAGAACTTGAGGAACGCTCTACAAGATTTATCGAGGTAAGAGAGAGACTTGATGAGTTAAACAGAGAAAAAGCGGCTTTAGAAACAACGCTGGAAACAATAAGAAGTGAAGTTTCAGATGCTAAGAGTTTTATTTTAAAAGAAAATGAAGAGCTTTCGAATAAACTCAATCAAGAAATAGATGAACTTAAAGAAAAGCGTGATAAGCTTGACTCGGAAATTAATTCTCTTGTCGGTATTTATGATTTGGCAACAGCTGACTCAGCTTTAAAGGAAGCTATATCGGCTAGGGAAACTCAAATAAATGAATTATCTCAAACTCGCGACGGTATTTTAAAAGAACTTAAAGACGGTATTGAAGAGTTTAATAATACGGGACGAGTGATTGGCCGCGCTTTGAAAGAAAAAGGCTTTAATGACATTCTAATGACCGTTAGAGGCACAAAGAATTTTGAGTATATACCTTATAAAGATGTTTCGTATGCAAATTTTGAGTCGAAGGATGAAATTATAGACTATGTTTTATATAAGATGAATAAAGTCTACAATCATAGAATCTCAAGAAATAGTGTAATAAATTTACTGGTTCTTTTTGCTCAAAATTTCATTGTAAATTTCGATGGAAAAACAGGAAGTGGGAAAACTTCACGAGCAACGGCATTTTTAAATGCGTTGGGATTAAATTCACAAAACAATCGATTTGTTCGTGTAAATGTTGACCCTGATGTCAGATCGGTTCGTGATTTGGTTGGTTTCTACAATCCAAACACAGGCGAAATTGTAAAGAACAACAGACGCTTATATGATTTGTTTGAAATGATGGAAAAAGATACGGAAGATGTCATGTCCTGTGTACTCTTTGATAATGTTAACTCTTCAATTCCGGAGCATTATTTATCCGGGTTTATAGATAAAAAAATAAATGAAACTATGAATATAAGTCTAGGTGGCGGAAGAGAATTTGAAATAAAACCGAGTCTTAGAATTTTGACAACAATAACAGATGATCACACCGGCTTTATATTATCAGACAGATTCTATGACAACTCTGCAACGTCAACTCAAAATTACGATGGACGCAGTGTTTATAAATTGAATAATATAGAATTCGAAGATATGGGGGCAGTTTCGTATAGTGATATAATGAGGTTTGATGAAAAGAAATCTTTCTCGAATGACTTTGAAGTTAAATTTAACTCACTTTTGTCGATTTTTAGAAAGAATGGTGCATATATTTCATCGAGATCGGAGGAAAAGGCGAGAGGGTATATTGAATCGGTTTATGATATGATGGATCTCACATCTCCGATGCAAAAATTCCTACCTATTGAACTTGCAATAAGCCAATTTATTTTGCCGAATTTAAATCTCGATAAAATGAATGATAGATTCTTCTCAGACATTTTAAATGAACTCAAAAACATGCAACTCTTGGAAAGCAGATTCAAGGACATAAAGGCTACGAAAGATAGAATAGATATTGAAAGCCGCCTTGATTTTTAGGGGGTGTTACTATTAAAAGTTACCTCGTATTACACTGTATTTATCCAAAAAATGACTTGGTCATAGATATGGATGAAGAGAAGAAGTCGTCTTTTTTGAAGGGGTGCGTATTTGAAAATGGCCTTTACAGTATTGATTACATCACATACACCGACAAAGAAATTGCTGAAGGAATACTTTTTGTAGACTCGGAGCCGATTGCGGAAATAGAATTCGTAAAAAAACAAGATAATAGATACGAATACAGATTTCTTTTTCAGACGCCGGCCGGTGGAAGAGTTCGCTCTTATCCATTCCTGATGCTCATCGACTCGATAAGGATGAATCTTTTTATAAGATTTGAGGATGACGAAGAAATGAATCTTCAATCTGAAAGGATTCTTGTAACCACAAAGAACGACACAGACAGAGAAAATCTAAAAGATATGATTTATTATATCGCTTCGGACAAGGGGCTTTATAGAGAAATAAATTCAGAGTCGTCAGAATCTGCACTTATTGTGAGCAGTATAAATAATTACTTTGACAGAGTTTTTATGGTGGTTCAAAAGTATAAACCATATTTCTTTCCACAAAACAGCTATGCCGGATTTAGCTCATCTAAAACCACAAGGCAAGGGCGCATAAGTTTTCTTACCAAGAGAGAAAATATGGAACCCGGCTCAGACGAAGAGAGGGTTCAATTAATAAAATTTTTGAACATGCTTCATGATGATGCTTTAAATATTTTAAAAGAGTTTGAAGAAATTCTATTAAAAAACGCTAAAAGATTTAGAGATTTAAAGAAAAATATTCCGACAGGATTTTCTGCGCCTGTTATAACGACGCAAGAGCTTAGAGTAAAAAAGGGTTTTAAGGAGTTTAACAGGTTGAGGCGAAGCATTGCAAAACTAAGAAGGCTCCTAGAAGTTATGGGCTCGTTTAACAGACGTGTTCAAAAGGATTCATTCCGACCGAAGAAAAATTTTAAAATAAGAGAAATAAATAATTTGATTTCTATATGGCAAAAGAGCAGAAACATGAGTCTTTCTTATCAGAAGTTTTTCTACAATATTGAATCACTCGACAAGCTTTACGAATATTATTGTCTTGCGAGACTGCTGAATTTTATAGATGTGAACGATTATTTGCCGGACAGGGAAAAGGATATAAACTACAACTATAAGACCGAAAATGAGCTTTTTGAAAATGAAGAGTTCTTGTATAATACATTTTATAGAAAAAAGAATGACTTAAAATTAACGCTTTATTTTCAACCTGTTATATACGGCGATCATTATGAAAATGAGATTGGACTTTTAAGGACAAGCGGTTATGACGGAATGTATACGCCGTTTAATAAGACGGGAAACTACTACAGTCCGGACTTTGTTTTAAAAATCAGCGGCATAAAAGATGCATATTTAATTTTGGACTCCAAATTTCAAACCAGAAATACGATTTTAAAAGGTCATATGGAAGAGGTTATAAGTAAGTACTTTATTCAAATAAGAGATGAAAAATTTGAAAGAAGTCAATATGTTTATATTTTGCAGGGGAGAACAGATGACACATTAAATATGCTTTGGAACTATGAAAATAAAGAAGCAATTAAAGAAAAAGATATTTCCACATTTGGAATTATTCAGTTTTCACCGGATGTTAAAATGAATATATATTTTGATGATATACTTGCAAAACTTGAAAGCATTGCAAGGGGAGAATAAAAAAGCAGCACTTTTATCGTGCTGCTTTTATTTATATGAAAACTACTTTTTCAGTTCTTTCTTTTACTGTTGGAATTTCGTCGCTGTATCCAAGTGCACACATTCCAAATGAAATGTGATTGTCAGGAATTGAAAATTCATTTAGAACCTCTCTAACCGCTTCACTTTTGTTTTCACGAAGTTGATTTATCCAAACGGCTCCAATCCCAAGGGCATGACTTGCAAGATACATATTTTCCATTGCAGTTGAAGTGTCTGCGTCACCAAGTCTTAAATCTTTTGGAACTGTTACAATTATGAGAGCTTTTGCATTATAAATTCTGTAATTTTCAAGATTGAGTGATTCTGCGATAGCCTTTGCTAATCTTTGAATATCTTTTTCTTTTGTAAGGACTGTGAAGAGCCTTTGTTGTTTATTCATTCCGGTTGGAGAAGCTTTTGCACATTCAATAATCTTTTCAAGAGCTTCTCTAGGTATTTCTTTGTCTTTAAATTTTCTTGTGCTTCTTCTGGTTAAAATATTTTCAATTGCATCCATAATGATTGTCCTCCTTTAAGTAGATATCCGCTCTCAATAATAGAGAGCGGATAATATGAATTATAACTATGCCATAAAAGCTTTATAAGCTTTGTAGCACATATATGTGTCTGCTTTACTTGTAACTTCCATAGGTGCGTGCATACATAAAACAGCAGGTCCGCAGTCTACAACTTCAGCGCCGTATTTTGCAAGTAGAAGTGCGATTGTTCCTCCGCCTCCCTTGTCAACAGCTCCAAGTTCTCCTGTTTGCCAAGTGACATCGTTGTCGTCAAAGCATTTTCTTACTTCTTGCAGGAATTCAGCATTAGCGTCTGATGAACCACCTTTTCCGCCTGAACCTGAATATTTGGAAACTACGATTCCGCATCCGAGATATGCAGTATTTTGTGCTTCAACAGCATCTGCGAAGTCCGGGTCATATCCAACTGTTACGTCGGCTGATAGAACTTTTGAATTTTTTAGAGTTCTGTTGACGTCAAGAGCGGAATAATTTCCTTCTAAGTTCACAAGTTCGTGAACAAGATTTTCCCAGAAATATGAAGCCATTCCTGTATTTCCCATTGAACCGATTTCTTCTTTGTCCATGAATAAACCGAGAGCAGTCTTTTCAGGATTTTTAACATCGAATAGTGCACGCATTGTTGCGTATGCACAAACTCTGTCGTCTTGTCCGTATGCAATTACCATACTCCTGTCGAGACCTAAATCTCTTGACTTACAAGCAGGGACAACTTCGAGTTCAGCGATTTGGAAATCTTCTTCTTCGAAATTATATTTTTCTTTAATAAGCTTTAAAATATTTTCTTTTACAGCATCCTTTTCCTTGTCTTTTAAAGGAATAGAACCGAATAATACGTTAAGTTGTTCACCTGTAATTGCTTCACGCATCGGCTTTGATTGTTGATCGCGTGAAAGGTGAATTAATAGGTCGGTAACTGTGAAAACAGGATCGTTTATATCGTCGCCGATTGCAATTTCAATTCTTTTGCCGTCTTTATTGTAAACAACTCCGTGAATAGCGAGAGGAATTGTTGTGTATTGATATTTTTTCACCCCGCCATAATAGTGAGTTTTAAGTTTTACAAGACCACTGTTTTCATATAGTGGATTCGGTTTGAGGTCGAGTCTTGGAGAGTCAATGTGAGCTCCGACAATTTGAAGACCTTCGCTCAAAGGTTTTGAACCATAAACAATTAGAGCAACTGATTTGTTCTTGTGGTTTACGAAATATTTTCCACCCTTTTCAAGTTTTCCTTCGGATTTTATAACTTCTTCAAGATCCTTGAAACCGTTTTCTTTGGCTCTTTTAATAATTTCTTGATTTGCGAGTCTTTCTGTTCTTGCGATGTCTAAAAACTTTTTATAGTCATCGTTGTAGTCAAAAACATTTTTTGTTTCAGCTTCATCGAGCTTTAACCATGCATTTTTTCTAACCATAAAAATCTCCCTTCTTTTTTATACTAATATTATAACAGATTTTGAAAATTATGTCATCTTTATGGGTATAATTTAAAAGAGGTGTTTATATTGCTATTAAAAAATGTTAATATTATTGATCCGCTTTCGGGAGTTGATTTCGAAGGGGATATAAGAATAAAAAATGGAAGAATTGTAGACGTTGTTGAAGGCTCTCTCGTTTGTGAACCGAATGAAGAGGTGTTTGATTTAGAAGGAAAAATCGTTGCACCTTCATTTTTTGATACACATGTTCACTTCAGAGATTTTGGAGAATCGGACAAGGAAACTTATGAAACCGGTGCTCGTGCTGCAATAAGAGGCGGCTATACTCATGTTTGTGCAATGGCAAACTCGAAACCGCCGATTGATTCAATTTCAAAATACGAGGAAGTACAGGAAAAAATAAAAAATATACCTTTGACGATATTTCAATCGGTCAATATGACTATTGGAATGAAAGGTGAGCATTTGACTGACTTTGAAGGTTTGAAAAAAATTGGAGTTAAGTGTATTACGGATGACGGATTTCCAATTGTTCACGAAGATGTTATGATTGAAGCTCTAAAACTTTCAGAGAAGTATGGATTTATTTTGAGTCTTCACGAAGAAGACCCTAGATTTATAGAGCATCCGGGATATGACGATACCGCAAATAGAAAAGCTGAGATTTCGATTATTGAAAGAGACTTGAAACTTTTAGAAAAATACGGCGGACATATAAACATTCAACATCTTTCGAGCAAAGAAAGCGTTGAGCTTATAAGAGATGCAAAGAAAAGCGGCTTAAAATTTACTTGTGAGGTAACGCCTACACATCTATTTTTCACGAAGGATATGGTTGAAAAATACGGAACACTTTTAAAAGTAAATCCACCGGTGAGGACTGAAATTGATAGAGTTGCTTTAATAGAGGGACTAAAGGATGGCACAATCGATATGATTGCAACGGATCATGCCCCGCACACTGAGGACGATAAAAAACTTGGTGAGTTCAAATCGAAAAGCGGACTAATATCTATTGAAACCGCATTTTCAGTTGCAATTGAAAAAATTTATCGTGAGAACATAATGCCAATGAAAGATATTATAAGATGTCTTTCTACAAACCCTCGAGCTCTTTTTGGGATAACCTCTCCGATTGCACCGGGGGAAAGAGCAGATTTGGTAGTTCTCGATAAAGATGCAGAATACATTTATGACCACTCATACAGCAAGTCGAAAAATACACCGCTGTTCGGTAGAAAAATGATTGGAAAAGTTTTAATGACAATAAAGGATGGAAAGGTTCTTTATAATGATATGAAGGAGGGCGCAAGTGAAGATAGGTTTAATTGTTAATCCGATGGCGGGAATCGGTGGCTCGGCAGCACTAAAGGGGAGCGACGGAAAGGAAATTCAAAAGCTTGCAATAGAACGTGGTGCGAAACCGAAGGCAAACGATCGCGCTGGAGAAGTTTTTGAGATTTTAAAATCTGAAAAGAGTCTCCCTGAAATTATTTCTGCCCCAGGAGTTATGGGGTCCGACATGCTAGATAGTTTGGGGATTAAGCATAAAGTTGTGGGACATATAAAAGATGAAACATCAGGCGAGGATACTACAGAAATTGCAAGGGAAATTTTAAAAGAAAATGTGGACCTTTTGGTTTTTGCAGGGGGAGATGGAACAGCAAGAAATATCTATGACGCTGTGAAAGAAAACCTTCCTGTGGTGGGAATTCCGGCAGGCACAAAAATGCATTCTGCAGTTTTTGCCAACACTCCAAAATCAGCAGCTTTTCTTATAAGCCGAATGATGAATGGCGAAAAAGTAGATAAAATTTTAGAAGAGGTAATGGATATAGATGAAGAGGCATTTAGAAATGAAATCTTAAATGTTAAACTTTATGGTTATATGTATGTGCCGTACGTCTCAAATTTGATGCAAGCGTTAAAGAGTCCGTCCACAGCCGGCGGACAGGCCGATATCGATACAATTTGTCACTGTGCCGTCGACAATATGGAAGAGGATGTGCTTTATTTTATAGGAACGGGTTCCACTTTAAAACCGATTGCGAACATTTGCGGATATGAAGGCTCGCTTTTGGGAGTTGATGCTGTTTTAAATAAAAAACTTGTCGGTAAAGATTTATCGGAAAAGGAAATATTGGAACTTATTGCAAAATATGGAAAGAGCAAAATTATTGTTACGGTCATTGGAGGGCAAGGATATATATTTGGTCGCGGAAATCAACAATTTTCACCGGAAGTAATAAAAAAGGTCGGAAAAGAGAACATTATCATTCTTGCAACAAGAAAAAAATTAAACTCTATCGCAGGTCCTTTAAGAGTTGACACCGGTGACGAAGATGTAAATAATATGTTAAGAGGATATGTAAAAGTTTTAGTGGACTATGATTTCTATTCCATGAAAAAAGTTGAATAATAAAAAAATAACTCTCAATCACATCGATTGGGAGTTATTTTATGTCAAGATTCAAAACATCTTTCAATTTTAAAGTTGAACCTTTTCGCTCTATATTGAGTGCATTTATAATCATCTTTGAAAGTTCGCCGCGTTTTATGCTGTCTTCGTTCTTTGAAGAAACGCCTTCATTTAAGCCGAGCGAATCAGAAAGAGTTACAATCAAATCTGAGTTTTTTGCTTCTTCTTCGTAACCCAATATTCTAAGTAAAATTGTTTCGAGCTGAAGAACAGTTACATCGTCGCCGACGCCAAATATTTTGTCGGATTTACCTTCCATAATGCCTTTTTCAGCAGCCCAAATTATAAATGGTCTATAATAGGCCTTGCTGTCAACATCTCTGAACTCAAGTTTTCCTGTCATCGACTGAGCTCTTTTTTCTTCAGAGTAAAGCCTTGCAATGATTATTACAAGGTCCTGTCTTTGAAGAGTATCATCAAGCATCAAATCGCCTTTTGTATCACCTTTCATGATGTCAGCCTTTTCAAGAAGTTTCGCATCGTTATAATATTTAGTTGTATAAGCTTTTACATTTGAATTTAGACAAAACAAAATGACTAAAAACAAAGTAAAGAGCGTATTAAATATTCTCTTCAACTCAGTGAGCTCCTTTCAAATTTATACAAAAACAATAAGTGCGTTCACACCTACTTATATGATACTTTATATAGGTGTTTTTTTCAATAGAATCAATATAAACGTCACGAAAATGTAATATAATTAATTTATATTTCAAGTATGAAACATAAATGTAACACTCATGAGATTGACATATCTATGTATAAAGTGTACAATAATAGATAAGTTCAGATGAATTTACTAAAGGAGGATGGAAATGAACAAGAAGATTACAAGATTTGTAGCAATTGCATTGGCTGTTTTAATGCTGCCGGTTACAACATTTGCTGCTAGTTTCAAAGATATTTCAAATAAACATTGGGCAAAGACTTATATTGAACAATGTGCGGACCTTGGATTTATAAACGGATTCCCTGATGGGACTTTTAAACCAAATGCGCCGATAAGATTTACAGAACTAATAAAAATGCTATCGAACTTTTTAAATGTGTCCGAAGCTGATATGCAAACCGCAGAAAGCACATACGGACCCACTTTAAACAGCCTACAACCGACTTCATGGGTAAGACCGTATCTTTTAAAATGTCTATCAAAAGGTGTACTTGATTTGAAGACTTTGGAGGCTGCAGCAAAAAACGGTTCACCGTCGATGATAAAAGATAATGCACAATACGCATTTTCAAGAAGTGATACAACAATGCTATTTTGTAGAGCTATGGGACTTGATCCTGTAGCTACAACTTTGACATATAAAGACGCAGCAAAAATTAAGAAAAATGCTATTCCTTACATCGGAGCACTTCAAAAAGTTGGCGTTTTGAGTCCTCAAGGAGATGAAAGAGGAAACTTTAGACCATCTGATGCTCTTTCAAGAGCGGAAGTTGCAAAAATGCTTTATGTTGCATACGCATACATTGAGCAAAACGGAAATAAAATAAATGATACTACTGTAAAACCTGTGCCATCAACGCCTTCTGTACCTTCAAACCTTGAAAATGTAATGGGTGTTGTTAAATCAATTTTTGGAATGGGCAATGGACAAAGTTTTATTTCTATAAATACTCCGAATAATGAATTAAAAGTTTATAATTTCCCGGCAAGTGCAAACGTTACAGTAAACGGTCAAACAAGCAACATTTCAAATATAAAGGAAGGAATGGAAGCTGTTCTTTCAATTTCAGGGGAAACTGTTTATTCGGGAGAATTTAAAGATTCTATAAAGAATATTGAAGGAACTATTAAAGAAATCAGAAGCAACAATTATGATGCAAAGATTGAATATAAGGAAAATAACAGCACAAAAACTATAACTCTCGACTTTAGAAACGCCGATATAAAACTTGACGGCAAAACTGCAAAGTTTGGTGAATTGAGAGAAGGTTATGATGTAAAAGTAACTTATAGTCAAGACAAAGCAACAAAAGTTGAAGCTAAGAAAAATATAAACTTTGCCGGATTCTTTGAAAAATTTGAATATGACTCAAGAAATAGAGAATACAGAGTTTATTATAGACCTGATTCAAATTCAAGCAGAAGTGAATATTATGTTTTAGACGACAATGTCTATATCAATAAATCAAACCGTAGTATAAGTGCAAGATCGTTAACATCAAGAAACGGAAACACTTATTTCACAAAAGGTCAACCTGTAAGCTTCGAGTTCTACAGAGGAAAAAATGATATTGTCACAGGAATCTACTACGATTTTGATGGCAATGTAAAAGACGGAAATATTTACGGATATATTTATAACGACGTAAGAAGAAATTACTCTACGATAGATATCTCACCAAAACTATATAAAGATACTCGTAGAAGTGAATATATCTCAATAAACATTGATAGTTACACTGATGTTTATGCATATAATAGCAATAGAAGATTGGACTTAATAAATCTAAGAAGAGATATGCTCGTTAATATAAAAATGAAAAACGGTGTAGCAACGTCAATTGAAATTTTGAACAACACATATGACGGAATTCCGGCAGGAACATATGTTGGAGAATTGTATCAAATCTATTCTCGTGAAGGATATATAGATTTAGATACGTCTGTAAAAAGCAACTATTACTACAATTCTTATGACAATGCAAAGATTGAAAACGGACCAAACCAAATTCCAATGGACGATTATAAAACAAAATTCTATTTGGATGGAAAAGCTATGTCAATCACTCAAATGATGCAAGCAATAGAAAATCGTTCATATAACGTTTACTTTGAAGCAGTTGTTAAGGTTGAATTAAAAGACGGAAAATATATTGCAACAGAAGTAAATGCAACAACAAAACCATTTAATTATTAAACCAAAAGCCCTTCGGGGCTTTTTTTATTAAATAAAATTCGGGTATAAATAAGGTATGAAAAGAAAATTTGAAATCAAATATTTAAAAAGAGCGATTTATATTTTAAATAAAATATATGATTTGTCGGGATATGAGGCATATTTGGTTGGAGGTGCAGTTCGAGATTTTCTTCTTAATAGACGCACCTCTGATTTTGATGTGGCTATAAATGTTAAATCGCTTATTGTTTTTAAAGATAGATTTTTTCAAGAAGAATTTAAATTTTTGCGTTACGAAAAATATTATAAATCAATAAAGTTTATAGATAAGAAGACGGGATTAAAGTTTGAGTTTACGCCTATGAGAAAAGAATTTTATGGAAAAACTTGTGAGCCCAGAATAATTTTTACAGACCTACCTGAGGTCGATTCAAGGCGAAGAGATTTTAAAATTAATGCAATATATATGGACAGAAATAAGAGAATTCTAGAGTTTACAAACGGTATCTCAGATTTAAAAAATAGAAGAATAAGTTTTATTGGAAGTCCTGGAAAAAGAATTCTAGAAGATCCGAAAAGAATTATAAGAGCTCTAAAATTTAGCGAACTACTAACTTTTAAATTTCAAAAAGAAACTTATTCAGAGATTTTTAAATATTTTTATTTAATTAAAAATATTAGCGATGACTATAAATATAAAGAGTTAAAAACAATTATATTAAGACAAAATGATTTGGTATTTAATTTACTTTGTGAAATTGGATTTATTAGTAAAAGAACTTATGAACAAGAATTTAAACGAGAATATAATTTTATTAAAACTTATTTAGAAAAATATAATATAAAATACGATGTGTTTATATCTATATTAATTATTAAACTTGAAATTGAAGACATTGAATCATTTTTAAAATTTATTGGTTTTAGAAATAAGCAAATTTTAAATATTAAAGAGATTATTAAGTTTTACAATTCTTCAGAAGATTATTTGGAAGTTTGCGCTTATATTTTGAATAAATATGGAGCAGATTTACTTTCTGATTTTTATGATGTTTATAATTTCATCAGAATTGTGTGGGGCGTTTCGTCTGCAGAGGGCGAAAAAATTGACAAAATAGCAAAAATCATTCATAATATAAAAAGGGGTTTGATTCCAAATTCAATTAGAGAGGTCAATATAAATGGCGAGGACCTGATGAAAATTGGAATTAAAGGAGCCCACATTGGAAAAACTTTAGATGAGATTTTTAAATTGACTTTGGTTGGAGAGAACAATCAAAGGGAGAATCTATTAAGAGTTGCCGATATAATTTATAAAAAATCCGGAGGTAATATGAAAAAGTATTTTGGTACGGACGGAGCTCGCGGAATAGCAAATAAAGAGCTCACCAATGAGTTCCTATATAAAACGGGAAGAGCAATTGTAAAATATTTAAAAAAAGATAGACCGACTGTTGTGGTCGGGATGGATACAAGAATTTCAAGTAAGATGCTTCAAATGAGTTTGATGTCCGGCATAATTGCCGAAGGGGGCATCGTATATGATTTGGGTATTGTACCGACACCGGCGGTTGCATATATCGCAAGAAAGAACAATGCGGATATTGCTGTAATGATCAGTGCAAGTCACAATCCGTATGAATATAATGGAGTTAAGCTTATAGGCGGTGATGGCTACAAGCTTTCAGACGAAACAGAAGAAGCAATAGAAGACATTATTGATACAATTAAAAATGATGAAAAAAGTTATGATGAAATTGGTGAATACCGCGATGGAACAGATTTCAAAGAAGATTATGTAAAACATATTTTGGACATTCCAAAGCACAGTTTAAGAGGTCTTAAAGTCGGAATCGACTCGGGCGACGGTGTTATGAGCTATTTTGCCGAAAGAATTTTCAAAGAGCTCGGATGTGAGGTTAAGAAAATTTTCTCAAATGGAGACGGCAGACATATCAATGAAAACAGCGGCTCCACTTGTCCGAAAAAAGTTGCTGAACTTGTGTTAAAAGAAAAGCTAGACTTTGGAGTTAGCTTTGATGGTGATGCAGACAGAGTTATATTCTCAGACGAAAAGGGAAATGTGCTTGACGGTGATCATATTATCGCATATTCTGCTAGGAATTATCTCGAACACGACAATCTTACAAATGATGGTGTTGTAACAACAACTATGAGCAATATGGCTTTTGAAGAATATTTGAAAGAAAATAATATAAAACTTGAAAGAGCTGATGTAGGCGACAGGTATGTTATGGAAGGCATGAGAAAGCACGGATATGTGATTGGTGGAGAGAAATCAGGACATATCATATTCCTAGATCACAACACTATGGGTGACGGGGTGCAGACAGCAGTCATCGTTGCGGACATGCTCGCTTCGAAAAATCAAAAAGCATCTGTAATAGGTGAAGCTTACACGGATTATCCTCAAGTTCTTGTAAATGCAAATGCAGATGATCATCTGAAGAAAACATTTAGAGAAAATAAGAATATATCTCTTGCAATTGAAAAGATGCATGAAAGACACCCGAATTACAGAGTTTTAATAAGACCTTCGGGAACTGAAAAATATGTTAGAATTATGCTCGAGGGAACTGACTTGGAAGAGTTAAAAATTGAGGCAAACACGCTGAAAGATGTAATAGAAAAGGAGGCATAATGTGGTTAAAATTGTTGTGGATTCTTGTTGTGAACTGAATCCAGAAATGATGGAGGGAATCAATGTTTCATTTGTGCCTTTCAAGCTTGGAATCGGCAGTGAAGAGTTTCTTGACAATGAAAATTTAAATATTGAAGAATTTAGATTTAAAATGTCGGAATCCAAAGAAGCTGTTAGAACGGCATGTCCATCTCCAATGGATTTTTTAGAAAAATTTGAGGGAGATATAGTATATGTTATAACTATAACAAGCGAACTTTCGGGAACTTATCAATCAGCGATGATTGCGAAAGAAATGTATTTGAAAGATAATCCTGAAGCGAAGGTTCACGTTTTTGATTCAAAAAGTGCTGTTGCAGGGGAAACTTCTGTTTTTCTAAATCTTGTTAAATGCATAAAAGAAGGCAAGTCTTTTGAGGAAACGGTTGCCGATACAGAAGAAATTATAGAACGTTCGGTGACTATAATAAATCTTGCAAGTCTTTCGAACCTTGCAAAGAACGGAAGAATCCCGAAAATTGCGGGAAAACTTTCGAAAGTTTTAAATATTAGAATGATTGGAAAAGCGAAAGATGGGAAAATCGTGCCGGTTTCAATTGAAAGAGGCTTGAAACGCTCGGTAAAATCTTTAGTAAATAAAGCGCTCGATATATGCGACAAGAGTTTAAAGACTGTGATTGTGATAAGTCAAGCGAATGCACTCGAGGCAGCGAAGGAAGTAAAGGAAATGATTACCAAAGATTTTCCTGACAGAATTATAGAAATTACGGGCATGAAGGGTTTAAGTTCTACGTATGCCGAAGAAGGCGGATTGGTGTTGCATTTATAATGAAAGTATTATTAGCTATGAGCGGCGGAGTTGATTCGTCGCTATGTGGTTATCTCTTACAGGAAATGGGTTATGAAGTCCATGGCGTTACATTTGATACGGGGATGACCGAGAGAGAAAAATTTAAAAAAGATGTAGAGGATGCAAAAGCTGTGGCGGAATCTTTGGGATTTGGCCACAGCGTTGTGGAATATAAAGATTATTTTAGAAAAAATGTTGTCACTCCATTTATTGACGCATATCTTGCTGGAAAGACTCCGAATCCTTGCATAATTTGTAACCGTGTACTAAAGTTCGGAACTCTTATGGAATATGCACTTTCGCATGGATATGATATGTTGGCAACCGGACATTATGCGAATGTTGGTAAAATCGGCGATAGATATCTACTTAAAAAAGCAAAAGATGAGAGAAAAGATCAAACATATTTTATGTACGGCGCATCAAATTTGGATCGTGTGATTTTTCCGCTTGGAGATTTTACAAAAACTGAAACGAGAGAGCTCGCTCATAAAATTGGAATAAAAACAATGGATAAAAAGGACTCTCAGGAAGTTTGTTTTATAAGTACGAATTATCGCGATTTCTTAAACTCGGAGAATGTGAAGCTCCCGGCTGAGGGCAATTTTATTGATATTGATGGAAATGTGCTCGGGAAACATGAGGGAACTTTTAATTATACAATCGGACAAAGAAAGGGACTCAATATTGCACTCGGTTCCAGAGCTTATGTTATAGGTATTGATACAATAAATAATACTGTAACTTTGGGTGATGAGTCTTATCTTTTCAAAAAGACAGTTGTTGCAAAAATGCCGGAAACAGTTGATGCAAATCTCATTAAAGATAAGATTTATGAGGTTAAGACAAGATATAAATTACACGGCGATCCTGCACGAGTAAAGTTTGATGGGAAGTATTTGATAGGTGAGTTTGAGAAAGGGGTAAGGGCCCCGGCTGTCGGTCAGTCTATGGTTGTTTATGACGGCGATTTTGTTATTACAGGTGGTGAGATAGTTGATGCCTACTAAAATTAATTTGGATTTAGATTTCGAAAAAGAAGAATTTATTAATTTTTTGGAAAAAGAAAATCTCAGCTTTGACGGTTGCGATGAAGCCTATGCTATAAGAGAAGATGGGAAAATTGTTGCAACCGGAGCATACAAGGGCAATGTTTTAAAACTTTTCGCAGTGCTTGAAGAAAAAAGAGAAGAGGGGTATATACCAAAAATTGTAACTTTTTTAAAAGATTTACTTTTTAAAAAAGGAATTACCGAAACATTTATATTCACAAAGCCTGAATATAAAAATGTTTTTACTTCGCTTTTTTACACGGAACTTGCATCTACAGATAAAATACTTCTTTTGACAGATAATATAAAAGCCTACGATGACTGGATTCAAAGTATTAGGGATCTCGGAGATTTCAACGGATGCATTGTTATGAATGCAAATCCTTTTACAAAGGGACACAGATATCTTGCTCAAACTGCAGCTGCAGAGATTACAAATATTATTGTTTTTGTGGTTGAGGAAGAAAAGAGTTTCTTTGATTTTAAAACGAGATATAAAATGGTTGAGAAAGGACTCGAAGATATTTGGCTTCAAGTTGCACCGGGAGGGAAGTTTATAATATCTGAAGCGACTTTCCCAAGTTATTTCCTAAAGAAGAGTGACAATCGCTCAAAGGAGTTTGCAAAGCTCGATGCAGATCTTTTTGTTGGAAAAATTGCGAAGGATCTCGGATTAAAGGTGAGATATGTAGGGGAAGAACCGACGGATGAACTCACAAGCTCATACAATGAAGCACTCATTGAAAGAGCGAAGGATACAAATTTAAAAATTAGAGTTGTTCCAAGAAAAGAAATAGATGGGGTACCGATTTCCGCCTCTTTCGTGAGAGAACATTTAAATAATATTGAAGAGGTGAAAAAATATTTGCCTCAAACTACAATTGAAATTTTAGAGAAGGGGGTGAAATAGATGATAGAAATTAGAGAGGTTGTCAATGAAAAAGATATAAACACATTTATCGATGTGCCGGACAGGATATATGATGATAGTGATTATTATATAAAGCCTCTGAGAGGTGATTACAAAAAATATATAACCGGAAAGACGACTGCTGTGAATAAAGTTGGAAAGAGCAATATGTATATTGCTTATAAAAATGGAGAGCCGGTTGGAAGAATTCTAGTCGGTATGAATGATGAGCTTAATGAATATCATAATCTCAAAGATGCCTATTTTTCTCAATTCGAATCAATCGACGACAAAGAAGTTTCGAAAGCTCTTTACGACACAGCTGTGGCTTGGGCGAAAACTCACGGTGCAAATAAACTAAAAGGGCCTATGAGCCTTCCTGGTGGAGATGACAACAGAGGATTTTTATTGGATAACTTTGATGATTATCCGTATATTCAAAATGTCTACAACAAATCATATTACAATGATCATATAGTCGATTATGGATTTAAAAAGTATCGCGACTGTTTTGCATTTTCAGCAAAGCCGACGGATAGTATGATTGAAAGATATGAACGCGTTATTCCGTACGCAATGAAGAAATATAAGTTCAGACTTGATAATATTAATCTTGACAAAGAGGGGATTAAAAAAGATGCGCGTGACATCAGCGATGTTATGAAAATCGGAATGCCGAAAAATGAAGAGTGGCAAGATTTGATGCCGCCGTCTGATGAAGAAATAGACGATATTGTATCGGCACTAAGACCGTATGCGGATTCAGATCTCATTTATATCGCGAGGAATGAAAATGATGAGCCTATAGCTTTTAATATCACGATGCCGGATTACAATCAAATTATTAAACACATGAACGGTAAGATGAATTTACCTGGTATTATTAAATATTTATATTATAAAAATAAAATCGACCGTTTAAGAGTGTTTGTTTTGTTTGTTATTCCGGAATATAGAAACAAGGGTGTTACGCAAGCAATGTACTTGAAAACGCTTAGAGCAGCCATTGAAAAAGGATACACAGAAGTTGAAGGAAGTACAATTTGGGATTACAATGTTCCGATGATTAATGATATCCTTAAAGTTGGCGGCGAGCTTTCAAAGACATATAGAGTCTATGAAATTGATTTATAAAACAACGATTTGAAATAACAAATAATTTATATAGTAAGGGCCACGAGTAAAATATATCGTGGCTTTTTTGAGAATTTATATAAATTTATTTTGGCAAAAAAGAGTAATATCTATGGAAACGTTTAAAAATAAAGATTTAAAAGATTATAAAATAATAAAAAAATTTTTAAATCTTAACACTATCTTTATATCCCATCTGCTATGATAGGCATATAAGATAAAGGAGGATTTCTTATGAAAACAAGTTTTAAAAAAGATTTATTAACATTTTTAATTTTGGCAATGACATTATTTATGTTCGCTTGCACAAAAGGTAATGACCAAAAAGGTCAAGAGGGCACTGCAACGGAAGGGAATGTAGAAGATTCAAAGGCTGTTGTAGCGGACAAAAACGGAACTTCTATGGAAGTTTCAAAAGACGCAATGAACCAAAAAATAAAGGCAAGTGATTCATCATATCCGGTTATGGATGAATATATTATGGAAACAATGGGTCTTAAATTCAAACTTTCAGAAAGAATCAAGAAGGCTCTTAACAACAAAGAAATGGTTATGCTTTGCAACGAAAAGCTTAAAGATGGTTATACCGATATTTCTTATGCCCAATTTGATTTTTACAAATTGAATAACGAGCAAAGAGAAACCGAAGTCGGCAAGATGGGCGACGAATACATGAATTGGGTAAACAGTCTTGAAAAGATAGGCTCAATCGGTGTTTATGAAAAGGCTTTGGAAGATAAAATTGGAGAGACAACTAAGTGTGACAACAACAGAAAGTTCGGCGAATCAAAAGATGGGGAATATCTTTATTATCAAGGAATAAACACTTCTTCGGACAAGGAACTTCAAGACGCACTTTTGGACAGCGAATTTGAAGTGATTGAAAAAGGTAAATTTAACGGTATGTCAGCATTTGACCCACCGAAAAAAGATATGAGCGGAAGTTCAATTTTACCGCTCGACACAGAAAATATTGACGGTGAAAAATTTGGAGATGAAAATATTAAAAAAGCTGATTTGACTTTAGTCAATGTTTTAGCAACATGGTGCACCGCTTGTATTCAAGAAATTCCGGATTTGGAAAGAATTTACAATGAATACAAGGACAAGGGATTAAATATTGCAGGCGTTATTATGGACACTGTCGATGCGTCAGGTGAAAACAAGGAAGCGATGGAAAAATCTCAAGCGCTTAAAAACAAGCTCGGTATCACATACGATTTGATTAAGCCGGACAAGAAAATGATGAACGGCAGACTTGAAGGCATTTATGCACTTCCTGAAACATTCTTTGTCGACAAGGAAGGAAATATTGTGGGCGATGCTATAAGCGGAAGTCACGACTATGAAGGCTGGAAGAAGATTGTTGAAGAAAAATTGGCACAAGTAAACGGAGGAAAATAGTGAAGACTATTATTCGTAAAAAGAGTTTTTCAATTGCCGTTTCAATTATCGGAATAATATTTATGATAATTGGTGTGTATCGTGGAGAAGCTCTAACTGTTTTACAAAAAGCAGTAAAGATTTGTATGGAGTGTATTGGAATTGGATAAGTTAAAGAAAAAAAGTAAAGAATACAAAAGACATTTGTTTCAAAGTGCGTGGGCGCTTGCAACAAACAGCAATTTCAATGGCTTTTTTAAAGGAAACATATATACGGGCGATATGAAAAAACTTTGCGTTCCGGGCATGAACTGCTATTCTTGTCCGGGCGCGAAGGGCGCTTGTCCGATTGGAGCGCTTCAAGCGGTCATTGGAAGTTATAAGTATAAGTTTTCGTTTTATGTTGTAGGGTTTTTAATTTTTATCGGCGCAATGCTCGGAAGATTTGTATGCGGATATCTCTGTCCGTTCGGGCTTGTTCAAGATTTACTTTATAAAATTCCGTTCGTTAAAAAAATTGGAACTTTTAAATATGATAAAAAACTTAGAAAGCTTAAATACGTTATTCTTGGACTGTTTGTAATTATACTTCCTATGTTTGTGGTTGACGTGTTGGGACAAGGTTCGCCGTTTTTTTGCAAACTTATTTGTCCGGTTGGTACGCTTGAAGGTGGCCTGCCGCTAGTTCTTTTGAATAAGTCAATGCGTGGAGCAATTGGATTTTTATACTTATGGAAAAATGTAATTTTAGTTGCACTTTTAATTTTGTCGGTCATAATTTACAGACCGTTTTGCAAATACATTTGTCCACTCGGAGCTATATATTCACTTTTTAATCCTATCTCTGTGTTTAAATATAGAGTTGATTCACATAAGTGTGTAAAGTGTGGTCTTTGTAGAAAATGCTGCAACATGCAGGTTGACCCGGTTCAAAATGCAAATTCGCTTGAGTGTATAAGGTGCGGAAAGTGCAAAAACATTTGTCCGACAGGAGCGATATCATGCGGATTTAGAACAAAAGAAGAATGTCTTGAAGCAAATAAACAAATGACTGCACAAGTGGAAAAATAATTTTTTTATTGGTATAATGAAGAGAGGTGAGATATGCGTATTCTAGTAATTGAAGATGAAAAAGAATTATGTGATTCAATAAAGGAGGGGCTTATCCTCGACGGATATGAAGTCGATGCCTGCTACAACGGTTTAGATGGCGAAGAAATGGCGACTATTGAGACTTATGATTTGATTCTTCTCGATTTGACGCTTCCGGATATGGACGGAATGGAAATTCTGCAATCGGTTAGAAGCCAAAATGCACTGGTTCCGATTTTAATTTTGTCGGCAAGAGTTCAAACAGAAGATAAAGTTGCAGGTCTTGATAGAGGTGCTAATGACTATCTGACAAAGCCATTTGATTTCAGCGAGCTTGAAGCAAGAATTCGAAGCCTTACAAGAAGAAAATTTGTGCAAAAAAGCATTTATCTTTCTTTTGATGGACTTGAACTCGACACTAAATCAAGAAGACTCCATTACAATGATGAAGAAATATTATTGACGAAAAAAGAGATGGGTATTCTTGAATATTTACTTTTAAATCAAGAGCGAGTCGTGAGTCAAGAAGAGATTATCGAACATGTTTGGAACAACGAAGTGAATGAATTTTCAAATTCAATCAGAGTGCACATTTCTGCTCTAAGAAAAAAACTACGTGAAAAAATGGGACACGATCCGATTGTGAATAAAGTGGGGCAAGGTTATATTTTAAAATAGGGATATGAAAAAATTAAGCTTAAAATGGAAACTTACAATTTTATCTTCTAGCATAGTTGCGGTTACTTCATTTGTTATTTATATTCTGCTCGGCATTACAACTGTGAGCGAGATGAATAAAATACAAAAAGCTGTCATGGAAAACATGGACAATATAAAGCCGAATGAACTAAAAGGAGCAATTATGATTGTTCCGGATCTTTCGTCGATATTTTATAACGGAAAGAGTTTGTTTTGGCTTAAAAGCTTTGGTATAACTCTGCTGGTTGTAATTGTTGCTGGATTTATAACATACAAACTCGTCGAGAGATTTTTGGAGCCAATAACCGATTTGAAAAACAGAATGAAAGAAGTAAATGTTCAAAATCTTTCTAAGCAAATCGAAGTCAAGGAAACAGGCGACGAGATTGAAGAAATTACAGTTTCTTTTAACGATATGATTATAAGGCTTTCTCGTCTTTTCAGTGAAGAAAAAAGCTTTTTGCAAAATGCGGCACATGAGCTCAGGACACCTCTTGCTGTATTAAAAACAAAAATTGATGTTTTTAAGAAAAATGATAATAACAGCATTGAGGACTACAAAAAAATGCTCGCATCGGTCACGGAATACAACGACCGGATGTCGCACATGGTTCAAATGCTCCTTCAAATTCAAGAAAGTCAAACCATAGAAAGAAAAGACGATATAAATATCTATGATCTAATTGATGAGGTTATTATGGACCTTTCGATTTATATCGACGAGAAACATTTGAGAGTGAGCGAGGAAGGTGACAGACCGCAAATCATAGGCTCAGATTTACTTATGTACAGGGTGTTTTACAATTTGATTGAAAACGCTATAAAATACAATGTTGACGGCGGTTATATCAATATTTATATAAACGAAAATTCGGATTATGTCGTCATAAAAGTTGAAGACTCGGGATGCGGAATAGAGTCCGAGAAGAAAAAGATTTTTGAAGCATTTTACCGCGAGAGAAGAGCGGGGAACGAATCAAATGGTGTTGGACTTGGGCTGCACCTTGTAAAGAAAATAATTGAACTTCACTCCGGAAAGATTGAAGTAAGAGATGGTGAAAAAGTTGGAACACAATTTATTGTGACCATTCCTAAAAATAATCAATAAAAAAGAGAATCATTTGATATGTTAGAAAATTCGTACATATCAAATGATTCTCTTTTATTTTAATCCGACTATAAAAATTTTATAATAAAGTATTGCCGAGAGGAGCATCAAAACTCCTCCGACGGCAAGCGCTCTTAATAGCATTGTATCAATCGGTCTTTTGTTACGCATTTTTAAGGGCCTCAACTTTGTCGAGCTTTTCCCATGGTAAATTGAGATCGTCTCGACCGAAGTGTCCATAGTTTGTGCATTGCGAATAAATTGGTCTCTTTAAATCAAAATTTTTGATAATAGCAGCAGGACGAAGGTCAAAAACGCCTGAAACTTTTCTTCTTATTTCTTCCAAATCAATTGTCTCGGTGCCTCTGCAATCGATGTCAATTGAAGTTGGTGCGGCAACGCCTATTGCGTAGGAGAGTGCAATTTCACATTCCTTTGCGAATCCTGCAGCAACAACATTTTTTGCAACATATCTTGCAGCATAAGCAGCTGAACGGTCAACTTTCGTAGGGTCTTTTCCTGAGAAAGCACCGCCTCCGTGTCTTGCATATCCGCCGTATGTGTCAACAATAATCTTTCTTCCCGTTAGTCCGACATCTCCTTTAGGTCCACCTACAACGAATCGACCGGTTGGGTTGATATAGATTTTTGTGTCGTCTGAAAGAAGTTCGGCCGGTATTACGGTTTCAATAACTTCTTTTTTTACATCACGTCTTAATGTTTCGATATCGACTGAAGGAAGGTGTTGAGTTGAAACAACAAGAGAAGTTATTCTCTTCGGCTTGTCATCTTCATACATAACTGTGACTTGTGCTTTTCCGTCAGGCAAAATGTAGTCGAGAGTACCATCTTTTCTTACTTCTGCAAGTCTTCTTGTGAGTTTGTGAGCTAAAAATATTGCAAGTGGCATATAAACCGGTGTTTCGTCAGAGGCATAGCCGAACATCATTCCTTGGTCTCCGGCACCTATTGCGTCAAATTCATCCTTTGCACCTTCTTTTGACTCAAGCGATTCTTTTACTCCCATCCAAATGTCCGGGCTTTGTTCTTCGAGAGAAGTTAAAACTCCGCATGTTTCAGCGTCAAAGCCGAATTTTGCACGGGTGTATCCTATATCTGATAAAACTTGTCTTACAATTGACGGAATATCAACATAACATTTTGTTGATATTTGTCCGCCTACTATAATGTAACCTGTTGCTGCAAATGTTTCGCATGCAACTCTTGCTTCGCTATCCTTAGATAAAATTGCGTCTAAAATACTGTCTGAAATTTTGTCACAAACTTTGTCAGGATGACCTTCTGTGACACTTTCCGATGTGTGAAATCTAATCATATTTCTCCTTCTTTACATAAAAATTATTAAAAATAAAAACAGTAGGTTCAATCCAAAACCTACTGCAAAATAGTCCTTTAAAAACTCATCTTTCAGTCGCACTGTAGGATTTGGCACCGTCTGGGTTGCCGGGTTTCAAAGGGCCTATTCCCTCCACCACTCTTAATGAGTAATTTTATTATAACATTATTTTTTTTGCTTGTCAAATACTATGCGTTTTCTTCTATACAGCCCGCACGTTTAAGTGCAAATTTTGCAAGAAGAGGGCCAACAAGTTCATACACAATTGTTGCTCCCAAAATGATTGTTCTTATATATTGTCCGTGATCGCCGGGAATAATATTTGCAGCGATTAAACTTAGACCGAGGGCAACCCCTGCTTGAGGAACAAGTGTAAGTCCGAGATTTCTTTGGACGCTTTCATCAAAGCCGCTGACTTTTGTAGAAATCATTGAGCCAATATACTTACCGATTACTCTTGAAACGACATAACCGATTCCGACGATACCGACGGACTTAAGGTTTGAAAGATTTAAATCTGCACCGGATAAAACAAAGAAACATACAAATATAGGTGGGGTAATAGCATTTACAAGGTCAAGATAACGCTTGTTAACGTGTCCGACGTTAGTAATTACAACACCCATAACCATAAGTGTTAATAGACCTGATAAATTAAGCTTCAAGGCTGCGGCGGTTACAATGAAAACCATAGCCAGTGTGAATGAAAGATTTTCTCCATCGTTTTTCACTTTTTTTGCAATGAGTGAATAAATAAAACCTGCAACTGCACCGAGTCCGATTGACATTAAAATTTCCAATAGAGGTTTTCCAACCATCGTTGCAATATTTAAACTTTCGCCGCTTATTAAGGCGTTTGCCATAACCGATGCGATACCGAAAGCAATGATACAAACTGCGTCGTCCAAAGCTACAACAGGAATTAAAACATCTACAAGCGGTCCTTTAGCTTTATATTGTCTTATAACCATAAGAGTTGCAGCAGGAGCCGTTGCGCATGAAATTGATCCAATTGCAAGTGAAAAAGCCCAATCTTGTTTAAATATCAAAAGCATTGCTGTCGTTACAAATAAAAAGGCACCCAATGCTTCGAAAATTGTAACAACAATAATTTTTGATCCCATTTTTTTGATAGCCTTCAAATCCATTTCAGAGCCTATTGAAAAAGCTATAAAGCTAAGAGCAATAGTACTCAAGACTTCCATACCTTTTACTTGATCTTGTGAAAGTAGTCCCAAAACTGAAGGGCCAATTATGATCCCGCCGATAAGATATCCTGTGACATCAGGAAATTTAAATTTTCCCAAAAGGCGCGAAAAAATAAGGCCGCTTGCAATAAGAACTGCTACAGCATAAATTGATTCCATATTAAATCATCCTTTCTTATTTTGTCAAGCCTTCAAATGACTTAACATCGAGGGAAAACATAATTCCAACATTTTCTTTTTCAAGATTTCCAACGACTTTTCTAACACATTCTTTTGCCTTGTTGACATTTTCTTCGCTTAAAATTAAAAATATGGTTTTGTTATAAGGTCTTCCACCATTTAAAAGATTTCTGAAAAAATCATAACCGACTTCTGAATGTTCTGCAAGAGTAGCCGCAAGACCTTGGCTTTCCAAAATTGTTCCGCCGTAAATACCTTCTGCGGAAAATGCTCTGAGCACTTCATCGAAGTGTTGTTCGTGATTTAAAACTATAAATAAGACTTCCATATTATCCTCCTTGTATACAGTGTCGATTGTGGCACCTTTAAGTCTAAACTTATTATACTACAAATAAAGAAATATTGCACATTTTTACAAATAGTGATTTAATTGCTTGATTTTATGAGTCTTTATGTTATATAATAAAGTAAAGAAAAAAGCTATTGGTTACGATAGCTTTATTGTATCTAAAAATAGAGATTATCTATTTAATTATTATTATACATGGAGGGGTTTATGGAATTTTACAAAGAAGCACTGACTTTTGACGACATTTTACTTGTACCGGCAGAAAGTCACGTTTTACCGAGAGAAGTTGAAACAAAAACAAAACTAACAAACAAGATTACACTTAATATTCCAATTATGTCTGCAGGAATGGACACTGTCACCGAATCAAAAATGGCAATCGCAATTGCAAGAGAAGGTGGTATCGGAATCATTCATAAAAACATGTCTATTGAAGAACAAGCTCATGAAGTTGATAAGGTAAAAAGAAGTGAGCACGGAGTTATTACAGACCCGTTCTATCTTTCAAAAGAACACAAATTAAAAGATGCAGATGATTTGATGAGAACATACAAAATCAGCGGAGTTCCTATTGTTGAAGATGACGGAACACTTATCGGTATTATTACAAACCGTGACATCAGATTTGAAGATGATTTAAGTAAAAAAATCGACGAAGCCATGACAAAAGAACGCCTTATTACAGCTAAAGAAGGTGTCACGATGGACGAAGCAAAAGAAATATTGATGAAACACAAGATTGAAAAATTGCCAATCGTCGATGATAACTATAAATTAAAAGGTTTAATTACAATAAAAGATATCGAAAAATCAATTGAATATCCAAACAGTGCCAAAGACTCACAAGGTAGACTTCTTGCAGGTGCTGCAATCGGAGTTACTGCTGATATGCTCGATCGTGTAAAAGCACTTGTTGAAGCAAAAGTCGACTGCGTTGTTTTGGATACAGCTCACGGACATAGCGCCGGAGTTATCGAATCGGTTAAAAAAGTTAAAAAAGCATATCCGGATCTTCAAGTTATCGCAGGAAATGTTGCAACATACGAAGCGGCATGTGCACTTTTTGAAGCAGGAGCAGACTGTGTTAAAGTAGGTATCGGACCTGGATCTATCTGTACAACTCGTGTTGTTGCAGGAATCGGGGTTCCGCAAGTTACAGCAATTATGGATGCAAGCAAAGCTTCCAAAGAATATGGCAGACCTATCATTGCAGATGGTGGTATTAAATACTCAGGAGATATTACAAAGGCAATTGCAGCCGGCGGTTCGGTTGTAATGCTTGGAAGTCTTCTTGCAGGAACTGAAGAATCTCCGGGAGAAGAAGTTATCTACGAAGGAAGAAGATACAAAGAATACAGAGGAATGGGAAGCTTGGGAGCAATGAGCGCTGGATCAAAGGACAGATATTTCCAAGAAGGAGTAAAGAAATACGTTCCTGAAGGAGTTGAAGGAAGAGTTCACTTCAAAGGAAAAGTATCCGAGGTTATTTACCAACTCATGGGCGGTCTAAAATCCGGAATGGGATATTTGGGATGCAAAGACATCGATGAACTAAAAGTAAAACCACGCTATGTAAAAATCACAAGCGCATCTCTCATCGAAAGCCATCCGCACGACATCACAATCACAAAAGAATCACCGAACTATTCACCGTCTTCAAAATAAGACAGAGCAAAGTTTCAAATAAATTTTATTATATTTTTGGAAAGAATCAATCGGTTCTTTCCATTTTTTTGTTTCTCAAAACATATAAATTAGATGACAAAAATATTTTTATGTTTTTTAAAATTATATATATTTTCTGTTGACTTTTAATTCGATTATGGGTATAATGATATTAAATTGAAAAAGAATTGAAATAGTTTTCAATTGTTTATCATTTTGAAAATGATTATCTTTATTGGATTAAGGAGGTCAATATGACAGAGTATATTTTAAAAGGCGAGTTGTGTCCGAATTGTGCAAGGAAGATTGAGGACAAACTAAATAAGCACGAATCGGTAAAAAGTGCAACTCTAAATTATATCGACAGAAGTTTGGAAGTCGACGGAGATTTAAAGAAAAATGAAGTTTTAGAGATTGTTCAGTCGATAGAGCCGGATGTGGTTTTAGTAGATGTAAAACATGCGGAAGATTCGAGTCAAACGGCAGAATTTATGGAAGAAGAGGAAGGAATTGATTTTAAAAGTTTTGAATTTTTAAGTATTTTATTCGGCGGAGCTCTTCTCATTTTATCGTTTGTCTTTAAAAATAATTATATTGCGATTGCATCCCTTATTATTTCCGGATTTGTCGTTTATAGAAACGCTATAAAGGTTCTTATGAAAGGAAATGGTCTCGATGAACAAGTTCTTATGATGGTTTCGTCGATTGGTGCCGTTTTAATCGGTGAAGCGAGAGAAGGTGCAGCAGTCATCGTTCTATATAGAGTAGGTGAATTTTTAACCGATCTCGCAGTTGACCGTGCAACAAAGGATTTGAGAAACACTGTTACTAAGAAGGAAAGACGAGCAAGGGTTGTTCTTGAAGACGGAACGACAGTTGAAAAATCTGCAAGCGATGTCAAGGTCGGTTCAAAAATTGAGGTTGAACCGTTCGAAATGGTAACGCTTGATTCCATATTACTTGACGAGTATGCATCAATTGACACATCTTCATTTACGGGAGAATCGGAACCAAGAATATTTAATAAGGGCGAAATTATTTCTGCGGGTTCGATTGTCGTCGGTAAAAAAGCGACGCTTGAAGTTTATAAAGATTCAGACAACTCACTCCTTAAACAAATGGACGATTTGGTGAGAGAAGCTGCGAAAAAGAAGAGTAAACAGGAAAAATTCTTGACGGTTTTTGCAAGAATTTACACTCCGATTGTTGTCGGTCTTGCAGTTTTAATTGCAGTTGTACCGCTTATAACAAAGGGCGATTTCAACGATGCGATAAGAAAGAGTCTTGCATTTTTGGTAACGTCCTGTCCATGCTCGGTTGTGCTCGGTGTTCCACTCAGCTATGCCGTTGGCCTTGGGTCTCTTTCAAGACAAGGTATTCTTGTTAAAGGCTCTGAATTTATCGATGCTACGAGTCATATAAAGACAATCGGATTTGATAAAACCGGAACGGTTACTGAAAATAAATTGTCGCTTGTAAAGGTTGTAAAAAAGGCTGATGTGAGCGAAGAAGATTTGAAACTTTTAATGGCGATTGGAGAAAAGAGGTCGACTCACCCGATTGCAACCGCTTTTAAAATGGACAATGCACCGGAACCTGAAGAACTTTCAGAAATTCCGGGAGCGGGAATAGATTTTAAATATCAAAACAAGAGTTATGAAATAAGAGGCGGTGGAGAAAGTCTTGTAATTCATCTTTTAGAAGAAAACAATTTGATTGGCGAATTTTATCTTGAAGAAAAACTAAAAGACTCTGCAATGGATGTTGTAAGAGAGATTAAAGATTTAAACATTGAGCCGGTGCTTGTATCTGGGGACAATGAATCAAAGGTAAAAGCTCTTTCAGATATTTTGGGATTTGGCACATACAAATCAGAAATGAGTCCGTCGGATAAGCTTGAGTTTATGCTCGAAAAAAGAGATAGCGGCCACATGAGCTTCGTCGGTGACGGAATAAACGACAGTGCAGTGCTTGAAGCAGCGAATGTCGGAATCTCGATGGGAAAGATGGGCTCAGATGCTGCAATTACTTCGAGTGATGTTGTTATTATGGATGATGACATTAGAAAAATTCCGATGGCAATAAGAGCATCGAGAAGAATTTTGAAAAATGTAAAATTCATCGTTGCATTGTCACTTTTAACAAAAGTTTGTGTTTTGACGGCGATTTATCTTGGTGTAAAGAACGGAATGTATCTTGCGATTCTTGCTGACGTTGGACTAAGTCTCGTATGTGTAATGATTGCACTTCTCAATAATAAATGTGTAAAATAAAGTTTTAGAGGTTGAAATTTCAACCTCTTTTTATTTGAAATTTTTATTTTGTTATGCTAAAATCAAATTATAGAGTAAAATTATTAGAGGTATTATGAAAGACTATAGAGAAGCGGTCGTAAGAGACGTAAAAGCAAAAAAGGATACTGTAATAAAATTTTTGGGATTTAAAGATAGGGAGCCGAGACCTGTTATGATGAAAAAAATTGATAAAGGTCTTGAAGATTTTGAACAATATATAAATCTAAGTTATGGATATTGTTTAAATGAAGATGAAATGTATGCGGACATAGTCTATACAATCGGAGAAAATTTTGAAAAAGAAATTGAAAAGTTGATTGAAAGCGGGATGGCTTTTCCGGCGATGGTTTTGGACAAAGTTGGGATTGTAACTCTTGACATGTACAGAAAACATATTGTGAAAGAAATTTATGAAGTGTCAGGACTTTCCGTAAATAAATATGTGTATCCGGGCACAAAGACGCATCCTGTTAGTTTTCAAAAAGAAATTTACGAAAATGTCGGTCTTAATACGGTTAAGATTAACGAATACAACCAACTTTATCCGGTGAAATCTGTGGCAATAAGAGCACTGCTCCAAAAAGGTGAGAGCTTAAAAAATTTTTCTCCGTGCGATGGGTGCGAAGCGAAGTGTGAAATGAAAGGGAGTTTTTAATATGAACGAATATATTGAAAAGATTGCAAATGCAATTGTTGATATGGATGAAGACAATATTTTAAGCTATATAGATGAAGCACTCGCTGCCGGGGTTTCAGAAGACGATATATATAATGTTGCACTGAGTCAAGGAATGCTCCGAGTGACACATCTTTTTGAAGAGGAAGAATATTATGTTTCCGAAGTAATTGTTTGTGCGGATACTTTAAATATGGCAATAAATTATCTTCAACAAAAGAGTAAACACAAGATGGAATCGGACGGACCAACCATTGTTCTTGGAGTTGTTGAAGGGGATTTGCACGAAATAGGGAAAAATATAGTGAAGATAATGTTCGGAGCTGCGGGTTTTAAAGTTATCGACCTTGGACAAAATGTTAAAGCTGATGAATTTATAAAAAAAGCTGAAGAGGTAAATGCGGATTTTATAGGGCTTAGCACAATGATGACTACAACTATGCCTAATATGGAGGAGGTTGTAAAGCTAAACAACAATAAAAACAAGCCACTTATAATCATAGGCGGTGGACCTGTATCCGAAGAATTCAGAAAAGAAATAAATGCTGATGGATTTTCAAAGAATGCGGTTGAAGCTGTAGAACTTGTAAAGGAGTTGATGAAACGTGAATTGGCATAATATGACTCTAATGGAATATATCAAAAGCGAAAATAGAAGATTTTTCCTGACAGATTTGGGCACAAACGGTTTAAAATTTGTCGATAAAAAAGTTTATGAGGTATATAATTCACCGGAAACGCAACTTAAGATGGCGGAAAGGCTAGACGAGGAATTTCCGGGCGATTTTATCTATCCTTTGAGCGACGGAAATATTATAAGTGAATCGCTTGGGGTTAAACTTTTAAAGCCGGATTACGATTTTCCGAGTCCACTCGAACATAAATTCACAACTACTGAAAGCATCAGAAACCTTGAAATCCCTGACCCATATAGTCTGAAAAGAATGCCTACAAATCTGAAGAGCCAAAACTTAATCAGCTCAAATATCGACAAGCCTTTATATGTTTCAATATTCGGACCGTTCACACTTGCAGTTCAACTTGCGGGTGCGACGCATCTCTTGCGCGAAATTATAAAAAATAAAGATTTTGTAATTGAAATTTTGGAATACACAAAAAATGCTGTTCGCGAATATGCAAAGGCGGTTGTCAAGGCGGGAGTAAAATATATGTCGATTGCAGAACCTGCAAGCGTAACACTCAGTCCGGAAAACTTCAGAGAGCTTGTGCTTCCAAGACTGAATTATGTATATGATTCGGTGGACTGTTGGAAACAACTTCACATTTGCGGTGACACATGGAAGTTTTTGGACATGATGATTGAAACGAACTCCGATGCAATAAGCCTTGACCAAATAATGAATATGGAAGAGGTTATAAAACATTTCCCGAGCGACAAAATTTTGGTTGGAAATCTCGACCCGATAAGACTTATCGGAAAGGGCACGCCTGAAGAAGTAAACAAAAAGACGACTGAACTTTTAGACAAGATGGAGCCTTATGACAACTTTATGATGGCTTTCGGATGCAATGCACCGAATGATGCACCGGATGAAAATATAAAAGAAGCGATAAGAGTTACCAAAAACAGATTTAGAGATTATGGAAATTAAAAAATTCCCTCCACAAAAAATGTGGAGGGTTTTATTTTATTCGATATCAATAATTTGTGCTCTACTGTTAAAAAAAGCTATGTGTGCAATCTCAGAAATCAAAATTACGCTGATTGCATTACTCGAAAACGAGGCGAGCATAATTACAATTTGGTATATTATTGCTGTGTTAGGACTTATTCCGGAAAGAATTTGACCGGTCATCATGCCCGGCAAAAATACTATTCCCATGCCGAACATTTTGTTGAGTGACGGGAGAAGGGCATTGTCAATCGCTTCTTTTGCAATAAATTGTGTCGCTGATTTTGGGGAAGCGCCAATCATAAGACTGCCGTTTACAAGTTCTTTGTTATCTTTAAATCCGGTCATATATGTCTTTATAGCAAGTGTAACACCTGTCATTGTATTCCCAATGACCATTCCGGCAATAGGAATGAAAAATTGCGGATTGTACCAAGGAGTTATTTTTATAACTGCTAGCAAAAAGTAAAAAATAACAACGACAGAACCTGAAATGATGGAAATAGCTGTAATTTTTTTCATCATTTTGTTTTTTATTTTCAAACGCTTTATAGCGTTTAAAATCGCGAAAGTTTCGGTTATACCGAGAATTAAAAGAGTTATATATGGACTTGGTTTATCGAAAATATAACTCAAAATATATCCGACGAGTATAAGTTGCAAGGTCATTCTAAAAGTTGAATATGCGAGAATTTTACTGAGTCGGATTTTTTTTACATTAAAAATTACAATCATTAATGCAATGAATATAAATGCATAAAAAAGATTGTATAAACTGATATCACTAACATTCATGACTTATAACTCTCCCGTCTTTCATCGTTATGATTTCGTCGGCAATCATTTCCTGATTTTCAGAGTGAGAAATATAGATTAAAGTTTTGTTTCTCCTTTTTATTTCAGAGATGACATTGTTCATCAATATTTCTTCAGTCTTTGAATCTAGAGATGCACCCGGCTCGTCAAGTAGAAAAACTTCAGGCTCAACCAAAAAAAGCCTTGCAATTGAGAGTCGTGTCTTTTCTCCACCGCTTAGATTTTGTGCGTCATCAGTTAAATCTTTTTTAAGATTTACAATTTCCATTGCTTTTAAAAGTTTTTCGTCGTCAAGCCCTTCTTCTCCGCGTAAAGTAAAAATAATATTTAAATTTTCTCTCACATTGCCGGGAAAAATATTTGGAAATTGCGACTGCATTATAACCTCTCTTCTAAGAGTTATAGGATTTATATCGTTCACGTCGACTCCATTGTACATAACGACGCCGCTGTTCGGAGAGATTATATTATTTAAAAGTTTAAGCATTGTGGATTTTCCCGAACCACTTTCGCCCTTAACAATGGTCACAACATTTTCGTGTATTTCAAGATTTTCTATATCGAGAATATTTTTAAATTTTATATCCTTTAATTTAAACAAATTATCACCTCATATAATAATCTTATAGTAATTATTTTAATAATTCAAGTTTTATATAGAGAATAGTGTTTTTTATAAAAGAATTCGCATAAAAATAGAATTTGTAATAAATAAAAGTTGAAAAATCCAAAATATTATCTTATAATATTAGCTATAAGGAATAGGTGATAAAATGATATCAATAAAGACGCCTAGAATGATAGAAGGAATGAAAGAGTCGGGAAGACTTCTTCGTTCGGTGCATGAAAATTTAAGCAAGATTATCGTTCCTGGCATAACTACTCTTGAAATAGACTCATTTGTAGAAAAATTTTTGAAAGAACATGGAGCAACACCTGAGCAAAAGGGCTATATGGGATTTCCATTTGCAACTTGCGCAAGTGTAAACGATGAGATTTGCCACGGCTTCCCATCGAACAGAGAACTTAAAGACGGTGATATTGTTACAATTGACATGGTTGTAAATAAAGACGGATATCTTTCCGATTCCGCCTGGAGCTATGCCGTTGGAAATATCAGTGACGAAGCTAAACTTTTGATGGATGTAACAAAAGAAGCAATGTATAAAGGCATTGAAATTGTAAAACCGGGAGCTCATTTTGGTGACATCGGAGTTGTTATAGAAGAATATGTTTCACAGTTCGGATTTTCGGTTGTAAAGGACTTTATAGGTCACGGAATTGGAAGAAAAATGCATGAAGATCCGCAAGTGTTTCACTATAACACAGGCATACGTGGAGCAAGAATGAGAGAAGGCATGGTATTTACCATTGAGCCGATGATAAATGTCGGAACATGGCAAATGAAGATGGATAAAAATGGCTGGACGGCAAGGACAAGGGATGGCAAGCTTTCCTGTCAATATGAGCATACAATGGCTGTAACAAGCGATGGCGTGCGAATTTTGACCGATGAGGGCTTAGATGGCTAGGGTTGTAGATCTAACCGAAGGAAATATTTCCAAAAAAATGTTAAAGCTGGCGATACCTCTAATGGGAACCAGCTTTTTAACAATGGCATACAATTTAACTGACCTCTACTGGGTTGGCACAATCGACACTTCCGCTGTTGCAGCGGTTGGAATATGTGGACTTTTTTGGTGGTTAGTGCAAAGTTTTACGATGATAGCACAAGTTGGACTTGCGGTTACTGTCAGTCAAAACTTTGGTAAAAAAGACTTTGAAGCAGTTCACGGTTATATAAATTCCGGAGTTAAATTAAATGCGATAATAGCTTTGACTTTTTCCTCTATTGTATTTTTCTTTTATAAGGAACTTTTATCATTTTTTAATATTATAGATGCGAGCACTTTACAAAATGCATACACATATCTTAGAACTGTTAGTGTCGGATTTCTATTTTTGTTTATGAATCCGATAATGTCTGTCATTTTAAACTCGACAGGTAATTCGAGAGCTACTTTTGTTGTGAATGGAACCGGAGTTTTTGTAAATATGATTCTTGACCCGCTTTTTATCCATTTCTTTGATTGGGGTGTGTTTGGAGCAGCACTTGCAACAACAATTTCGCAACTTTTCGTATTTATGATGTTTATATATTTTGGCAAGAAGTACGAATTCCTGTACGCTCAAGTTGACTATTTAAAAAAATGGGAACCGAAGAAAGTGAGAAGGATTCTTAGTCTCGGTATTCCACCGGCTCTTCAATCGGGTATGCACTGTTTTATTTCGATGTATCTGAACAAAATGGTGAATGCTTTTGGTGCAGCACCTGTTGCAGGTCAGTCAATCGGAACTGAAATTGAAAGTATTTCGTGGATGACGGCCGAAGGTTTCAGTACGGCAAACGCGACTTTTGTTGGACAAAATTACGGTGCCGGAAAGCATGAAAGAGCAAACAAGGCTTATTTTACAAGTTTAAGAATAATGATTTGTGTCGGGATTTTCTCGAGTGCGCTTTTATATTTTGCAAGATATCCGATAATAAAGTTATTTTTACACGAAGCGGAAGCAATAAAATATGGAGCGATGTATTTGATGGTTCTTTCATTCAGTCAGTTATTCATGTGTATTGAAATTGTAACAGAGGGAGCTTTTAACGGTATATCGATGACAAAACCGCCTTCTTTTATAGGAATTGCAGGAAATATGCTCAGAATACCACTCAGCTATTTGTTGATTCCGTATTTCGGCATCGAAGGCATTTGGATTGCCGTGAGTGCGTCAAGCGTGTTGAAAGGAACTATTTCATTCACGTGGTTTAATATATTTAAGCACAGGAGGTTGCATCTTGGAAGTGGTTTGTAAAAACTGTCCGGTCGGCTGCCATCTTGTTGTAAAGGATGGGGAAGTTTACGGAAACAAGTGTGCGAGAGGGCTGTCGTATAAAAACTATGAGGAAAAATCTGTTTTTTATACACAGGTAAATTTAGTAAATTCATCAAAAGGACACTTGAGTGTGAAGTCGGATAGAGAACTTACGGAAGCGGAAAAAGAAAAGTGCAAGGAACTTTTGAAAAGTATAACGCTTGAGCCACCGATAGCGGCAAATAAAGTTGTTATAGAAAACTTGGGAAATACAGGGATAAATTTTATATCTCAAAGAAAAATATCAAATTAAACGGAGGAAAATATGAAACATTTATTAAGACTAATGATAGTGTTGGCTTTCTTTTCAATAGGATGCCAAAATCAAAACACAGATAAAGGAAACGTAGCTAAGGATGATAAGAATGGTATTACGGAGGATGAATATATGAGTGAAGAATCAATTAAGAAGAATTTCACAGAAGAAGAAATAAAGAATATGCCGCAACTTCAACCGCTAAAGGAGGGCGACGAAATTGCAATTTTCCATACAAATATGGGTGATATCAAAATTAAACTTTTCAGGGATTTGACACCTAAAACAGTGGAAAATCTCACAAAGCATATCGAAGACAAATATTATGACGGCGTTACATTCCACAGAGTTATTAAAGATTTTATGATTCAAGGTGGAGACCCTGATGGAACAGGAATGGGCGGAGAAAGTATTTACGGCGAAGGTTTTGAAGATGAATTTGTACCGAATTTAATTAATATCAGAGGGGCGCTTTCAATGGCAAATACAGGACAACCTATGTCAAACGGCAGTCAATTCTTTATCGTTCAAAACAGTAGTATTCCGGCAGAAGCAATGCCTCAATATGAATCATACGTCGATCCGTCATACGTAAATGATACATGGAAAAAAATGTATTCAGTATTCGGTGGAACACCTCACCTTGACGGTCACCACACGGTATTCGGTCAAGTTGTTGAAGGAATCGACGTAGTTGACAAAATTGCAAATACAAAGACAGGAGAAATGGACAAACCGGTTGAACCTGTAATTATTAAAACAGCAGAGGTAATAACATATAAGTAAAATAAAAGGTCGATTTTTAATCGGCCTTTACTTGTCAAGTTCGCTCGAATACTGTATAATGTAGTGGGTGAAGGTGCTTGGATTTTAAAGGTAAAAAAGCAATTATAATAGCAAACGACATTTCGGAAGACTCTCCTCGCCAAAAGGAGAATATAGAGCTTGTAAAAAGTCTCGGTGCAGAAGTTGTTTCTGTTTTAATTCAAAACATTCAAAGAATAAATCCGAAATATTTTTTCGGGAGTGGAAAAATTGAATATTTTTCGAATATTTCGAGCGGACTTAAAGCGGATTTTGTTGTTGTATGTGAGGATTTGAGTCCAAGGCAACTTCAAAATGTTAAGGACGAGTTTGATATGCTCGTTATAGATAGAAATCAACTTATACTTGAACTTTTTAACCAAAGGGCGACTACTGCATTTGGGAAATTGCAAGTTGAACTTGCAACGCTTTCATATATGTACCCACGACTTAGAGGGATGCGAAAAGACATGGACAGACAGTTCGGTGTTTTGGGTATGAGAGGTGCCGGTGAGCAGAAATTGGAGCTTGATAGACGTGTTCTAAGAAAGCGAATTGACAAGTTAAAAGAAGATGTTAAGGCAGCGCAGGTAGTTCTTGATACAAAATCGAAGATGAGAACTGAGAGCAGTATACCGATAGTTTCATTAATTGGGTATTCAAATACGGGAAAGTCGACTCTTTTAAATAGAATCATCGAACTTTCAGGAGCCGATGAAGACAAAAGAGTTTATGCAGACGATAGACTTTTTGCAACACTTGATACTCATGCAAGAAGAATTGAACTTCCACATGGAGGAAATATAATTTTAACGGATACTGTTGGACTGATAAGTGAGCTTCCTCACCAACTCGTAGATGCTTTTCGATCGACTTTATCGGAGATAAAAAAGGCAGATCTTCTTGTTCAGGTTTTAGATATCTCAAATAAACACCTTGACGTTGAAATTGAAACAACAGAAAATCTTATAAAAGAGTTGGGACTTGGTGACAAAAAAATAATAAAGGTTTATAATAAAGCTGATAAAGTAGTTGATAAACATATTTATGCGGATGCCGACATGGTGATAAGCGCATATAACGACGGCGATGTTAGGAGTCTCTTGAAAGCAATTGAACTTGAATTGTATGGAGAAGCGGTGGAGGACACAAAGTTTTTTCCATATAGCGAAGCGAAAGAGCTAAGTTTGTTTATGGAAAACAATCAAATAATTTCCAAGAAATATTCAGATGAAGGCACTGTCGTAACATATACAAAATATTTGAAGAGTGGTTTATGATATGGATATAAAACCTTTTAAGTCGGTTCAATCGACCGAAGAATTCAGATATGAGATAAAGAAGTCGGTATTTTTGTCGGAAGCGAGAATGATTGAGTCCGAAGAAGATGCCGAAGTGTTTATAAACTATGTTAAGGAAAAACATCCAAAGGCGACGCATCACTGTTATGCATACACATTTGATGTAGGGGGTCTGCGTGAAAAGGCGGAAGATGACGGCGAACCTTCTGGAACAGCAGGGCTTCCGATTTTAAAAGCATTAAAAATGAATGAACTTCAAAACTGCATGATTGTCGTTACGAGATATTACGGAGGTATAAAGCTTGGAACCGGAGGGCTTACAAGAGCTTATATGTCTTCTGCGACAGGTGTTATTGAAGATGCGGGAATTAGGAGTTTTAAGACTTTTTATGATATAATGATAAATGTGGGCTATGATTTATATGACATTATTTTGAATTATATAAACAATGCCGAAATTCAGATTTTGGATACGGAATTTTATGAGGACATAAAAGTCGTTATAACTGTTCCGGAAAAATCGAAAGATAAATTTATTTCCGATATAGCAGATTTAACTTCGGGAACTGCGAAAACGGAAATTATAAAAGAGGTTTTAAGATAGTGAAAGATATAAATTGCGAAATAAATAAAATACGAGAATTTCTTTTGAACTATTCGAAAGAAACCCACACCGACGGATACGTGCTTGGAATTTCGGGCGGCCTTGATTCATCTGTGATGTTTAAAATTTTGGAGCCGTTGCCGCTTAAATTTATTGCAATAAAGATGCCTATTCATTCACTGAAAAGTGATGAGGTTGATGCAGATTTGCTCACAAAAAATTCCAATCGAGAAATTTTAAGAATTGATTTAAGCGATATTTACGACGAGTTTATAAAAGTGCTGCCTGATACAAGCAGCACACTTGCAAACACAAATCTAAAACCGCGACTTAGAATGACGACTTTATATCAAGTTGCACAAACGAATAATTTGTTGGTTTGCGGAGCGACAAATAAGAGCGAATATTTGACAGGGTATTTTACAAAACATGGTGACAGCGGAGTTGATATTATGCCTCTTAGAGAATATATAAAGAGTGAAATTTATTCTATGGGAGAACTTCTTGGAGTTCCTGAGGCTATTTTAAAGAAGCCGCCGTCGGCAGGACTTTTTGAGGGGCAGACGGATGAAGATGAAATGGGAATTTCATATGATGAACTCGATAGCTATTTGTCGGGCAAAAAGATAGATGAAAAACAAAGACAGAAGATAGAGTCAATGATTGAAAAAACAAAACACAAAAGATGTGTACCTATATTTTATAAAAGAGAGGAAGAATAATATGTCAGGACATTCAAAATGGAACAATATTAAAAACAAAAAAGGTAAAGAAGACGCAAAAAGAGCACAAGCTTTTACAAAAATTGCAAAGTATATAATGGTTGCTGTTAAAGAAGGGGGTTCAAATCCTGATTTTAACCCATCTTTAAAGGCTGCAATAGATAAAGCTAAAGCTGTAAATATGCCTGCAGATAATATCGATAGAGCTGTTAAAAAAGGTGCGGGCGAACTCGATGGTGTAAATTATGAAGAAATAACTTATGAAGGATACGGTGGAGAAGGCGTTGCAATTATGGCACACTGTCTCACAGACAATAGAAATAGAACTGCAGCAGATGTACGTCACGTTTTTGATAAGTGCGGCGGAAACCTTGGAACAACCGGTTCGGTTTCATATATGTTCAATATGAAAGGCTATATTGCAATTGAACAAGATGAAGATAGCCCAATTGATGTTGACGAACTTATGCTAGATGCTATTGATGCGGGTGCAGAAGATGTTCAAGCTGAAGATGACGTAATAGAAATTTTCACAGATCCGAAAGACTACGACGCTGTAAAGGCTGCCCTTGAAAATAAAGGATATACAATCGCAGCATCTGAAGTTACATTCATTCCTGATACGGAGATTGAAGTTGAAGAAGAAAAGAGAGCAAAGATTGAAAGACTTATTGATTCTCTTGAAGAACTGGATGACGTTCAAGAAGTTTATCACAATTTGGCAGACTAATTAATATGAAAACTAAACTAAAGCCCGTTACATACGGGCTTATATTTTTAATATTTGTTTTTGCACTGATTTTTTCCGTACTCGTTTCGTCGTTTAACAAAAGAATTTATAAATCTGTTTATAGGAGCGATGAAAATATAAAAGAATTCAGCGGATTTACCGAAGAGGAGTATCTTGGGGAAATAGACAGACTTAAGGTATATCTTTTCAACACGAGAGAAGATTCAAGTTTAATAGACTCGGTTTATAGTGAAGACGAAGTCAGCCACATGAAAGATGTTTATAAACTTTTTCGGATGGTTAGAATTGTTTGTATTTTAAGTTTTTTTGCGGCGTTGTTTATTATTATTAAATATAAAAAAAATATTTCATCAATTGATATTTCGAGAAGATGGTATTTCTTTATAATTCTACCGGTTATAATTTTTGTGCCGGCGATTTTAAACTTTGAAAAATTTTGGATTATTTTTCATAAAGCTTTGTTTTCAAATGATCTTTGGCTTATGGACCCGAGATATTCTCTAATGATAAATTTATTGCCGGAAAAAATTTTTTATTCAATTTCCATGATGACTATAATAATATATTTTATTATTATTGCGATTATCGTTTTTGGTTTTAGATTTTTTTCAAAAAGGGAGGAGAGAATTTCTTATGAAGCTAAGTAAATATTTTGACCACACGAATTTAAATCCTAATGCAGTTAAAAGTGATATAATAAAACTTATAGAAGAAGCAAAACAGCTGGATGTAAAAAGTGTGTGTATAAATCCATCATTTGTAAATCTTGCACATGATATGTTAAAAGATTGTGATATAAAGGTGTGCACGGTCGTCGGTTTTCCACTTGGACAAAATACAACAGAGACAAAAGTCTTTGAAACAAAAGATGCAATCGAAAATGGTGCAGATGAAATCGATATGGTTATCAATATAGGAAAACTTATTGATGGAGATGCCGAATATGTTTTAAATGAAATAAAAAGAATCAAAAAAGTTTGTGGTGAAAGGATTTTGAAGTGTATAATTGAAACAGCACTTTTAAGTGATGACGAAATTCTTTTGGCTTCAAGACTTGTAATGGAATCGGGAGCGGATTTTGTTAAAACTTCAACAGGATTTTCAACAAGAGGAGCATCGGTTCATGACATTTTGCTTATAAAAAGTGTTGTAAGTGGGGAATGCGGGATAAAAGCTGCAGGCGGAATAAGGGATAAAAAATTTGCTATGGAGCTTATCGAAGCCGGAGCAACGAGAATTGGAGCAAGCAAATCAAGTTCAATACTTGCATAAAATTAGGAAGTAATAGGATAAAAGCGGGGTTATAATGCCCGCTTTTTTTATTACTTTTTTTTATTGTCATAAAATGGTAATAAATAGTGGTAAATCGCCATTCTTTACGGTAAAATATAAGTAAGTGGAGGGAAGTGGTGCCAAGTGGCACTAAGTGGAGATATGACTGATTTTGATTTTGCAACAATTGAAAATAGCATGCTTGGCTCATATGAACACACTGTTGACGGGAAAGGAAGACTTATTATTCCGTCAAAATTAAGAAGCTCACTAGGTGATAGGTTCTTTGTAACAATTGGTTTGGATCACTGTTTATTTGCGTATAACGAAGAAAATTGGATCAAGTTCCAAAACCATATTTCATCACTCCCACTTTCCAAGAAAGATGCCAGACGTTTGCAAAGAAGTTTCTTCTCAATGGCTGCAGACGTTACAACCGACAAACAAGGAAGAATACTTATACCGGCAAAACTGCGAGAATATGCCGGACTCGACAAAGATGTCGTGCTACTTGGACTTGCAAATAGAGTTGAAATTTGGGCCAAGGAAAGATATGAAGAGTACAACGATTTTGAAGACAGCGAAGACGCACTTGAAGAAGTTATGGAAAAGTTTAATTTCGGAGGTGGTCTTGATGGAGACGTTTAGTCATAAAAGCGTTCTCTTAGAAGAGACGATTGACGGTTTAAATGTAAAACCTGACGGATTATATTTAGATGGAACTGTCGGAGGTGGCGGCCACAGTTATGAAATTGCAAAAAGACTTACAACCGGTCGTCTTGTCTGCATAGACCAAGACGATGATGCTCTAAGTGCTGCGAAGAAAAAACTTGAAGAGTTTAAGGATAAGACAACTTTCATAAGAGGCAATTTCAAAAACATGAAAGAACTTTTGATGCCGTACGGTTTATTTGGATTCGACGGAATATTACTCGACATTGGAGTCAGTTCATATCAAATTGATGAAAAATCAAGAGGGTTCACGATTAGGGACGACGCTCCACTCGATATGAGAATGGACAGAAGACAAGAACTCACGGCCGAAGAAATTGTGAATGAATATAGTGCAGAGGATCTTACAAAAATTTTCTTTGAGTATGGCGAGGAAAGATTTTCAAAAAAAATTGCCCAAAAAATTGTAGATGAGAGATTAAACGGAAGAATCACAAGCACAACTCAGTTAAATGACATAATAAAAAAGTCGGTTTTCGGGGCACCGGACAAAAAAACAAAATCACTTCTAAGAATTTACCAAGCACTTCGAATTGAAGTTAACGACGAACTAAATGCACTACAGTCGGCAATAGAAGATGCGTTCTTTCTTTTAAAAAGTGGAGGACGACTTGCAATTATATCGTTCCATTCTCTTGAGGACAGAATTGTAAAAAACGCATTCAGATATTATGAACTAGATTGCATCTGCGATCCGAAGCAACCTGTTTGCACATGCGATAAAGTAAAGACGGGAAATGTTATTACGAAAAAACCGATAACAGCTTCAAAAGAAGAACTTAAGGAAAACATTAGAGCTCACAGTGCAAAGCTCAGAATAATAGAAAAAATATAAGGAGGAAATATGACGAATTTAGCATATGAAATTAAAAATGACGAGTTGGATTCAAAGCGTAAAAAGGCTCTTGCAGTAAAAAAGAAGAATGAAAAAGCGCTTAAAAGAAAGCTTATGAGAGACGCTTCACTTGCATTATTTGTGATTATTTCCTTTGCGTTTTCTTATATAAATGGAAGAGCCGGAGTTTCAAAACTGCAATCTGAAGTAAATCACATAAAAACAAATATTTCTACAGTTCAAAAGGAAATCGATTTGAAGGAAGCGAAACTTGAAAAAATTCGTTCTTCAAAGCTTGTTGAAGAACAAGCTCAAACTCTTCTCGGCATGATTTATCCGGGAGAAAATGATAAAATATATATAAATTCACAAGAAACTGAAGAAAAAGTCACAGCTAAGAAAAAGACGTTTGAAACAATCTTGGGAGCTTTATTCAGATAATGAAGAAGGATAAGAGAATTAAAAAAACAAATAGACTAAAGATTGGAAGAGTTTTATTTTTGCTTTTTGGAATGTCTGCATTTACTCTCTATGTTTTGTTTAAACTTTTTGATATTGCAATAATAAAAGGAGCGAGTTTAAAAAAAGACGCACTTTCACAATGGACAAAAAGCTACAGTATAAATAATACTCGTGGTGAAATTTTGGATTCTGAAGGTGCTAGACTCGCTTTTAACATTCCGGCATATACAATTTGGCTTAACCCAAAGACATATAAGGGTACCGCAGCTGACGGTTCCAATGGAAACAGTAACAAGGAAAAGTTTGTTCAGGAAATCGCAAAAGTTTTTGATTTAGAAACTGATGATATTTTAAAAATTCTCGAAGGCGAAACTAGAAAGAAAATTGTTCAGTGGGCACCTGAAACAGCAATAGAAGAGATAAGAAATCTGGAAGACTTTGATGCAAAAGGTCTTGAAATAGAGGAAAGAGAAAGAAGATTTTATCCGGACGGGTTTTTGTATGACCATATTTTAGGCTTTACTGACATAGATCAAAAAGGTCAATCCGGCGTGGAGCTCACAATGAATGATAATCTATTTGGAGAGCCTCAAAGGGTTATTAAAATGACGGATATGTATAACAAAATTTTGCCGTTTTCAGAAGTCAAAACATTTGGAGGTGATGGCAGGGGAGATGTTATATTAACTGTTTCAGATAAAATCCAGCGCATTGCGGACAGAGAAGCTTTAAGAGCAAAGGATGAAAACAATGCAAAGAGTGTTTCGGTAATTGTTATGGATCCAACAAACGGTGACATACTTGCAATGACTGACACAAATAAATACGACAATAATAATCCACGCGCTCCAAGAGATGAGAAACAGGAAGAGGAATGGAAAGATAAAGCTGAAGCGGAAATGATCGGTGAGTGGCAAAAGAATTGGAACAATCTAAATATCAATGTTCTTTTTGAGCCGGGTTCCACTTTTAAAACTGTTACATTATCTGCGGCAATTGAAGAAGGACTCGCAGATGACTCGACTGAGCTTTACTGTAATGGGGCCGTTACAGATATTCCTGGGATTGTGTTAAGATGTGTAAGGTGGCAAAATCCGCATGGAAGACTTGATATCACACACGCTTATTCCGAAAGTTGTAATGTCGCATTTATACAAATTGCAAGAAAACTTGGACGTGAAAAGTTTCTTAAATATATTAAAGCGTACGGTTTTGGAGAAAGAAGCGGTGTTGATTTAAACGGTGAGCAAAGCGGAATTATACCGCAAACTGTTTTAGATATGACACCGGCAACACTTGCAACTGCAAGTTATGGCCAAGGTGTTGCAACTACAAATCTTCAAACGTGTATGGCGACTGCAGCAGCAGTTAACGGTGGATATCTTTTGAAGCCTAGAATTGTAAAAGAAATTCGCTCTAACGGTGAAGCTATAAAAAGATTTCCGGTGGAAATCAGAAGAAAAGTCATTTCCAAAAGGACCTCAGACAAAATGAGAGAAATTATGGAAGTAACTGTAAATGAAAACAATAAGCTTGGACGTGTTGAAGGCTTTAGGGTAGGCGGCAAATCAGGAACAGCTATGGTCCCTGACAAAGGAAAGTATTTAAAGGATAAATATATTGCATCTTTTGTCGGTGTTGCACCTATTGATGATCCAAAAGTATTGGTATTTGTTTCTGTTGAAGAGCCTGGAAATGGAATTCCTTATGGGGGAACTATTGCAGGACCTGTCAGCTCAAGAATCATGTCAGATATTTTTCCTATTCTAGGAATCAAGCCGACAACCGAAGCTCATGAAAAGAAGGATGAAGTTCTTTCGGTTCCGAACATTGTGGGAATGAGCCTTAAAGATGCTGCAAAGCTTCTCAATGAAAGTAAAGTCAAATTTAGACTTGATCAAGATGATATAAAGGAAAATTCAATTGTTGAAGAAGTAAATCCTGCAGTTGGTTCGTATATAGGCAAAGACGATATTGTACTGATAGAGGTGAAAAACTTAAAGCCTGAGGAAGAAGTTCCTGATTTCAAGGGTCTAACAATTGACGAAGCAAAAGATTTAGCAAAGAGTCGCGGAGTAAAGATTAACACTTCAGGCAAGGGCAAATGTGTAAAACAAACAGTTGCGCCGGGAAGCGAAATCAAAGACGACATGAGAATAGATTTAGTATTTGAAGAGGATTAAAATGGATTATTTTTATCTTATAGCTGCATTTGTTGTATCCGTATTTTTGGGTGAATGGACTGTTGCATATTTGAGAAAATTGAAGATGGGGCAAGAGATAAGAGAAGAGGGTCCGAAAAGTCACTATGTGAAGGCGGGAACTCCAACAATGGGTGGAATATTTTTTATTGCAACCTATATAATTTTTTCAATTGTATTTATGGCATTTAAAGAATGCAATTATAAAATTGCCTTATTTCTTTTGGTTGCACCACTATTGTTTGCCGGTATAGGTTTTTTAGACGATTATGAAAAGATTGCCAAGAAAAACAATTTGGGTTTAACTGCAAAGCAAAAACTGATCCTTCAAATTTTATTCTCACTTGCAATGACTCTTTATGTTCGTTTTGTATTAAAATACACAACGGAAATAAATATTCCTTTTATTAAAAAGACGATAGATATAGGAGTTCTTTATTTTCCATTTATGGTTTTAGTAATAACAGGCTCAACAAACGCGGTCAATCTGACAGACGGACTCGACGGACTGTGCGGAGGAGTGAGTGCGGTTGTGCTTGTGGCTCTTGGGATTGTTGCACGTTATGTGCCGCAATTCGAAGTGGACTTTATGTCACACATTCTTTCGGGGGCGCTCCTTGGATTTTTGGTTTATAACATTTATCCTGCAAAAGTTTTTATGGGGGACACAGGTTCTCTCTTTCTTGGAGGATATTTGGCAACGGCATTTATGCTAATGAAACAACCGATTCATCTTGTCATACTTGGATTGGTTTATGTAATAGAAACACTTTCTGTAATAATACAAGTTTTATATTTCAAAAAGACCGGTAAAAGATTTTTCAAAATGGCACCGATTCATCATCACTTTGAAATGAAGGGGCATCATGAAAAGAATATTGTGACGGTATTTGTATTAATAACTTTTGTTATTGCAGTTATTTACATTATTTTTACAAGGAATGGGATATTATGATTCTGGTTATGGGGTTAAAAAAGACAGGACAAAGTATTACGGATTATCTTTCAAAAAAAGATAGACCTTACTGTGTCTATGATAAAAAAGAAGAAGTTCTTTTAAGATACAAAGTTTTAGGAATTAAGACTTACAAAGACGATGAGCCGATAACAGATCGTTCAATCGACCTTGTTATTAAAAGCCCGGGGATACCTCCTTATGAACCGCATATAAAATATTTTAAGGAAAAAGGTATTAGGGTAATTTCTGACGTTGAATTTTTTTATATGGAATTTAAACCGAAAAATGTTATTGCTATAACAGGTACAAACGGAAAAACTACTACGACAGAAATGGTATATGAGCTTTTAAAAAACAAAGAACCGGTACTTGCCGGAAATATAGGAATGACAATTTTTAGCAGTGATAGGAACAAAGACGACATATATGTGCTTGAACTTTCAAGTTTTCAACTTGAAAATACTGACACGTTCAGACCGAAAGTTGCGATTCTATTAAACATTGAAGAAGACCATCTCGACTGGCACGGAAGTTTTGAAAATTATAAGAAAGCAAAATATAAAATTTTTAAAAACGAACGACCGGGTGATGCACTAATAATAAGTGCGGACCATATCAATGAGTCTGAAATTCATACGGATGCTGACATATACAGACTTTCGCTAAATAAGAAAGAAGGTATGAATGCATATTTGGACGGAGACGATGTTGTTTTTGACATTAATGATTTCCAAAAAAGGGTGCCGGTTTCAAAACTCAGATATAAAGAAAAACACAACATAATAAATTTTATGGCTGCTGTTTTGGCTGCAAGCTTCTTCGAACTTACAGACGAAATGCTTGAAGATTTTTTGGGCAAATTTAGACTAGATTATCACCGCGTTGAATTTGTTGATGAAGTAAGAGGAATAACATTTGTTGATGACTCTAAAGCTACAAATCCGTCTGCAACGGTGTCTGCTTTAATGAGCACACCGAAAAACACGACGCTTCTATTGGGCGGGTTTGATAAAAAGACAGATTTCACAGATTTGATAAATCTTGGTGGAAAGAAAGTTAAAAGCATGATTTTCTTTGGAGATATCAAAGGTAAACTTAAAGAAACTGCTGATAGGCTTGGAGTGACTAACTATTTTATGGCTGACAGACTACTTGACGCATTTAAGAAATCAGTTGAGATTTCAGAAGAAGGAGACACCGTTCTTCTTAGTCCGGGTGCCTCGAGCTTCGATGAATTCAAAGGCTATGAAGAAAGAGGAGATTATTTTAAAGAACTTGTAAGGGAATTAAAAGATGGAACAAACAAATGTATATAGAATAAGACCAAAATTTGATTATGTTTTGTTTTTTTCTATATTGGCACTTGTTCTCATTGGAATTTTGATGGTTTATTCATCGAGTTATCCGATTGGTATAAAAGAAAAAAATAATGGCACATATTTTTTTATGAGACATTTGATTTTTATTCTTATTGGAACAATAGCGATGCTTATAGCAATGGTCTTTCCATTAAAGACACTCAGAAAGTACAGCGGATTTATATGGCTGATGACTATTGGACTTTGTATTATACCGTTCTTTTTTCCACCAATCGAAAACACTTACAGGTGGATAAATGTTTTTAATAAATTCACTTTGCAACCGTCAGATTTGTTAAAAGTTTCAGCGGCACTTCACTTTCCAAGCGTATTATCAAAGAGGAGAAAGTCAGATATTGAAAGACTTGTCATCTCGTTAGGATTTATAGGCTTTAATGTTGGACTTGTTTATGCTCAAAGAGACCTTTCAACTGCACTTGTAATTGCAGCAGCTCTCTTTGTAATGTATTTTGTGACGACGATGAGACTCGGAGAATCTATTTTATATGCAATGTCAGTTCCTGTTGGCGTATTTTTGATTGCAAACAGGGGGTTTAGATCAAACAGAATTAAAGCGTTCTTGGATCCGTTCTCAGACAGCTTAAATGTTGGATGGCATACAATACAAGGGATGTACGCCGTTGCGAATGGTGGACTTTGGGGCGTGGGCATTGGAAACTCAATTCAAAAGTATTTCTATGTTTATGCCGCTTACTCTGACTATGCGTTTGCAATTGTTGTTGAGGAGCTTGGATTTGTCAGAGCTGCTCTTATACTTTTGTGCTATGTTTTTATATCTTTTAAATTTATAACATACGGGCTAAGAATGATGGATACTTTTACGTCCACATTTTTAATAGCAGTTGGAACTTATATTGGATTTCAAAGTTTGGTTCATATGGGGGTTGTTGTAAATGCAATTCCATCAACCGGTATAACACTTCCATTTATAAGTTATGGAGGAACTTCAATTTTGGCTTATTTTACTATGGTTGGAATAGCTTTTAATATCTTGAACCATTGTCCGAGAAGGGAGCTCAGATAAAATGATATATTTTATAAGTGGAGGCGGAACAGCAGGACATATTTATCCGGCTATTTCAATTGCCGATTCAATTCGAAAAATAGATGAAAACGCAAAGTTTTATTATGTAGGGATTCAAGGAAAGCTTGAAGAGGAAATTGCTGAAAAAGAGGGTTATGAATTTTTGCCGGTAACTTCGATGCCGCTAATTTTAAAACCGTCATTAAAAGCTGTAAAAAGTTTTAATTCATTTGTTAAGGGCGTAAAAACTTCAAAGAAATATATAGACAAGTATAAACCTGATGCAATAATTTGCACCGGTGGATATGTTTCGGGACCTATAGGTTACGCTGCAAAGCTCAAAAGAGTTCCACTTTACATCCATGAATCGAACGCATATCCGGGTATCACGACGAATTTTCTAGATAAATTTTCAAGGATAACATTTCTGCCATATGAAAGCGTTAAGGATAATTTTAAAAATAAGAAAAACAAAGTTGTTGCCGGAACTCCTATAAGAAGCCAATTCAACTTGGAATTAAAAGATGAAAATCATAAACCTACAGTTTTATCTTTCGGTGGAAGTGGAGGACAAAAGTCTTTAAACGACGCTGTTGGCGGTATATTTAACGAATATAAAGACTTTAAGTACGATTGGATTCACATTTGCGGAAGAAATTGGGAAAAAGAATTTCATGAGCTGGTTCCAAAGCTGCCGGATTATGCAACAGTCTATACTTATTACCACGAGTTTTATGAATTAATGAAAAAAGCAGACTTGGTGATTTGTGGTTGTGGAGCTCAAACTTTAAATGAAGTGAGTGCAATGAAAAAGCCATCAGTGTTGATACCGAAAATGAATGTTGTAAAAAATCATCAATATTTTAATGCGAAGAAATATGAAGATGAAAATGCCGGAGTCCTCATCAAGGAAACGGAATTAAATAAAAATATTTTGCTTGAAGTTGTCGACAGGCTTATGAACGACAGAGAAAAACTTAAAGCTATGGGTGAAAATGCTGGGCACCTTTTTGTGAAGGATTCAGCGGATATTATTGCAAAAAACATTTACGAGGATTTGAAGAGATAAATGAAAAGAATTTCCGGAAAAGAGAGAAGAAGAATTAGACAAGCTAGAAATTTGGGCATAACAATTAGTATGTTTATGTCCATTATTTTGCTTGCGTTTTTGTATATTGGAAGTGTTTTCAATATAAAAAACATTCAAACTTCCGGAAATCATAAGACTTCATCGAGCGATCTTATCAATGGAAGCGGAATTCATTTCGGCGAAAATATTTTTAAAGTAAGCACGAAAAATGCAGAGCGAAATCTTCTTAAGCTTCCTTATGTAAAAACGGCAAGTGTCACGAGAGAGAAAAAAAATACTATTAGAATAACTGTAGTTGAAAGAGAGGAAGTATTTAGTATTCTTTCAAACGGTGTTATTTTCACTTGCGACAAAGACGGAAGAATACTTTCGAAAAGCAAAACAACAAGCGTCTATCCGATTGTAAAAGGAATTGATGTAAACGATTCAGATTTGGGACTGAATATTTTTGAAGAAAATGAGGATATAGAACAATTAAAAGATATAATTACAACAGCAATTGATATGGATATAATTGACAAATATTTGGAAATTCGACTTCAAAAGAATAAAGAATTTGGGCTTACAAGAGTTGGAAATATAAAGATTGATTTTGGAAAGAGCGAAAGAATAAAAAATAAATTTAATTTTATTGAAAAAACCCTAGAATCTTTGGAAGCAAAGGGGAAAACAACAACTCTTATAAAACTCAACATGGATCCGCCGGTAACATTTTTGAAGGACGGTGAAAAAGTTGAAGAATAAGTTAGGGCTTGCTATTATCGCAATTGTATTAGGTCTTTTAATAGGGCTTCAAATAAGAACGATAAATTTAAACACTTCGCAAAAGAAAGACGGGAGTACTCTTCGAGCAAAAGAACTTGCGGAGCTTTTGAAAAAGTCGCGAGAAGAACGTGACAGACAAAAGGATGAAATTCAAGAACTAAATAAAAAATTATATGAATATGAAAACAGATTGAAATCTAAAGACAATCCAAACAGCAAACTCTATGATGAGATTGAGAAACTTAAAATTATTGCAGGGCTTGTAGATGTAAAAGGGCGTGGGATTGAGCTTAGAATTTCCGTACCGTCAAATGTTTCAAATGTAACGGAAGACATTATTTCGGACAATCCTGAAACACTTTTAAAGCTCATCAGTTCTTTGAACGCTGCCGATGCGGAGGCCATATCAATTAACGGTCAAAGAATTACTTCGACATCTGAAGTAGAGAGGGCAGGAAATTTTCTTCAAATTAACGGAGTTGCAATAGCATCTCCATATATAGTTAAAGCAATAGGCGATTCTGATACTTTAAAGTCAGCGTTAAAAATAAAGTCGGGAACCATTGACACATTAAACTCATTGGGGCTTGTTGTCGATCTAACAGCAAAAGAGGATGTTGAGGTCGAGAAACTTCAAAAAATGCCTGATATCCATTTCACAACGGAAGTGAAAACTGATGGTGAATAATAGATGAAAAAATTTTTATTTGCAATTATTTCGACACTGTTGGGTATTTTGATTTCAATGAGTTTAAGAGAAAAAGCGGAAATAATGAGCCCAATGTCTATTGAAAAAATAGAAAATTATAATAGAGAGCTTAATATTGTTGAGAATCAGATAAATGTAGACAAAGAAATTATATCCCATATAAAATCTTCGATTGAAGAAAAGAGCAGTCCGACTTATCAAGACGAGATAAAGCGTAATCTTCAAAATGAACTCGAAGAATTAAAGGTACTGTCTGGTGAATACGATATTAAGGGCGAAGGGGTTATTATTAGAATTGATGACTCGATAAACGAAGATTATAAAAATACTAATCTCGGAATCATTCACGACATCGATATAATGATTGTTTTAAATGAGCTTAAAAGCGCGGGGGTTGATGCAATAAGCCTCAATGATATCAGAGTTATGGGAAATAGCGAAATAAAATGCATGGGACCGACAGTTAGAGTTGATGGACGTTCAAAAGCAACGCCATTTGTTATAAAAGCGGTAGGAGATATGGATATGATTTATAATATGATGAGTGACAAAAATTCATATATCAATCTTTTGGAAACGACTTATTTTATGGATGTAAAAATTGAGAAAAATAAAAATATAATAATTCCAAAATGCGATAGGAGGATGTAGGTGTGTCAATTGTACTAATTGGAATTTTAATAGGTATTATAATTGGAATATTCATACCGTATACTTACAATACGGTTTACAGCCTTTATGTATCGGTGGTAATATTAGCGTCGTTGGATTCGATTTTGGGTGGTTTAAATGCAGATCTTCAAGAAAAGTTCAATACGAAAATATTTATGTCCGGCTTAATCGGTAACACATTTATAGCTGTTTTTTTAACATATTTCGGAGATAGGGTCGGTGTTCCGATTTATTATGCCACAATAGTTGTGTTTGGGACACGTATTTTTAACAACTTTGCTGAAATAAGAAGAATTTTAATAGAAAAGTTAGAAAAAAAAGAAAAAGTATGATATAATATATTTAAATATATGGAGGATTAATATGATTGATTTTGATATGGACGTTGATAAGTTTGCCAAGATTAAAGTAATTGGTGTTGGCGGAGGCGGAAACAACGCCGTGAATAGAATGATTGAATGCGGAGTAAAGGGTGTTGAATTTATCGCACTTAATACCGACAGACAAGCATTACAAACAAGTAAAGCAGAATCAAGAGTTCAACTCGGCGAAAAGATTACTAAAGGACTTGGCGCAGGAGCAAATCCAAGCATTGGGGCTCAAGCTGCACTTGAAAACAAAGATGAAATAATTGAACATTTGCAAGGAGCCGACATGGTCTTCATTGCCAGCGGTATGGGCGGAGGCACAGGAACAGGAGCTGCTCCTGTTGTTGCTGAACTTGCAAAAGATATGGGTATTCTCACTGTCGGGGTTGTTACTAAACCGTTTACATTTGAAGGCAGACAAAGAATGAAAAATGCAGAGACCGGAATAAATGAACTAAAAATGAAGGTCGACACATTGGTTACAATTCCAAATGATAAGCTTTTACAAATTGCTGAAAAGAAAACAACAATGAAAGAAGCTTTCATGATGGCTGACGATGTTTTAAAACAAGGTATTCAAGGCATTTCCGACTTGATTTCGGTTCCTAATTTAATCAATCTTGACTTTGCTGACGTAAAGACAATTATGGCAGATCAAGGTATTGCTCACATGGGTATCGGTTACGCTCAAGGCGACAACAGAGCATGTGAAGCAGCTAAAGAAGCAATCGAAAGTCCACTTCTCGAAACTTCAATTGAAGGGGCAAGAAGCGTTCTTATTAACATAACGGGTGGAGAAGACCTTGGAATGCTCGAACTTAATGAAGCTGCTGATTTCATAAGACAAGCGGTTGATCCGGATGCAAACATCATTCTTGGTGCAGGTATCGATGAATCTCTTGGAGATTCTATTAAGATTACCGTTATTGCTACAGAATTTGGCGAAAAAAAGGAAAAGAACGGAGATGAAAAAACTTCTGAAAAAGAAGAAAAGGAAGAAGATAAAACAACTTCCACACCATCAAAGGGTTTACCTTGGGATTTAGATATTCCACCGTTTCTTAAGAATTAATTTCGATTAGAAGACAATAACAATAGGTCCGTACAAATTTATTAATTAGTTTGACGGACCTTTTTTATAGTGCATAAGGAGGTTTATATGTATTGTCCTAAATGTGGTTATATAGATTCTAAAGTTGTAGATTCCAGACAAAGTGAAGACAGGAAAACTATTAGAAGAAGACGTGAATGCCTTAAATGCAAGCATAGATTTACGACATATGAAAGATATGAAGAGACTCCACTAGTTGTACAAAAGAAAGATGGTACAACTGAAGAATTCGATAGAGAAAAAATACTTAAAGGCATTATAAGAGCTGCTGAAAAACGTCCTGTTTCGATTGAATCGATGAATGAAATCGTTGACTCGATTGAAAAAGAACTTTCAAACTCAATGGCAAAGCAGGTTAAGAGTAAAAAAATAGGCGAAATGGTAATGGATAGATTAAAAGATGTTGATGAAATCAGCTATGTCAGATTTGCAAGTGTTTATAGAAGTTTTAAAGATACAAAAAGTTTCTATGAAGAACTCAAAAAGATGATAGAGGACAGGGGAAACAATGACGACAAATAATAAAAAGCTGGCAGCTTTTGATATGGACGGTACTCTTTTGAATGATAAAAAGGAAATTACACCGAAAACAGAGAAGGTCTTAAAAGAACTTCAAAAACAAGGTGTGGAGCTTGCTTTTATAACCGGTAGAGTTTATGTAAGCCCTTATTATTATGCAAAAGTTCATGGGCTTGATTTGATGATAGCAGCTACAAACGGCTCGCACGTTGCGGACAAAAACGGAAATGTAATCTATGAAGCGAAGCTTGACAAGAATACTGTGAATAAAGTTCTTGATTTACTTAAAGATACCGGATTTTATTTTCATTTATATCCAATTGATGGCCTTATTACAAGCGAAGAAAATCAAACAAACCCGCTTTCCGAAATAAAGGGCAGAATGCCGGAAGGATACGAAGATAAAATGCGACGCGTTATTCTTCCGTATGAAGAACTTTATAATATAGATGACGATATCTATAAGATAATAATCATAACGGACGACAACGAGGCGAGACTTAAGTTCAGAAAACTTCTTGATAAAGAAGGAATTTTCAATTCATCTTCATGGCACAATAACATTGAAATCACTTCTCCTAAAGGGACAAAAGAACATGGTATCAAAGCTATGATTGAAAAGATTGGAATCTCTTGGGATGATGTGTGGGCATTCGGTGATAATGAAAATGATCTTCCCATGCTTCATATTGCCGGTCACCCGTTTATTATGGGAAATGCAACAGATGAAATAAAAAAAGCAAGTAAAGCAACTGTAGTTGGAGATAATGATGAAGATGGAGTTGCAAATGCACTTATTGAGGAGTTTAATTTAAATTGTTAAATATAGTATTTTTTGAGCCGGAAATCCCGTACAATACAGGTGCCATTGCAAGAACATGTGCTCTTACCGACACGAGGTTGCATATTATAAAACCGATGAGTTTTTCAATAGATGAAAAAGCAGTTAGACGAGCAGGGCTTGATTATTGGCCGCTAGTGGATTTGCACGTATATGAAAACTATGAGGATTTCAAATCTAAAAATCCGGGAATAACTCTCTATTGCGCAACAACAAAAGGACAAAGAAGATATTCTGATGTAAAATTTAAAGATGAAGATTTTATAATGTTTGGACGCGAAACATCAGGGCTTCCACCGGAAATAATGAATGAAAATCATTACAATCTAATAACTATACCTATGATACCGGAGTTAAAAAGAAGTTTAAACCTTGCAAATTCTGCAAATATAATTTTATACGAAGCACTTAGACAACTTGATTTTCCATTTATGCATTAGCTTAATGGAAATTTAAAAGTGCTTTAAATTACTTTTAATAATGAATATTTTATGATAATATTTAGGTGTAGTTTGTTTTTAAGGAGATAATATGGAAATTGCTATGAATGTTATCTGCGGCTTGGGCCTTTTCATGTATGGAATGGCTTTAATGGGTGAAGGTCTTCAAAAAGCAGCAGGAAGTAAACTGAAAGCTATTGTAGGTGCTCTTACTCAATCCACGTTTAGAGGGATACTTGTTGGGGCACTGGTTACATGTCTCATTCAATCCAGCAGTGCAACAACGGTTATGGTCGTTGGTTTTGTAAACGCAAAAATTATGACTCTAAATCAGGCGGTTGGAGTAATAATGGGTGCAAATATAGGTACAACTATGACATCTTTTATAATTGCACTGAACTTGGGTCAATATTCACCGATTTTAGTGGGAATAGGAACGGTTTTCTTTCTTATAGGCAAATCTAAATCTACAAAATCGCTTGGTGAATCATTTTTGGGATTCGGTTTACTATTTCTTGGAATAATGATGCTTGAACAAGGATTGAAACCTTTGAGTAACAATCAAATTTTTTCAAATTTCATGAAACAACTGAACTCGCCGTTTTTAGGCTTGTTAATCGGGATCATTGCAACTACGATTCTTCAAAGCTCATCAGCAACTGTAGGTATTATGCAGGCACTGGGAATGCAAGGACTTATGCACATCGGCGCGGCGTTTCCGATGTTGCTTGGAACGAATATTGGTAGCACTACAACTGCAATACTAAGCTCCCTTGGAGCACATAAAACGGCAAAAAGAGCTGCATTGATTCATTTTTTATTCAATTTAGTTGGCTCGGTTTTTTTTATGATAATATTTATAATAGTTAAGCCGTTTTACGTTTCTTTTATGGAAGCGAATATTCGGAGCCTTCCTACTCAAATAGCAATTTCACACCTTGCTTTCAATCTTATAAATACAATTATTTTCTATCCATTTACAAATGTGCTTGTAAAAGTTACTGAAAAAATCATACCGGGAATTGACAAAGATGAAGAGCAAGTTTCAATATATTTGGATGATCGTATTTTACAGACACCGGCAATCGCTCTTGGACAAGCAATTAAAGAAATGGAAAGAATGAGTGATATGGTAAAAACCTCTCTTCGAGAAGCGGAAAGCTTAATAGTTTTTGGTGACAAAAGAAAATTTGACACCATAATGGAGAGGGAAATACTCATAAATAAAATGCAAAGAGAGATAACCGCATATCTTATAGAGCTAAGTCATTCGACACTTTCTGACGAGCAACATAAAGATGTTGACGACTTATTCTATATGATAAGCGATATAGAAAGATGCGGAGACCATATTAAAAACATTGCAGAGTTATTGGATGATATTGATAAGGATGCGATAAAATTTGATGATGTGTTAAGAGAACAGATGAAAAATATGTTCGAAGAGTGCTCACTTTCATTTGAAACTTCAATAAGAGCATTTGTGGAAAGAGATGGTGACCTGGCAAGGGAAGTCTTTAAAATAGAAGACCACGTCGATGATATGGAAGAAGAATATAGAGAAACACATATAAGAAGACTTTCAAACAAATATACTGACGCACCTCCGGGAATCATATTTTTAGATTGTATTTCAAATCTTGAAAGGGTTAGTGACCATAGCAATAATATAGCAACATATGTAGTTAATAGAGAAAACAAATAGGGTTTATTTACAAAAAAAATTAAAAAAACATGAAAAAGCTATTGCATTCTTCGCGTATGAATGATACAATGTAAGTACAAGCTAATAGCGACTGGTTGATTTCAAACGGGAGAGACCGCTATATGTAGTGGCGCCGAAGGTATAATAAGTAGATCTTAGAAGGACTCAGGCAAAAGGACCGTTTGAGGGACAGACCTCTGGAAAGAAATTTATTCGCCGTAGGAGCAATCGATTTAAAATAATTGAGAATCTCTCAGGTAAAAATACAGAGCCAAAATAGGTTCTGTATTTTATTGTATAAAAGCTTGTAAACTTTCGAAGTTGTTACAGTGTAGTAACAATGTTTTAAGAATTGTTTATTATATATCTCAAAGGGTATATGTATAATAGATAATCGTATAAGGAGGAATATTATGTACGACGTGATCGTTATTGGTGCAGGCCCTGCAGGACTTGCAGCAGGACTTTATGCTTCAAGAGCTAGACTTAAGACACTTATTCTTGAAAAAGAAAAAGCTGGTGGACAAATTGTTATTACGGATGATGTTGAAAACTATCCGGGTTCAGTTGAAAATGCTTCAGGTCCAAGCTTAATTAAAAGAATGAAAGATCAAGTTGACAATTTCGGCGCTGAATTTGTTCTTGATACAGTACAAAAAGTTGAACTTGAAGGAAAAGTTAAAAAAGTAATTTGTAAAGATAACACATACGAAGGAAAGACAGTTATCGTTGCAACAGGTGCAACACCTAGAAAAATTGGTTGCCCTGGAGAAGTTGAATTCACAGGAAGAGGCGTAAGCTACTGTGCAACATGTGACGCAAACTTCTTTGAAGATATGGAAGTGTATGTTGTCGGTGGTGGAGATTCAGCTTTTGAAGAAGCAATGTATCTTTCAAAATTTGCTAGAAAAGTTACTATTGTTTATAGAAAAGGAAAAGATGAAGCTCGTGCAGCTGAAAGTATTAAAGAAAAAGCTTTCAAAAATCCAAAACTCGATTATATTTGGAACGCAAATGTTGTAGAAGTAAAAGGTGATGGAATTTTAACAAGCATTGTTCTTGAAGATACAAATACACACGAAAAACGTGAAATCTTTGCTGATGAAAATGACGGAACATTCGGTCTATTCGTATTCGTCGGATATATTCCTAAGAACGAATTGGTTGAAGGAATACTCGATATGGAAAAAGGATATATTGTTACAGATGAAAATATGCACACAAACATTCCTGGAGTATTCGCAGCAGGGGATAACCGCAAGAAAGAATTAAGACAGGTAGTTACAGCTACTGCAGACGGCGCAATTGCCGCAACACAAGCTGAAAAATATATAAACGAACACTTTGAATAATAAGGAGGTTTCAATATGTTAGAAGTAACAAAAGACAATTTTGAACAAGAAGTTAAAAAAGGTGAAGGATTTATCCTAGTTGACTTTTGGTCACAAGCATGTGAACCATGTAAAGCTCTTATGCCACACGTTCACGCAATGGAAGAAGATTTCCCTAATGTAAAATTCTGCTCATTCGATATCGGAACAGGCAGAAGAGTTGCAATCGGAGAAAAAGTTCTAGGACTCCCTGTTATTGCTATCTACAAAGATGGTGAACAAGTTTACAGATTAGACAAAGAAGAAGCTACAAAAGAATCTGTACGTGAAATGTTAGAAAAGGCAAAATAGTCTTTTAAATAAACTCATTACCCCGGAGAAAAGGGGGAGACCAAAAGTCGAAAAGCCCTGAAATGGAACCTGAACCATTCCTTAAAGGGGCGCCCTATCACTCAAGTGATATAATCTATAGAAATGATGCGGCATTATCCGCAGGAAATTGACGTATTTAACTGCCTGTTTCGTGAGATACGTTCAGGCGGTTCAAATATAAATTAAGTTTTTTAAGGAGGTGAGTTTATGCGTCTCGAAATTGGTAATATCATTATTAAAGATATTCAATTCGGTGATAAAACCGAGATCAAGGATGGTACACTTTTTGTTAACAAACAAGAAATCATCGACTTGGTTTTAGAGGATGAACACATCAAATGTGCTGATGTATTTTTAGCACGTCCAGGTGAAAGTGTTAGAATTACACCTGTTAAGGATGTTGTTGAACCACGCGTAAAAGTAGAAGGTCCAGGCGGAGTTTTCCCGGGCGTCTTGTCAAAAGTTGACATCGTCGGAAGCGGTAAAACTCACGTACTGAAAGGTTGTGCAGTTATGACAACCGGTAAGATCGTCGGATTCCAAGAAGGAATCGTTGACATGACAGGTCCGGGTGCACAATACACACCGTTCTCAAAAACTCTAAATATTGTTCTAAAAGCAGATCCAATCGATGGACTAAAACAACACGAACATGAAAAAGCTCTCAGATATGCAGGTTTTAAAACAGCTGCTTATCTTGCAGAAGCCGGAAGAAATTTAGAGCCGGATGAGACAGAAGTGTATGAAACACTCCCATTCATGGAAGGAGCAGAAAAGTTCAAAGGACTACCAAGAGTAGCTTATGTTCAAATGCTTCAATCACAAGGATTGCTCCACGACACATATGTATACGGAGTAGATGCTAAGCAAATTGTTCCTACGATTTTGTACCCAACAGAATTATTTGACGGTGCAATCATCAGTGGTAACTGCGTATCAAGCTGTGATAAGAACCCAACATATGTCCACATGAACAATGAAGTAGTAAAAAATCTATACAAAGTTCACGGAAAAGACATCAACTTTGTTGGTATGATTATTACGAATGAAAACGTATATTTAGCTGACAAGGAAAGATCATCTAACTGGACAGCTAAGTTATGCAGAATGCTTGACTTGGATGGTGTAGTTGTATCTCAAGAAGGTTTCGGTAACCCTGATACTGACTTGATTATGAATTGCAAGAAGATAGAAAAGCAAGGCGTAAAGACAGTTATTATTACTGACGAATATGCAGGAAGAGATGGCGCCAGCCAATCACTTGCAGACGCTGATCCTTTAGCAGATGCTGTTGTTACAGGTGGAAACGCAAACCAAGTAATTGATTTGCCACCAATGGATACAGTAATCGGAGACACTCAATATGTAGACATTATTGCAGGTGGATTTGATGGATCACTCAGAGAAGACGGATCAATCGAAGTTGAAATCCAAGCAATAACCGGCGCTACAAATGAAACCGGATTTAACTATTTAACCGCAAGAGGAAAATAGTATAATTCAAAATATAAACTAGAGGGAAACCTCTAACCATTTCATTCATTAAATTGAAAGGAAAAACACAATAAATATATTAAGGAGGAAACCATATGTTATTTACAGATAGCACAAAGGTCATCATCATTGGTGACAGAGATGGTATCCCAGGTCCAGCTATGGAAGAATGCATCAAGACGACTCCAGCTGAAGTAGTATTTAGTGCTACAGAATGCTTCGTCTGAACCGCCGCAGGAGCTATGGACTTGGAAAACCAAAACAGAGTTAAAGAAGCCGCTGAAAAATACGGCGCAGAAAACGTTTTAGTTTTACTAGGAGGGGCAGAAGCTGAAACAGCAGGATTAGCTGCTGAAACAGTTACAGCTGGTGACCCTACATGGGCAGGTCCGCTCGCTGGAGTCTCGTTGGGACTCAAGGTGTACCACATTTTAGAAGAAGAAGTAAAAGCTGAAATCGATCCTGAAGTTTACGATGAACAAATCGGAATGATGGAAATGGTTCTCGATGGGGATGCTATCAACGCTGAAATTAAAGCGATGAGAGACGAACATTGTCAATATCTATAGATTATAAATAACCTTAAAGAAAGGGGGTAAGAATATGGGAGATGTAATTAGAGTAGTTCACTATATCAACCAATTCTTTGCAGGTATCGGCGGCGAAGAAAAAGCCGACATTAAACCTGAAGTAAGAGATGGCGCAGTTGGTCCTGGTAATGCACTTAAAGGCGCATTTAAAGGCCAAGCAGACATTGTTAAAACAATTATCTGCGGAGACTCATACTTTGGTGAAAATATAGAAGAAGCTAAAAAAGAAATTCTCTCTATTGTAGAAGAAATAAAACCTGATTTATTTGTTGCAGGTCCGGCATTTAACGCAGGACGTTACGGTGTAGCTTGCGCTACTATCGCAGATGCAGTTCAAAATGAATTAGGAATCCCATCAGTTACAGGAATGTATATTGAAAACCCTGGTGCAGATATGTTTAAAAAATCTGTATACATTGTTTCTACAGGAAACTCTGCAGCAGCTATGGGTAAAGCAGTTCCTTTGATGGCAGCACTTGGACTTAAGCTTGCCAAGGGCGAAGAAATTGGAGATCCTGAAACAGAAGGATATATGGAAAGAGGTATCAGATACAACATGTTCAGCGACAAGAGAGGTGCTGAAAGAGCTGTTGATATGCTCTTAAAGAAATTAAGAGGCGAAGAATTCGTAACAGAATATCCAATGCCTAATTTCGACAGAGTTGATCCAAATCCTGCTGTTAAAGACCTTGCACATGCAAAGATTGCACTTTGTACATCAGGCGGTATTGTTCCTAAGGGAAATCCTGATCATATTGAATCTTCATCAGCAAGTAAATACGGTGAATACGATATCACAGGTGTTAACGACTTGACAGAAGAAACATATGAAACAGCACACGGTGGTTATGACCCTGTATATGCAAACGAAGACCCTGACAGAGTATTGCCAGTTGACGTTATGAGAGAATTTGAAAAAGAAGGAATCATTGGTTCACTTCACAACAAATTCTATACTACAGTTGGTAATGGTACAGCTGTTGCAAGTGCAAAGAAATTTGCTGCTGAATATGCTAAGAAATTAAAAGCTGATGGCGTAGATGCAGTTATAATGACCTCTACCTGAGGCACCTGTACACGTTGCGGTGCAACGATGGTAAAGGAAATTGAACGTGCTGGTCTTCCAGTTGTTCACATGTGTACTGTTGTTCCTATTTCTCTAACAGTTGGTGCAAATAGAATTGTTCCTACAATTGCTATTCCTCACCCACTAGGAGATCCAAAATTGGATAAAGCGGAAGAATATGCACTAAGAAAGAAACTTGTTAGCAAAGCACTAAAAGCCCTAACAACAGAAGTTGACGGACAAAAAGTATTTGACTAATTATTTTAGACCGGGGGCATTAGTCCCCGGTCATATTTTTATGGAGGTGTAATTTGAGTTACTCAGTAAACAAAGGTAGTGGTTATGTTCTTATTCAGGCACCGGATATGGTTCTTCATAACGGTACAACACAAACCACAGAAATGGTAGTAAATCCAGAAAGCGAATATTTAAAGAAATTACCGGAACATTTAAGATCATTTGACGATTGCGTTGCATATCTTCCAAACCAAGTTTATATTGGAAACAAAAGACCGGAAGATTTGGATGAAATTCCGGAACCATGGACAGATTATAAGGTTGAAAATGCCGACAGACATGGTAAATTCGGTGAAATCATGCCGCAACATGAATTTATCGGACTTATCAAGATGGTCGACGTATTTGATCTTGTAAGACTTGAACATGAATTCTCAAATCATTGTAAACAAGAAATCCTCGACCACCCATTAATCGATAACAAGCATGCTGAAAGATTAAAGGATGGTGCGGACATTGAAGAAATTGAAGATCTTGTTAAGAATCACGGCGCTGAACCTTTGATGGACAACAACAAACTTGTTGGTTGTGTAAAACGTGCTCATGACGTTGACGCTAACTTGACAGCTCATATCATTTTTGAAAACCTTGTAGCAAAGGCTTCAGGTGTTATGGCAGCTTTAAACTGTATTGATAAGAGCGGATTTGACCCTAAGGAAATCGATTATGTTATCGAATGTTCTGAAGAAGCTTGCGGAGATATGAACCAAAGAGGCGGAGGAAACTTTGCTAAATCTATTGCTGAATTCGCAGGACTTGAAAATGCAACAGGTTCCGATATAAGAGGATTCTGTGCTGCACCTTCACACTCATTACTTTCAGCAAGTTCACTTGTAGCAGCAGGAACATTTAAAAATATTCTTGTTGTAGCAGGAGGATGTACAGCTAAACTCGGTATGAACGGTAAGGACCACGTAAACAAGGGTCTTCCGATTATTGAAGACTGTATAGGTGGATTTGCTACAATTATCGGTGAAAATGATGGAAAGAACCCGATCATGAGAAATGATATTGTTGGACGTCACACAGTTGGAACAGGCTCTGCACCACAAGCAGTTATTCAATCATTGGTTACAAATCCTTTAGATGCAGCTGGCTTAAAAGTTACTGATATCGATAAATTTGCTCCTGAAATGCAAAATCCGGATATTACAAAACCGGCTGGAGCAGGAGATGTTCCTGAAGCTAATTACAAGATGATTGCAGCACTTGCTGTAAGAAAAGGGGACATGGAAAAATCAGAATTAAAAACTTTCTCTAAAGATCACGGCTGGAGAGGATGGGCTCCTACACAAGGACATATTCCTTCAGGTGTTCCGGCACTTGGCTATATGAGAGAAGATATGCTTGCCGGAAAGATTAAAAGAGGTATGATTATCGGTAAAGGAAGTTTGTTCCTAGGAAGAATGACAAACCTATTCGACGGTGTTTCAATTGTAATTGAAGCAAACGACGGCAAGAAGGGAGAAGAGTCACAAGGAGTTTCTGAAGATACTATCAAGAAGTATGTAGCAGAAGCTATGAGAGATTTTGCGGCTTCTTTTAAAGCTGAATAGGAGGGAATTCATGTCTGAACAAAATATCAAAAAGATGATAGCTGATGTTTTTGAAGATATTGCAACAGGTATTGAAACAGGTGGATTCGCAAAAAAAGTTAGAGTTGGTGTAACAACTATAGGTTCTGAACATGGTGAAGAAAATGTCATCAAAGGTGCTGAAATTGCACAAGCAAAAGATCCTTCAATAGAAGTTGTACTGATTGGACACAAATGCGATTCTAAATTAAAACAATACAATGTTGAATCTGATGAAGAAGGCTATAAAGTAATGGAAGAACTTCTCGACAGTGGTGAAATTGATGCATGCGTTACAATGCACTACAGTTTCCCAATCGGAGTAAGTACAGTTGGTCGTGTTGTTACGCCTGCAATGGGTTCTGAAATGACACTTGCAACAACTACAGGTACATCTTCTCCGCACAGAGTTGAAGCAATGGTATTAAATGCAATCGCAGGAATTATCACTGCAAAGGCAATGGGTAATCCTGAACCTACGCTTGGAATTCTAAATGTTGACGGAGCAAGACAAGTTGAAAGAGCACTTAAAGAAATTGATAAAGGCGGATACAAAATTCATTTCGCTGAATCTGCAAGAGCAGATGGCGGTTGCGTTATGAGAGGAAATGACTTATTGATGGGAACTCCTGATATCATGGTAACTGATACGTTGACAGGAAATCTCTTGATGAAAATTTTCTCAAGTTATGTAACAGGCGGCAGTTTCGAAGCTCACGGATACGGTTATGGTCCTGGAATTGGAAGCGGATATGAAAGATTGGTCTATATTATTTCACGTGCAAGCGGTTATCCTGTAATTGCAAATGCTATTAAATATGCAGCAGAATGTGTACGCGGAGATATAAAAAATCTTATTAAAGATGAATATAAAAAAGCAAACAAGGCGGGACTTGAAAAAGTTATTAATGACTTGGAAGAAGCTTCAAAGAAAACTTCCGGTCCTAAGGAAGAAGTCAAGGCACCGGCTGAAGAAGTAACAGACGGCTCTATCGGTGGAATCGACATTCTTGAAATGGAAGATGCTGTCCAAGCTCTTTGGAAAGAAGGCATCTTTGCATCTAGCGGAATGGGATGCACCGGACCTGTTGTTATGGTTAACAGCTCAAAACTAGATGCAGCTAAAAAAGTTCTTGCTAAAGCAGGATTTATGGCTGAAGAAACACCTTGTTAATATACAAAAGATCGACTTATGTCGGTCTTTTTTTTACATAATGTTCAGATTGTAAAAATAGCTTTTTTATAATATAATTGAATTAAAGAATTATTTTCAAAGGAGAAGTCTATGTTTAGATTAAAGAAAAAAGGAGTTTTTATAATTCTTTTTATCACGATTTTGATTGTCGGAGTGGGTGGTGTAAGAGCTTCAGATATTGATTTTAAAGATATATCCGGACATTGGGCACGTGAAATTATAATATCGGCTGCAAATCAAGGCATTATAACCGGATACACTGATGGAACATTTAAACCTGATAACATGATATCTGTAAAGGAAGCACTTGCACTTGTTGGAAGATATGCTATTTCGAATCAAGAATTGATAAACAATCAAGTTGCTGACTACAAAATTGAACCGGATAGTAAAAATTGGGGATTTATGGAAGTGAATTTTGCTATGGATAGAATGCCTATGAATATTTTTGCGGGTTCAGAAAGTTCAAGAGCAATTACTAGAGAAGAAACAGCTTACATTATAAGTCATTTGTTTAAAGGAATAGAAGGGATACAAAAAGTACAAATTTCAGACATAAATAACTCTAAATTTCAAAATGAAGTTAATAAACTTGTCGCAGGTGGAATAATAAGTGGCTTTCCTGATGGATCGTTTAAGCCGAAACTACAAATTACACGAGCAGAACTTACAAGTCTTTTATTTAAATTTGTAAGGAATGAGTCGCCTTTAATAACCGATGAAACAATTACAAATGAAAGCCAATTGACTATTGATTTAATAAATGATGGAAACGAAAATGAAGATAATTTTGTTAAACCAAAAACTACCGAGATAAATAAAGACCAATCAAATACTAAATTTCAATACACAAACAATTTTACTGAACTTTTTAATAGTGATAAAATAATTGATTTTGATGAACTTAGAGATGAATTTATGTATCTACTAAATAAAGAGAGAGAAGCAAATGGAGTGGCTCCTATTACGCTTGGAGAACATCTTAGAAGAGGAACAGAGACAAGGGCAATCGAACTTGCTGAACACGGTTATCACAGAACGGGAAGAAATTATGACCAATCACACAAGAGACTTGATGGAGTAAGAAGTTTCAGAACTGCTTTTGATTATTTACCTTCTTATGATAGATGCAATGGTTGTTCGCTTGGAGAAAATGTTTTGGTTTATACTTATACCCCTGGGAATGAGAGATATAGTGCTCAAGATCCTAAGTATGTTAATGATGTAAAATTTATAGCAAAATATTTATTTGACATATGGAAAGGTAGCGAAGGACATTACAGAAATATGATGAGCAGTAGTTATAAAACCACTTGGCTGGAAGTAAAAGTCAGCGGTGTGATATATAATTACGGTACAGAAAAGAAGGATTATCCATTACACACAATCCTTGCAGTTCAAGTATTTGACTCGCAAAAATAAAATATATAAATCAGAGTCCTGAGAAAATCAGGTCTCTTTTTGTTTGAAAATATTTTTGGTTTACTATATAATTAATCTATAGATTAATGATATCAGGAGAATTTTTATGAATAGAAAAAGAATAGTTTTTTTAATATTAATTGCATTATTTATTTTGGGTTGTAAAAAGCCACAGGAAGTAAAAGAGCCTGAAAAAGAATCGCCTAAAAAAGTTGGAGTTTTAGATTATGGATATTATAACGATAGAAGCTTTGTAGACAAGATTGTTTCGAGTTTAAAAAACAATTTTAATATTGATGCAAAAAAGCTTACAATAGACGAAACACAGCATTTTAATTTAGAAGATTCGGAATTAATTTTTGGAATAGGGACTTTTATGAACGAATTTTTTCCGGCTATTTGTGACAAGTATCCGGAGAAAAACTTTGTTCTTATAGATTCCGTTTTAAAAGAAAAACGTGACAATTTAAAGGAGATTGCAATAAAGCGTGAAGACGCAGCATTTCTTGCCGGCATTATAGCTTCTAAGATTTCTGAAAATAGAAAAGTTTTATTTGTAGGTGGAGAGAAGGTTCCTTTAGTTGAAGGCGTTGAATATGGCTTTAAGAGCGGAGTAAATTATCTTGAAACTGAAAGTCCGATTGATTTCAATGTGGATTATTTGAATTCTTTTCATGATGTCGATGCCATGAGTGAACTTTTAAGTCGCTTTAAGAACAGTGGAGCGGATGTTATTTTAAGCGTTTCGGGAGATGCGGATGTAAAAGAAGAAGACGCAAGTTATAAGTTAATAAAGTTTGATGATTATATGTCGAGTGTGTCGGTCAGACCGGATATTTCAATAACTGTGGACTATGCACGTGCGATAAAAAAATTTTTAGAAAGTGAAGCTATGGAATTTTCAGAGTATTCTTTAGATGATGATGTAGTTTTTATCGACTCAAAGAATTATTTGAATGAGAAAGATTTAAATACTTTAGAAAGTTTAAAAGAAGATATTATTGCAGGGAAAATTGTCGTTCCGTATGATTCTGAGTCGTATAAGCTTTATATTAATAAAAAGTTAAAATAAATTTGTTAAAAAAGAGATAAATTAGAAGTGTAATAAATAATTTATCTCTTTTTTTATTTATATTCAAACATTAGAAAATTTAATCAATCTATGGTATAATATATGTGTGAGAGCACATTTAAATATGTGCAAATTATTTCCATGTGGGAAATGAATTTTTAAGGAGGAACTTAAATGAAAGTTGGTATTAATGGCTTTGGCCGTATCGGACGCGATGTAGCGAGAATTCTTTTGGAAGGCAAACATCCTGAATTAGAATTGGTTCACATAAATGCAAGCGGTAATCTTGATGATTTAGCTCATTTATTCAAATATGACTCAATTTATGGCAAATTGCCTCATGAAATAAAAGCAACAGAAAACGGATTTATTATTGACGGTAAAAGCATTAATTTCACTCAAGAACGTGACCCTGAAAAGATTGATTGGTCAAAAGACGGAGTTGAGATTGTTATTGACGCAACAGGCGCTTTTAAAGATATGGAAGGTCTTGGAAAGCATCTTCGCGGAACAGTTAAGAAGGTTATTTTAACAGCTCCGGGCAAGAATTTGGACAATACAATTGTTATGGGTGTAAATGATGACACTTATGACAAAAACACACAAAATATAATTTCAAATGCAAGCTGTACAACAAACTGTTTGGCACCTGTTGCAAAGGTTATCGAAGATGTATTCGGTATCGAAAGAGGCCTTATGACAACTGTTCACGCTTACACAGGTGACCAAATGCTTTTGGACAGCAGACATAAAAAAGATAGAAGAAGAGCAAGAGCTGCGGCATTGTCTATGATTCCTACAACTACAGGGGCTGCAAAAGCTGTTGCACTTGTTATTCCGTCACTTGAAGGAAAATTGACAGGTTATGCACTTCGTGTTCCTACACCGACTGTTTCAGTAGTTGATGTTGTTTTGGAACTTAAGAAACCTGCAACGGTTGAAGAGGTTAACAATGCTCTTAAAGAAGCTGCAAACGGCAAGATGAAGGGAATTTTGGGATATACTGAAGAAGAATTGGTTTCTGTAGACTTTACAGGAGATGAAAATTCTTCCATTGTTGATTCAAAACTTACTCTTCAAATGGGAGACAATATGTTCAAAATTGTAGCATGGTATGACAACGAATGGGGTTATTCAATGCGTGTTGTAGACTTGGCTCAAATGGTTGCAAAAGCGGAAAAATAAAAATGAAAAAAATAGTAACGGATTTAAAAGTCGAAGGAAGAAGAGTTCTTGTCAGAGTAGACTTTAATGTTCCTATGAAAGATGGAGAAATTACAGACGATTTCCGTATAAGATCTTCACTTAAAACAATAAAGTATTTGATAGATCAAAAAGCTCGAGTTATTCTTATGAGCCATTTGGGAAGACCAAAGGGTGAATATAAAAAAGAATTTTCACTCGCACCGGTACAAAAGAGACTTGAAGAACTTTTAGGACAAAATGTTGTTTTTATTGAAACGAGAACTCCTGCAAATGAATTGACAATTGCTGCAAGTGAAAACTTGAAGAATGGGGAAGTAATGCTACTTGAAAACACCAGATTTTCACCGGGCGAAGAAAAGAATGACCCGGAATTTGCAAAACTTTTGGCAAAGCATGCAGATTATTTTGTAAATGATGCATTCGGAACTGCGCACAGGGCCCACGCTTCAAATGTTGGTGTTGCAGAGCTCATGCCGTCAGCGGCAGGATTTCTTGTGGCAAAAGAAATCGAGTATATCAAAGATAATCTCGACAATCCAAAAAGACCGTTCGTTGCAATTCTTGGCGGTTCAAAAGTTTCAGATAAAATTGGAGTCATTGAAAATCTTTTAAATAAAGTAAACACAATTTTAATTGGTGGTGCAATGGCAAACACATTTTTGAAGGCAAATGGATACGATATGGGAAAATCACTTGTTGAAGATGACAAGGTTGATTTGGCAAAGTCACTTATTGAAAAAGCGAAAAATGCCGGAGTCGATTTGGTACTGCCGGTTGATGTAGTGGTTTCGGAAAGCTTAGATAAGCCAAAAAATGTAGAAACAGTTTTGCTTGAAGATATGCCTAAAGATACTATGGCGCTCGACATTGGCAAGATGACAATAAATCTATTTGCAGACAAGATTAAAAAGGCAAAGCTTGTTATTTGGAACGGTCCAATGGGCGTGTTTGAAAATGAAAAGTTTAGCAAAGGAACTTTTGAAATTGCAAAAGCTGTTGCAGAATCTGATGCGATTTCAATTATTGGCGGCGGAGACAGTGCTTTAGCTGTAAAACTTTCGGGATATGAAGACAAAGTGTCTCATGTTTCAACGGGCGGCGGAGCAAGTCTTGAAATGATGGAGGGAAAAGAACTTCCGGGGATTGCCGCAATTAGTGATAAATAAAGGTGATAATTTGAGACGTAAAATTTTGGCTGCAAATTGGAAGATGAATATGAGAAGGGATGAAGCAAAATCCCTTCTTTCATCTATAAATAAAATGGAGATAAAGGATGGAAGGGAAGAAATCATTTTTGTTCCTTCTGTTTATCTCGAAATGTGCGAAAACGCATTAAAAGATACAAATGCATGTTATGGTGCTCAAAATGTATATTCAAAAGAAAAAGGAGCATTTACAGGCGAAATAAGTGCACTCCAAGTGAAGGACTTCGGTGCGAAATATGTTCTGGTTGGACACAGCGAAAGAAGAACTATTTTTAATGAAGACGGCGATTTTTTGAATGAAAAGATTAAGGCGATACTTTCTGCAGGATTAATTCCGGTTTTATGTGTCGGTGAGCCGCTTTCTGAAAGAGAAAATAAAACTTATGAAGCTTATCTATACAAAGAGCTAAAGGAAGCTATGAACGGTGTTTCAATTGAAGATGCAAAAAAAATTATTTATGCATATGAGCCGATTTGGGCAATTGGTACTGGAAAAACCGCTAAAATCGGAGAAATAAAAAAGACTCTTGAGTTTTTAAGAAACACACTCGACTATATGTATGATGGTGTCAAGGAAGACGTTCATCTTTTATATGGTGGTAGTGTGAACAAGGAAAATATTGACGAAATTATAAACACTGATCATGTTGATGGAGTTTTAGTAGGTGGAGCTTCACTCAAAGCTGATGATTGGGAAAGAATTCTAAATTTTGAGGTGAAATAAATGAGTTATATCTTAGATGTACATGCAAGAGAAGTATTGGATTCAAGAGGAAATCCAACTGTTGAAGTCGACGTTGTTACTGAAAATGGTGTGATAGGTCGTGCAATGGTTCCGAGTGGTGCTTCAACAGGTGTTCATGAGGCTTTGGAACTTCGTGACAAAGACAAATCACGCTATGGCGGAAAAGGCGTTTTAAAAGCTGTTTCAAATGTAAATGATGTGATTGCACCGGAACTAATTGGTCTTTCTATATTTGAACAAACACTGATTGACAGAGTTTTAATTGAACTTGACGGTACTAAATCAAAGGAAAAGCTCGGCGCAAATTCTATCTTGGGCGTAAGCATGGCAGTTGCAAGAGCTGCTGCAAATGAGCTCCAAATGCCGCTTTATAAATATATCGGCGGAGTTAACGCTAAGACTCTTCCGGTTCCTATGATGAACATTTTAAATGGTGGAGAACACGCAAACAACAATGTAGACATTCAAGAATTTATGATTCTGCCTGTCGGTGCTAAAAATTTCAAAGAAGCTTTAAGAATGGGAGCTGAAATTTATCACGAGCTTAAAAATGTATTGAAGGACAAAGGACTTCAAACAGGCGTTGGTGATGAAGGAGGTTTTGCTCCTGATTTAGATTCAAATGAAGAAGCTCTTGAAGTAATTGTTTCTGCGATTAAAAAAGCCGGCTATAAACCAGGCAAGGATATTTTCCTCGGTCTAGATGTTGCTGCTACTGAATTTTACAATGCAGACAAGAAAATCTATGATATGAAAGGTGAAGGAAAATCTTATACAGTTTCCGAACTAATTAAATATTATAAAAAGCTTATAGACAAGTATCCGCTAATTTCAATCGAAGATGCATTTGCAGAAGACGATTGGGAAGCATGGGAAGAATTTACAAAAGAAGTTGACGGTAAAATCCAACTTGTCGGTGACGACTTGTTTGTAACAAATACGGAAAGACTTGAAGACGGTATCAAGAAGAATGTTGCAAATTCAATTCTAATCAAATTAAATCAAATCGGTACTCTTACAGAAACTATCGATGCTGTAAAAATGGCTATGAAAGCGGGATATACTGCTATTATAAGTCATAGATCGGGAGAAACTGAAGATAGTTTTATTGCAGATTTAGCTGTTGCTTTAAATGCCGGACAAATTAAGAGCGGGGCTCCTGCAAGAACTGATAGAGTTGCAAAATACAATGAACTTCTAAGAATTGAAGAAGGACTTGGCGATGATGCTGAATATCTTGGACTTAAAACATTCTACAACATAAAATAATTTAAAACCTTCGGCTCGTCCGAGGGTTTACATAAGAAACTTGACACGATGTATTTAATTATGATAAAATAGATATATCGCGAAGGAGGAACTATGCACAAAGTTATAAAGAATGTACTAAGAGTAACGGGTGCAGTTGCCATATTGGCATTTGCAACGTTTGACACAGGTACTGTCATTAACCCGGTACAAGTAACTACACCGAGCGGAAAACAAACGTCATTTACTGACGGAGAAAATGTTGAGATAAAAGAAACTAAGCCTGAGGGATATGTTGTTTTAAAGAACAATGAAAATGTTCTTGTTACTAAGAACAATATTATTCTTAAAGAAGTGGTTTCAAGCAATATTGTAGTTAAGAGAATCACAGCTCTAAAGAAAGACAAAAATACAGATGATGCGATAAGATTTTTGCTTGAAGATGAAGAGCTAAATGTGATTAAAAACGAAGGTCAATATTCGTTGGTTAAAACTGAAGACAATCTTACAGGATATGTTCTTTCCGAAGATATATCCGTATCAGTTATGCCAAAAATTAACCTTGGATTTATTAAAAATGCATTTGTGTTTGGCGGACGCCAATACAACAAGGATGATGCATTAATTGTCCGTGATTACGAAAATGGAAATTTCATTTGTCTTGACAACAGCGGAAATATCATTGCTGTTCAAAAAGACAATATCAGATTCCAAGAAGAAATTTTAAACAGAAGCGATGACGAATTAAATAGAGTAAATTTGGCTGAATCAAATAATATTATCTCTATTGCAAAAGCGCAACTTGGAAAACCGTATGTATATGGTTCATCAGGTCCAAGTTCGTTTGATTGCAGCGGTTTTACTACATTTGTGTTTAGACAAATGGGAATAAAACTTCCAAGAACAAGTGTTTCGCAATCCGGATTCGGAAAACCGGTAGACAAAGCAAATCTTCAACCGGGAGACTTGTTGTTCTTTAATACGTCAGGCGCAGGAGTAAGCCATGTTGGAATTTATATCGGAAACGGTCAATTTATTCACGCTGCTTCAGGCATTAATCCCGGCGTTGTAATTGACAAATTAAATTCAAATTATTATATCAGAACTTATGTTAATGCAAGAAGAGTTCTATAACTAAAAAAGCGGAGTAGTCCGCTTTTTATTTTTAAACGGAGGTATTTATGAAAGAGTTAAGAGGTAAGGTAGTAGCTGATAAAATTAAAGCTGAGCTAAAAAATAGAATTGAAGCATTGGAAAAAAATAATATAAATCCGACACTTGCAATTGTAAGAGTCGGCGAAAATGATTCGGACATTTCGTACGAAAGGGCAATTTTAAAAGTTTCGGAATCCATTGGTCTTCACACAAAACCAATAGGACTACCGGTATCAATTACCACTGATGAACTAATTGCTGAAATAGAAAAGTTGAACGCTGACAAAAAAGTTCATGGAATTTTAATGTTTAGACCACTTCCAAAATCTATTGATCAAGAAAGAGTTGTAAATGTTGTCGCACCTGAAAAAGATGTTGACGCAATGAATCCGGTAAATCTTGAGAAGATATTTGAAGGTGACAAGAGCGGCCTTGAACCGGCAACACCGCGTGCTGCTGTTGAAATGATAAAAGGTCACGGATACAATCTTGACGGCAAGGAAGTTGTCGTTATAAATCGTTCTATGGTTGTTGGAAAACCGCTTTCTATGATGCTTCTTTCGGAGAATGCAACTGTCACGATTTGTCACAGTCATACAAAGGATTTAAAGAACCACACAAGAAGAGCGGATTTTGTTATAACCGCATTGGGCAGACCGGCATCACTTGACAAATCATATTTCACAAATGATTCTATTGTAATTGACGTTGGAGTCGGAACAACAGAAGACGGAAAATTGTCGGGCGATGTAAACTATGAAGAAGTTAAAGACTATGTACAAGCAATTACACCTGTACCGGGTGGAGTAGGCTCGATTACAACAACAATTCTTCTTTCTCAAGTTGTAAAAGCTTGCGAACAACAAACACAGAAATAAAAATTGACTCACCGTTTACGCGGTGAGTTTTTGTATTTATATCTATTAAATAATTTAGATTGATTTTTATAATATTAAATTGTATAATTATATTATACAATTTATCATATTGGAGGTAAGTATGAAAAAATTTATTTGTATTTTGGCAGCATGTATTGCCATATTGATTTCAAGCAATTACTCAAAGGCTGAAGGTTACAACTTGTTTATTGACGGTGAGCAAAAACAAGCTGATGTTATCTTGGAAAACTCAAGGACATTTGTGCCGCTTCGTTTTATTTCGGAAACTATGGGATACAAGGTTGATTATGATGCAAAAACAAAGGGCATCACAATAACCAATGGCACTCAAACTTTGGGATTCAAAGTCGGCTCCAACGAATATGTAAAAGATGGCGTAAAAGGATATATGGACGTAAAGACACTTATTAGAAATGACAGAACATTTGTTCCACTCAGATTCTTCGGCGAAGCATTTTCTAAAAAAGTCGGTTGGGATCAAGCATCAGGCTCTGTTTATATCGGCGTAAAACCTGAAAAATTTCCTATGCCTAAAACAAACGAATACACAGCAAAAGAATTTCCAAAATTCGGTATTAAATTAATTTTACCACCAAAGTTTAATGATAAAATGTTCATAAAGGAATCGGATGATGGTGAGCGTCTTGAAATTCACAGCAAATTTGTTGATGCATACAGAAAAGGTGAGGGATTTGTTCAAGCTTATTATTTGAGCGACACATATAATCCGGAATATGAAGATATGGGAATGAAGGTTGAATTTTATTCGAAAAACAAATATTTGATCAAGCAATCCAGCATGGACTTTTTCACCTCGAGCGGAGTATATTATGACGATATGAGGGAATGCTTTAAAATTGCGGACCAAATTATTATTGTTCCGCTCGCACCGGCTTTACCGGAAGGAAAGAATGTAAGTGCAGATGTTAAAAACGGAAATCTTGTATATAAATTTGGAAATCCACAAGTAACAGTTGAAGTTCCTTTAAAAAATCTAAAAGATGTCAGGGTTAGATTATATGAAATTGGACTTGGATTCTATGACTTAAAAAATAGCTCCGGTGCAGGCGGAAGACTTTTCGATATTGTCCAATTTAAAGGCGAATCGGAAATGCCGAATGTATTGTTGTCTGTTGATAACGGCATGTCGCTTAGAAAAACAGGACCTAGCGATGTACAATACAGAGGTGATGTTCCTGAACTAGAAAAATCTTATTTCGACAAGATGACACTTTTGGAAAATTCTGTTTTAGTTAAAGTCGGAAATAAAACATTGAAACCGAATAAGAGAATATAATTAAAAATTAAAAATAATTGAAATATTAATTCAATAGAAATGCAGGTAATATGCCTGCATTTTTTTGTGTATATTTGTAAAACAATTAATTTATTTAATTTTACATCTGCAAATACTGTATAATTAATGCTATAATAATTTTATATATATTCATTTATAAATATTTTTACAATTATAATAAGCAAGCCAATTATTAAGCAAGTAATGGCGAAATTCTTTAATATAAATCAGCAAATAATAATCTAAAATACTAATTTTAATCGATTTGATTGAAGAATTACATTTGTGGGTATATACAAGGTTAGAAAAGGTCAGAAAACTTTGCATATAAATTTTAGGGAGGAGTTGAGCTTTTTGGCAGGATTATCAAATTCAATTGAAGATTTTTTAAATAAGCTTTTAGATGACAATGAAGGTATTGTTGAGCTTAGAAGAAACGAGCTTGCCAATGACTTTAATTGTAGTCCTTCGCAAATTAATTATGTTTTACAAACAAGATTCCAACCTACAATGGGTTATTATATTGAATCGAGAAGAGGCGGCGGGGGATATATAAAGATTGAAAGAGTTGAAATTCATGTTCACAACGGATTTCTTGAAGAGCTGTTAGATAGTATAGGCGATTCAATTACTTTAAATTCTAGTGAACAAATTATAGATATGTTAAGTTCATATTCTATTATAGATAAAAAGGAAGAAAATTTACTCAAGGCGGCTATGGAGGAAAGGGCGCTCGACATAAAGGGACAGGACAGAAATGTTTTACGGGCATCTTTACTCAGAAACATGCTGCTTGCGATTTTCAAGGAGATTGATTATGAAGAATAGAAATTTATACAATGACATAAATGGTGCTGAAAACCACGATAGAGTAGATGTTAATGTTGTTCTATCCGATGATATTATGAAATTCTTAAAGGGGCTTGAAAAACTCGCATCAGAAGAGGAAGACGACAGTATTGAAAAAGAGTGCCCGAAATGCCACAGGAAATGGGCGGATATACATCTTAGATTGAATGTTGGATGCGAGGTGTGCTATAAAGTTTTTAAAAAGGAAATTTCAGAAGCGATGAAAAAGAGAAATCTTTATCCGAGGCTTCAAAACAGAGATGAACTTGCAGATTTAAAAAGAGACCTTGAAGTTGCTATAAGACTTGAAGAATATGAGAAAGCGGAAGAGATTAAGAAAAAAATTGAGGAGGCGGCTCATGGTAATTCAAGGATATAGTTTTGATTTTTTTAGAAATTTAAGGGGTTACAAATATACGGCGGAGCTGACTTTGGAAGAAAGAAATGCAGTACGAAATGCTTTACTTTCAGAAATTTCAAAACTTCCAATTCCATTGAGATATGTTCCGTCGTATTTGTCTCAAAAGGAAGAGGTGGACTCTTTCGTAGAAGATAATTTACTTTCAATGGGTGTTTCAAATGGGGATGCAAGCGTTTTATACGATGATAAATCAAAAATAATCATAACAATAAATGATACGGAACACTTATCGTTTAGCGGCTATACTTTGGGCAATCCTGTGAAAAAATATGAGGAGCTAAATGGCTATATGAAAACAATGTCCGAAGATTTAGCATTTCAAAAAGATAGAAATTTTGGATATTTATCGAGTCAAATTCCTCTTTGCGGGAACGGATTTATGATTGATTCAATCGTTCATATTCCGGCGCTTATGAATTCTAATAAGGTTATGTATATGGTAAATAAAACTATGAGAAGGCCGGGAGCGCTTTTGATTCCATATTCTGACAAAGCTGCTGCAAGTGCGTTTTTTATAGTGAGATGTATATCAAAAACAGAGCCTTATAAGGATATAAACTTTATAGAAAATATTGTTTCCGAGTTAGAGGTAAAAGAAAGAGCCGAAGCTTATGAACTTGGACAAAATCAAAATTTTATGGAGTTCCTTGCGGACAGAGTTGAATCGGCAAGAAACAGCGGAAGAATTAGTACGGGAGATTTTTTGAGAACGGTAGATGACATTATTCTTTTTAGAAAAATTATGGGCACCGAAGTTCAAGGTGAAAAAATAAGAAGTATTTTAATAAAAACACAAGGAACGAATATTTCCAATATGAATTTTAAACAAAATGAGTTAGAAGAGTATTATTACAGTTTGTTATTTGAGGATAAGGAGGGATTGAATGCTTGATTATTCAAGGTTTGATAAAGTTGCAAGAGAGGTAATCGAGTTCAGTGAAGAAGAGGCAAGAGCTTTAAAGGCTGATGCTGTCGGTACTCATCATATTCTTCTTGCCGCACTTAAAAGAACGGATACTGAAATTGTAAATGTTTTAGCAAGATATGGACTTGATTATAATAGATTTTACAACGCACTCGTTGATATTGTAGGAATCGGTGACAGCGATAGGGTTCAAGGAACAACTCCGGGCTACAGAAGAGTTGTTACAAGGGATGTTAAAAGGCTCGCAGCGCTTATGCGAGAAAACATGATAAATCTCGATGTGCTTGTCACAGCGGCAATAAGCGATAATACTGATATCACGGACATGGTATTGAGGAGTCTTGATTTTGATAAACGTTTATTTATAAGAAATATGCTTAATCAAGGCGACGAAGAAATGGGACCGGATGGACCTAATATGTCTGATGAAGAAATTTTTGAAAATTATACTACGAACTTAAATGAAAAGGCAAAGAGCGGTGAGATTGATCCTGTTATAGGACGTGAAAAAGAAATCTCCAGGATGGTTGAAATTTTGTCGAGAAGGACAAAAAATAATCCGACGCTTATCGGGGAGCCGGGAGTTGGTAAAACAGCTGTTGTCGAAGGTCTTTCAGAAAGAATTGTATCGGGAGAAGTTCCATATTATCTGAAGGATAAAATTGTCTATAAGGTCGATTTGACAATGCTTGTAGCCGGAACAAAGTATAGGGGAGATTTTGAAGATAGAATCAAAAAACTTCTTGAAAGGGCAAAAAACGATGATACAGTTATTCTTTTTATTGATGAAATTCACAACATTGTGGGTGCCGGTGGATCCGAAGGAAGTCTGGATGCTTCGAATATTTTAAAGCCTTATCTTGAAAGAGGTGACATTCAAATCATCGGAGCAACCACATTTGATGAATACAGAAAATATATAGAGAAAGATTCTGCACTTGAAAGACGGCTTCAAACCATAACTGTTGAAGAACCTACAGTTGATGAAACTATAAAGATTTTGAAAGGTATAAGAAAGAAATTCGAAGAATATCACAGGGTTAAGATTACGGATGAGGCACTTATTGAGGCAGTAACTCTCTCTGAAAGATATTTAACAGAAAGATTTTTACCGGACAAAGCAATCGATGTCATGGACGAGGCGATGAGCAAAAAGCGTACAAAGATAAAGGGTGATGATTCATCGAAGATTCTTAAAGAACAATTGGAATCGATAATTGAAGAAAAGAAAGCTGCAGTTTTAAAACAAGATTTCTTACGTGCGGCTCGACTAAGAGACGAGGAAAGAGTAATAGAGGACAAAATTTCGAAAGACGCTATAGAGGCTTCAAACCGATATGAAGTTGTGGATAATTCGGTCATTGAAGATGTTGTATCGACTTGGAGCGGTGTTCCGGTTTCTCAAATGACAGATAATGAACTTTTAAAATTAAGAAATTTCGAGAAAAATTTAAGTGATAAAGTTATTGGACAAGGGGAAGCAATTTCTGTTATTGATAGAGCCATAAAGAGATCAAAAGCAGGACTGAAAGATCCAAATCGTCCGATAGGAAGTTTTCTATTTGTTGGACCGACGGGAGTTGGTAAAACTTATCTTGCGAAGAGGATTTCTTTTGAACTTTTTGGAGATGAAAACAAAATGACGGTTGTTGACATGAGTGAGTTTATGGAAAAACACAGTGTGTCAAAACTTATCGGCTCACCTCCGGGGTATGTCGGATATGAAGAAGGCGGCAGACTTACTGAGTCAGTAAGAAAAAATCCGTATCAAGTTATTTTGTTCGACGAAATTGAAAAGGCACACCCTGACATTTTCAATGCTCTTCTACAAATTTTGGAAGAAGGACGACTCACGGACAGTAAAGGAAAATCAGTTGATTTTAAAAATACGGTTATAATAATGACTTCAAATGCAGGTACTTCAGACTTAAAGAAAAAGAACACTTATGGATTTGGTGGCGGAGATGAAACAGAAACCGAAGCAATCAAAGGAAAAGTTGAAAAAGCATTAAAGGAAATGTTTAAGCCGGAGTTTTTAAATCGTGTCGATGAAGTTGTTGTATTTAACACTTTGAATCAGGAATCCGTAAAGAAAATTGTAAATCTTGAAGTCGAAAAGATTAAATCAAGAATTAAAGATAAATATGAACTTGAGGTTACTGATGATTTCTTGAGCCATGTAGCAAAGGAAGGATACAGCGATACTTATGGCGCAAGACCTATAAAAAGGGTTTTAATGAAGTCGCTTGAGGATGTTATTTCAGAAGAAATTGTACGCGGTGAGATAAAACCGGGAGACAAAGTGGTTCTTGATTTCAAAGATAAAGTTGTGGTAAAAAAAGAATAGTATGGCAAAAAATAATTTATACAGATGCACAGAGTGCGGATATGAATCGGTTGGAAGTTTCGGCAAGTGTCCCGGCTGCGGAAAATGGGGAACTATGGTGGAAAAAACACCGGAACCGTCTAAAAGCATAAATATAAAAGGCAAGAGAAATATTGGAAGCGGTGTTGTATCAAGACTTTCTGAAGTAAAGGGATTAAATTCGGATCGTGTAATGTCACATATAAATGAACTGGATAGAGTTATGGGTGGCGGAATAGTAAGAGACTCCGTCACCATTCTGACTGCGCGTCCGGGTGCGGGAAAGAGCACACTTCTTTTGCAACTTTCAAACAAGCTTGCTGAGCTGGGGCTCAAGGTATTATATGCAAGTGGAGAAGAAAGTGAAAGCCAAATAAAAAAGAGAGCTGAAAGAATTCTCGACAAGACGGAGAATAATCTTTATGTTATAAGCACTAACAGTTTGAATGAGGTTGAGCAAAATGTAAGAAGTATGTCGATTGATGTTTTGATTGTTGACTCAATTCAAACATTTTTACTTGACGAATATTTGCCAAGCAGGGCAGGAAGCCCTACGCAAAGTCTTGAATGTGCATATAAGTGTGTGGAAATTGCAAAAGATAAAGAAGATCCGAGAATAGTTTTTCTCGTCGGTCAAATGAATAAGGAAGACGAGTTGTCGGGACTTCGCTCTATAGAGCATTTGGTTGACACTGTTTTATATATTGAAGGCGAGAAAGGTGAATCATTAAGATCTTTAGTTGCCACAAAAAACAGATACGGCTCAACAGGCGAAATGGGATTCTTCCAAATGGAGGACAAAGGACTCATTTCGATTGACAATCCTTCGGAATATTTTATGACGACTAGAGAAAGTCCGGTAAAAGGTTCAGCTCTTGGAGCTATAAAAGAAGGCACACGACCGATTGTGCTTGAAGTTGAAAGCCTAATGAGTAAATCATTTACTCCATATCCGTCGAGAATAACGGACTCAATCAAAAAAGACAGTTTAAACATTTGCATAAGCATTCTTGAAGACACGATGAACTTAAAACTTTTTGATCAAAATGTTGTGTTAAAGGCTGTAGGCGGTTTTAGAACATATGATCCATCTTTAAACTTTGCGATAATAATGAGCATTGCAAGTTCTTATTTTGGAAAACCTCTTAATAAAGATGTGGTTTTTATCGGTGATGTTGCACTTACGGGAGAAATTAGAAAATCTCAAAGTCTCTCGGAAAAGATTAAAGAAGCTGATAGAACCGGTGTAAGTGAAATTGCAATTGGAGATAGGAATGCTGACTTTAAAGCAACAAATGCAAAAGTGGTAAAGTTTAAAAATATTTCTGAAGCGATATCTCATTATTTGAAATAGTTATAGCATTGAAATTTCGATATTTCAATGCTTTTTTTATTGCAAATTATTAATATTTATGTTAGAATAAGAATACAGTATGTGTTCTTTCGGGAGGAATTTATGAAGAAAAAATTTGTTTATTTAGCTTTAATTTTTATTTTCTCAATTGCCGGATGTAAAGACAAAAATGAGGATATACTTAGATTTAAAACAAGCGAAAACGAGATTAACCGAGAGGACATTGTGGAAGAAAAGAGCGAGAAAAAAGATGAACTTTTGATTGTTCATGTTAGCGGAAGTGTTAAAAGAGCAGGAGTCTATCAGCTTGAAAAGGATAAGCGTATAATTGACGCAATCGATAAAGCGGGCGGTCTTTTGGAAGATGCGGATTCCGATGCAATAAATCTCGCTGAAAAGATTAAAGACGGGATGAAGATTTATGTGCCGAAAAAAGGAGAAAAACCTACTGCCGGAGCGGATCTCAAATCTCAAAATTATATAGATTTAAATTTAGCCACTAAAGAGGAACTCATGACTCTTCCGGGGGTGGGAGAAAAAACGGCTGATAAAATTATTGCCTATAGAGAAGCACAGACATTTGAAAAAGTAGATGATTTGTTAAAGGTTTCCGGTTTCGGCAAAAAGAAAATGGAAAGTCTAAAAGGTTTAATTAGTGTTGGAGGAGAAATATATGAGTGATGTAAAATTAACACAATATGCGAAGACGAGCGGCTGAGCGGCAAAAGTCGGCCCCGACATATTGTCGCAAGTTTTGCGAGGAATAACAAAAAATGTAATTTCAGATGATAAATTATTAGTTGGCATAGAAACGTCAGATGATGCGGCTGTCTATGATTTGGGCAATGATAATTTGTTAATAACCACTTTGGATTTCTTTACTCCGATTGTTGACGACCCATACACATTCGGACTTATTGGAGCAGCCAACTCTTTATCAGACGTTTATGCAATGGGTGGATATCCGAAGATGGCTATGAATATTGTGTGCTTTCCTAATTGTTTGCATCCCTCTATTTTACAGGAGATTTTAAGAGGTGGATTTGATAAAATGATGGAAGCGGAATGTCTTTGTGTAGGTGGTCATACAGTTCAAGACGATGAGCCGAAGTATGGACTTTCAGTTTCAGGATTCTGTCACAGAAAAGATCTTTTGAGAAATAGCTCTGCAAATGAAGGCGACCTCGTTATTATGACGAAGCCGATAGGAACGGGTGTTTTAACAACTGCAATAAAAGCAGGTTTTGCAAAGCAAAATGAAATTGATGAAGTTGTAAAGTCAATGAGCACACTCAATGCATTCGGTTTAAAAGCTATTGAGCAAGGCGGTGGTGCAACGGCAGCAACGGATATAACAGGTTTCGGTCTTGCAGGACACTTAATTGAAATGCTCGATGGGGCAGATCTTTCTTGCGATTTATACACAGATAAACTTGTAGCAATTAAGAGTGCACATGACTATGCTCAAATGGGATTGGTTCCAAAGGGAACATATGATAATAAAAAATATTTTTCAAATAGATATGAGTCGACTCACAATGATTATATTGATGACTTGGTTTTTGACCCTCAAACATCAGGAGGCCTTTTAATTACTGCCGATGAAAAAAGGGCGAATAAAATCATGCAAGCGCTTAAAGATTCCCCATATCCGGGAGCAATTATAGGCGAAGTCACAAAGAAAAGAGAAAAACGACTTTATGTAAAGTAGGTGTTGTATGTATAGTAAAATTCCTAAGATGGATGAAATTTTAGGTCAAGATAAAATAAAAAATTTGTCTGAAACCGTTGATGTTGAAGCTATTAAAGATATTGCAAATGAGATTTTGAACGGCTTTAGAAATGATATTAGAAATGGAATAACGGAAGAAGAACTTGATAAAAAAATCGAAAGACTCTATGATGAAATAATCGATTCATTTTCAAGCTTAAGGGAGGATCGATTAAAACCTCTTATAAACGCAACCGGAACTGTTATTCACACAAATCTTGGAAGGAGTTTAATCAGCAAGGACATGGTTTCTTCGATTGAAAATATTCTTCTTGGATATTCGAACCTTGAGTTTGACCTTGAAAGAGGTGTTAGGGGACTCAGATATTCACACATTGAAAATCTTATTACAAAAGTAACCGGTGCTGAAGCCGCAATGGTTGTAAACAATAATGCATCTGCTGTTCTTTTGGTACTTTCTGAGTTTGCAAAAGGAAAAGAGGCTGTTATAAGTCGCGGTGAATTAATTGAAATTGGTGGAAGTTTTAGAATTCCGGATGTTATGGAAGCAAGTGGATGTGAACTGAGAGAAGTAGGAACTACTAATAAAACTCATTTATTTGACTATGAAAGAGCTATTAATGAAAATACAGGTGTTATTTTAAAAGTTCACACTTCAAATTATAGAGTTGTCGGTTTTACTGAAGATGTTAAGGCTTTTGAATTAAAAAAACTTGCCGATGAAAATGAATTGCCACTTATTGAAGATTTGGGAAGTGGAGTTCTTTTAAATTTGGAAGAATATGGTCTTATGCACGAACCGACTGTTCAAGAGTCAGTAGAGTCAGGGATTGACATTATTACATTTAGCGGCGACAAACTTTTGGGTGGGCCGCAAGCAGGAATAATTATCGGAAAGAAAAAATATATCGACAGACTAAAGAGAAATCAACTGACGAGAGCACTTAGAGTCGACAAGATTACGATAAAACTTTTAGAAGAGATCTTTAAAGTTTATTTATACGAAAAAGATCCTGTTAAAAAGATTCCTACTCTAAATATGATAACAAAATCTAAAGAAACCATATTAGAGGATTCAAAAAAAGTTTCAAAAGGCCTAAAAAAATTGGGATATGAAGCTGAGGTTGTGGAAGATTATTCAGAAGTTGGAGGAGGAAGTCTTCCAACTGAAAAGCTTCCGACCTATGTTATAAAGGTATCCGATGAAGAGCTTTCGGAGGGTGAGATTGACTATAGGCTTAGACATTTGAAATATCCGGTTGTTGGAAGAATTCACAAGGAATATTTTATTATAGACCCGAGAACTTTTGTTGACGATGATGTCAAAAGAGTAATTTCAGCTTTTAAAGAAATTAAGGAGAGTTAATGAAACACTTTATAATTGGAACAGCCGGTCACATAGACCATGGTAAAACGTCACTTATAAGAGCTCTTACAGGTAGAAATACGGACAGGCTGTCTGAAGAACAACAAAGGGGCATAACAATAGATTTGGGATTCACATACTACGACGATGAGTCGGGTGTAAGAGTTGGAATTGTAGACGTGCCCGGGCATGAAAAATTTGTAAAAAACATGCTTTCAGGTGTTCATGGAATGGACCTAGTTCTTGTAATCGTAGCGGCGGATGAAGGAATAATGCCGCAAACTATAGAGCATCTTAATATTTTAAACTTGCTTGGAGTTGACAAGGGCATAATCGTTATAACAAAGACTGATATGGTTGATAAAGATTGGTTGGGGCTTGTTCTTGACGATGTTAAGGAATATATTTCTCACACATTTTTAAAAGATGCACCAGTTGTGCCGGTAAGCTCAAAAACGGGCGAGGGCATTGATGAACTCAAAGCTGTAATCTCTAAATTTATTAGTGAAATGCCTGAAAATTCAAACAAAGGCGAAGGTGTTCTTCCAATTGACCGCGTGTTCACGCTTAAAGGTGTGGGAACAGTCGTTACCGGAACACAGACGCATGGTGAATTTAAAATAAATCAAGATATTTTCATTTATCCTGAGATGATTGAAAGTAAGATTCGATCAATTCAAGTTCACGGTGAGGACATGAACGAAAGTTTCAGCTCACAACGTGTGGCGATGAATCTAGCAAATGTAAAAAAAGAAGATATAAAAAGAGGATCAGTTATTTCAGTTAAAGATCATTTACTTGTGTCAAATTTGATTGATGTTAAGTTAAAATGTATAGCTGACTCAAAATATTCAATAAAAAACAGGTCGCGTGTGAGATTTCACATTGGGAGTGAAGAAACTCTTGCAAGGGTCATACTCCTCGATAGAGGCGAATTGAAACCCGGGGAAGAATGTTATGCACAGCTTCTTCTTCAAGACGAAATTGTTGCGATGCGTAAAGATAAATTCATTGTAAGGTTCTTCAGTCCGGTTATAACAATTGGCGGTGGAGAAATTCTGGAACTCAAGCCGAGTAAGAAAAAGAGGTTTAGGGAAGAGTCGATTGAGCTTATAAAGAATAAGGACACCGACGATATTTCAGAATCAATAGAAGCAATTCTTGCCGACAGAGGGACAGATTTTGTTACGAAGTCAGAGCTTTCAAAGCTCATTTCGCTGCCTGAGGAAGATATTATAGGCGACATTGAAAATCTTGAAGATGAAGGCATTATTGAAACGATTGGGGATAATTATCTAGTTCTTTCTTCGGATATAAAGAAAATTCAAAATGGAGTTATAGAGTATCTCGAAGAGTATCACAAAAAATTCCCTCTTAGACTTGGTGTTTCTCTTGAAGAAATTAGACAAAAGTTTTTAAGAGGATTGAATCAAAAGATTCAAGATTCATTTTTGAGCCGTATAAGTGCAGATAAAGATATCATAATCGACGACAATTTGGTTCTTTTGAGTACATTCTTTAGAACATATACCGATGCTGAACAAAAGAAAATTGATGAAATTGTAGATTTTATGAAAAAAGAAGATCGCTTATATAAGAAAGACGAGCTGAACGGAGCATCGCCTGATTTAATAAGTGCTATGATTAAGGACAAAATTTTAATTGAGATGTCAAAAGAAGTTATGCTTTATGAATATTATTTAAAATGCACGGACACAGTTTTTAAATTGTTCAATGATCATGAATCGATAAATGTTAAGATTTTAAGGGACGAATTGGGAACAAATCGCAAAACTGCGGTTGCTCTTTTGGAATACTACGATTCAAAAAAGATTACCAGAAGACAGGGTGACGAAAGGTTTTTATTTAAGAGAAGGGATTAATTTTGAGATTATTAATTATAGATGAAAATAGATTGTCAGCCGGAAATCTCGCATATTCAATGGAACAGGATGATTATGAGGTGAAGATTTGTACGGATCCGAAGAATGAACTTCAAGGCGTTTTAGGTGCAAATTATGACATCATAGTTATGGAGCTTGATTATTCGAATATTAACGGTTTAACTATAATTCAAAGTATTAGAAGGTCATCGACTATTCCTATTATTGTTACTACTGAAAATAGTGATGACATTCAAAAGATTTTGGCGCTTGAATATGGCGCTGATGATTATTTGATCAAACCATACAATATACTTGAATTGAAAGTTAGAATAAAGGCGATTATGAGAAGGCTTAAGTCCTCTTTTAAGGACACAGACGACATAGATATAAAATTTGATGAATATATTATAAAGCCGGTTGGTAGAGTTCTTGTAAAGGATGACAGCGTGGTTTCGCTTACCGGAAAAGAGTTTGATTTGATTTATGTTTTAGGTTCTAATCCGGGAAAAGTTTTTTCAAGGGAAGAGCTTATGACAAAAGTGTGGGGCTATGATTACTATGGAGACGTCAGAAGTATTGACGTTCACATAAGGAGAATCAGGGAAAAAATTGAAAAAGAGCCGAAAAACCCTAGGTATTTGTTGACAAAATGGGGACAAGGTTACTATTTTTATGATTATAACAAGTAAAGTGTAAGGGATTTATCAATGTAACATAAATCCCTTGAATTTTCTTTTTTGTTCGTGTATAATAGAACTTGTTGGATTTGTGGGGGTAGATGGGTCCTGGTGGGCCCTCCGGTCTTCAAAACCGGCGAATGGGGTTCAGAGCCTCATTGGTGTGTTCGATTCGCACGTACTCCCGCCATATATGTAACTGTTCTATTTGTTTAGAGCGGTTATTTTTTTTGGAGGTATTTATGAAAAGAAAATGGACAGATGAGAGTGTTTATGACAAAGAAACTGTAAGGCGTGTTCTTTCTATGAGTAATGAAGAATACGAAGCGGCATTTGATGGCAATCTGAAGTTTGGCACTGCAGGTCTTCGAGGATATATGGATGCAGGGACAAACAGAATGAATATATACACAGTTAAAAAGGCTGCTATTGCCATTGCAAAATGGATTATGAAAAATAATGCAAATGATTTGGGAGTTGCAATAGGATATGACGTAAGGCATAACAGTCGTGACTTTGCGAAAATAACTGCATCTGTAATGGAATATTTTAATATTAAATATTATTTTTTTGATGAAATTGTTGCAACACCTCATCTTTCTTATTCTGTAAGACATTTAAAAACTTTCTGTGGCGTGATGGTTACTGCAAGTCACAATCCAAAAGACTACAATGGATACAAGGTTTACAAGGAAACAGGTTCTCAGATTTTAGAAGATGATGCAGAAATTATTGAAAATTTTATGAATAAAATAAATGAAGAAGAACTAGTAAGCATTCCTAATAAACAACCTACTGAATTCGACTTTAAACCGGTTTTTAACGATTATTATAGAGATATAATGTCGCTAAGCATATATGACGACAAAACATCTTTTAAAATGATTTACAGCCCATATAACGGGTGTGGAGAAAAGACGGCTAAGAAAATTTTAAAAGATAAAAATGTGACTTTTTTTATACCGAAGGAGCAAGAGTTCCCGGATCCGGATTTTACGACTATTCCATATCCAAACCCGGAAGTCAAAGAAACTTTTTCACTTGCAATTGATTTAGCAAAAACAGAGAATGCAGATTTAATTGTTGTTAACGATCCTGACGCTGACAGAATGTCTTTTGCATCGAGAGAAGGAAATGATTTCAAAATATTTTCCGGCAATGAAATCGGAGCAATTCTTATTTACTATATTCTTCTCGTACGCAAAGAGCGAGGCTTATCAAATAACGGTAGAATTGTTAAGACAATTGTGACAGATGACTTAGGGATTGTTATTGCAAAAGACTTTGGCTATAAAACATTTGAAACGCTTACCGGTTTTAAAAATATTGCAGTCTTTGCAAATGAGCTCGATGGAAAAGACGAGGAGTTTATTTTTGGATATGAAGAATCTATAGGATATGAAATCGGAAGTGTAGTTCGAGACAAAGACGGTTTGAGTGCTCTTTTGTATGTAGTTGACGCATACAGATATTTTAAAAATAAAAATATGACTTTTCAAAATGTTTTGGAAGAAATTTATCAAAAATATGGATATCACATCGAAAACAATTTTTCAATTTATTTTGAAGGAGTAGATTCTAACAATAAAATGAATGACGTAATGAAAAAGTTTAGAGAAGATTTTGTTGATTGTCTTTTTGATATTGAGGTTGACAAAAGAAAAGATTATCTGTTGGAAACCGGAAGTATGAAGACTAATGCTCTAATATACAATCTAAAAAACGGAATAAAAATTTGCATGCGTCCGTCGGGCACAGAGCCTAAGCTAAAGATTTATATGTATGGAGTGGGGGATGACAAAGAAAAAATCATGATTGAGCTCAATAAGCTACGCGAAAAAGTAGAGCAATTTGCAAAATAAAAAAGCTGTATAAGATTTATTTTTATAAGTCTTATACAGCTTTTATTTATTAGTCTTCGCTATGTGCGTTTTTTTCTTCCATTTCTTCTCCGAGTTTTTCAGCTGTAGGAGTTGCGGCAAGACCACCCAAAGCAGTTTCTCTTAAAGCTTCAGGCAGTGAGTTTCCAACTTGTCTCATCGAGTCAATCGTTTCGTCAAGTGGAATGAGGCATGGGAAGCCTGACATTGCAAGGTCAGCTGAGATTATAGCGTTCACAACACCGCTAGCATTTCTAAGGTTACATGGATATTCAACAAGTCCAAGGACAGGATCGCAAACAAGTCCCAAAATATTTTTTATAGCAAATGCAGCACTTGCAAAAATCGTGTCGATATCAAAATCTCTCAAATAACAAATTGCAGCGGCACCCATTGCGGCAGCTGAACCACATTCTGCTTGACATCCGCCTTCTGCACCGGAGATGCTTGCGTTTTGAGCGATGATTTCCCCAATAACACCTGCGACTATCATGCCTTTTACAAGCTTATCATCATCGTAGCCGTATTTTTCTTGCATAGTAAAAAGGGTAGCAGGTAAAATTCCGCTTGCACCTGCAGTAGGGGCAGCAACAATTCTTCCCATAGAAGAGTTAACTTCAGAAACTGAAAGAGCCATTGCCATTGCACGAGCTATTGTTTTTCCACTTACCGAGTCTTCTGCATATTTATTAACTTTTACAGCACTTCCTCCGGTAATTTTCGACATTGAATAGACGGCTTGGTCGAGTCCCTTGTATGCTGAATCACGCATTACTTCCAAAGTTTCATGCATAAGTTCAAGCAGATCCGCTTCTTCAATTCCTGTATTTTCATAATCTTTATCAATTGCTATTTGCCAAATTTCTTTTCCGGTTTCTAGACATAAATCTTTTATTTCTTTCGCTTTATTATACATATTAGTCATCCTTTCCGTGGTCAATGAATTTAACAAAGTCAAAGTCATATAGTCTTACCATATCGTCAATTACAGCTGGATCAATATCACTGTCAAATTCACAGATAAGGGTTGCTTGTTTTCCATTTCTAATAACATTCATATTTGCAATGTTAAATCCTGAAATTGCAAAAAGTGAGGTAATTCTAGATATAATACCTTTCTTATCTTGATATTTTGCAATTACAGTAGGACGTTCTCCGGTAAATGTAATGTCGGTTCCGTTAATGTCTGTAATGATAATATTTCCGCCACCGATTGATGAGCCTTGAACATAGAAATCCTCTTTGTCATTAAAATGAAAAATCATTTTTACCGTGTTCGGATGACAATATCCTAGATCGGTTGGAACAAATTCATATTTTAGACCGATTTTGTCGGCAATTTCGAATGAGTCTCTAATTCTTTCGTCACTTGGAGAAAATCCCATAACTCCGGCAAGTAAAGCTTTATCGGTACCGTGACCATGATAAGTTTTTGCAAAAGATCCGTGGAGTAAAAATGTAACGGAATTAAAGTTTGATCCAACTATATTTCTCGCAATCTTTCCAAGTCGACATGCGCCGGCAGTGTGGGAACTTGAAGGACCTATCATAATAGGACCCAATATTTCTTTTAAACTGAAATCTCTCATATCTATTCTCCTTTTTTAGTTTTTGTTTTCTTTTTATTGTTAAGTAAGAAAACAAATAAAAATATTAAACCTGCCGCCATTAAATAAGAAATAAAAATACTAACAGGGTTTAAATCTACATCAATTGAGCCTTCGCCGCCTTCTTTTTTGTCGAGTAGTTTTGACATTTTGTCAGCGGTAAAGTTCAAAGTCTCGTCGCCTAATTCAATACTGAAATAGCTTTCAAATATATCATCCAAATCATTTATATCCACAACATAACTTCCGTCAATAATTTGTGGAGAGTTTTTTAAACTTAGTTTATTTGTGCCGATTGTGAAATCTTTATTTCCGATTTCGAGTCTTATTATTCCACCGAAATAAAAAGTTCCGCCATTCTCTTCATACTTTATATTTAAATAATCCGCAAGCTCGTGAGCTCTTACATAGTGTTTGCCTTCGTAGTTTAAAAGTTCAAATTTTCGTTTCTTTTTTCCTTTGGTGGAAATCGTGTAAGTTTCATCTATAAATGAAGGGATTTCATCTTTTAAATAGTACGCTTTTGGGGCGACAGCACTGTAATTTCCTTGGTCATAAATTATATATCCGTTTCGTATAACGGAATCTATTCCGGTTGACGGATGAATTTCTTCTGTCATTGATGAGAATTGTGAAATATTCTCAGTGTTAACAATAATTAAGTCAGCATCCGACCCGGTTTCTATGCTTCCTTTATTTTGAAGGAAGGAGCGATTTCCAAAAATATTTCTCAATATTGTTGATTGAGAAAATACATTATTATAAAAATCTTTTTGCTCCGGCAATTCTTTGTCGAAAGTGAGAAAGAGCCTTCCCATAAATGTGTTTATTCCAGCGGTAGAAGCTCTCGGTGCGTCAAAATGATTAAAAGATTCCGAAACAAATGAATTACTTTTTAGAGCTTTATTTATTATGTTTTCATCAATAAGTCCGATAACTGAAAGCGTGTCGGTCATGTTTTTATTTTCAGAACTCAAACGAAATATGTTGAATTCACTTTGATTTATTGAAATCTTATTAATGAGCTTGTTAAATTTTTCGTCGCTTATTTCAGAAGGCACAATATTTGTATAGCTAAAAGGGTAGCCGCCCATAAAAATATTCTGTTCTTCGTTTGAATAACCGATAATATTATCCATTGAACTGAAATAAAAATTTGAATTTACAATAAAAATATTTCTTTCGCTTTTTTGATCATTTTTAAATTTATCGAGCCAAGGAATGATTTTTGAGTCTTCAAACTCAAAAAAATCGAGATAAATCGGATAATTTTCAGGAATATTTTTTAAATTTGGAAACTTTGAATTTGGAGTCGGCTTAAAATACAAACCGGCATATCCTTCGTTCAAACGTTCTTTCAAATCAGATTCAAACTTTTCCTTTTCTTCTTTTGATGCATTTGGATTAAAAATTGATGTGAAATCATAAATCAAAATTCTATTTATATAGCTTATTTGATTTTCTTCCTGAAGAATATATTTATCAAAAGGCAGATTGGATTTTACAACCGTTGTTGTGACTCCGTCTTTTAAACGAAGTTGATTATATTCTTCGTTTTTAGCATCTGAAAGAGCATCTATGAAGCCGGGCAAAATTAGTTTGTCTTTGGCATCAATTACGTTGCTTCCGTTTATTTCATCTCGTGTTATTTTTTTTATTTTACCGGAGCTTATACCTATGTTATAGTTTTTAAGATAAACGCCGGCAAGCGGATCATAAATATTACCGTTTAAAATAACCGTGTCATAGTTTTCAGGTTCTGCTTGTATAATTATACTATTTAATAATAAAAATGCAAGCATTATTGTCAATAATTTTTTCATATCTTCACCACATATTATTATATCCTATTTTTAGCAGAATTTAAAGAGTAAAAGATTAAAAAATGGGTAAAAATAAAAGTGGAGGAAAGATTTATGTCACTTTTGGTAGAACTTAGTCCTAAACTGTTATTGGAGTTTAAAGACGGGAAAAATTCATGCGATATTTCGTGTGAATTAAGAACGGGAAACTTGTACAAACTTATGAAAAGTTATAATTGCGATTTTAAACTTCTGGCAGCGCTCGGAGGTAATTTTGGCGAGGAAATTTACAATTATTTCTTCAAAAATTCCGTTAAGGTTGAAAGAATAGATGTTCGCGATGACTCAGGGGTTATGGGTGTTGTAAGAAATGGTAATTTAACTTTAAGCGGTGAATCAACATCTCAAGTTTTTACATTTGATGATATAAGATCAATAAAAAGTAAATACATAACATCTATTTACAATGAAAATGATATTGTCCTTCCTATTTTTGATTCGGAAATGGAGTTTGCTCCGGAATTTATAAAAAAGGCAAATGAATACTATAAAAATATTATTATATTCGGACCGAAAGCACATCTATATATAAAATTTAACCCGACAATTGCTATTTTAACAAAAAAAGAAGTAGTTGATCTTTGCCCGTTTAAAATTACATCTAATTATGAATTTGTAAATTTCTCATATAGTTTGGTCGAAGATTTCAACACGCGAGTGATTATTATTGATGATGATTCGCTTTATTTTTATAAAACCGGCATTTGTTATTTGATTGAAAATATTAAGACCGATTTTATTAAAACTCTATTTGCAATTGTTTTTGCATCTCAAAATAATATGGACAATGACGCAATAATACAGTTTGTTGCAGCTGCAAATGTTATGCCACCTGATTCAAGGATTGGCGATATTATTGAAAGGTCAAATAAAATTAAGGTTGGTGTTTATAGAAGATGAGGGGATTCAGCTTTTTGCACATAAGCGATTTACATTTATGCGAGCCATTTAAGAACAATATTTATCTTGATGGCTATTTTTTACGTGAAGAAATGTGGAAAACTCTTCAGAATGCAGTTGTGTTTGCAAATGATAAAAGCATCGATTTTATTTTTATAACCGGAGATATTTTTAATAAAGAATATTTTACAAAAGCACATGCTCTCAGATTTATTGAAATATTAAAAAGTTTTCGCGGAGAAAAAATATTCATTATATTTGGCAACCATGATTTCGTCGGCGGGGATAATATTCTCTTAGATGTAGACATTCCGGAAAATATAATAGTAAATTTTTCAAATGAAATCGATGAATTTGTTTTGCCGGATTATGATTTATCAATATATATGCACAGTTGGACAAATTCTGTTGAAAGGGTCCCTGTAATAGATGCAATAAAGTTTAAATCTAAAAGAAATATTTTGCTTCTTCATAGTGGTACAACTATTGACCCAAGTTATATGCCGGTAGCGATATCAAGTTTGAATAGGTTTGACTATGTTGCACTCGGGCATATTCATAAGCCGACGGAACTTTCGAAAAACGCATGCTATTCGGGCAGTCTTACGCCGCTTTCGATTGGAGAAACGGGAGATCACGGTGGAATGTTTGGAGTTATTGAAGAAAAACTAAAACTGCAATTTGTACGTCTTTCGGAATTAAAATACACTGACACAGAGATAAATGTTGATGGGCTATCCTATGAAGATATTATAGAAAATCTAAAAGTTGAAAACGGTATAAACATTTTAAGACTTAAACTAAAAGGCTCAAAAAATATTTATATAAACGCAGATGACCTAAAAGCAACGTTGTCCAATATTTATAAATATGTTGAGATTATTGACGAGAGAATTTATACTGAAGAGTTTATGAAAAAACATTCTGAAATATTTGAAGGCATTGTCAGTTTTTTGGATAAAAAGAATTTAGATGAAAATTTAAGACGTGAAGTTATCGAAAATGCAATTAAACATTTGGTGGGAACGAAATGATAATAAAAAATATACGATTAATTGAATTTGGAGCATACAAAGACAGAAGTTTTAATTTTGACAACGGATTAAATTTAATTTATGGAAAGAATGAGGCCGGAAAGACTACCTTAAGATCGAGTATTGACGCAGTTCTTTATGGATTTCTTGATGGAAAAACACTTAGAAAATCATATGTAGATGACTTTGAAACGTATACCGGCGGCTCATCTATTGTGAGCATGAAACTATGCTCAGACGATATGGAATATCTTGTAGAGCGTAATCTAGGCACGGAAACATGCAGAGTGTTTGATGAGAGAAATAACGATATAACGGAAAAATTTTCTCTTACAAATAAAATCCTGACGCCTGGTAATGATTTTTTAAATGTTGACAGTGAAACATTCAGGAGATTTTTCTATATTGATACAACAAATAAAGATGTCGGAGATTTAGGATTTTTAATTCTAAAGGATGAAATGGATGAAGACATTGTTTCAAAGGCGATAAAGAATATAAAAAAAGAAAATGAAGACTTGGGTAGCGATCGTTCTTGGCAAAAGAAAAGGCCAAGAATAAAAAATGAAATTTCAAATTTAGAGGATGAAATAAGTGCCGGGGAAGAGGCTCTTATTCAAAGCTCTAAGAAAAAGATTAAAACCGATGAAATAAATAATGAAATAAGAAAACATGATGCAAGGCTTTTAAAACTTTATAGACGGGAAACGAAGCTGGAAGGACTAAAAGATGAAATTTATAAAACAAGTGTAGACTCGGCTTTAAAAAAGAAGTCCAGTAAAATTTTGTATCCGACTCTTTCTATTGTTTCTTTATTTGGAGCATTTATAATGCGATATGCTTTTAATTTGGATGAATATTTTTGGCCGTTAAGTATTGTTGCTGTAATTTTTATTACTTTATCAATTTTAAGTAGAATAAAAAAATCAGGAAGCAACGAAAAAAACGAAGAAGAAATACAAGATGTTTTCGGAGAGATTTCAATTGTAAATTCAAAAATTAAAGAAATAAATGATTCGAAAATGGAACTTCAAAAAGAACTTTCGTTTTTGGAAGGACAGCTTGATAATATAATGAAAGTATCAGAAAATACATTATACCTAAAGGACAGGCTTTCTGTTTTAAAAAGAGAGAATGAAATTATGGATAGAGCGTATTTTGTCAATGAACTCACAGTTGAAGCACTCGAATTTTTAAAAATAGAAAAGAAAAAAGCTCCAAAGACTATGATTATAAACAGAGCTCAAGATATCTATTTTAATATCACGGGAAAAAATGACCTGCTCATAAGTGACAAGCTGGATTTCTTTTTAGATAGAGAGAGGAGAATGAGCGAAAAAAATTTTTCATCAGGCACTTTGGAAGTTGCGATTTTTTCATTAAAGCTTGCATTTAACGAGTTTTTGACAGATAAAGATTTTATTGTTTTAGATGATGCATTTTTATATGTTGATGATGAAAGACTGGAAAAAATTGCTGAGATATTGTATAATATTTCAAGTAAAAAGCAGATAATGTATTTTACATCCAATAAGAGATTATTGGACATAATAAATCAAAAATATTATAATATAAACGAGGTGATTATTTGATTTATGCGCTTTCCGATACACATCTTGACGGCGGGAAAAACAAACCTATGGATGTTTTTTCAGACAGTTGGATTGATCATAAACAAAAGATTCAATTGAATTGGGAGCGTATAGTTAAAGATGAGGACACTGTTCTTGTTGCCGGGGATATAAGCTGGGCTATGAAATTGGAAGAGGCAATTCCTGATTTGGAATTTCTCGATTCGCTACCTGGAAAAAAGATTTTATCAAGGGGCAATCACGATTATTGGTGGTCCGGTTTAAAAAAGATGAATGATTTGAATCTTAAGACAATAAAGTTCTTACAAAATAATTCATACAGCGTCGAAGGTTATGAGATTGCAGGTTCGAGAATTTGGCTCGATGACACTTCTAAAGAGTACGAAGAAAATGATAAAAAAATTACGGATAGAGAAATTATAAGATTAAAGCTCAGCCTTGACACTTGTAAAAGTGGAAGGCCGATAATCGCAATGCTTCATTATCCGCCATTCGACAATAATAAGCAACCGAATGTGTACGCAAAAATCCTTGAAGAGTATAATGTTGAAGTCTGTATCTATGGACATCTTCATGCAAATGGGCATCAAAATGCTGTTGAAGGAAACATTAATGGAGTTGAATATTTTTTAACATCCTGTGATTTTATCAATTTCACACCTGTTATCATAAGGAGGTAACAACTATGAAACTTGTAGTAGGTAAAAATTATGACGATATGTCAAAGCTCGCAGCTGAACAAATGATTGAAAACTGGAACGAAATAAAAGTTTTAGGTCTTGCAACTGGAAGTACTCCGTTAGGATTATATAATGAATTAATAAAAGCAAATAAGGAAGGCAGAATTTCTTTTAAGGATAAGACCAGTGTAAACCTCGATGAATACATTGGACTTCCGGAAGGCCACAAAGAAAGTTACAGAAGATTTATGGATGACAATCTTTTTGATAAAGTTGACATTGACAAATCAAAGACATTTGTTCCAAAAGCAAAAGATGAACACGATCTAAATGCAGGCGAAGAATATGAAAAGCTCGTTCAAAAGCTCGGTTGTCAAGACATTCAAGTTTTGGGAATTGGTGAAAATGGACACATTGCATTTAATGAACCTGCACCGGAACTGAATGGTAAAACAGGAATTGTTAAGCTAACACAATCCACTATTCACGCAAATTCAAGATTCTTCAACAATGAAGAAGAAGTGCCTAAATATGCAATATCAATGGGGATGGGAACGATTCTTCAAGCAAAGGAAATAATCCTTTTGGCAAGCGGAAAGAAAAAAGCTGACGCTATTAAAAAGCTTTTATGTGATGATAAAGTCACGACTGATTGCCCGGTAACATTCCTTAAATTGCATAAAAATGTTACCATTTATATCGACGAAGATATAAAAGAAGAATTGGATAAATAAGTTCAATGCTCGAAAAAGAAATAGAAGTAAAAGTTCTTGGTTTCGAGATTCAGGATTATATAAATATGGTCGAGAAAATCGGAGCAAAGAAGATTTCAACAGAAGAGCAAGTCAATCACAGATTTTTGGATGCAAAAACGGAGGGAGAATCATTTTTGAGACTCCGAGAAGTTGGCGGCAAAGGATATTTCACTTTAAAAGAGATAAGCTCGTCGCAAAATGCGAGAGTAAGTAGTGAATTAACTACAGAAATTTCTGAGCCGAAAACATTTTTAAAAATTGCAGACAGACTTGGCATAAGATATACCTCGGAGTCAAAGAAAAGAATAAAATATGTCCTTGACGATTTTGTGTTCGACATCGATAAGTGGAGTGAAGAAGTTTATCCATATCCTTATATGGAGATTGAAGCAAAGTCGACTCAAGCTCTTCAAGATATAATTGATCGACTTGGAATTTCTGAAGAACATATTTCTACAAAATCAATCAAAGAACTAAGAGATGATTTAAAATCATTATAAATAAAAAAATGGACCGAAGTTATTGTTTTCGGTTTATTTTTTTGCCATTAGTGACTCTAATGACTCGAAAAAAATGTATAAATATGATATAATAAATTATGGAGGTTGCTATGAAAGAATCAGCTTTAAAAGAAAATATTATAGTTTTATTTTTGGGCATTTTTTTTAGTGCAATCCTCGCGATTTTATCAAATAAATTTTTAAACGGTATGGCCGTCAAATTTTTGGGCATTTGTGTAATCTCATATTTGATGGCTTTTCTTGTAGGAAAAACTGTGCTATTGATTCACTTGATAGTGTCGAGTGCAATTTTGGTTTTTCTAAATGGATATAAGCTCGAAAGCACAATTGATTATTTACCGTTTGTGGCAGAAATTTTTGTGGGCAGTTATTTAATTAGCTTTATAAAAAATATCTTCTACAACAATGAACTTCTTTCAAGTTTTTTTGCGGTAGTAATCGGGCGTATTTCATTCTTTACGGCAGGATTTATTTTATATGATTTGATTTTGAAAAAAGGAATTTTTAATGAATTTTTGATAAGTCATTTAAGTAATGAAGTTGTTGGAATGATTTTTTGTGTTATATTTGTACCGTTTATATGTTATAGCATCAAGAAAAACACAATTATGTGGAATTAAAATATGGAGGTTTTGTTATGAAGTGGCGTGGAAGAGAAGGTAGCTCGAATATTGAAGACGGAAGAAGAAGTTATTCCGGCGGTGGTGGTTTTAGGCCAACCGGCGGATTTAGAATGGGTGGACTTGGACTAATTATAGTTGCGGTTTTATATTTAATTATGGGTGGAAATCCTTTGGATATGATAACCGGTGGCGGACCAAGTGTTTCCTCAAATTATGAACCGACAGCGGCCGATGAAGAAAAAATGGAATTTTTAAGTGTTGTTTTAAAAGATACCGAAGATGTATGGAAGAAAATTTTTGAAGACAACGGATTAACTTATGAAGAACCTGTTATGCATATATTTCACGGTGCTGTAAAGAGCGCATGTGGAGTTCAATCTGCACAAGCCGGACCTTTTTATTGTCCGGGAGACCAAAAACTATACATGGACTTGGACTTTTTCGACGAGCTTAGTAAAAACTTGGGAGCACAGGGAGACTTTGCAATTGCATATGTAGTTGCGCACGAAGTTGGACACCATGTTCAAAATATGCTGGGAATAATGAGAGAACAACAATCAAAAAGACAAACTCTTTCAGAAACAGAATACAACAAAATTTCCGTAGCAATAGAACTTCAAGCGGACTATCTTGCAGGAGTATTTGCACGATGGGAAGATGAAGCTGGATATCTCGAAAAGGGAGATCTGATGGAAGCGATAAATGCGACAGCTGCAGTCGGGGACGATACGCTTCAAAAGAAATATCAAGGTGCTGTTGTTCCGGATTCTTTTACACATGGAACTGCAGAACAAAGGGAAAGATGGTTTAAACGCGGATATGAAGCGGGCGATCTTTCACAAGGAGACACATTCAGTGTGCCTTATGACGAATTGTAATTTTTAATTTTTAAATAGAGAAAGGGATGGAATTATGAAAACAGTTTATAGTGCTATACAGCCATCAGGGGATTTAACAATAGGGAATTATTTAGGTGCTCTAAGAAACTGGAAAAAATTAGAAAATGATTATAGATGTTTCTTCGGGGTTGCGGATCTTCATGCAATAACTGTAAGACAAGATCCTGAAAAACTTAGAGAAAGGTCAAAAAAACTTATAGCTATTTATCTCGCAAACGGTCTTGACCCGAAAAAGTCCATTATATACGTAAACAGTCATGTACCAGAACATGCAGAGCTTGGTTGGGCTCTTCACACCTATACATCTCTCGGGCAACTGAATAGAATGCACCAATTTAAGAGTAAAATAAAAGATAATGAAGAAAGGGCAAATGCAGGCCTTTACTGTTATCCGATTTTGATGGCGGCTGATATTCTTCTTTACGACACAGACCTTGTGCCGGTCGGAGATGACCAAAAGCAACACGTTGAAATCACAAGGGATATTGCGGAAAGATTTAACGGAATATACGGAGACACTTTTGTTATGCCGGAACCACTTATCGGAAAGATGGGCAACAGGATAAAGAGTTTACAAGATCCGACAATTAAGATGAGCAAATCTGATCCGAATCCTGCTGCATATATACTTCTTCTTGAAGAATACAAAGATATAAAAAAGAAAATCAATAGAGCGGTCACCGACTCTGTTGGAGAAATAAATTATTCGGAAGATCAGCCGGGAGTTTCAAATCTTCTTGAAATATATCAATCCTGCACAGATGAAAAGATGGAAGATATTCTATCAAAATTTGAAGGAAAAGGTTATGGAGATTTGAAAAAAGCTGTAATTGAAGCGGTCGAAAACTCAATCGGCCCGGTTAGAGATAAGACAAATGAGTTTTTACAAAACGAGGATTATCTGATTGAAGTTGCACATGATGGAATGATAAGAGCTAGAGAAGTTGCATCAAAAACACTTGAAAGAGTTTATGAAAAAATAGGATTTTTGAGGGGGATGTAATGAAAGTATTAATTGTTGGTGGCGGAGCAAGGGAGTACGCTATTGGAGAGAAAATTAAGAGTCAACGTGGCGATAATGTTGAACTTATCTTCACACCGGGAAATGGTGGCACAAAACTTATCGGGAAAAATGTAGATATTGTAGACACAGATATTTCAAAACTTTTAGATTTTGCAAAAAAAGAAAAAGTCGAATTTACAATTGTTGGTCCTGAAGCACCTCTTTGCGAGGGAATTGTTGATGAGTTTATTGAAGCGGGACTAAAAATATTTGGACCTGACAAAAAAGCTTCTAAGCTTGAAGGTTCAAAGGAGTTTACAAAAGAAGTTTTAAAACTTGAAAATATTCCTACTGCTCAATATAAAACATTTACAGACTCAAAAGAAGCTATTAAATATGCAAAAGAATTAAGAGATAAAAACTTAAAAAATAAAGTTGTTCTAAAAGCTGATGGACTCGCATCAGGAAAAGGTGTTATTATAGCAGAGCATGACGATGAAATTGAAGAAGGCATAAAAAATGTTTTGGACAATAAAATTTTTGGAGATCAAAAGATTTTGATTGAAGAATTTCTCTGGGGCTTTGAAACGAGTTTAATCGGATTTTTAGATGGAGAAACGATAAAGCTATTTAATCCCACAAGAGATCACAAGACGATTTTTGAAGGAAATGTCGGAGCTAATACCGGTGGAATGGGAACTTTTACTCCTGATTTTGAAGCCTTGGCATATAAAGAAGAAATTGATGAAAAAATTGTTCAACCGATTGTTCATGCACTAAAGAAAGCAGATATTGATTACAAAGGAATTATTTTTTTAGGTCTTATTATTTCAGAGGACGGTCCTAGAGTTCTTGAAATAAACTGTAGATTCGGCGATCCTGAAACACAATGCTTGATGATGAATCTCGAAAGTGATTTGCTTGATTTGATGATTAAAACAACCGAAAAAAATCTAAAGGATGCTGAACTCATTTTAAATGATAAAAAGATTGTAAATGTTGTTTTAGCTAGTGGGGGATATCCGGGAGATTATAAAAAAGGATATGAAATCAAAGGTCTCGAATCACTAGATTATTCTAAAATTTATTATGGCGGCGTTAAAGAGAAAGACGGAAGCATTTATACAAACGGTGGGCGTGTGCTTGGAATATGTGCAAGCGGCGACAGTTTTGACGAAGCTATGGAAAAAGCATATAGCGATGTTAAAAAAGTTCATTTTAATGATGTTTATTACAGAAAGGATATTGCGCCAATGGTAAAGAGAATTTATGTTTGGAAGAAGGATGACTTTGATGTTCCTTCAAATTCCGTAAGAAATTTGATAAAAGAAGAGCTTGGAAAATCTTTTGACAATTTAAAATTGTATAGAAGATACGACATTGACGGATTGACGGATGCTGAAATTGATGATATTAAAGATACGATTTTAAGAGAACCACCGGTTGATGAAATAGCGACCGGAAACGATGCAATTGATTTGCAAACAAAGCTCAAAAATTCGATTGTTATAAAATATAAGTCAGGGCAGTTCGACCAAAGAAAGAAAGGACTTTTAGACACAATTAAAGCAGTTCTTCCTGAATCAAATGTCGATGCTGAAGTTGAAGAGGTAATAACTATCCCTGACGCTACAGATGGAGAAATTAAAAAGATTAAAGCAATTCTAATAAATCCTGTAGATCAGGAAGAGGGCGAACTTCTTGAAATTCCAGCATCTCTAAGGGATATGTCAAAGAGATCAAATGAAATTTTGACTTATGACGGATTTAAAGACATGAGCGAAAAAGAACTTGAAGAGTTTCACGATTCGCACTCACTTGCAATGAGCGTTGCAGATTTAAAAACAATACAGGATTATTGCAAGAAAGAGGATAAAGACCCGACAGACACGGAAATTTCAATACTAGACACATATTGGAGTGACCACTGCAGGCACACAACATTCTTCACAAATCTCGAAGATGTTGAATTTAAGAATACCGATTCAAAACGTGACGAAGCAATAAAAGAAGCATTCAAAAAATATCTCGAAATGAGAGAAAAGGCAAATGCAAAAAAGCCTGTTTCATTGATGGACATGAGTACAATTCAATCAAAACTCATGAGAAAAGAAGGAAAACTTGACGACGTTGAAGTTAGCGATGAAATAAATGCATGCACTCTTATTATTCCGGCTGATGTTGACGGAAAAAATGAAGAATACTTGTTGTTCTTTAAAAATGAAACTCACAATCACCCGACTGAAATTGAACCGTTCGGTGGTGCTCAAACATGTTTGGGCGGAGCTATAAGAGACCCGCTTTCAGGCAGAGGATATGTTTATCAAGCAATGAGAATAACAGGTGCAAGTGACCCGATTAACGATTACAAATTGGAAGGCAAGCTTACGCAAAAGAAAATCATTCGTGATGCAATGAAGGGATACAGTTCATACGGAAATCAAATCGGTTTGCCGACAGGTTATGTTGAAGAATTGTTCCACCCGGGATACAAGGCAAAGAGAATGGAAGTCGGAGCAGTTATGGGGGCAGCACCGAGAAAGAATGTCATTAGAGAAAAACCGCTTCCTGGCGATGTCGTTATCTTACTTGGTGGTAGAACTGGAAGAGACGGAGTCGGCGGAGCAACCGGTTCATCAAAAGTTCACACAAAGGACAGTGTAAAAAAATCGGGCGCAGAAGTTCAAAAAGGACATGCACCGACGGAAAGAAAAATTCAAAGACTCATGAGAAGAACCGAAGCGGCATCTCTAATAAAGAAATGTAACGACTTCGGAGCCGGCGGAGTTTCAGTTGCAATCGGTGAACTCGCAGACAGCTTGGATATTTATTTGGACAGAGTACCGTTAAAATACAAGGGTCTAACACCGAGAGAAATTGCAATAAGTGAATCTCAAGAAAGAATGGCGGTTGTAGTTTCTAAGGAAAATATGGCTGAGTTTTTGAAATATGCGGATGAAGAAAACCTCGAAGCTACACATGTTGCAGATGTAACCGACACCGGTAGAGTTAAAATGTACTATGATGACAAAATTGCTTGTGACATGAGCCGTGAATTTATGGACTCAACGGGTGCACCGAGAAAGCAAAAAGTTGTTGTGGATTCAAACGAGTCTGTAAAATATTTCGATGAAAAGAATGAAGATGATTTAAATAAATATCTCTTAGAAGAGATTAAAGGAATCAACCACGCATCAAAGAAAAATCTTTTGGAACATTTCGACTTTTCAGTTGGCAGAGCTACATCCATGATGCCGCTTGGAGGAAAAAATCAAATCACTCCAATCAATTCAATGGTTGCAAAGATTCCTTCAAAAACTGATTTAACAAATACTGTAAGTTATATGAGCTTCGGATTTATTCCTGAGCTTAGTGCAGAAGATCCGTTCTTGGGCGGTTATTATGCAGTTTTAATTTCAGTATTGAAAGCTGTTGCAACAGGAGCACCGCTAAGCACAATACGCCTTTCATATCAAGAATACTTCGAAAAGCTTGAAGATGCGCCTGAAAAATGGCAAAAACCTTTCATCGCTATCTTGGGCGCAATGAAAGCTTCGAGCCTTACACAAACACCGCCTATCGGAGGTAAGGACTCAATGAGCGGAAGTTTTGAAAATCTTCACGTTCCACCGACACTCATCAGTTTTGCAGTCGGTTATGGCGACAAAAAAGCTGTGACAACTTCTGAACTTAAAGGCGGATATAAGCTCGGTATTGTTAGAAACGAAATTGAAAACGGACTTGTCGATGAAAATATATTCTTAAAGAATTTAAATCTCATCGAAGCAGAAATAAAGAGCGGCAATATTAAGACGGCATATGTTGTCGACAGAGAAAATATTTTGCTTTCTCTAATGAAGATGAGTTTCGGAAACGATATCGGATTTGACGCTACACTCGATGCAAAAACTTTACTTTCAAACAGACCACTCGATGTCATTGTTGAATATGAAAATGAATTCGACGGTGTTACAAATATAGGTTCAACCGGCGGGGAAGAGTTTAAAGTAAATGGAACAGCGCTTCAATACGAATCAATCAAGGATGCTTTCATTCACGGACTCGACGAAGTTTATGGAACGCCGATTGAAAAAGAAGCAAAGGACTTAAATTGGAATTCAGCTTCACAAAGAAGAACACATTCAAATAAAAAGGTTGAAACACCGCTTGTAACAATTGCCGTATTTGAAGGTACAAACAGCGAATACGATTCAAGAATTGCATTTGAAAGAGCAGGAGCAAAGGTAAACGAAGTTCTTATAAAGAACATAACACCTGAAAAGCTTGAAAGCTCAATTGAAGAACTTGCAGAGTCAATTAGAAAGTCTCAAATGTTCTTTATTCCTGGTGGCTTCTCTATGAGCGACGAACCGGATGGAAGTGCAAAGTTTATTGCAAATGTGCTAAGAAATGAAAAAGTTTCAAGCGCAATCGAGTATCTGCTCGATGAAAATGGACAAGACGGACTTATTCTAGGAATTTGTAACGGTTTCCAAGCACTTATTAAAACTGGACTTCTTCCGTATGGAAAGATTATGAAACTTGAAGAAACCTCACCGACTCTAACATACAATGAAGTCGGTCGCCACATTTCAAAAATAATTCCGACAGTCGGTATTACAAATGACGGCCCATGGCTCAAGTATATAGAAAAGGATGTCTGCTACAATGTTCCTATTTCACACGGAGAAGGAAGATTTGTTGCGGATGACAACTGTATCGAAGAACTTGTAAAGAACAATCAAATTGCATTCAAATATGTAATTAATCCAAACGGTTCAAAATGCGACATTGAAGGCATTATGGACAAGACAGGAAAGATTTTAGGAAAGATGGGCCACTCCGAACGTGTATCGGGTGACACATACAAAAACTTCGGTGAAATTGAAATCGAAGAACTATTTAAATCCGGGGTTGAATACTTCAAATAAAATATGTATGAAAAAAGCAAGATATGAATTCATATCTTGCTTTTTTTATAAGTCATATTTAACTAAATTTTTTTCAAAAGAGCTTACATTTAATGAAAATAATATACATCCAATTAGAATAAGCACAATAGGAATCGAAAGAAGTACAGACGGCAGTTGTAAAATATTGATAATTTTATCTTGTAAAAGCCTTGAAATCACAAAGTAGAATGCAAATCCTAATGCAAATAATGATAGCGTGAGTTTTAAAACATTCATATTTTGTTTGATTGCCTGTTGCGGCGTGTCCCATTTTAGCTTAGGACTTCTTATATCAAAGAAGAGACCCAAGTTTGAAATGAAAAATGAGGCGAGTGCAAAACCGACAATCACAACAAAGACAAAGTATAGATGTTTTCCAAGCAATATCATTAGCAATATAAATAACGGTATTTGAGACATCATCTTGAGTAGAGCTGCTGCAAGGATGCGTCCTTTTATTTGATCTTTTCCGGTAATCGGAAGAGATTTAAGAAGTCTTATATTTTTGCCTTCCCTTGAAATTGAGGTTGCTGACGGATCGTTCGAAATTCCTGAAATTAAAGCAAGCGCAAATCCTACGAGAAAAGCAATAACAAAAGCTAATAAATAATTATCTGAAATAAATAAATACAGTTTCTCGTGAACTTTAGCTAAGAAATTTAAGATTCCACCATTTGCACCCAAGTCTTCTTTTGCATTATTTAAAAATCCAACGAAGAAAATGATTATTAAAAACAAACCGGTCATCATTGTATTAAAAAGATATATAGGAGTTTTTATTATTTCAACCATTTCTTTTTTTGCAATTGTAAATGTAACAGATGTTGATTTAACTTTTGCGATATTTACTTTTTTCTTTTTGTTCGGGCTAACACGATTTTGTTGGAAGCCTTTTAAAAACGGCTTAACCATATGATTCGACGTTAAATAGAAGAGGACTGCACACAATCCGACAAGTATTATAAGTGATAAAATGTTGACACTTCCGCCGGTAAGTCCTATTGTTTTTTGAAATAAGTTATCGAAAGGAAATAGGTACTTAAATATGTTTTTTGCTTTATCAAAAGCAATGTTGAAATTTTCTTCGGAGCTAAGTTTTGGAATCACCATTTGATAAAATACAAAAAACGCTAAACCCAATAAAAGAGAAATAAATTGAAATTTGTTTTTTAGGTTTGGAATTTTTGTTATATATTGCATTATAAAAATCGTCACAAGAGAGATAATTGAAGTGATAATTATTGGTATTGCAATGGAACCTATTATAAAAAACAAATAATACAAAATACCAGAATTTTTTAGAAGACCATATTTTATTGCTGCCGGATATGCGATAAAAATATAAACAATAAAGTTTGTTAAACTCATAGAAACTATTTTTGCAGCAATAATGTCCTTTATCTTTATCGGGAGTCTTGTCAAGATTTTTATGTCGTCGCTGAAAAAGAAATTACTCATCGAGGACGCAAGCGTAAACATTATAGAAAAAAATGTTGCGGCAACCATAGTTCCTTTGACAATATCTTCGGGCTTAATTCCGTGTGAATTAAAAGCTGGAAAGACGACACTGTAATTTATTATGGAAGCGTAAGCCAAAATTACAAGTAGTCCAATTACACTTTTCAATCTTTCCTTTAGCGGTTTTTGTGATTTTGAGGGATGAATTATGTTGTCGATAAAAGAAAATTGCAAATAAAAATCCTTTTTTATTAAAAGTAAAAGTTTATTTTTCATCGTCTGTCAACTCCAAGAAAATCTTTTCGAGGCTTCCGTCTTCTCCCATTTTTTGTTTTATAGAATCGAAAGTACCGCTAACAACAAGTCTTCCTTTGTTTATAATTGCAATCTCGTCGCAAATATTTTCCGCTACTTCCATAACGTGTGTGGAGAAGAAGACGGTTTTATCATTGTCAGCCATTTCTCTCATTATCTCTTTAAGTCTGAAACTGCTTTTGGCATCAAGACCCACCATAGGCTCGTCAAGAATAAAAACTTCTGGCTCAGTTATTAGAGCAGAAATTATTATAATTTTTTGTTGCATACCGTGAGAGTATGAAGAAATTTCAGAACCGAGACTGTCTGTCATTTCAAATATTTCAGAATATTTTTTAATGTTTTCAACTCTCTTGTTTTCGTCTATCTCATAAACGTCGGCAATAAAGTTTAAAAACTGTATTCCTGACATCTTGTCGTATGCGGTAGGAGTGTCTGAAACATATGCAAATTGTTTTTTTGATTCGTATGGATTTTTTTCTACATCGATACCGTTAATAAGAATAGAGCCTGATGTAATTGAAAGGGCATTTGTAATCATATTGATGGTGGTTGATTTACCGGCACCATTCGGTCCTAAAAATCCGTAAATTTTTCCACTTGGTATAGTTAGATTAATGTCGTCAACAACGGTGTTTTTGCCGAATTTTTTAGTTAAGTTTTTTAATTCAATCATTTTATCTCCTTATTATATAACAAAAGGATAAATTTTAGAATTTACCCCTTTGTTATAGCTTTTTTAGTTTTACTAAATTTATTTATCTCTTTCTTCAAACTTGTGTTCAATCATAGCTTGAGCAGCAGCCAATCTTGCGATTGGAACTCTGTATGGTGAACAACTTACATAATCAAGGTTGATTTCATCACAGAATTTAATTGAATCAGGATCTCCGCCGGCTTCACCACAAACACCGATATGAATGTTAGGATTTGCTTTTCTTCCAAGAGTTGTAGCCATGTCTAAAAGTTTGCCAACACCATTTATATCAAGTGATTCAAAAGGAGAGACCTTGAAGATTTTTTTGTCTAAATATTCGTTTATGAATTTTCCATAGTCGTCTCTTGAATAACCGAAGACCATTTGAGTCATATCGTTGGTTCCAAAACTGAAAAAGTCTGCTTCAGTTGCAATTTCATCAGCAAGAAGAGCTGCACGAGGAACTTCGATCATTGTTCCGATTTCGTAATGGATTTTTTCACCTTTTTCTTCAAAGACTTTATTTATTTCTTCAAGAATTTCAGATTTTACATATTTCAATTCTTTGAGTTCGCCGATTAGCGGAATCATAATTTGAGGTTTAACAGTTTTTCCTTCCACACTTACTTCAAGAGCAGCTTCAATTATTGCTCTTGCTTGCATTCTGTAAATTTCAGGATAGGTGACAGCAAGTCTACAACCTCTGTGTCCAAGCATCGGGTTGAATTCTTTTAATTCTTCGATTCTTGTTCTTAAAACTTCTTCATCAATTTCCATATCTTTAGCAATTGATTTGATATCGTCGTCTTTTACCGGCAAGAATTCGTGAAGCGGTGGATCGAGAAGTCTTACAGTAACAGGAAGACCGTCCATTGCTTCAAAAATACCTTTGAAGTCTTCTTTTTGGTATGGAAGAAGTTTTGCTAAATATTTTTCTCTTTCTTCCTTCGTGTCGGCGAGAATCATCTTACGAACATTTTTGATTCTCGCTTCATCGAAGAACATGTGTTCAGTTCTGGTAAGACCGATTCCTTCTGCACCGAATTCTCTTGCTGTTTTTGCATCTTTTGGTGTATCGGCATTTGTAAGAACACCAAGTTTTCTTACTTCATCCGCCCATGACATAAACTTTCCAAAGTTTCCGGTTAGGGAAGGTTCAATCTTTTTAATGTCGCCTAGATATACTGTACCTGTTGTACCGTCTATAGAAATGATATCTCCTTCTTTGAGATCTCCATTTTTACCTTTAATAATTTTTTTGTTTTCTTCAACTCTTAATTCACTTGTTCCGGCAACACAACATTTACCCATGCCTCTTGCAACAACTGCTGCGTGGGAAGTCATACCTCCGCGTGCCGTTAAGATACCTTCAGCTAAAACCATTCCATCAATGTCTTCAGGAGAAGTTTCTTCTCTAACAAGAATAGTTTTAATTCCTGCTTCGTGTTTTTCTCTCACAGCTTCAGGAGTAAATACTATTTCTCCGGATGCAGCACCTGGGCTTGCTGGAAGACCCTTTGCATAAGGAACCTTGTCCTTTAATTCAGCCGGGTCAAATTGATAGTGCATGAGTTGGTTTAAACTGTTTGGTTCAAGCTTCATCAAAGCTTCTTCTTTTGTGATAAGACCTTCTTCATACATATCTACTGCAATGTTTAAAGCTGCTCTTGCGGTTCTTTTACCATTTCTGCATTGTAAGAAGTATAGCTTGCCGTCTTCAATTGTAAATTCAACGTCTTGCATATCCTTATAATGCTTTTCAAGATTTTCGATAATGTCGAGGAATTGATCATATACTTTTTTATTTGTATCTTCAAGTTGTGAAATACTTTGTGGAGTTCTTACACCTGAAACAACGTCTTCACCTTGAGCATTCATAAGGAACTCACCGAATAATTTGTTTTCACCGTCTGACGGGCTTCTTGAGAAGCAAACACCTGTTCCTGAATTGTCCCCCATATTACCAAAGACCATTGATTGAATGTTTACAGCAGTTCCTAGATTGTCGTCAATTTTGTGGAGTTTTCTGTATGTTTTTGCTCTCGGGTTCATCCAAGAATCAAAAACAGCTTTGATTGCGATTTCAAGTTGTTTCTTTGGATCAGTAGGGAAGTCTTCTTTGATATATTCCTTATATTTTTCTTTATATCTTTTAACTGTTTCTTTAAGGCCTTCAACTGAGACTTCTTGGTCACTGTTGACACCTTCTTTTTTCTTTATATCATTAAATATGTCGTCAAATTCATATTTTGGGATACTCATTGCAACATCTGAAAACATTTGAATGAATCTTCTGTAGCTGTCCCAAGCAAATCTTTCGTTTGATGATTTTTTTACGAGGCCTTCAACGGTTTCGTCATTTAAACCTAAATTTAAAATTGTATCCATCATTCCCGGCATAGAAAAAACTGCGCCACTTCTTACGGAGAATAGGAGTGGATTTTCATTATCCCCGAATTTTTTTTCGATTTTAGCTTCGACTTCAGCGATCCTTTTTGTAACTTCTTCCATTAAACCTTCAGGAAGATTTTCATCGTTATTATAAAATGCTGTGCATGCTTCAGTTGAAATTGTAAATCCCGGGGGTACAGGTATCCCCAAATTTGTCATTTCACATAAATTTGCACCCTTGCCGCCAAGCAGTGAGCGCATCTTTGCATTACCTTCTTCGAAACTGTAAGTAAACTTGTTCATGTTTCCTCCTCATCTACTAATTCTTTTAGAAATAAAAACCGTTGCTTCTTCAATTGCCATCTTATCTAAATCTATAATTGGTATTCGAAGCGTTTTATAAATATCATGGGCGTACATAAGCTCGTCAAATATTCTTTCTTCACTTGCGTAATTCGAACTGATACCAAGATTTTCTTCTCGTGACAATCTGTGTTTTCTGATTGACTCGACGCTTCTTGTGAGACCAAAAGTTTTTTCTCGTGGAAGAGATTTTAACATTTCGGTTAAATTAGCCTCCGGCACAAGTGGAATATTACAAACTTTTAAATCAAAATAGCCCATATAAAATGAGAGCGGTGTTTTACCAACCCTCGATGGACCAAGTAAAATTACATCCGCATCATTTAAATCAGATAGGATTTTTCCATCGTCATAATCATGGCAATAAATAAAATCTTTATAATCCATCGTTTCACCTCTCACTCGTTTTATTATATCACATTTATATTTTTTTTTAAAGATTATAACACTTTTATTTTTCTTTGATGAAGCGATATAAAAGTCGTCTTTTCCTTGAAGTTTAAAGAATTTAATGGTATAATTAAACGGATAGAGGTGTAAAATATGAACGATGATAAAAATGAATTAATCGAAAATAATGATGAAAAATTAATCGAAAATAAAGATGCTTCGGAAGAAATCTTAGAGCCAATCGAAGATGGCGATGAAGTTTTTGAAGATGCAGATGAGCAAAATAGAGCAAAAAGGATAAAAAAAGAAGTGATTGAATGGATAAAAAGTTTGGCATCGGCTGCAATCATAGCAATTTTAATTGTAAAATTTGTTTTTGCATTCACGGTTGTTGACGGAAAAAGCATGATGCCAACTTTGCATAATAGAGATAGACTTATTGAACTTAAACTCGATAAATTGTTTAGAAGTTTTAAACGCGGCGACATTGTTGTTTTAAAAGATGAGGTTAAGACAGACGGCAATTATTATGTGAAAAGAATTGTAGGTCTTCCGGGAGAGCATATTGAGATTGAAAATGGAAGTGTTTTTATTGACGGCGAGCTGATTGATGAGCCGTATATTGAAACCGGAATTTATACAGAAGGAAATATATCGCTTGATTTATCGGATGAAGAATATTTTGTTATGGGGGACAATCGTCTCCCACTTGCAAGTAGAGACTCGAGGGCATTCGGTCCGATAAACAAAAAAAGCATCGGAGGAAGATGCGTTTTTAGAGTTTTCCCATTTGATAGAATTGGAAAGTTGAGGTAGTTATTTATGAAAAAAGAGCATATAAGAAATTTCTCAATCATTGCTCATATAGACCACGGAAAGAGCACTCTCGCAGATAGACTTTTGGAAGCTACCAATACAGTTGAACTAAGAGATATGAGAGAGCAAACTTTGGACAGTATGGACCTTGAAAGAGAAAGAGGCATAACAATAAAGCTTAAAGCGGTAAGACTTTTATATACAGCTGACGATGGAAAAACTTATACTTTAAACTTGATAGACACCCCGGGTCACGTCGACTTCAACTATGAAGTTTCCCGTTCACTTGCAGCTTGTGAAGGGGCTGTTTTGGTGGTTGATGCAACACAAGGAGTTGAAGCTCAAACTTTGGGAAATGTTTATCTTGCACTCGATCAAGACCTTGAGATACTTCCGGTTATAAATAAAATGGATTTGCCTAGTGCAATGCCGGATGAGGTAAAACATGAAATTGAGGATGTAATCGGACTCGATGCTTCTGAAGCACCGCTAATTTCCGCTAAGACAGGATTAAATATTAAAGATGTTTTAGAATATATTGTAAAAAATGTTCCGGCACCTGAAGGAGATGATGATGCACCTTTAAAAGCCCTTATATTTGACTCATATTATGACCCATATTTGGGAGTTGTATGTTATGTAAGAGTGTTTGATGGAAGCATTAAAGAGGGAATGAATATTAAATTTATGTCCACAAACCAAGAGTTCGAAGTCACGGAAGTTGGTGTTAATATAACACACATGCTTAAAGTAGACGAGCTTAAGGCCGGAGACGTAGGATATTTTACAGCTTCTGTTAAAGAAGTTAAGGATGCAAGGGTAGGAGACACTGTTACAGATGCATCAAGACCTACGAAAGAACGTCTTCCGGGATATAAAGCAGTAGTTCCTATGGTGTATTGCGGGATTTATCCATCCGAAGGCGAGGACTACAACACCGTTAGAGAAGCTCTTGAAAAATTAAAAGTTAACGACGCATCACTCACATTTGAACCTGAAACATCAAAAGCTTTGGGCTTTGGTTTTAGATGTGGATTCTTAGGACTATTACACATGGAAATTATTCAAGAGAGACTTGACAGAGAGTTTGACTTAAATATTATTGCTACAGCACCATCTGTAATTTATCGAGTTCACAAAACCGACGGGGAAGTTCTTGAAATACAAAATCCGACGAACTTACCGTCGCTTGGAGAAATTGATTTTATTGAAGAACCGATGGTTGATGCAAATATTATGGCACCGAAAGAATATGTCGGAAATATTATGGATATTTGCATTGATAGAAGAGGTCAATTCAAAAACATGGAATATCTCGACGAAAGAAGAGTTGTTTTGCATTTTAGAATGCCATTAAATGAAGTTATCTACGATTTCTTCGATGCACTTAAATCAAACACAAAAGGATATGCTTCGCTCGACTATGAACTTGCAGGATATGAACAAAGCGACTTAGTTAAACTCGACATTCTAATTAACGGAGAACTTGTTGATGCATTCAGTCTAATTGTTCACGAATCAAAAGCATATACAAGGGGACGTGATATTGCTGAAAGACTTAAAGATGTTATTCCAAGGCATCAATTTGCTGTTCCAATTCAAGCGGCAATCGGTTCGAAAATTATTGCAAGAGAAACTATTTCTGCTTTAAGAAAAGACGTTCTTGCAAAATGTTACGGCGGAGATATTTCAAGAAAGAAGAAACTTCTTGAAAAACAAAAAGAAGGGAAAAAGAGAATGCGTTCTGTAGGAAATGTTGACGTTCCGCAAGAAGCATTTTTGGAAGTACTCAAATATAAGGAAAAATAATGAATTTAGGAATTTATATACACATACCGTTTTGCAAAAGTAAATGCAGTTACTGTGACTTTTTAAGCTTTGTTCCTAAAAAAGAAGATGAAAAAAATAAATATGTGGATTACTTAATAAAGGAAATAAATCTTTATTCAAAACTTTATGGAAAGAGGTGTGTCGACTCAATTTATTTTGGGGGCGGCACGCCTTCTTTAATTGGAACAAAGAATGTAAATAGGATTATGGAAGCAATATACAATGGCTTTAACGTTTCAGATGATTCCGAAAATACGCTCGAGATAAATCCAGGAACAACTGACGAGCACCTTTATAAAGAAATTTATAAAACCGGAATAAATAGGGCGAGTCTTGGACTACAAACGTCTGACGACAGAATTATAAAAACACTGAATAGAACCTCATCATTTAAAGATTTTTTAAAAGCGGTTAATGAATTGAAAGAGAGCGATATAAAAAATATTTCTGCAGATTTGATGTTATCTCTTCCTGGAAACACTGAAGAGCGGGAGTTAAAAGATGCAAAGATGATTAGTGAGTTGGGAATAAATCACATTTCCGCATACAGCCTTATTGTGCATGAAAACACTCCTATTTATGAGGATATAAAGAACAAAAAACTTATTCTTCCGAGCGAAGATAAAGAACGAAAGAGCTACCATGACCTTTCAAAGTTCTTGAGTGAACTTGGATATGAAAGATATGAGATTTCAAACTTTGCAAAACCCGGTTTTGAATCTAGACATAACAGAAAATATTGGAATCTTGACGAATATCTTGCGTTCGGGATTGGAGCAGCAGCATTCCTTGAAGATGAGCGAAGGAAGAACTTTTCAAATATAAAATATTATTATGAAGCGCTTGAAAATAAAAAGCTTCCATATAGAGTTGAATATGTGCTGGATATAAATGATAAAATGAGCGAATATTCATTTCTAAATATAAGGACCAAAGAGGGAATTTCTCTTGATAAATTTAAGGAAAGATTTAATAGAGAGTTTTTTGATGTATTTGATTTAAAAAAGCATTGTGATTCCGGACTTTTAAAAACAGAAAGAGGTCATGTAGTTTTAACTGAAAAAGGGATGGATCTTTCGAATCTTGTGGAGGTTGATTTAATTTTATAAATATGTTTTAAAATAAAAAATCAGGGTATAACATTTATGATTAGCACTCAAACATAGTAAGTGCTAATATTTATAAATTAAAGATAAAAATTTTATAAAATATTAGTTTAATTATGATTAAATGAAAATTATGTGGGTATATATTAAATAGTTAGCACTCACATGATGTGATTGCTAATAAAAAGTGGGAGGTGTAAAATGTTAAGTCAAAGAGAACTGAAAATATTAAACAGTATTATAAACTCTTTCATTGAAACCGGTCAGCCGGTCGGTTCAAGAACTATTGAGAAAAACTATGACATAGGACTTAGCGCCGCCACTATAAGAAATGTAATGAGTGATTTGGAAGAAAAGGGATTTATTTCAAAGACACATCACTCAAGTGGAAGAATTCCTTCAGGGTCTGCCATTGAAAACTATGTAATGGCTTTAATTGATTCTACAACAAGACAGGAAGACAACCCTCGAAAATTTGTTAAGAGATTGTTGGAGTCGGAGGGAACAAAGCTTGAAAAGATGATGCTTAAAGCGGGGGAGGTATTAAATTTGATGACAAATTATGCCACTCTCACATTTATACCTCATTATAAGGATGCTGAAATTTCTCAAGTATTTGCAAAGCGTATCGACGATATGAATCTTCTATTTGTAATAATGACAAAAGATTTGGAAGTTTCTACAAATGTTGTTCATGACGGAGGCAATATCGATGAGGAGAAATTTAATAATTTTTTAAAGCAATATTTTTACGATAAGAAGGTAAGTTATTTCCTAGAAAATCTTGAAAAGCTTTATAAAAATGAATTTTTCGGCAAATTGGATGTTTTAAAAAATATTTTAAAAGATATAGAGTCCGATGAATCTATGGACGATGAATTGATTTTAAGTGGCGTTGCAAGATTACTTGAACACCCGGATTTTATAGATACGGAAAATGTAAAAACAGTAGCTATGATTATGGAAGACAGTTCGCAGATAAAAGATTTAATTAAAGGCAGTGAAAATAAGCGAATTAGTGTTCATATAGGCGATGAAAATTCAAGTTTAAAAAATTTGACAGTTATAACTTCAAACATATTGCTTGACAGTGACAGGACCGCATCATTCGGAATAATCGCTCCGGTAAGGATGAATTATTCAAACGCAATAAATGCAATTCTTGAACTAGACAAGACTTTGAGGTTTTTAAATGAAAATTTGAAAGGGGATGAGGACTAAATGAAAAAAAATAAAGATATTAATAATGATGTTGATGAAAAGATTATGGATGAAGAAATTATGGAGGAAAACGTTCAAACGGAAGCATGCAATGAAGATACGAATGAATCTGATGAATTAACTGATGAAATTGATTCGCTAAAAACACAGCTCATAAGACTTCAAGCGGACTTTACAAATTTTAAAAAGAGAGCTCAAAAAAGAGAACACGACAGCGTAAACTTGGGTGTTGAAAAATTTGCTGAAGTTTTATTTCCGGTAATTGATAATTTTGATATAGCACTTTCACATATAGAAGATAAAAATATTTATGAAGGCGTGAAAATGATATATGATCAAGTTATCGAAGCTTTTAAAAATGTAGATATAAATGTTATGGAAAGCGATGGGGCAGTTTTTGATCCTAATCTGCACTACGCGGTAATGATGGAAGAAAAAGATGGAGTTCAAAGCGGAATAATAACCGAAACTCTAAAAAAAGGATTTATGTTGGGAGATAAAGTAATACGCCCGGCAATGGTAAAAGTAAGTAAGTAATTATAAATTAAGGAGGATTTTTTAAATGAGTAAAATTATTGGTATTGACTTAGGAACAACAAATTCATGTGTAGCAGTTATGGAAGGTGGAGACCCTACTGTTATTCACAATATTGAAGGAAACAGAACTACTCCAAGTATTGTAGCATTTACAAAAGAAGGGGAAAGATTAGTTGGTGAAACGGCAAAAAGACAAGCTGTTACAAACCCGGATAGAACAATTTCTTCTATTAAAAGAGAAATGGGCACCGATTATAAAATTAGTATTGACGGAAAAGATTATACACCTGAAGAAATTTCAGCAATGATTCTTCAAAAGTTAAAAGCAGATGCTGAAAGCTATCTCGGCGAAACAGTTGAAGATGCTGTTATTACAGTTCCTGCATATTTCACAGATGCTCAAAGACAAGCAACAAAAGACGCAGGAAGGATTGCAGGTTTAAATGTAAAGAGAATTATAAACGAACCGACTGCTGCTGCACTTGCATACGGAATGGACAAAGAGGAAGGTCAACACAAGATTATGGTTTATGACCTTGGTGGAGGAACATTCGACGTTTCAATTCTTGAAGTTGGCGACGGTGTATTCGAAGTTATGGCTACAAGAGGAAACAACAGACTCGGTGGAGACGACTTCGACAATAAACTTGTTGATTATATTGCAGATGAATTCCAAAAAGAAAACGGAGTTGATTTGAAATCAGATAAGATGAGCCTTCAAAGACTTAAAGAAGCTGCTGAAAAAGCAAAGAAGGAACTCTCATCAACAATGACCACAAACATTAACTTGCCATTTATTACAGCAACTCAAAATGGACCGCTTCACTTGAATATGGACATTACAAGAGCAAAATTCAACGAACTTACAAGTGATTTGGTTGAAAAGACAATTGCACCGGTTAAAGATTGTATTAAAGACGCTGGCATCGATGTTTCAGATTTGGATAAAATTTTGTTAGTCGGTGGTTCAACAAGAATTCCGGCTGTTCAAGAAGAAGTTAAGAAGTTGACAGGAAGAGATCCGCAAAAAGACATCAACCCTGACGAATGTGTTGCAATTGGCGCTGCAATTCAAGGTGGAGTTTTGACAGGAGAAGTTAAAGACTTACTGCTTCTCGACGTAACACCACTTTCACTTGGACTTGAAACATTGGGCGGAGTAACTACAAAACTCATCGAAAGAAATACAACAATTCCGGCAAAGAAGAGCCAAGTTTTCACTACAGCTTCTGATTCTCAAACATCTGTTGATATTCACGTTCTTCAAGGCGAAAGAGAATTTGCAAAGGACAATACAACTCTCGGTAGATTCCAATTGACCGGTATTGCACCGGCACCAAGAGGAATTCCTCAAATCGAAGTTACATTTGATATTGACGCAAACGGTATTGTAAATGTTAGTGCAAAAGATATGGCAACAGGCAAACAACAATCTATAACGATTACAGCTTCAAATAAGATGAGCGAAGACGAAATTAAAGCTAAAGTTAAAGAAGCTGAAAAATATGCTGCAGAAGATGAAAAGGCAAAGCAAAATATTGAAACCAAAAACAATGCAGACCAAATGGTATATCAAACAGAAAAGAGCATAAAGGATTTAGGAGACAAGCTATCAGCAGAAGACAAGAAGTCATTGGAAGAAAAGAAAGATGCACTTAAAAAAGCTTCAGAAGGAACAGACTACGAAGATATGAAACAAAAGACCGAAGACTTGACGAATGAGTTCTATAAGATTACTCAAAAAGTTTATGGTCAGGCAGGAGGAAATCCTTCAGAAGGCAATGTAAATCCTGATGCAAACAAAAAAGATGACGGAGACGATACAATTGATGGAGACTACGAAGTAGTTGATTAATTTGACAATTTCCGCTAATTATAGGATAATAGAACTGATCCACTTTTAGTGGACAGTTCTTATTTTTTTGAAAGGCTGATTTGATGAAAAATTTGTATGAAGTATTAGAGGTTGAAGAAACGGCTTCAATCGAAGAAATAAAGAAAAGTTATAGACGTTTAGCAAAAAAATACCATCCTGATTTGAATCCTGATGATCCGGAAAGTGCGGAAAAATTCAAAGAGGTTACTGCGGCATATGAGGTTCTTTCAAATCAAGAAAAAAGAACTATGTATGATAATTATGGAACTACCGATGCTCAAGCAGGCGGTGGATTTGGTTATGATGATATATTTAGCGATTTATTCGGCGATATTTTCGGTGGAATGGGTTTTGGCGGATTTAGTTCAAACAGAGCTGCAAGCAACCAAAAACCGGGTCAAGACAGAATGACTTATATAGATTTCGATTTAAAAGACACTCTCACAGAACAAAGCGTTGATATTGAGTATGAGAGAGTTGAAAACTGTGAAAAATGTCACGGTACTGGTGCAAAGTCAAAAGATGACGTGGAAGTTTGCAAAACTTGTCACGGAAGAGGCCGCGTAAGACAAGTTAAACAAACGCTTTTTGGACAAATGCAAACTGATACAGTTTGTCCTGACTGCAAAGGCACGGGAAAATTTGTTAAAGAAAAGTGTGAAGAATGTGCAGGCTCAGGAAGAAAGTCTAAAAAAATAAAAAAGACAGTCAAAATTCCAAAAGGTGTAACAGATGGCATCGTATTGAACTTAGGTGCTCATGGCGACGAGGGTATAAACGGTGGAAGAAGTGGAAATTTATATGCTGAAATTCACGTTAGAAATCCTTATGGTTATGAAATTCAAGATACAAATCTCGTCAAGGAATACAAGATTTCATTTTCAGAAGCAGCACTCGGCACTAGAAAAAAGTTTGAAACACTGGATGGGGAAGAAGAAATTGTTATTCCTGAAGGCACACAAAATGGAGATTATATAACTATTCCAAAGAAGGGTTTATATAAATATAATTCAAACACACGCGGTGATATTTATTTAGTATTTAAAGTTGTAACGCCTACAAATTTATCAAAACGTCAAAAAGAAATTTTAAGGGAGCTTGATGAAGAAAACGAGCTTAACGACCCTCCTCCCTTTTCGGGAATAAGAGAAAAATTTAAGAATATATATTTCAAAATAAAAAATGTGATTAGAAGGATGTTTGCACGATGATAGAAGTTTCATTAAAAGTAAATAGGAGTTTGGAAGACGAAATTACGACTAAACTTATTATGTTTGGAATATCTTCTTTCGAAGTAATTGATGACAATTTAAGTGACAGTCTTAAAATTTCCGAAAAGAATTGGGACTATATAGACAAAAAAGAAAAAACGGATTTTATTACTTTCAAAGTCTATTTGGAAGATGATGAAGTTCAAAAATTTCTCGAAGATATTGACCTTAAAGATGAGTGTGTAATTTCAAAAAAATCAATTGAAGAAAAGGATTACGAAAACGATTGGAAAAATTATTTTCACACGATTGACGTTTCAAATGATTTAAAAGTTGTTCCACTTTGGGAAGAACACACAGACTCGGATGTTGTTATAAATCCGGGAATGGCTTTTGGTACAGGAAGTCATGAAACTACTTATATGTGCCTTAAAGAGATTGACAAGTATCGTCCTGACGGCAAAATTTTGGACGTAGGAACGGGAAGCGGAATTCTTGCAATTTCTGCTGCAAAGCTTTCAGGTGCAGTAGTTGATGCCTATGAAATTGATGCTTTAGCTATAAAGTCGGCAAATCAAAATGTGAAACTAAATAATGTTGAAGAAAATGTGAATATAATTCACGGAGATTTCAGGGATTATGATATCAAGATATACGACACGATTATATCGAACATTTATGCAGAAACTTTATGCGAAATGATGCCGGAATTTTCTAAGCGCATTAAATCACAGGGCTTAATAATATTGTCTGGCATTGTTAATGAAAAAGAAGACATGGTCAGAGATGCTCTACAAAAAAACAAATTTGAAATTGTAAGTTCAAATAAACAAAACGGTTGGTCTGAGATTACGGGTAGATTTAATGGATAGAATTTTTATCGAGGATACATTAATAACCGGAGAGGACTTCAGACATGTTGTAAAAAGTCAAAGACATATTGTGGGTGATAAACTTGAAGTTGTTTTAAATGAAGAGCTTTATTTGGCGGAGATTTCTGAAGTTTCAAAGGACAGTTTTTCAGTTAAACTTGTAGAGAAAATCGAGGAAGACACGAATAATTTAAAAATCTATTTGTTTCAAGGATATATTCCAAAGAAAAAAATGGAACATGTTTTTAAAATGAATGGCATGCTCGGTGTCGAAAAATTTATTCCGACAATTACTGAAAGGTGTTATGAAAAACGTATTGAAGACTTTTCAAATGACAGATGTTATTCTATTTTAAAAGACAGTGCTGAAGTTTCAAAGTCAATAAAAATTCCTGCAATCTCAAATAATATGGAATTTAAAGAGGCTATAGAATTTTCTAAAACTTTGGATTATTCGGTTATTCTTTTTGAAGATGAGAATGTAAATTGTATATATGACTTTTTAAAAGATGTTGATGTAACTTACCCGAGAGAGGTTTCTATAGGGATTTTTGTCGGACCTGAAGGAGGGTTTTCAGACGAGGAAGTGTCATTTGCAAAAGACAGAGGGGTAAAATCCATACGGTTATTTAGAAATATATTGAGGACGGAGTATGCTGCATTTTCTGCTATATCTTCTATATTGACCTACTATGAAAGGACGAAATATGAAAGTTAAAATTAAAACTCTGGGTTGCAAAGTAAATTTTGTAGAAAGCCTTGCGCTTGAAGAGAGGCTTCGAAAAGCAGGATTTGAAATAGCCGATTCTGACGAAGAAATTTGTGACGTTTTTATCCTGAATTCATGCAGCGTTACAAATGAAAGCGATAAAAAATCAAGGCAGGCATTAAGCAGAAATCGAAAGATAAATCCTGATAACTATTCGGTAATTATGGGGTGTTATAGCCAAGTTTCAAAGGATGAACTTTTAGAAAATAAAAACGTAAATCTTGTTGTCGGAAATAAAGATAAACTTGATATTTCGTATCTAATGACTTTGGATAAAGACAAAGGTGAAAAAGTATATGATATTTCAAAATATAGAGAATTTGAAGATTTGCCGCTCCATGGAACGGGTGAAAAGACTCGTGGATTTATTAAAATTGAAGACGGTTGCGATAATTTTTGCTCTTATTGCATAATTCCTTATGCAAGAGGAAGAGTACGGTCAAGAAGTATCGAGTCCATAAAAAAAGAAGCATCATCTCTTGGGGAAACCGCAAAAGAGATTGTTATAACGGGAATTGAAGTTGCATCGTATGGAAAAGATTTAAAAGATGTAACTCTTATCGATGCAATTGAAGCGGTACACGCAGCAGCGCCGAATGTAAGAATAAGACTTTCAAGTCTTGAAATTTCGGTTATAACAGATGATTTTTTAAGAAGGCTAAAAAGCATAAGTCAGTTCTGCGACCAATTCCATTTGTCACTTCAAAGCGGATCGGATAATGTTTTAAAAGCAATGAATCGAAAATACAACAAAGAAACTTTCAAGAAAAAAGTTGATTTGATAAGGTCTTATTATCCAAGTGCAGGAATCACAACGGATATTATTGTAGGTTTTCCAGGTGAAACGGAAGAGGACCACGAGAGCACTGTTCAGTATTTGAAAGATTTGAAACTTTCAAGGATTCATATTTTCCCATATTCTATTAGAAAAGGTACAAAAGCGGCGGATATGGAGCAAGTTGACGGAAATATAAAAATCAGAAGAAAAAATGAACTTGAAAAATTAGGAGAAGAACTTCAAGAGGAATTTAAAAATTCTCTTTTAAATAAAGAGGAAGAAGTTCTTATTGAAGAAAGAACAAAGGGATTTTTCACAGGATACACAAGGAACTATGTAAAGGCAGAGATTTCTTGTGATGAGTATCCGGATTTAAAATTAAACAGCGTTATTAACGCAATGCTTGTTGAAGAAAAGGGGGAAAAGAAATGGATTGTTTGTTCTGCAAAATAATTGATGGGGAAATACCTTCTACAAAGGTTTATGAGGATGATGTTTGTTATGCATTCAGGGATATAAATCCGGTTGCACCAACACATATTCTTGTTATTCCAAAAAAACATATCGATGGACTTGATACATGCGACGAAGGTGACAAGGAAATACTTAGTCACATTTTATCGGTCATAAAGCTGATTGCAAAAGATGAAAAATTGACCGGTGGATATCGTGTAATTTCAAACGTTGGCGAGGATGGAGGACAGTCTGTTCGCCATTTGCATTTCCATCTAATAGGCGGAAAAAAATTAGGTTGGAATTTTGATTAAATACTTGATTTTTTAATAAACTATGTGTATAATATTGGATAGAGCGTTGTGGATAACCTTATGGAAGGGGGGAAGATAAATGTCAGAAATCAAAGTTGGAGAAAATGAATCCCTAGATAGTGCTCTAAAGCGCTTCAAGAGACAATGTGCTCGCTCAGGAGTAATGGGTGAAGTTAGAAAAAGAGAACATTACGAAAAACCTAGCGTTAGAAGAAAACTTAAATCTCTAGCAGCTAGAAAAAAGAGACGTAAAGGATTTTAGTTTATGTCATTAAAAGAACGTTTGATGGATGATTTAAAGACTTCCATGAAAGAGAAACAAACTCTTAGAAAAAATACTATCACAATGCTTAGATCTCGTATTAAGCAATATGAGGTTGACAACAGATTGACTGCTGATGATGATTTAATTATGCAGATGATTCAAAAAGAAATAAAAGAAAGAAATGATACGCTGGATTCTCTCAAAGGCACAGATAGAGTAGAACTTATAAAAGATACGGAAGAAGAGATTTCATATCTTTCCGAGTATTTACCAAAGCAAATGGACGATGATGAGTTAAATGATTTGGTTGGTGCTGTAGTAGCTGAAGTTGGAGCAACATCAATGAAAGACATGGGTGCTGTTATGAAATTGGCTAAGGAAAGAAGCGAATCTAGAGTAGATGCTAAGAGATTATCTGAAGCGGTGAAAGCAAAATTAGGCTCACTAAAATAGGTGGGCTATTTTTGTATAAAAATTTAGTTAAATAGTTTAACTATAACGATTTCGGGTAATATGTAATTATAGGAGGTAGTTATGGTAAAAATGATTGAAATGCTAAAGAACATTCCTAATTTAGCGGTACTTTTGATTTTTTTGATTTCAGTAGCATGCTTTATTTCATCGCTCTTTGTCAATAAGAAATTCAATTTTGTTGTCGGAGTTTTGCTTTTGATTGCATATATAGCGATTGTTTTATTAAAAGACAATAAATATTTTGTCTATTTAATATTGAGCACGGTTGGAATCTTTTTACTTTTTATGGAGTTATTGGTTCCCGGCGTTCAAGTTTTTGGAATATTCGGTGTTGCATTTCTTGGAGTTGGGTTCTATGGAACTTTTGACGATATACTCTCAACAATTTTAGGGCTTTCACTCACAATTTTAATTTCTATTTTTCTCATATACTTTTACATTAAGAAGGGTTATAAGATAAAGGGAATGGAAAAGTTTGTCTTAAAACAAAAAAGCTCTACTGAAAATGGTTATTTAGCGGTTGATTATCCGAATTTAACAGGCAAGAGAGGCATTACAACAACCCCTCTAAGACCGAGTGGATTTGGAATAATTGACGATAAAAAGTATGATCTCTACAGTGATGAGGGCTTTATACCGTCAGACACTAAAATTGAAGTTATAAAAGTTGAATCTATGAAGATATATGTAAGGAGGATTTAGATGAACGAAATTATAAGTAGTTTAGGACCGATTTTTACGGTCGGATTGGTTTTTATTTTAGTTATAATATTTTTCTCATTTGTGCCGTTGGGACTTTGGATAACGGCATTCTTTTCAGGTGTAAAAGTTGGAATTGCAACGCTTGTAGGAATGAAACTAAGAAGAGTTGCACCGAGAAAAATTATTAACCCGATGATCAAGGCAACTAAGGCAGGATTGAATTTAAAACTTGATGAGCTGGAAGCTCACTATCTTGCAGGTGGTAATGTCGATACATTGGTCGATGCACTAATTGCTGCCCAAAGGGCAAACATCGAGCTGGAATTTAAGAGAGCTGCTGCTATAGACTTGGCAGGTCGTAATGTTTTGGAAGCTGTTCGTGTAAGTGTAAACCCAAAAGTTATTGAGACACCTAATATTGCAGCTGTAAGTAAAGACGGTATCGAAGTTATCGTTAAAGCAAGAGTTACTGTTAGGGCAAATATCGAAAGACTTGTCGGTGGTGCAGGTGAAGAAACAATTATAGCAAGAGTCGGGGAAGGAATTGTTACAACTGTCGGTAGCAGTAATACACACAAAGAAGTTCTTGAAAATCCGGACAGCATTTCAACAACAGTTCTTGAAAAAGGACTTGACTCGGGAACAGCTTTTGAAATTTTATCAATTGATATTGCCGATGTAGATGTCGGAAGAAACATCGGTGCACATCTTCAAACAGACCAAGCTGAAGCAGACATGAGAATTGCTCAAGCAAGAGCTGAAGAAAGACGTGCAATGGCTGTTGCAAAAGAACAAGAAATGAAAGCAGAAGTTCAAGAAAAGAGAGCTCTTGTTGTCGAAGCGGAATCACAAGTGCCTTTGGCAATTGCAGAAGCTTTAAAATCAGGTAACTTAGGCGTTATGGATTATTATAAATTGAATAATATAAAAGCGGACACGGATATGAGAAATTCTATAGGCGGAGTAAAATCTGATAAATGAGTTACATCATAGCGATTGTCCTAATAATTTTAAAAATAATAGATTCAATTTATGAGAATAACCACAAGAAAACTATAAAGAAAAACATATCGAAAAAAGACAATATTGAACAGATAAAGAATCGAATAGATAATATCAAAGACGAAGAAATGAAGACAAGATTGACCAAGCTATTGAAAAATACAGAGGCGGAATTTTCGGATGAATCTGAAAAGGAAAAGACTTTGAACAAAAAACTCGAAGAAAAGCGCAAAAAAATCAGCCAAAAGAAAAACGAGACAACGATAAATGTGGATAAAAAAATTAAAAAATCGGCTATAGTTGACTCGAGAAGTTTGGAAAATGCAATTCTACATTCAGATGATTCAGTGTACAGTCACATGATAAAAAACGAATGTGGAATCGAGCACGGGCTTGGAAAATCAATTTATGAAAAAGATGAAGAAGCTCAATCAAGATTTCTTGAAGATTATAATGAGGCGGACTTAAAAAAATATATCGCAATGAAAGAGATATTAGATGAGCCGGTCTCGATGAAGTAAGGAGACTTAATGACTGAATTTGTAGTTAAAGACTTATTAACTGTAAAAAATATAGTTGGACAGTTGGACCAAAATATAAATCTCATAATGGAAAAATTGGATGTAAAAATATCCATTTCCGATGATACATTTAAAATCAGCGGAGAAAATTCCGAGATTGCAAAGAATGTTCTAATGGTGCTTTCGAAGAAAAGCAAGAATGGCGATGTTGATCTAAATGATATTTCATATATCATAGACCTTGCTCGTGAACACAGGGAAAATGAGGTTTTAAATCTAAATGACAAACCTATTGCATTCACCGCAAACGGCAGAAGTCTATTTCCGAAAACAATTGGTCAAAAAAGATATATTGAATCAATCAATAATAATGACATTGTATTTGGAACGGGACCTGCGGGAACCGGAAAGACATATCTTGCAATCGCACTTGCTTGCCAAGCGTTTAGAAACAAACAATTTGAAAGAATTATACTAACTAGACCTGCAGTTGAAGCCGGTGAAAGCCTTGGATTTTTGCCGGGAGACTTAAAAGAAAAAGTCGACCCGTATCTAAGGCCTGTTTATGATGCGCTTTTTGAAATAATAGGTGGAGAACAATATCAAAAATATATTGAAAAAGGTTTAATTGAAATTGCTCCGCTCGCATATATGAGAGGAAGAACTCTCGACAAAAGCTTTATAATATTGGATGAAGCTCAAAACACAACTCCTGAACAAATGAAAATGTTCTTGACGAGACTTGGTTATTCATCAAAAATGGTTATCACAGGTGACCTAACACAAACCGACTTGCCGAGAGGAAAGATGAGCGGACTAAAAAACGCGATAGAACTTCTGAGACACACAAAGGGAATCGGAATCGAAGAACTTCAAAAAGTCGACATTGTTAGACACCCTCTCGTTCGAAAAGTGATTGAAGTATATGAACAGGAAGCTTTGCGTTTGGAAAAAATAAGAGAAGAAAAAAAGAAAGAAAAAGAAAACAAAAATGAAGAATAATTTGGAGAGAAAAATAAGGGGAAACAAAACCTTTTATTTTGATAAATTTGAATTGAGCATATCCACCGGCACACAGTTTTTGTGTGTCGATGATTTATATTGTCTAAAAAATATAATTGAGAAAACACTTAGAGTTGTCGATTTCAGATATTATACTCAAATATCACTGAGCATCGTGACACCCGGAGAAATTCGAGATTTGAATGAGAGATTCAGAGGAATCGATAGAGTGACGGATGTTTTAAGCTTTCCACTGGATATGGAAACTGGAATTTTGGGAGATGTTGTAATCTGTAAAAAAGTTTGCGCCAAGCAAGCGAAACTCTACGGAAACTCATTTCAAAGGGAACTCATGTATCTAACATGCCATAGCATATTGCACCTTATGGGATATGATCATATGAACAAAAGGGACAAGAGAATTATGAGAGATTTAGAGAAAAAAGTCATGAAGAATATTTAGGAATTCTTTTACATTTTTTTATATTCTATTTAAAAACAAGCCAAGAAAATTTTTGGCTTGTTTTTTATTTTAAAAATTTTCAGCATAGTCATAATATAATCCAAGCATAATAATTCACTAAAACAATTAAAAAGATGTTAATATGGGTATAATTGAACTGTACAGAACATGAGTTTTATTTTTGTGTACGATAATTAAGTCTATGAAAAATTATTAGATTGGTGGATGATTCTTTATGAAAAAAAGAAGTTTTTTGAAGAGTTTTAATAATGCTGCAAATGGTTTGGTTCATAGTTTTAAGAGCGAGAAGAATATGAGAATTCACTTTGCAGTTGCAGGCGTTGTGATGATTTTTGCACTTGTTTTCGAGTTTTCGAAGTTGGAGTTTATTGCTCTTACAGGTGCAATTGTACTTGTGCTTTTTGCTGAATTAATAAATACGGCACTTGAGTATGCGGTTGATGCTTCCGTTGGTGAATTTCATCCGCTTATTCGAATTTGCAAAGATATTTCTGCGGGGGCGGTACTTCTAACGGCTTTTTACGCTGCGTTTGTCGGGTATTTGCTCTTTTATGATAGACTTGTGCCGCTTGGAAATAATGTTTTGGGCGCGATTCATCAAAGCCCAATTCATTTGACATTTATTGCGTTTTCACTTACAGTAATGCTTGTAATAGCCTTAAAAAGCAAGTATTCAAAGAGCAGAGGAAGTTATTTTCAAGGCGGGACAGTGAGCGGACACTCTGCAGTTTCGTTTCTTTTAGCGACCATTGTTTCTTTTAACTCTGATAGTCTTCTTGTAATTTCTCTTGCTTATATTCTTGCGATATTGGTTGCGGAAAGTCGCGTCGAAGGGAAAATACATAAACCGATGGATGTTTTTTATGGGGGCTTATTGGGTATAATTATAGGAATAATTATTTTTAGGTTGTTTGGATAGATATGAAATTGAATTATGATGAATTAAATGATAAAATGAAAAAGCTTGTGAACGCGGCAATCGACGCAAAAAAGAATTCTTATGCGCCGATTTCCGGATTTAAGGTTGGTGCTGCAATTTTAGCAGACACAGGTGAAATTTTTTCGGGAGTTAATGTAGAGATTACAAGTTTTTCTCCCACTATTTGCGCTGAAAGAAATGCGATATTTAGCATGTTTACAACCGGTGAGAGAAATTATAGCGCAATTGCTGTTTGCGGCTCGAGTCCGGATACATTTCCTTGCGGTGTTTGCAGACAGGTGATATATGAAACTTCACCTGAGTGTGAAGTTTTAATTGTGAACAGTTTATCGGATATAGAATCATATAGAATTAAAGATTTATTGCCACACGGATTCAGATTGGAGGAATAATGAGAAGCGGTTTTGTTAATTTAATAGGAAGACCAAATGTAGGAAAGTCTTCTATTTTAAATCATTTAATTGGGGTTAAGCTTTCGATTGTTACGGATAGACCACAAACCACAAGAAAAAGTATGAAATTTATTTATACAGACGAGAGGTCTCAAATTATTTTCTTTGACAATCCAGGATTTCAGGATCCGAAAAACAAGTTGGGGCAAGAGATGCAAAATATTATTTATAACAATATGAAAGATGCAGATCTTGATATTTATGTTATGGACAATTCTTTAGAGAATGGAAGACTTGACAGCAAGGTTTTGGATCTGGCACGTGAAGACAAAAATAAAAAGATTGTTGTAATAAATAAATGTGATCTTTTAAAAGAAGATGAGCTCGAAATGCTCATTCAAAAATACAAAGAACTCGATTTGTTTATTGATGTTTATCCGGTTTCCGCAGTGACAGGCTATGGTTTCAAAGAGCTTCTTGATGGGATTTACGATATAATTCCGGAAGGACCGATGTATTATGACGAAGAGATGATCACTGATACAATGACTAGGGAAATTATGGAAGAAATTTTGAGAGAAAAGTTTTTGATTTTTTTGGATGAAGAGATTCCACACGGCATAAATATCGAAACTGAAGAGTATATTGAAGATGAAGACTCTATAAGCATAAGGGATATTGTTTATCTTGAAAGGGAAAATCATAAAGCTATTGTTATTGGGAAGAACGGAACAATGATAAACAGAATTATAAATGCAGCAAAAAAAGATATGCAAGAGTTTACAAATAAAAAAGTTCGTTTAAAGATTGATATAAAAATTAAAAAAAATTGGAGAAAAAATATCGGTATTGTTAAGAGTTGGATTAAATGAAGACGGAAGCAATTATTTTAAGAAATATAAGATGGCAGGATACTAGTATTATAACTCATGCACTCACCGATGATTATGGAAGAATCAGTATTATGACAAAAGGTGCGTTCAAGCGGAAAGAAAATGTCATGCCGTATTTCGATTTGTTTTCAATTACAAATTTCGACCTTTTCAAGGGAACAAATATGTTTTATTTCAATTTTGCCGACAGTGCAAAGGTTTCAGAGGATTTATACAAGGAGCCTATTTCATTTAGAGTATGCTCGATTTTAAGTGAGATTGTAATAAAAACTATGCTCGATAATTATAGCGTTCCGAATATTTATCCGCTTACAAAAAAATTCTTGGAGCTTTTAGCTGATGCAAGAAACAAAGTTCTCTTTTTTTCTGCATGGCTTATAAAATATATTTCATTTATGGGGTACAGACCTATTATAAGTGATAAAGCGGACGCCCTTGTGATATGTGAAGACGGTATAGTTGATGCTCATTTTGAGACTTCGGTGAATATTCATAGACGAGTGACTTTCGAAGAGGCAAGTATTATTAAAAAATTACTTTTTTCAGAGTTATCAGAGGTCATAAGGTTGGATATCAGCATGGAAATGAGTAAAAAAATTTTAGATTTAATTATTTTTTATTTTAAATTATCTTTTAGTATAAATAAGTTAAATTCGTATGAGGAGCTTAAAAATTTTTAAAAATGGTGTTATATTATGAAATTAGTAGATGAGTTAAATAATTATTATATGCAGTTCGGATTGAAGAAGATAAGAGAGGATTATATTGAACTTAATGAAGATGTTCTCAGTTATAGCGAACTATTTTTTCATTTGGATAATCCAAATTCTATTTCAGGTGCGAACATCAGAGTTTTAAATGTCGGGGATATGTCTTTCTCGATTCAGGGAACAAAACGTTCAGTCAGCTCTATTTATAGAGTTGTTGATCAAAGAAAGCACACTGTAAATTTGAGAGATGTTTTTCTCTCTATTAAGCATATTTTCGGAAATATGGAAGATTATCTTTTTACATTTAATTCAGGAGAGTATCATGAGCCTTCTCTTGGTGCGACTGTTTCATATACAAATATTTTTGCAAATGGTTTTTTAATTGCAAAATGTAAATATTTTCAAACTATTAACGAAGAACATTTGGAAAGTATACCTCTTATAATCGAGTACAATATGGACAATCTCAGGTATGTCTTTGGAGATGATGATAGAAGAGGTTTTTCAGTTGAGAAAATTAGGGATGATGAATTTTCAAGTTATATTTTTGAGGAAATGGACTTTGAAAATGAAAATATTTTATTTTCCAGTCATATTGCCGAGAGTGAAACACACTTGAGAGAAAAAAGATATGTTCTTGCATATATAGCTTTAATAAAATCGCACAAAGATGTTGAAATTATAAAGGGGAAGACCGGAATATTTTCTGAAAAATATATCGACAATATGAAGAGAATCAGAGAAATTTATTTTGAAATCAGGAATGAATATTTGAATACAAAATTTATTGTTAATGCCGACGGTTCAAAGGAGGGTAAGGATGAGTAAATTTTTAATGGAAATTATAACTAATCCGATGGACGATGTTACATTTCAAAATATCGAAGAAGATATCAGAGAGTATTTAAATTCCAGCGATTTTGACTCATTTTTTAAGACTGAAAATTTGAACATTTTTGTAAATCAAACAAGGATTGTTATTTGGGCTGATTTGTTCGGTGAAGATTTAAATAAAAAACTTTCTGAAATCGTTCCTTCAATTTTAAGAGGCGTTGAAAGTCCTAACCAAATGAGGTGGGATACGGGTTCGATTGCGTTTTTCAGTCCGATAATAAATATTTTAGCTCTTTTGGATGACGAATTAATTGATGTAGAAATTGAAGATACGAAGTCGAGAAAAATTTCTCTTGTAAATCTTTGTGATGAAATTGAAATAGAAGACGTTGACGATTATTTTGATAAACTTGATAAGTATGTGGGTTTTAATGAAGCCGAAAGAATAAATAAAATTAGAAATCAGGTTTTAAAAATTGCGGCAAGTTTAGGTAAAAAATTTAACGGTAATAGAGATAAGCTTGTAAAGATTGCAAAGATTATTGAAAATCCTCAATTTTTGAGTGCAAGTTTTGATGACAAATATTATGATTTACCGGAAGAATTTGTTTTTAAAATAATAAATAAATATGACGCATGTATTCCGCTTATTTTTGAAGACGGAAAAATTTCTGATTCATACATTATTGTTTATAATAAAAATAAAAATTCGGAAAAAATCAAAGATATGTACGAAAATTCTATAAACTACGATTTGGGACTTATTGAAGAAGTTTTTGAAAAAGATAGCGTCATTCCTTTGAAAGATTATGTTCCAAGGCTAAACTGGATCACAAAATTTGACCAACTTGGAAATCTTTACGATAAAACAACAAGAACTAAGATGTTTGTCGAAAAAGTGGCCGATAACCTTTCACTCGCAAAGGAAATGGAAGAGGATTTGTTTGTCGCTGCAGATTTAATGAAAGCGGATCTTGCTACAAGAACTGTAAAAAAATATCCTCAACTAAAGGGCGTGGTTGCAAAGACTATGCTTGAAAAAGAAGGTTACGAAAGTGTAGTTGGTGAAGCAATTTTAGAACAATATCTGCCTGGAATAATGAACAAGATGCCGGATTCTTCTATAGGTTACATTTTGGCGATTGTCGACAGATATGATGACATTGTCGGTCTTTTAATATCCGATGAATACAATATGAGATTCATAAAAAGCAAGATTGATGAAATTTTAAGTCTTATTATGAATTCAAAACTTGAAATTAGTGTCGCAACATTAACAAAAATCGCACTTTATGTATACACAGAAGAAAGCATTGGTGCATTTGATTACAACAAGGTTGAAAAAATTGTTGAAGAACTTTTCTTACAAAGATATAAAAATATTCTAAGAAATCTTGGTGTAAAAGCTGAGTTGATGTCTGATGATATATTGTCTTGTGAAGAATGCTTTGGAAATTTAACGGAAAAACTCATTGAGATTTCAGAAACAGCAAACGAAGAAGAAATAGAACTTTTGAATAATCTTTTAAGAATCAGAAAGTTAGTTTTAACAAGTGAGTCGACGGACTATGAAAGTTCTGAAGAAGAAAGAAGATTAAGTGAACTTTTGGGGGATGATGTTACCAATGGATTGGAAGATGATTTACTTTCTTTCTTAAAAAACAATAAAAATGTTTTGCAGGATTTATTTAATTTTTATGACAATGGAGGTCATGTGACTGATTATTCTAAAAAGTTGCAAACGGAATTAAAGAACAGGTGGTTTTAAAATATGTACGATATAACTATTTTTGTTTTAAGCGACTCAATTGGTGAAACTGGAAGCAAGATTGCAAGAGCTTCCGTTGCCCAATTTCCAAACTGTAATTATGAGATAAAAAGATACCCATATATTTTAGACAAAGCACATATTCTCTCTGTTATTGAAGAAGCAAAAAATCTTCCGGCAGTGATTATTTACAGTACTGTTGACGAAGAACATGCAGATTATCTGGAAAAAACTGCAATCGAATACGGAATTCCGACTGTAAATATAATGAAGCAGCCGCTTGATGCGATTTCTAATATTTTGCACCAAACCCCAATAAGAGAATCCGGGATTCTAAGAAAAATGGATGAAACCTATTTTCAAACGGTCGATGCGATTGAATTTGCAGTAAAGTACGATGACGGCAAGGATCCAAGAGGGATAAGAAAAGCGGATATATGTTTGATTGGAATATCCCGCACATCAAAAACACCTTTAAGTATGTATCTTGCAAACAAGGGTTATATGGTTGCAAATGTACCGCTTGTTCCTGAAGTGCCAATTTCGGATGAGATATTTGTAAAAGACCCAAAAAGAATTTTTGGACTCACGACAAGCGCAGAGATAATGATAAATATAAGGGAAGAAAGGCTCAAAGCTTTAGGTATGCCAAGCATTGGTGTTTATTCTGAATATGACCGAATTCAAGAGGAAATAAACTACGCAAATAGCATTATGGAAAAAATTGGCTGCACAGTTATTGATGTTTCTAATAGAGCAATCGAGGAAACGGCTTCTGTAATAATAGAGATTATGGAAAAGAGGTTTGGCAGAATATGATAAGGGAGATTTTAGAAAAAAGAGAACACGAATTTTTAAGGGATGTTGCGACTTTTTCAGATTCTTCTAAAGGTCGACAAAGACCGGAGATAAAGTCAGGTGTAAGGCTTGAATTTCAAAGGGATAGGGACAGGATAATTCATACAAAAAGTTTCAGAAGGCTAAAGCATAAGACACAAGTTTATATTGCACCTCTTGGGGATCATTATAGAACCAGACTTACTCATACTTTGGAGGTCTCTCAAATTGCACGTACAATTGCAAGAGCTCTCTTTTTAAATGAAGACCTTGTGGAAGCAATTTCTATGGGGCATGATATTGGGCACACTCCGTTTGGACATGCCGGAGAAAAGGTTTTGAACAAACTGTCGGATACGGGATTCAAACACAATGAGCAGTCGCTTAGAGTTGTTGATTTTCTAGAATCGCATAATGGAAATAGGGGTTTAAATTTAACTTATGAAGTCCGAAACGGGATTTTAAATCACAGCGGAGCGGATGAGGCGGAAACACTTGAAGGCAAAATTGTAAAATTTGCAGACAGGATTGCATATATAAATCACGACATTGACGATGCAATACGTGCAGGTGTTCTTTCAGATGAGGATATTCCTAAGGATATCGTTAAAGTTTTGGGTAATACTGCTAGCGAGAGAATTGACAAGATGGTAAATGATGTTATAATTAATTCATCTGAAAAAAATGCAATTATGATGAGTGAAGAAACAAGTTTAGCAATGAACAATCTTCGTTCATTTATGTTTTCGAATGTTTATCTTGATGAAAGAAGCAAAGTTCAAGGCGAGAGAATTGAAATTATGCTGTCACTCCTTTTTGAGTATTACATTAAAAATCCGGATTCAATCGGTGAGCATATAAAAATATATGATGGCAAGGAGTCGCTGAACAGAATTGTTATAGATTATATTGCCGGTATGACGGACCAATTTGCAATTGAAAAGTTTCAGGAATTATTTTTACCAACAGGTATAAGAAGGGTATAGATATGTTTATAAGTGATACAAAAATTGAAGAAATTAAGGACGCTGTTGACATTGTTGATTTGATTGGCAGCTATGTGTCACTGATAAAAAGAGGGAGAAATTATGTAGGTCTTTGCCCTTTTCATAATGAAAAAACACCAAGTTTTAATGTCAATCCTGACGGACATTATTTTAAGTGTTTTGGTTGTGGTAAAAGTGGGGATGCAATCACTTTTTTACAAGAATATGAGGGACTTGATTTTTATGAGGCTATAAAAGAGTTGGCTGAAAAAGCTCATATCGATTTGGGTGACGCCGAATTCGAAAGAAAAAAAGCTGATTATTCTATCTATTATGATATAAATAGAGAAGCAGCCCTTTATTTTATGGAAAATATTAAAGTTGATAAATCTGCAATTCAATATTTAAAAAATAGAAATATAAATTTAAATTCTGTTCTAGAATTTGGGATAGGTTTTGCACTTGATTCTTGGGACGGGCTTATAGAACACCTCACAGGAAAAGGATTTAGTATATCTGATATAGAGGCGGCTAACTTGATTCAAAAGAGTGAAAAAAGAGGAACATATTATGATTTATTTAGAAAGAGACTTATATTTCCAATTTTAGATTTAAAGTCAAGAGTAGTCGGTTTTTCCGGTAGAATTGTCGGAGAGGGTGAACCTAAGTATTACAATTCAAGAGATAGTGTTATTTTTAAAAAGGGAAATTTGCTTTTCGGTCTTAACTTGGTTCAAAAAAAGAGCGACAGAAGCAGAATTATGCTTGTTGAAGGCAATATAGATGTTGTAAAATTGCACCAGATGGGTATAAATTATGTAGTAGCAGCGCTTGGGACTGCTTTTACTGACAGACAGGCGACACTATTAAAAAGATATGGAAAGGAAGTCTATCTTTGCCTTGACGGAGACTTTGCAGGTCAAAAGGCGACGGTAAGAGATATTGAAATTCTAAGAAATATCGGAGTTGTTCCTAAAATTGTTGTGATTCCTGATAATATGGATCCGGATGAATATATTGACAAGTTTGGAAAAGATAAATTCGATGCGCTGCTTGAAGGCGCTATTCCTGCTTTTGATTTTACAGTCATGTACTATAAACACGATCTTGACATAAATAGAAGAGATGATTTTATAGAATTTATAAGGCGTGTTTCTGAACTGATTAAAAGCATCCCATCTAAAGTCGAACAATCAATTTATGTTGAAGATATTTCAAAAAAATACAATATAGACAAAACTCTCCTTATGGAAGAACTGTCAAAAAATAATGAAGTGTTTGTTGCAAACGCTTACGATGTCAGTTCATATACAATTCCAAAAGCATCAAACAAATTTATTAAAATACTTATAGGCTATATTGTTACTGATAAAGTTTTTGCAGTTGAAGCTGAAAAGCTTAATGTTTTAAAATATATAATCAATCAAAGTTATGCGGATTTAATAAAACGAATTTATAGAGAATACGAAAAAAAAGAAAAGATAGAAGTCGAAGAGTTTATAAAAAGCCTAATTAATGAAAACGAATTGGGTGAGAATTTAGTGAAATCCATGTTGTCTCAAAATGAGATAAGTGAGCCTACGATAAATTATTTTCACGATGTCATTGATGGAATAAGAAAAGAGTATATATCTGATAAAAAAGATGTACTGAATAAAAAAATAGAAAGCGCCACAAATGACAAAAATTATGATTTAGTTGTAGAACTCCTTAAAGAATTGGATTCTCTTTCGGAAATGGATGGTGATTAAAAATGGTTGACGAGCTTAATTTACAAAAAGCAATGTCGGATGCGCTACAATTTTTAATTTCAGGTGGAATAAGAACGGGTTATGTGACATACAAGGATATTCTGGATAGCCTCTCAAAATTCCAATTGGAAGTTGAAAAGATAGAACAAATTTATGATAAAATTGAAGAACTTAATATTGAAATCACTGACAGAGAGTCCGTTCTGCCAAAGGACGAGGAAATTATTGAAGTAGAAGAAATTGATGATGACGATAATGACTTGTCGGAAGATAAAGAAGACGATATTGACGTTGATGTTGATGACGACGATAAGTTGGAAATTAAAGTTCCAAAGGGTGTCAAAGTTGATGACCCGGTGAGAATGTATTTAAAAGAAATTGGAAACATCGCTCTTCTGACTCAAGAGGAAGAAATTGCCATAGCAAAAAGAATGGAAGAAGGCTCAGAGGAAGCAAAAGCGGAACTTGCTGAAGCAAACTTGCGCCTTGTTGTTAGTATAGCAAAAAGATATATGGGTAGGGGCATGCCTTTTCTTGATTTAATTCAAGAAGGAAATCTTGGATTAATGAAGGCGGTTGAAAAATTTGAGTATAAGAAAGGCTTTAAATTTTCAACATATGCAACATGGTGGATTAGGCAAGCCATTACAAGAGCAATTGCCGATCAAGCAAGAACTATAAGAATTCCTGTTCACATGGTTGAAACAATTAATAAGCTTTTGAGAGTTCAAAGGCAGCTATTACAGGAACTTGGAAGAGAACCGACGCCTGAAGAAATGGCGGTTGAACTTGAAATGGATGTTGAAAGGGTAAGAGAAATTCAAAAGATTTCTCAAGAACCTGTAAGTTTGGAAACACCTATAGGTGAAGAAGAAGACAGCCATTTGGGAGATTTTATCCCTGATGACGACATTCCAAGTCCACAAGATGCAGCAACTACAACGATGCTTAGAGATCAATTATTTAAAACATTGGACTTATTGTCGGAGCGTGAGGAAAAGGTTATAAGGCTGAGATTTGGCCTTGATGATGGCAAAATTAGAACTTTGGAAGAAGTTGGAAAAGTTTTTGATGTCACACGGGAAAGAATCAGACAAATCGAAGCAAAGGCTCTTAGAAAGTTGCGTCATCCAAAAAGATCTGATAAGCTAAAGGATTTTCTTGATTAATGGATAGACTCGAAACAATTGTAGACTTGGCAAGACACTCAAATTCCGTTGCAGATATTGGCTGTGATCATGGTCAAGTGGGTGTTGAACTTTTAAAATCAACTGATGTAGATCATATAATATCAACTGACATTTCTGAAAAGTGTTTGAAAAAAAGCGAGTTTTTATTTTTAAGTGCCGGCTTTAAATCTAAATATGACGGGCGTGTCGGTGATGGACTGAAAATTTTAAAAAGTGGTGAGGTAGACACGATTGTTATTGCAGGAATGGGTGGCGATTTAATAAAAGACATTGTGACTTATGACATTGAAAAAACATTGTCTTTTAAGAACTTTATCATTCAGCCGATGACAAATCCTGACCTTGTTAGAGAAACTTTTTATGAGCTTGGCTATGGTATAGAAAAAGATTTAATAGTAATTGAAGGAAATAAATTTTATTTTTTAATGAAATTCAGCTTGCTATTTGAGAAAAAACGTGAAAATGATTGGTTTTACACGAGTTCACTATTAAGAGACTCAATGTCCACATATAAAGAATATTTAAAATACAATCTGAATAAAAATGATGCGATAATTGATGAAATAAAATTAAATTCAAGTGAAAAATCGGACTTTAGGGTGAGTGAACTTATGCAGAACAATGAAAAGTTGAGAATGATATTGGAGAAAAATATTGAAAATAAGTGATTTAATAAAAAAACTTGACGAGCTTTATTCAATAAATACTGAGATGTCATGGGACAATAGTGGTCTTCAGATAGGAGATATGAATTCTCAAGTAAAAAAAGTGCATATATGTATGGACATTGAGGAATTTCAGATTGATAAAGCTATTGAAAATGGATGCGACACAATAATAACACACCATCCGCTTTTTATGGCAGGCATTAAGTCAATTGAAAAGAGCACTTTTTTTTACAGTGTTATAAAAAAAGCTCTCGATTCCAATCTTACAATTCTTTCTTATCACACTCCGTTTGATGTTGCTGAACATGGAATGAAAAACTTTTTCTTGAGCGAATATGCATTGAGCGATATAATAACTTTGGCTGTTGAAGAAGGTCAAAGCTTTGGGATAGTTTTTGATATTGAAAGTAGAACAATTGGAGAAATTATGGATACTATGTCAAAATATTTCACCAAATATGGATATGAGAATCCAAAAGATTATATGACACTTTATGGAGAAGAAAATAAAGTTGTGAAAAAAATCGGATATCTTGGAGGAAGTGGAGCAAGTTTTATCGACGACGCAATTTTAAAGGGTGTTGATTTATATCTAACCGGGGATATTAAATATCACGATGCACAACACGCATATAGGAATGGATTGGCTATAATGGATTTAACTCATGGAATGAGTGAAATTCAGTTCGTAGACATCATGGCAAAGGTCATCGGAGATATGGGCATACAAGTTTCAAAAGATTATCTTACATTTGATAAACTTAATATTGAATTATAAACATAAAGCTGTTATAATTATATTGTAAATCAGACAGTCGCATTTTTAATGAGGAAAGTCCGTGCTCCATAGAGCAGAATGCTGGATAACATCCAGTGGAGGCGACTCTAAGGCTAGTGCAACAGAAAGAAACCGCCATTATGGTAAGGGTGGAAAGGCGAGGTAAGAGCTCACCAGTGCTTAGGAGACTAAGTAGCTATGTAAACCCCATTCGGAGCAAGACCAAAGTGAGGCAAAGGGATGCTGCTCGTGTCCTCTCAAGAAGGTAGGTCGCTAGAGATTCTTGGCAACAGGAATACAAGACAGATGACTGTTTAATACAGAACACGGCTTATAGATTTACTAAAAACCACCGAAAGGTGGTTTTTATTGTATAATAAATAAAATAAAAGAATGAAAACAAGTAAAAGACTTGAAGTTTTAGGCATAATAAGTGTATAATAATATTATATGTAAGGAGTTAAAATGAAATTCAAAATAAAAAAATTGCTTAGTAGTCCACCAAAAACTTTGGCTCTTGGATTTTTAACATTAATATTGATTGGAACAGTACTTCTTTCCCTTCCGATATCGATGAGGGAAAAGTCTCCAAATGTTGTAGTGGATGCTTTCTTTACCAGCACATCTGCTGTTTGTGTAACAGGACTTATTGTTCAAAACACGGCATCGCATTGGACAGCATTTGGCAAGGCGGTAATTTTGATGCTGATACAAATTGGGGGCATCGGTTTCATGACTGTTGCAACATCTTTTTTCATCTTTTCCGGTAAAAGAGTTTCTTTAAGAGAAAGACTTATAATAAAAGAACAGTTCAACTCAAATCAAAGAAGTGGAATAGTCAGGCTTTCAAATAGAGTTATAAAATATACAGTTATTATAGAGGCAGCGGGTGCGGTCTTACTATCGCTATATTTTGTACCGAAGTTTGGAATTAGAAACGGGATAATATATTCAATATTTCATTCGATTTCGGCGTTTTGTAATGCAGGATTTGATATTTTAGGAAATTCGTTGATAGGATACAATGAAGCTCCTATTGTAATTTATACATTATCATTTCTAGTAATTCTCGGAGGGATCGGGTTTTCTGTTCTTAGAGATGTTTATGAAATAAAAAAATTTAAAAAGTTTTCACTGCATACTAAACTTGCCTTACAATCGACGGGAGTTTTGTTAATTATAGGATTTGTTTTGTTTATATTGCTGGAATTTAATAATGGAGCTACCGTAAAGAACTTGAGTTGGTTTGGGAAAATAAATGCTGCATGGTTTCAAGCTGTAGTTCCAAGAACGGCAGGTTTTCAGTCTGTGAATTATTCTCTAGTAAAAGACTCGACTCTTTTAGTCACAATAATTTTGATGTTTATTGGAGCCAGTCCCGGAGGTACAGGTGGCGGTGTAAAGACAACAACAATAGCTGTTATAGTTGCATCAGTTATAAGTGTTGTTAAAGGTAGCGATGACACGGAAATATTTAATAGGCGAATAGAAAATAATATAATAAAAAAAGCACTTGCAATTTTTACAGTTGCACTTCTTTTGGTTTTGATTGCATCATTTACAATAACAGTGTTGCAACCGAATATTAGATTTATTGATGTTCTATTTGAGGTTACAAGTGCATTTGGAACGGTTGGCTTAGGTGTCGGTGTTTCAGATCATTTGCATATTGTAGGAAAATTGATTTTATGTTTTATAATGTATGTGGGCAGATTAGGTCCCCTTACACTTTTATATACAATTAACATAAAGCAAAAACATAAATCAATTAGACTTGCCCAAGATGATGTAATTGTAGGTTAGGAGGAATTATGGGTTCGTTTTGTGTTATAGGATTAGGCAGATTTGGTTTGAATGTTTCGAAAGAACTCATTCAAATGGGACATGAGGTAATGGTTATAGATAAAAGTAAGCAGGCCCTTTTACAAATTAGCGACATTGCGACATATGCAATTGAAGCAGATGTGCTTACGGAAGGTTCACTCGCTGAAGTAGGAATTGGAAATTTTGACTGCGTTATTATTGCAACAGCTGTTGAACCTCAAGCTGCAATTATGTCTACAATGATTGCTAAAGAAGCTGGAGTTCCGCTTGTAATTGCAAAAGCATCAAGTGATCTTCATGCTAGAGTTTTAAAAAGAGTAGGTGCGGACAGAATTATATTCCCGGAAAAAGAAACGGCAATAAGACTTGCCCATCTTCTTGATAACAGAGGAATAGTTGACTTTATTCCTCTTGGAAACGATATAACAATTGTTGAAATGGTACCGCTTTCAGAATGGGTTGATAAAAAACTTAAGGAATTGGATTTAAGGCAAAAATATCACATTTCAATTGTTGCTATAAAAAAGGGAAGCGAAGTGAATGCTGTTCCACATGCAGACAGTAAGATTTCGGCAGGTGATACTCTGATTGTAATTGGAAAATCGTCTGATATAGAAAATATAAAATGATTAGATCTAAGCAAAACAAGAATTTAAAAGAACTTAATAAAATTATAGATCAAAAGCATGCAGATAATTCTTTATATGCGCTAGAAGGCTTTACGATTTTTGAAGAAGCAATACGAGAAAATGTTGAAATAGTAGATGTCTATTTGTCAGAAAGTGTGGAAAATGTATTTAGAAACAAATACGAATATAGATATACAGTTGTAAAAGACGATATTTTGCGATCATTTTCAAAGACAAAAACGGGAAAAGATATTATATTTGTTGTTAAAAAGCAAAGTCCAATTAATATAAACAAAATTGACGATGAATTAGTTTTACTACTTGATTTTTTACAGGACCCCGGAAACATGGGAACTATCATTCGAACAGCCGATGCTTTTGGAATAAAGAACATATTAACTATAAACAACTGTGTTAGTGTTTATAATGAAAAAGTGTTAAGGTCGACAATGGGCTCTATATTTAGGGTGAATGTTACTTCGATTGAATTAGAGGATTTAAAAGGTTTAATAGAAAAAGGATACAAGCTAATTTCCACATCGCCTAATGGTGAAAAGATTGCAAAGTTTAAATTTAAAACAATTTTGGCACTTGGCAATGAGGCAAATGGAGTTAGTGAAGAAATTTTTAGAGAAAGTTTTAAAAGAGTTAAAATTCCGATGAAAGGGAAGACAGAAAGTTTAAATGTTGCGATTGCAGCCGGAATTTCAATTTATATAATGACGGAGGAATAAGGATGTTAGAAGAATTAGAAAAGTTAAGGTCTGATCTTTCAAAAGAAATTGATAAGGTTTCAAGTCTTGAAGTATTAGAAGAACTTAGGGTAAAGTATCTTGGCAAAAAGGGATATCTGACTACGATACTTAAAAACATGGGAAGCCTAAGTGCTGAAGAGCGCCCTAAAATGGGGAAACTCGCAAATGAAATTAGAGACAATTTGAATGATACTATAAATTCATTTGGAGAAAGGTTGAAGCAAGAAGCAATAAACAAAAGAATAAGTAATGAATACTTGGATATAACAATTCCAATGAAGGATGTTGAAGTAGGACATCTTCATCCGTTAAAGGAAACAATCAGACAGCTTGAAGAGTTATTTTTAGATATGGGATTTAAGGTTTTGGATGGACCTGAAATTGAAACTGTTGAAAACAATTTCAATTTGTTAAATACTCCAGCTGATCACCCTTCAAGAGATATGACGGATACGTTTTATTTTGACCCGGTACATCTTTTAAGATCTCAAACATCTCCAGTTCAAATTAGAGCTATGAAAAAATACGGCGCACCTATTAAGATGATATCTGCAGGAAGAACGTTTAGAAATGATGAAGTTGACGATACTCACAGTCCAATGTTCCACCAAATTGAAGGACTTGTAGTAGACAAGGATATTAGTGTTGCAAATCTCAAAAGTACAATCGATACTGTTTTGATTGCTCTTTTTGGAGAAAAACTTGATACAAGATATAGACCACACTATTTCCCATTTACTGAGCCGAGTTTGGAAGTAGACGTTACATGTACAAAATGTCATGGAGTAGGATGTGACAGCTGTAATCATACTGGATGGAGCATGGAACTTTTGGGATGTGGAATGGTTCACCCAAATGTTTTAAGAAATTGTGGAATAGACCCTGAGGTTTATCAAGGATTTGCTTTCGGAATGGGAATCGACAGACTTACAATGGTTAAACATGGTGTAAATAATCTGCGTTTACTTTTTGATAATGACAAAAAGTTTTTGGAACAATTCTAGGAGGAAGTTATGTTACTATCGTTAAATTGGTTAAAAGATTATATAAAAGTAAATGAAAATCCTACAAAGATCGCAGCAATGCTTTCCGAAACAGGCACGCATGCTGAAAGCGTTATTGAATTCAAAGGTCGCGTAAAAGGTGTTAAGACGGCAAAGATTTTATCAGTTAAAAAGCATGAAAATGCTGACAAGCTTTCAGTTTGTGATGTTGATTTTGGAGATAAAAAAGATGTAATAGTTACAGCGGCAAAGAATATGAAAGAAGGCGACATTGTCGGTGTTGCAACTCCAGGTTCTGTTTTAGCTGATGGAACAAAAATTGAGCCTCATGATTTCAGAGGAATTATCAGTAATGGTATGTTTGTTTCGTATGAAGAAATCGGATTTCCGAAGGATTATATTTCAAAAGAAGATCAACAAGGCATTTTGATTTTACCAAGCGATACAAAACTTGGCGTGGATTTAACAGAAGCGATAAATCTTGATGGGATTATTGAATTTGAAATAACACCTAACAGACCTGACTGCCTAAGTGTGTTTGGACTTGCACTTGAAGGTGCGGCAACTCTTGATTCCGATTATAAAGAGATGGAGTTGTTTGAAGGAGAGTTGTTAAATTCGGAAATAGATGCTTCAGTCGAAACTGACAAAGTCGGTGCCTATGAATTGGCTGTTGTTAAAAATGTTGAGATTAAAGAAAGTCCTGTTTGGATGAAAACAAGACTTATGGAATCCGGTGTAAGACCTATAAATAATATAATTGATATTACAAATTATGTTATGCTTGAAACTGGAATTCCAATGCATGCATTTGACATGGACAAATTAAACGACAAAAATATAAAAGTCAGGGAAGCAAAAAAAGGTGAATCTATAGTTCTTTTGGATGGAAAAGAAGTAAAGACGGAAGAAGGAGATATTCTTATTACTTCAAAAGATGAACCGGTTGCCTTGGCAGGTATTATGGGACTTGACAATACAAAAGTAACGTCAGAAACTAAAAATATAGTTTTGGAAGGTGCAAACTTTAACCATACTCAAATAAGAAAGACTGGAAAACGTCTGGATATAAACAGTGAAGCAAGAACAAGGTTCCAAAAGGAACTCGATCCTAAAATGGCAAAGACGGCACTTTTAAGAGCACTATATCTATTAAAGAATTTAGGTTTTGATCAATTTGAATTTTCTGAAGTTGTAAAAGCTAAAAGCGAAGAAAAAGTTATAAAGACAAGACCTGAAAGAGTTAACAGTCTTATTGGAAAAGATATCGACGTTGATTTTGCAATCCAAAAATTGAATCGCTTGAAGGTTAACTCCAGGTTTGAAAATGGTTTGATTGTTTCTGAAATTCCGGGATTTAGACCTGACTTAAATATTGAAGCAGACATTATCGAAGAAATTGGTAGACTTTACTGCTACAAAAATGTTGAATCTGTTCCAATTAAAACAGAACTTACTGTTGGATATGAATCGGAATTGAAGTCATTTACAAACAAAATAAGACACCAATTAAAATACAGCTCGTATTTTGAAACTTTGACTTATTCTTTCATTGGGCCAAAACTCCTATCAAAGATTGATTATAAAGATGAAGATTCATTTATAAAGATTTTAAATCCGTTAGGCGAAGAGTTCTCTGTTATGAGGCCGACGATGAATGCTCATTTCCTCGAAGTAGCTGAAAAGAACTTCAAGAGATCAAATGGGGATTTGAAGATTTTTGAAGTGGGTCATGTTTTCAAAAAAGGCGAAAATGGTGAATATGAGCAACTGACAAATCTTAATATTTTGCATATGGGATTTGGCGATTTTTATGATTTAAGAAATACAGTTGTGCAAATTCTTCGCTTATGTGGCGTTAATGATTATAAATTCGTGAGAAGCTCAAGTGAATTTTATCATCCGGGAAGAAGTGCTGAAGTATTTATCGGTGAAGAATCCATTGGTAATTTCGGACAAGTTCACCCGAACGTAGCTGCAAATTTCGATATTAAAGAAGTATATATTGCAGAACTCTCTGTGGATAAATTGCTTAAATATATAAAGAAGACATTTATATATACACCGAAGAGTAAGTTCCAAGAAGTTAGAAAAGAAATTTCTTTTGTTGTTGAAGACAAAGTTTTGTATGGAGACATAAAGAATACAATTTTAAATCTAAATTCTCCTATTCTAAAAAGTGTGTATTATTACGATGTATATAAAGATGAACTATTAAGGAATAAAAAATCTATTACAGTTGGACTGGTTATAGGCGCCGAAGATAGAACTCTGAAAGACAATGAAATAAAGTCTTTGATGGACTCTGCAATAGAAGTTGTTAAAAAAGAATTTGGAGCCGAATTAAGGTAGGGTGATAGTTTGAGAAAGACCAAGGTTGAAATCTATGGTAGAAAATACACTGTAAATAGTGAGTATGACGAAAGGTATATAGACCACTTATGTGGTTATGTTAACGGCAAAATAAGAGAATTGGTTTTAAAAAATCAACGATTGGACTATGCTGATGCATGTGCACTTTGTCTTATGAACGTTGCAGATGATTATGTATCAGAGCAAAAAGCAAAGTCTCATGCACTAACTGAAAATGAGCAGCTTTCAAAAAGCTATAAAGAACTTCATGAAAGATTAAAGAAGGCTGAATTGGCTGTTAACGAACTTTCAAAGAAAAACAATAAACTCGAAGACGATGTTAGACGAAAAGATAATGAGATTGTTAAATTGAGACTTTCCCTTGAAAAAACTTATGATGTAAACTCTAATGAGGATTTGAAAACTAACAACAAGGGGAATGCTGAAAAAGAAAGATGATGAATATTGATTAAGACAGAAATTTTAAGTCCTGCAGGCGGTATAGAAGAATTTTACGCTGCGATAAACAGTGGGGCCGATGCTGTATATACCGGTTTAAAATTATATAGTGCTAGAAAAAATGCAAAAAATTTAGAGATTGGCGAATTGAGAGAGATCACTTCATATGCTCATTTGATTGGCAAAAAAGTTTATTTAGCTTTAAACACAATGCTTTTTAATGAGGAGATTGAGGATTTGATCTCTAGTTTGCCTGAAATTTTTTCGTGCAATCCGGACGGTATAATTGTTCAGGATATCGGACTTTTTTCTGTCTTAAGAAAATATTCTAAAGGTGTTGAACTACATGCATCTACACAGATGACGGCGGATAATTTTTATGCTGTCAAGAATCTTAAAACTTATGGATTTGATAGAGTTGTTGTTTCAAGAGAAATGTCAATCGATGAGATTGCACTTATAAAAAAAGATTTGAAAGTTGATATTGAGGCATTTGTTCATGGCGCACTATGTGTTTGTTATTCGGGCGAATGCTATTTTAGTTCTACAATAGGAGAGAGGTCTGCAAATCGAGGTGATTGTGCACAACCGTGTAGAAAACGATACAATTTGATTGTTGACAATAAGCCGGTTGGTAAAAACGGATTTTATCTGTCAATGAAAGATTTAAATACCTCACATTATATTAAAGCAATTGCACAACATGTTGACAGTCTTAAGATTGAAGGACGAATGAAAAATAAAGAATATGTAGCAACAGTTACAAGTTTTTATTATAAAAAGCTTCATGACGAAATGACTACAGATTCTCAAGAAAAAGAACTTGCCGACGCTTTTAGTAGAGGTTTTACAAAAGGATTTATATTGGAAGAGGATAAACAATCCATGATTAATTCTGTTTCTCCAAAACATATTGGTTCACTTGTTGGTAAGGTTATAGATTCGAAAAACAATAAGTCATATATAAAATTAGATAGTCCTCTATACAATGACGATGGGATTACATTTATTGATAAAAGCGGAAAGTCTGACGGCGAAAAAATAACACGTTTCTTTAAAGAAGGCTCAATATTGGAGATTAATAAATCTCTATTGATTGGAGAAAATGTGTATAGAAATTATTCGTCAAAGATTTATGATAAAAATAAAAATATATCTGAGAAAACAAAACTTCCTATCGATATGTATTTGCACTCAAAAATTGGAGAACCGCTAAAACTGAAAATAGCTTATCAGAATAGAAATGTAGAGGTTTTATCGAATTTCATTGTAGAAAAGTCAAATTCGTGCTCCGACAGTAGAGATATAATTAAAAAACAATTAGATAGAATCGGAGATACTTTTTTTTATCTTGATAAATTTGAATTTTTCGGAGATAGAGATATATTTGTTCCTAAATCGATTTTAAACGATATGAGAAGAGAAGGAATTGAGAAGATTCTAGAAGATAGCAAGGCGGAATTTGTTTTTAAAGGTGATAAAAGATATTTTAAGAAGAACAAAAAAAGAGAGCCTAAAATTTCTCTTTTAGTAGATTCAGTTGTCTCGGAATGTGTTTTAAAAGATGTTTTTGAAATAAGATTAGATTATGATAATACAAATTTAGAAAAACTTTTTAATTTATATAGGGAGAGAAATTTTGAACCATGTCTTGTCACCCCGTCAATTCTTACCATGGAAGAAGTTTTAGAAATAAAAGATTTAATAAAACAATTGTCGGTAAAAAAAGTAGTGGTAAATAATTTTGCTTTAATGGATTTAGAATGTGAAATTGTTGTTGGAAGTTCTCTTAATGTTTCAAATGTATATGCCGTAGACTTCTATAAAACACATGGAGTTAAAGAGTTTATTCCATCTAGAGAGATGACGATTGGAGAAATTGGAACTGCATTTAATGAAACGATGTTAAGGTTGCCATATTATACAAATACTGTTTCAATGATTACAAAAACAATAGGCAATGATGTTATAGATGCAATTGATAAAGGCGGTACGGTTAAGCTCGAAGACGCAAAGAACGAAATGTTTCCAGTCAAATATATTCGGGGAAAATATTATATATATAACAGCAAACCAATGTTTATGGCTAGAACTATGGATAGGATAGATGCTGATATAATAGAAATTACTTATGATGAAAATTACAATCAAATAATAGATTTTCTTAATGGTTCTATTAAAGATGTGGATTTTTCATACACTACAGGACACTACAACAGAGGGGTTGCAAGATGAGAGAGAAAACTTTAAAGATTTTGGAGTTTGATAAAGTTTTAAATTTAATGAAAGAATTTGCAGGTTCGAAAATAGGAAAAGAGCGAATTCTTAATTTAGAGCCTTCGACTTCGATTTTAAAAATCAAAGATGATCATAAAAAACTAAGCGATGCACTTGATGTTGGCAGTGAATGCGGATATCCTGAATTTTCAACTTTAGAAGACATACGAGGTGAAATTCATAAAGCGATGATTGGTGGAATGCTTTCTATTTCCACGTTGTATGATTGTAAAAACTTAATTGAGCTCTCAGGAGAAATAAAAAGATTTTATAAAGATTTAGATTATAATAACTCAATAACAGAAATGATTGAGATTTTATACACTAATGATGCACTATTTAAAGAGCTTGATCAAGCAATTTATGATAGAGAAACTTTATCTGACAATGCTTCGAAAAAACTAAAATCACTTATTAGAAAGAAAACATCTTTGAATGATGATATTAATGTTAAGTTAAAAGAATTTGTCACATCCACATCAAATTCGAAATATTTACAAGATGCAATTATCACAGTAAGAGATGGAAGATATGTTATACCTGTAAAAAAGGAATATAAAAATTTTGTAAAAGGTATTGTGCATGATGTTTCCGGAAGTGGTGGAACTTATTTTATAGAGCCTCAAAAAATTGTAAATTTGAATAATGAAATAAGAGTTGTTGAAAATCAAATAAATGAGGAAAAGCTTCGAATAATAAAAGATTTGTCAAAAAAAGTAGGAGCAGAGTCGGAAGTTTTAAAATATAATATTGAAATATTGGCAGAGCTTGATTTTATTTTCGCAAAGGCGAAATTTGGTAAGGAAAACGGCTATTCAAAGCCGGTATTTAACAATAATTTTATTATTAACTTAAAAAATGTTTTCCATCCTTTAATTGATAGCGAAAAAGTTGTTAAAACAAATGTGGATATTGATTCAGATACCAAGGCTTTAATCATTACGGGACCTAATACAGGTGGTAAAACAGTTATAATAAAAACTGTTGGAATCATTTCGCTTCTTGCTCAATCAGGGTGCATGATACCGGCGGACGATAGTTCTACGGTGCCAATTTTTAAAGAAATATTTACAGATATTGGAGACGAGCAATCGATTGAGCAATCGCTCTCTACATTTTCTTCGCACATGATCAATATAGTTGATATACTCAAACAAAATCCTGATGAAGCCCTATATCTGTTTGACGAATTGGGAGCCGGCACGGACCCGACTGAAGGTGCTGCTCTTGCAATGAGTATAATTGACATTTTAAAAGAAAACAAAATAAAGCTTATAGCCTCAACGCACTATGCAGAATTAAAAGTTTATGCTCTAAACACGCCACATGTTTTAAACGGCAGCATGCAATTTAATATTGAATCTTTGAGACCGACTTACAAATTGGTTCTTGGAATACCGGGAAAAAGCAATGCTTTTGAAATTTCAAAAAAACTTGGGCTTGACGAATTATATATTAATAAAGCGAGATCTTTTGTAGATGATACAACATTACAATTTGAATCAGTTCTTGAAGAGATTGAAGCTACACGTGAGAAAATTTCAGATTATAAAGAAGAACATGAAGCTTTGCTTAGTGATGCAGAAAAGATTAGAAAAAGAGCAGATGACTATTATAATAAAGAAAAGGAAAAAGCTGACAGGCTCTATGAAAAAGCCAGAAGAGAGTCAAAAGATATTTATGACAAGGCAAAAGCAGATTATGAAGAGATTATAAAAGATGCAAACAGAATTATAAATAATATTGATAAGTCGAGTGCAAGACAGATACAGGAGACAAGGGATAAATTAAGAGAAAATATTAATAAATTATCCGAGAATAAAACTACAAAAAGAGTTAAAAAAGTTAAAAAAGATGAATTAATTCCGGGTCAAAGTGTGCGAATTGTTTCTCTCGATCAGGTGGGTGAAATTATAACTTTGCCAAATGAAAATGGAGACTTACAAGTTCAAGTTGGAATTTTGAAAGTGAATTCAAATATTAATGATATAGAACTTACAGAAAATGCAACAAGAAAAAATGTTGAAAGAAAGAGATATAGAATTGAAAAATCAAAATATATTAAACCGGAAATTGATTTGCGTGGTGTTGACACAGAAGAACTTTATGATAAACTCGATAAATATATAGACGACGCTTTTATTGCTGGATTGAAAGAAATAACCATAGTGCACGGAAAAGGCACAGGGACTCTTAGAAAAGCGACAGAAGATTTATTGAAGAAAAATTCTCATGTCGAAAGTTTCAGACTTGGAAAAGTCGGAGAAGGAGATACGGGAGTTACAGTTGTAAATTTGAAATAAGGAGGATTTATGAATTACAAAGATAAATTAATTGAAATTTTAACAAAAGAGATAAATTTGCCGGAGACCGAACTGGATAGACTTATTGAAATTCCGTCTGATTCTACACTTGGAGATTTTGCATTACCATGCTTTGCTTTTGCAAAAACTTTAAGAAAAGCACCACAAATTATATCTCAAGAATTGAAATCAAAACTTGACATAGAACCATATTTTGAGAAGGTTGAAGCTGTTGGACCATATTTAAATTTCTTCATCTCAAAGTCTTCTCTTTTACAATCGCTTAAAGAAAAAATTGAAATTGAAAAAGAAGAATTCGGCAAAAGTGATATTGGACAAAATAGAAATGTTGTCATAGATTATAGCTCTACAAATATTGCAAAACCTTTTCACATCGGTCATATAAGAAGTACGCTCATCGGAAATGCAATTTATAGAATCGCCAACAGATTAGGATTTAAAGCTGTAGGTGTAAATCATCTAGGTGACTATGGTACACAATTTGGAATGCTTATTGCTGCATATAAAAAATGGGGAAATAAAGAAGAAATTGAAAAAAACCCTATTGATGAGTTCTTGAAATTGTACGTAAGGATGAATAAAGAAATAGAAGAAAATCCTGAAAAACGTGAAGAGGCTCATTATTGGTTTAAAAAGTTGGAAGATGAAGATGAAGAAGCCCAAAAAATTTGGAAATGGATGAGAGACTTGAGTTTATTTGAATTTAATAAGGTATATGACAGATTAAAAATCAAGTTTGATTCTTATAATGGCGAAGCTTTCTACCAAGACAAAATAGGAGCGGTTGTTAAAGAACTTGCTGAAAAAAACTTGTTAAAAGAATCTGACGGATGTGAAATTATAGATTTAGAAAAATACAATCTTACACCGTTAATAATTACAAAATCAAATGGAACCTCGACATATGCGACAAGAGATATTGCTGCAGCTGAATACAGAAAGAAAACATATGATTTTTATAAAAATATTTATGTTGTTGCAACAGAACAAAATCTTCACTTTAAGCAATTGTTTCAAACCTTGGAATTGATGGGATATGAATGGTCAAAGGACTGTGTTCATGTAGGGTTTGGAATGGTTAGTGTAGAAGATGGTGCTCTTTCAACCAGAAAGGGTAAAGTATTATATCTTGAAGATGTTCTAAATAAAGCCGAAGAAAAAACTTTAGAAATTATAAAAGAGAGAAATCCTGAACTTGAAAACAAAGAAGAAATTGCTTCCAAAGTTGGTATCGGCGCAATAAAGTTCCAAGAATTATACAATCAAAGAATTAAAGATTATGTATTTAATTGGGATAAAACTCTGTCATTTGAAGGTGAAACCGGGCCATATGTTCAATACACTTACGCAAGAGCCAACAGCGTTATTGAAAAATCAGGCGAAACTCCAAAAATCTCTGATATCAAGGAAGAATTTATGAACGATCAGGAAGTTCAACTCTTCAAAAAAATATATCAAATTCCTAATGTTATCAAAGACGCGTTTGAAAAATATGAACCGTATTTAATTTCTAGAAAATTGATGGATGTTGTAAAGGATTTCAATAGGTACTACTACAACAATCAAATCATAACTGAAAATATCGAACTTACAAAACATAGACTTGGCATTGCATATTTAGTTAAAATTGTTATTAAATCTCAGCTATCTCTTTTAGGAATAGAAACTGTGGAGAAGATGTAATGAAAGATACAATCATAGTTGCAAAAACAGCATTTGTAAATACTACTAAAACAATTATGAATGGTGGGTGGATTTTCATACCGGCATATATAGTTTTGAGTCTATTATTTTCATTTATAAATTCAAGCTTAAGTTTTTTTGCAATGCTTGGTGGATTTGTTGCATATATAATTTTAATTTTGGAGAAAAGTATTTATGCTAGGGCACTAAATGACATAACTCTTACAGATAAGATTTCCTATAAGAACTTTTCATATAATTTTGGAAACTATTTTTATAATATTATGAACACATATTTTATAATATATGTGGTCAAATTCATAACCAATCTTTTTATATATAATCTCATAAATTTAAATAACGAAATTATATTTTATTCATCGTTGATTTTATTTATAGTAGAAAATATCATATTATCTCCTATATTTGAGACGACATATATAGAAAACATTGGTGGAATTTCCGCTTTTAGAAGAGCAATAGATTTTATGAAAGAAAACTGGATTCAGTGGCTTGTATTAAATATTCCATATTTAATGATGCTTTATGTAGGAACTATGTATTCATCAACAACTATAGAAATGAATATGCTATTAAAAATTTTAATGTATGTAGTCCCACCGATTTATTTAATATTTAGAGGGAAACTATACTATATTTTAGTGAATAGCAATAAAAGAAAAAGGAAATTTATGAATGAATACTACAAATAGAATTAGAGGTGAATTTAAGAAAATTTATAATGACATAGCATTTATTGAACTTAGACAAAATGACAACGCATTTAGTTTTCTTGATAAAAACATAGTAGTTCCTATATATATTCCTTCAATTCAGAAAAATAAAGAAAATGAAAGCATTAGCATAAAATTAAGCGATGTAATTTTCGGCATTGGACTTATATCTTATGATAAAAACGTTGAAAGCTTAAAAGAATTTCTAGAAAGAACCTTAAATAGTTCAAAAGATGTCATTAATCAAATTGAGCAAAAAAAAGACATTGACCCAATTGCTCATTACGTCTATTTAAAAGGACTTTATAAAGCGGTGAAAGAAATTGAGATAGATGAAGAGACCGGTATTGAAGTTTTGAAACTATTGTCAATACACGAGAGATTTATATTGGAAAACTATGAAGTTGATGACGCTAATGAAATTATAAATGAATATAGAGAACACTTAAGCAATATTTACGAAAAAACAAAAGATGGCAAATATATTTACTACCTAGCAAAGAGCTATGAAGCAGAAGGTGATGCGCTAAGAGCTAGACTTCTATACACAAAGGGTCTTGAAGAATCAAACAAGACAAGTAATGATTGGGAAGAGGTAAAAGAAGCACTTGATATAGCTTATAAAGCCATCTTTGAAAAATCCGAGATGGAGAGAGCAGCATATTTATTAAGTTACAATAAATATGAAGAAGCTATTGAAATTATTGATAAACTTCCTGAGTCAAAAGAAAGAACGAAACTAAAAATAAATGCTCTTTATAACATGGGCGAGAATGAACAAATACTAAATGAAATAAATAGATATGAACAAGAACATGGCGTGGACAATGAACTTGAGGCAATAAAAGAAATAATTTAAATTATTAGAAAAAACACTTGACAACCATTTTTATTTATGCTAAGATATAAAAGTTGCCTCAAGAGGCACGAAAAACACTTAAAAAAGTTTTTAAAAAAATTATAAAAAAACATTAAAAAAGTGTTGACAAGGTTAAATCGATATGATATAATAACTATTGTCAGCTCGAGAGAGCGAAGAACCTAAATAATGAAATAATGTAAAAAGTAGACAAGAATCTAACTACAAAGTTAATTCAAAAGTGGAAGCAAAACCACTATAAAAAGCGAATAATAAAGAGCTTGGCTCGAACTTTCACTTGAGAGTTTGATCCTGGCTCAGGACGAACGCTGGCGGCGTGCTTAACACATGCAAGTCGAACGATGAAGAAAAGAATTGAAGCTTCGGCAGAAATTCATTTC